>CP089984.1:1434000-2151000 GCA_037157815.1 Sorangiineae bacterium MSr11954
GACTCGCCCCATCAAATCACGGTGAGCTCGCAAAATCGGAATTTCCCCGGCCGGAGCGGGCCGGGAAAGGTGTATCTTGCAAGTCCACTGGTGGTGGCGGCCAGCGCCATCGCGGGCCGCATCGTGCATCCCGGCGCCCTTGGCCGCGCGGGGAATCCCAGCGCCCCGGGCGGGCCATCGCACCCGTAGCGGAACGTGCGCGGCAGCATTATGTCATTCGTTGACCCATGACGGACGAGCAACTCCCCTCTTCCCTGCGCGACGGCCGCTACGCGATTGTGCGCATGCTGGGCGAAGGGGGGCAGGCGGCCTCGCTCGAAGCCGTCGACAAGCGCGAGGGCAAGCTCGTCGTCCTCAAGCGCTTTCGATTGCAAGGCGCCAAGAGCTGGAAGGAGGTCGAGCTGGCCGAACGCGAGGCGTCCGTGCTTTCGTCGCTCGATCATCCGCGGCTGCCCCGGTATGTGGAGCACTTCGAAGAGGGCGGCGCCTTTTACCTCGTCACCGAGAAGATCGAGGGCGAGAGCTTGGCCGAGCTCCGGCGCCGCGGGGTGCCGATGGATGAAGCCTTCGCGCTGCAGCTGCTGCGCGACACCGCCGAGGTGCTCGCGTACCTGCACGGGCGCACCCCGCCCATCGTGCACCGCGACATCAAGCCGGGGAACGTCATTCGAAGGCCCGACGGCTCCTTTGCGCTCATCGACTTCGGCGCCGTGCTCCATCGCTTGAAACCCGGCGGCGGCAGCACGGTGGTCGGCACCTTCGGCTACATGGCGCCGGAGCAATTCCAAGGTCGCGCCATGCCCGTCTCCGATGTGTATGCCGTCGCGGCCACCGCGTTGAGCGTGCTCACCGGCCGCGAGCCCGAAGATCTGCCGCACCGCGGCCTCGGCATCGATGTGGAGCGCGCGCTCTCGGGCCTTCGCATCGGTGGCCCATTGCGGCGCGCGCTCGCGTCGATGCTGGAGCCGGATCCCGATCGCAGGGCGAAGCGGATTTTTCCAGTGGCCGCCGAGGGGCCCAAGTCCGACAAAAAGCGGCAAGAGCGGGGAGCGCAGGGGAAAAAAGACGATTGGAGCGGCCCCTGGGACGATTGGAAAGAGTGGGCACGCATCGAGAAGCAGGCGAAGAAAGAGCGCTGGGACGCGCTCCGCAAGCTGCAGGCGTGGCAAGTCTGGGAGGCCAATCGACGCCGCGCCGCGCTGTCCCGAAAGGAACGCAAACGCGAAGAGCACATTCGGCGCCGGCTCGAGCACTCCGTCCAACGCGCGGAGTGGCAAGCGCGCGCCTGGCAGATGCGGTCCGCCCAGTTGGAAGCGCGCCGCGCCCGCGGGCACCACCATGGGCTGCCATTTCCGGTGCAGGCGCTCTTTCTCGTGGGCCTGACCATCGCGCAGGTGGCGGTGACCTTGGCGCTGCGTCTGGTCGTGCCCGTGGTGCTCCTGCTTCTTTCGCTCCTCTTCGGGGATGCCCTGCGCAGGGCCGCCCGCGCGGTCCGGGCGTCCGGCAAGCACGCCGTTTTTGCGCTGGCGCGCGCAAAAGACGCGACAAGCGGCGCGACCCGCGGCCTCGCAGCGGGTGACGGCGGGCGTGAGCGGGCGCGCGAGCACGGGCAGGGGGCGGAAGAACCGCAAAAATCGCCATCGTTCGCGCGCGCTCGGGTCGAGCCGGCCGCGTTTCCGGAGCAAGACCGGGTTGCGCGGGCGGCATTCGATGACGAAGAAGAGATCGAAGCCCGTCTCGACGCCGACAAGGACCCGTGGACCGACGAGGAGCAGCGGGCCGAGCGGCGGAGCTAGCCGCGAAACCTCTGGCGGGCTGCACCACTTTACGCTACGAGTCCGCCCCAATGGCAGCTACCATCCAGGCCAACAGCTACGCGACCGTGGCTTACACCCTCCGCACGCCGAGTGGCGAGATCATCGATGGGAGCACCGTCGAGGGGGGAGAGCCAATCCAATACGTCCACGGCTACGGAACGCTCGTCCCAGGTCTGGAGGCGGCGCTCGCCGGCCTCAAGGTGGGCGACGCCAAGGACATCGTGATCCCCGCCGAAGAGGGCTTCGGCGAGCGCGACGAAGAGCTCGTGCTCATGATCGATCGGAGCGAGTTCCCCGATCCCGCCGCTGTCGCCATCGGTGACGAGTTCGTCGCCGAGTTCCCCCAGGGGGAAGAGCTCGCGATGCGCGTGGTGGAGATTCAGAAAGACGTCGTCCGGGTCGATGCCAATCACCCCCTGGCGGGCGTCGACCTTCATTATTCCATCAAGGTCGAGGGCGTACGCGACGCCACGCCGGAAGAGATCGAACAGGCTCGAGCGGAGCAGGAAGCCGCCGAGGACGACGACGACCATGATCACGACCATGATCATGACCACGACCATGATCATGACCACGATCACGATCATGACGATGACGACGAGGACGACGAAGACCTCGAGGAGGACGACGAAGACGCGGACGGCGACGAGGACGATGACGACGATGATGGCGGCAGCGATCCATCGCCGGAGAAGCTGGTTACACTTGGCCGCAAGACGCCCTGACGATGACCGCGGCGCGCCGCGGGATTTCCCAAGCTACGGGCCGGCATAAAAGGCCCCCCTGATTCGTTTTTGAGAACGGCCCCTGCTTTTAGGAAAATTCATGAGCAATAACAAAGTCATCAACTCTTGGGATTGGGACATCCGCGTTCGCGAGCGCAACCTCCGCAATGGCGTTCTGACCGAGAAAGACATCGAAAAGCACCTCACGGGCCTCTCCGATCAGTCCGACAACGCCGAGCCCGTCGCCCTTTCGCAGCCCGCCCTCGCCGGCGAGCCCGCGCCGCCGCCCTCGTTCGTGGCGCCCGAGCGGCTGGCCCCCGCGCACGAGCCGCCTGCCAGCACCCGCATTGCGGCGCCGCCTCCGCCCCCGGCTCCCCCGCCCGTAGCACCGGCCCCCGTGTCCCCCGTGTCATCGGCTCCCGTGTCGGCCCCGGTGGTTCAAGAGGCCGCCCCGGCACCTGCGGCACCTGCGCCCGCGCCCGCGGCTGCCCCGGCACCTGCCCCCGTTGCGGCCGCCCCCAGCCCGGCGCCCGCACCTTCTGCACCCGCCGCCCCCGCTCCGTCGGCCCCCGCGCCGGTGCAAGCGTCGGCGCCCGCGGTGGCCAGTGGAGCCGCGCCGGTGGTCGAATCGGCAACGACGCCGGCCGCGGAGGACGACGAAGAAGAAGACGATGAGGAGGACGAGGACGAGGACGAAGCTTCCGAGGAGGTCGCGAAGGAGACCGACGGCGGCGACGAGAACGATAGCGACAGCGACACCAACGAAGACGCGGGCGAGCCGTCGTGAGCCAGAAGCCGCCCGAGGAGCTGCCGAGCATCGATTTTTCGACGTTCGTGCTGTCGCTCAGCCACTCCGCGCTTCTCCACCTGGGGGAAGCGCCGCATCCGGATACGAAGCGGCTGGAAAAGAACCTGCCCCTCGCCCGGCAGACCATCGATTTGATTGCGCTCATCGAAGAAAAGACGAAGGGCAATCTGACGGGGGACGAGGAACGCCTCCTTCATCAGATTCTCTTCGACCTTCGCATGCGCTTCGTGGAGCTCTCGAAATGACGCTTTGGGCTCTCCTCCGAGCCCAATCCGAGCTCAAAGCTGAGCCAAGCCCCGTGTAATCGTTATGGTGGCTTTCATTTCGGCCGTCTTGTGGGGCTGTGCCCCCTCGAATCTGTGGTTCGAGCCTCCCCCTTCGCCTTCGGCGAGCTCGTGCGGTTGCACGAGGGTGCTTCGCACTGGATGAAGAAGAAGAGAAGGAAGAGAAGAGAGATGGGTGTGCGGAAATGAACGGTGATTTCCAATCGTTACGTGGGTTTCTTCCGGCTCGAGCCGGGCGCTCGCGGGTGTTCGTGCTCGCCATGGCCGCCGCCGCTATGTTCACGCTCACGATGACGGGATGCGGCAAAAAGAGCGCCGGCGGTGCCTCCGCGGAGGCGCTGCCCTCGGGCGCGGTGCCGGTGCCGAGTGGGGTCGTGGCCGTGCCCAAGCCGGCGGCAGCGAGCGGGGTGGAGCTCGTGAAGAGCGGGCCGCTCAGCTTTGCGCCGATCGCCAAACAGGCCGATCCCAGCGTGGTGACCATCGCCACCATCGGCGAGGAGGTCGAGTCGTTTCCGGGCTTCTCGATGCGCGGCCGCCGGCGCGAGACCAAAGGCCTCGGCACGGGTTTCATCATCGACAAAGACGGCACGCTCCTCACGAACAACCATGTCATCGAGGGCGCGGACGTCATCAATGTGCGCCTCGCGGACAACCGGGAGTACCCGGGCAAGCTCGTGGGCCGCGATCCGCGGACCGATGTCGCGGTGCTTCGCCTGGAGGCCAAGGACAAGCCGGTGTTTCAGCCGCTGCCGCTGGGCGACTCGGACAGCACCGAGGTGGGGGATTGGACGGTGGCCATCGGCAACCCGTTCGGTCTTTCGCACACGGTGAGCGCGGGAATCATCAGCGCCAAGGGCCGCACGCGCGACGATGTGCCCCTCGATCCGGCCGGCTATTACAACTTTCTGCAGACCGACGCGTCGATCAACCCGGGCAACTCGGGCGGGCCGCTGCTCAATTTGCGCGGCGAGGTCGTGGGCGTGAACACCGCCATCCGCGGCGGCGGCGCGCAAGGGATTGGGTTTGCGATCCCCATCAACATGGTCAAGCAGCTGCTTCCGATGTTGCTTCGAGACGGCCGGGTCACCCGCAGCGCCATCGGCGTGCGCATCCGCGATGTGCACGATCTGGCCCCGGAGGACCGCACGGAGCTCAAACTGACCGACGACAAGGGCGCCATCATCGAGTACGTGATGCCCAACGGTCCGGCCGACAAAGCCGATTTGAAGCCGGGCGATGTCATCGTGGCCTTCGACGGCCAGCCGATCGAGCGCGGCTCGCTGCTCACATGGTTGGCCAGCACGGCGGGGGTCGGCAAAACGGTCACCCTTCGCGTGCTCCGCCAGGGGCAAGCCTTCGACTTGAAGGTGACCCTCATCGAGCTGCAGGACAAAGAGCTCGGCAAGCAGCAGCGTCGGTTCGCGCCCGCGCCGAATCTGCCGTAGTCGCGGTGTTCGCATGATTCGCGTCATTCCCGTTTATTCGCGTTGATCACGGCGGTTTGCGCCTTCTGCCGGACGCCGCAGGCTCTTGTGCCTTTCGGCGGGCGAAACTATGGGTAGAGGGGTGAGTGTTCACCCGTCGTCGGAGTCCCGGCCGTCGCTCGCCCTGAACGAGGGGCACGAGGAGGCCGAGGAGCAGGAGCGCGTCGTTTCCGATGTGCCGGCAGCAAAACCTTTGGATGGCCCACGGGCAAGGTCGGCGGCGGCGGTGAATATGCGCGGGATAGCGGCGTCCAACAAGGAGCAGAGGGCAAAAGAAGCAGAGGAGGACCGCGAACTCATCGCCAGGGCACAAGCAGGTGACATGGCCTCGTTCCGACAGCTCGTGGAACGGCATCAACGGCGCGCATTCGCCATCGCGCTTGCCCTCGTCCGCGACGAAAACGACGCCCGGGAGCTCGTTCAGGACGCCTTTCTGCGCGTCTTCAAGAGCCTGCATAGCTTCCAGGGTTCCTCGAGCTTCTTTACCTGGCTTTACCGCATCATCACCAACCTCAGCATCGACCTTCTCCGGAAACCTGGCCACAAGGCCAGCGATGTCGACGAAGGGCGTCACGAGGAGGAGGATCAGGAGGCGCTGTTTCCGTTCGTGAGCCGTGTGGAAGGGGCCGATCCGGTCGACGTCGTACGCCGCCGTGAAATTGGAGCGCGATTGCAGCAAGCGCTCGAAGCGCTGCCGCCCTACCACCGGGGTGTCATCGTGATGCGAGAAGTCGAAGGTCTGAGCTACGAAGAAATGGCGCAGGCCATGGGAGTTTCAAAAGGTACGATCATGAGCCGCCTATTTCACGCACGCCAGAAGCTCCAGCGAGCCTTGGCGGACTGCTATGCGGAGCAGGTGGGTGCGCCACCCGAAAACGCCGCGGGGCCCGCCGCCGCCGAGCACGATGAATCCGAGGGGGGAACGCCGTCATGAACGAAGCACGGAGCGGCGCGCCCCTGGGGCAAGAAGCGCTCTTCGATCTCATGGCCTACGCCGACGGTGAGCTCCAGGGCGAGGCCGCCGAGCGGGTCGAAGCTTGGATCGCCTCCGATCCGGAGGCCGCGCGCCTGGTCGACGAGTTCCGAACGCTCTCGGACTGCGTGGCCATCTCGGAGAAAGCGCGTCCCGTTCCGAAGAGCGTGGATGGCATCGTCGATTCGGTGATGGCGCAGGCCGCGCGCATCGATCCCGATCGGGTGGCCAACGTGCCCAAAGCCGTCCGGATCCGAAGGGCCATCGCCGCGGGCAGCGTCTCCGCCGTGATCGCCATGGCGGCCGTCTGGTTTCTCTTCTTCCGTCCCGTGCCGAAGTTCGACGACGAGCCGTCCGCGACCCAGACGGCGCTCGCGCCGCCCATCGAGCCATCCGCCGCACCCACGCCGGCCGAGAGCACCGATCCGGCGCTGGCGGCGGCGAGCCCCTCGGTCGAGAGCAAGGGCGAGGGCGACGTCGAGGTCACGTCCAGCGGGGTCGAGCTCGAGCAAGTGGAGTCGCCGCAGCGCGAGATTTCCGTCTTCTACGTTCCCTCCGTCTCGGCCCCGACGGCATCGAGTATCGTGGTGTGGATCGGCGACAACAAGCCAGGAACCTCCAAGTGATGCGCTCTCGCACGTTCACCGCGCTGTCCG
Organism: Sorangiineae bacterium MSr11954; assembly: GCA_037157815.1. NCBI lineage: Bacteria > Pseudomonadati > Myxococcota > Myxococcia > Myxococcales > Pendulisporaceae > Pendulispora > Pendulispora albinea. Next base: position 1,440,748 of record CP089984.1, read on the forward strand.
TTTCGGTGGCCTCCGTTTCGCTCGCGGCGTTCGTTGCCGGCGCGGTGGCGATGACCTCCACATCGGTGGCCTCGGCGCAGACCGCGGACACCCAGGCCGACGAAACGGCCAAGACCGAAATTCTGGTGCTGCACGCCACGCAGCAGCCGGGCGGCGGCATCATCGACCCGAGCATCGGGAACCTGCCGCAGCTCAAAAAGCCGCCTTTCAGCTCGTACAACACCTACCGGCTCTTGGACCGCAAGTCGGCGTCCTTGAAGAAGGGGGCGCCCCTCGAGTACCCGCTGGTCGACGGTCGAAAGCTCGAGCTCTCGTTCATCGAGAAGACCGCCAAGCCGACCCGCTACCGGCTGGCCGCGAGCATCGGCGGCCCCAAAGGCGAGACGTTCCTCAAGAAGATCGAGGTCACGGCGTCGCCCAACGAGCCGTTCTTCGTCGCCGGGCAGAGCCACCAAGGGGGCATTTTGGTCCTTGGGATTACGGTCAAGGACAAGTAGCGCGGCGCCCTCGAAGCAGCGCATCCCGAGGAGCGCGCTGCCTCGAACCGCGCCCCGCCGGCGTCACTTGCCGATGGCGGCGCGGTAGAGCCAACCTTCGGATCCGAACGAATCGCCGTATTTGACCTGGAACCAGCCGTCCTGCCCGGGGCCGACCCGCACGGCGCTGCCGCGCGGAAGCCGCGCGACCACTTGGCCCGTGCGCGGGCGGTCGCGGACGATGGCCACCTCCCACACGATCTGCGCCGAGTCGGGCGCGCCCACGGAGCTCGCGGGCCGGGCCGGGGTGCCGGGCGCGGTCGACGCCGGGGGTGCGTTGATCGAGGGCGCGGCGGCCGATGCGGTGCGGCCCGCGGGGATGCGGGGCGGTGAGAAGTGTGCGTTGTACAAGAGCGCGTACGTCGGGTGCTCGTGTGCGATCGCGGAGAGCGACACCGACTCGAAGCTCTGTTTCAGGCAGGCGATGAGCCCCTCGGAGTCTTTGACATTCGACGAGCGGCCGATGGAGAACGTCGTTCGGTTGGACCGGAAGTCCAAGTTGAAGATGACCCCGAGCTTGCCCTCGGCGCCTTGCGCGGCGGCGCACTGCGACAGGTGCTTGATGCGCGGCTGCGCGATCCCGTCGAACGCAATCGGCCCGCACCCGAGCCCCTTGATGGACTCCCCGCTGTCCGTCCGGCACGCGAGCAAAACGCCGTTCTTGACGAGCACCTCGGGACCGGGCGCCGCCGCCGCGGGCGCCTGCGCGTTCAATGCGGCAGCAGGGGTGGCCGCGCCTGCTGCGCCTGGCGCACCCGCAGCCGGGGCGCCGGCCGAAGCCGAGGAAGCGGCGCTGGCTGCCTCCGCCGCTTGGGCGCGGCTGGCAGCGGCGGCCGTGGCCTCGGCGGGCGCGTTGGGCCCGATGCGCACGCCCATCACCTTCGGCCATGTCACGCCGACGGCGAAGCAAACGATGGCGATGCCGCCGATTCCAAGCCACGACGGTTGATCGCTTTTCCCCTTGGGAATCTCGACAGCAAACGGCGGACCTTGGCGCTTGTTACTTTCCACGGGAGAAGAACGCGTTGTAGCACGGTGCTCCTCCCGGACGAAAAACCCGGCGATCTCTCTGCTCAGGTGCCCAGGTTCCGAGGCGTGCGCCCACGTCCCGAGGTGCCTCAGGTGTCGCCGCTGGTATCGAACGGCGCCGTGCGGGCCCGGCCGGATTCATCCACGTGAAGGAGCTCTTCCACGCGCTTTTGCGCCCGGTCGAGCCTTCGCTGCGAGATGGCCGAGAGGCGCACGCCTTGCTCGAAGAGGGCCACCGACTCTTCCAGCGGAAGATCGCCCCGTTCCAGCTTTTGCACGATCTCCGTGAGCTGACGGACCGCTTGCTCGAACGAAGGCTCGGAGCTCCCCGATACAGGAGGCGTAGGCGGCGGCTCGCCCCCCGATTTCAACGCGGAGGTGGGCGGCGGGCCTTCGGATGCTGCGCTCATGGGCGAGCAGCCTCGTACGACGGGAGCCGCGGCGCAAGGATCAAACGCCCCGTGCCCGCGGGGACCCCGGGCACCAGCGCATAGCCCTCGTCGTCGAAGACGATGGGGAGCGCGAGCCCATCGGCGCGCACCAAGGTAGCGAGCATCTCGGGCGGCGGCTTTCCGCCGTCGGCCCCGGTGGCGCGCAGCCAGCTCACATCGCTGGGGGTGGCGGGCCGAGGCGGCGGCGCACCTTGAAGCGTCCGCGCGGCAAGATCGCGCACGGCGTCGTCCGGATCGAGGCGCGACGCCGTCCGCAGGGTCTCCCGGCGCGCCGGGGCCTCCAGGTCGCGTCCGGTGCGCGAGGCGATGGCGAGCAGCATCGCGTAGCGCGCGCCCGGATCGGGCTCGTAGGCATACGCGGCGGCGAGCCTCCCCACGGCATCGGGCGCGGCCGACGTCCCAAGGCCCCGCGCCGCGTGCGCGCGCAGCAGCGGATCCGACGACCCGAGGAGCGCGTTCACATTGGCGTCCTCCTTGGCGTCGCCCCGCTGGGCCAGCACCAGGGCGGCGAGCGGCGCATCGGGCTCCTTCGCCTCGGCCCGCGCGCGCAGCTCCAACGTCGTCACCCGCCCCGCGTCGTCGCCAAAGGCGAGCCCCGCGAGGAGCGCCGTCCGGGTCGCCGGATCGCGCTCGCGGGCGAAGCGCTCCAGCACGTGCTCGCGCGCGCCCCGCTGCGCGTCCGAGAGCGACGCCAGGACCGCCGCCCTTCGGACCCGCGGATCCGGATCGGCGAGCCCTTTCTCGAGCGAGCCCTCACCCAAGGTGAGGCGCGCAAACACGCCCAGCGCCCGCTCGGCGCCATCCCGCGCCTCGGCCATTTGCGCGATGGTGCGCGAAAAAACGCCCGTCCGCTCCCGATCGCCGCGCACCAAGACGCGCACCAGCGCCGCGCGAACACCGAGGCGCCGGGTCGCGGGATCCGCCAGCGCCTTGTCGATGGCGCTTCGCGCCTCGCGCATCGGGGAGCGCGCGAGGGCATGCGCCGCATCGCCCGCGAGCAGCGGCGTGGCGAGCCATGCGCCGAGGGCCGACAGCGCCTGCGTCGCGTGACTTGCGCACCCCAGGGCCGCCACCGCGGCGCGCTTCGCGTCGACGTCGATGGGCGAGTCGATCCGCACCAGGAGCTGCTTGGACACGGCGTCGTCCTGCGCGCTGCGGGCGAGCTCGATCCCTTGCGCCAAGGTCGCATCGTCGCCGATCAGCTTCTTCACGGCCGCGAACCGCTCGGGCGCGTCCAGCAGCACCAGCGCCTTGGCCGAGGCGGCGCGCACCCGCGGATCGCCATCGCCCATGCCGGCGAGCGCCACCGCCGCACCGCGCCCGTCCCCCATTTCGCCCAGCCCTGCGATGCCTGCCGCGCGCGTGAGCGGATCCATCGAGCGGGCCGCCTGGCGAAGCGCATCGAGGCTCCGCAAATCGCCGGTGCGGACCGCGAGCCGGATGATGGCCGGCGTGACCAGCGATGCATCGAGCAGCGCCGCGCCCTTCGGCGGATACGCCGCGAGCGCCGACAGCGCCGCCTTTTGCCCCGCGCCGCCCGTGCGGACGATGGTGAACAGATCTTTCTCGGCCAGCGCATCGCCCGTCGCCGCCAGCGCCAGGGCGGCCGTTCCCCGCGCCATCTCCAAGCGCGCCAGCTGGTCGGCATCGCCGGCGCCCGAGGCATCGTCGGCCCGCGACGACGAAACGCGGTTCGATGTGGACGGATTCGGCGCGTTCACCAAATTGACCAGCGCCGCGCGCGCGGCCGGGCGATCGGCGAACGGCGCGAGCGCCCGCGCAATCTCCACCATGGCGCGCGAGTCCGTCCGCGACGGCCCCGACGTGTCGGCCGCATCGACGAGCCGCGCCATCGCCTCCGGCGTTCCCAAGGTCTCGGCGCGCAGAATGCCGCGCAGCCGATCATCGGCGTCGGGCGAGCGCAAAAGGCGCTCCACCAGATCGAGCCCGAAGTGCGCCTTCAAATCCGCCGTCGGCTCCAGCCCGCGCGCCTCCGCCGTCGCCGGCCGCGCGCGGCCCCCACCCGCCGGCCGCGGCGTCTTCCGCTGCGCCCCCGCGCTCCCGCTCAACGCCAGCACCGCCAAAACGAGCAGCACGACCCCCACACCGCGCGCACACGACGCCCGCGCAAGGCGACGCAATCGCGAAACGCGACGCTCCCGCGCAAGCCGACCCGCCCGCGCCCGCGCAAGCCGACCCGCCCGCGCAAGCCGACCCGCCCGCGCCCGCGCAAGCCGACCCGCCCGCGCAAGCCGACCCGCCCGCGCCCGCGCAATCCGGCGCACCCCCGCAAGCCGGCCCACCCGCGCCCCCATCACTTCCCCTCGCCAGGTGGCACACCCTCCGGCGCGCCCTTCTCCAGCGGGCAACCATTCTTGCTCCCCGGCTGCGCCACCCCCGCCACCCTCGGGCATTTGTCCTCGGCATCGACGATCCCATCGTCATCGTCGTCAATCTCCGGGCACCCATCGCCGTCCTCGAACCCATCGCGGTCCTCGGGGATCTCCGGGCACTGATCGACGTCGTCGGGCACCCCGTCGCGATCCTGATCGTGCTCGCGCGGCGCCCAGCTGAGGCCGACGATCCCGCGCACCGTGGGGACGCCGATGGCCGCGGTGAGCCCGATGTCGACCCCGCCGATGAGCGAGATATCGCGATCGCGCCCGATCGCCACCCGATCGGACAAGGCGAGCATCATGGGGCTCAAGAGCGCGCTGCCCGGATCCCCCGCCCCGAACGGCCCCACCGGCGATACCGGCAAGGAGCCGTGAAGCGCGATCTCCCAGAGCTGCCGATTGTCGCCATCCAGCCCGAAAATGCCCGGACGCAGCAAGGTGCCCACCGTCCATGGCACGCTGGAGCCGAAGCGAACGGGCCCCGTCCTCGGATCGTTCCAGACCCGCTCGGCCGTGCGAAAATCGAAGCCCAGGCTCGCTTGGAAGCCGATGATCAAAAGTGTGTATTCTGCAAGCAGTCGCACCCCCACGCGCGTGCTGCCATCGCCCTGCAAGCCGTTGCGAGCCCCCGTTGGAAGGAGCGCCGTTCCGATGGCGGCCAGCCCGAAGCCGCCTTGATCGTTGGGGACCAAGGCCGCCTTGCCGTAAAGGCCCACGTCCCCCATGACCGTCTTGGGCAAGGACGACGCTCCCGAGGCCGCGCTCTGGCCGCTCTGGTAAAGCACCACCGGCACCAGCGCGCCCACGGACGCGATCTTGCCCAGGCCGATGTTCAAGGTGACGTCGGTGGCAACCGCGTGCTCGACGGGCCGCAGCTTGTCGTCGGAGCCGGGGACCTTGAGCTCGACGGGGTTCAGCGCGTAGTGAAACCACGCCCCGGCGTTCCAGTTCCAGGGACCGGGGGTGAGCACCGGCTCGAGCACCAGGTTGGCGGAAGGATCGGTCGAGGGTCGCCAGCTTCGCGTATCGACGGAGATGTCGTCGGCGGCTCGTGCATCGCGTGCATCTACGGTTGAGCCGAGCAACGCCAGGACGCCGGCCAAGGCCGACAAGAAAGTGCGCGGGGCAAGCATGTGCCGCGCAAGGTTACGCGTCTTGTGTGGCCAATGTCGATGTCGTGCCTCGCACGGCGACCGCCGCGTCGCGCATTTCATCGTCCGCGGTGCGCGGCTGCGCCGGCTCGCCCGTGGCCGGGTGCCGTTCGCGCCATCGCTTGATCCCGTAGCTGAGGATCTCGCCAATGAGCAGCCGGTACTCGACGTGCGCCGCGTTGGCGATGAGGCACAGATCGCTGTAGTTCGGCGTGAGCCCCGGCAGGGGGTTCACCTCGATGACATAGATTTGCCCCTCGCGGGTCATGCGCAAATCGATGCGGGCCACGTCCCGGCAGCCCAGGGTGGTGAAGGTGGTGCGGCAGACCTTTTCCATGGCCCGCAGCTCGTCTTTCGTGAGCGAAGGCGGGCACTCGTAGCGCACGTGCTTCTCCCAGTCTTGCTTCATCGCGTAGCCGTACACGGCCCGATCCGAAGGCTGCAGAAAGACGATTTCCATCGGCGGGAGCACCCGCGGCCTCCGCTCCCCCAAGAGCCCCACCGTGAACTCGCGCCCGCGGATGTACTCCTCCACGATGGCCGGCTGCCCGTAGCGCTCGATGATCTCGCGCGCCACCTCGCGCACGCGCGCCTCGCCGTCGACGACGCTCTTGCCGTTGATGCCCTTGCTGGTCCCCTCGGCGTTGGGCTTGACGATCACCGGATAACGAAAGGCCCGCAGCTTCTCGCGCCCGGTGAACAGCACCTGGAACTCCGGGGTGAGCACGCGCTCGGTGCCGGCGGCGAGCATCCGCTTGGCCAGCGCCTTGTCGAGGCAGATGCTCAAGGTGGCCGCGTCGCTCCCCGTGTACGGAACCCCCAGCAGCTCGCACAAATTGGGGACCTGCGCCTCGCGGTTGCGCCCGCTGATCCCCTCGGCGATGTTGAAGACCAAATCGACGTTGGAGGCCATGAGCACGCGCGGAAAATCCACGGTGGCCTCGAGCGGCACCACCGTATGGCCGTAGCTCTCGATGGCCCGCGTGATCGCGTGGATCGTCTTGGGGCTGTCGAACTCGGCCTCGCGATCGTCGTCCGTCGAGTCGATGCGCTTCATGTTGAAGGCGAGCCCCACCCGGAGCACGGGCCGCTTGCCCGCGCTGCCGTTGCCGTTGGGGCGCCGGGGCTTGGTCGAGTCGAAGAGCGCCCCGAGCCCCGCGCGCTTGGTCGCCGCGCGCAGGATGGCGAGGATGGTGGCGTCGTAGTCGAGCCCTACGAACCGGGTGGCCGCGAAGAGGGGCGCGGCGGGCTCGAAGCTGGGGAGGCAGGTCGCGCTGAGGAAGTACACCTGGCCATCGAGCCCGACGCGAAAGTCGAGCGAGCCCACGTCGCGCACGCCCAGCGCCGAAAAGACGCGATCGGAGAGCTCGCCCACCCGCTCCAGCACGGCGGGCGGCAGGTGCGCCGGCACCCGCGTGGAGACGAAGGTCGCGTCCTTGTGCTTGAGCGCGTAGTCGAGCAGATCGAAGCGCCTTCGGTACGCGGGGTCGACCACGATCTCGACCGGCGGGAGCGGCGGCAGTCCATCGATGCGCGCCACCCGCAGATCGGTCCCTGCGATGTAGCGCTCGAGCACCACCCCGTCCGGGTAGCGTGAGAGCAGGCGATCGAGCGCTTGCCCCAGCTCGATGGGATCCTCCACCACGTTCGCCTGCGCCACGCCCTTGGACGAGCCCTCGAAGTTCGGCTTGACCAGGACGGGGAAGGGGAGATCGTCGAGCCCTCCGTCTTTGAGCGAGGCGCGCGTGAACATGCGCCCGCGCGGGCTCGGCACGCCGTAGCCGGCGAGGATCCGCTTGGTCAGCGTTTTGTCGAGGGTCACGCAGAGCGCGTACGCGTCGCTGCCCGTGACCGGGATGCCCAGCTCCTCGAAGAGGGCCGGGTAAAATCCGCGCCGCATCTTGCCGCGCCGTCCCTCGGCGCTGTTGAAGATGATGTCCGGCGCGTACGCTTCGAGCCGCGCCACCAGCCGCGAGGCAGGCCCCGAGACCTCCATGCGCTCGACGTGGTGCCCCGCGCGCGCGAGCGCACCGGTCACGGCCTCGATCGTTTCTGGGCTATCGAATTCCGCTTCCTCTTCCGAGGCGCTCAACTTCAAGTTGTGCGTGAGGGCAATCCGCATGTCCCTTCACGCTATCAAAAGCGCGCGGCCGGTATAATGTTCCACCGGCCCACCCAAATCGATGTAACGCGCTTGTGACGAACCGTTACTCGGCGTCGCCGGCGGCGGTGGCGAGGCGCGGGAGCTTGTGCGCCATGCGGCGGCGCTTCGTATCGAGGTAGCCGGCGCTGTAGGGGTTTGGCTCGATGATCACGGGCAGACGCCCGATCACCTCGACCCCCAGGCCCCGGAGCGCGTCGACCTTCTCCGGGTTGTTGGTGAGCAAATGGATGCTCTTGACGCCGAAAAACTCCAAAATATCCGCGGCGATGTCGTACTTGCGCGCATCGTCGGGGAGGCCGAGGAGGCGGTTGGCGTCGACCGTGTCATGGCCTTGCGCCTGCAGTCCGTATGCGCGGATCTTGTTGGTCAGCCCGATGCCGCGCCCTTCCTGCCGCAGGTAGATCACGGCCCCCCGCCCGGCGCGTGCGACGGCGGCGAGCGCGTATTCGAGCTGCTCTTTGCAGTCGCACTTGAGGGAGCCGAAGACCTCGCTGGTCATGCACTCCGAGTGCACGCGGACGGGAATGGCTTGCGCCCCGTCGATGTCACCAAAAACGAGGGCCACATGTTCCTTGTCGGCGCCACCTTCTGCGCCCTGGTCCAAAAATACGTGCGCCGTAAACTCGCCGTGTTTCGTTGGAAGAGGACTCGAAGCTACCCAATGAAGTTGAGGCCGGATCACCCGAACGGGGACGTGCATCTCAGCTTTCTCCTGTTTCATCGTCGCGTCGTCACTGGTAGTGGGTCGCACAGCCGCGGATGCGGTCTGTCGCCGCACGCCAACTTAGGGCTGGCATAGGCGAGCGTCAAACGCTGTAACCCGCGCCAAACGCCAACTTACCGATGGCCGACGCCGCAGGAGGTTCCCGCTTGCGGTGGCGGATGTTGCACACGGGCATCCAACGGGGTCGAAGCAGGCTCAGTTGCGCTTCGTCAGCTGTGTCCCGTTTGAGCGCGTCCTCGGGGCCCTGCCGCGGTGCATAAGCGGGTGAGCATGTCCTCCAAGATGGCTTGCGGAGGCCTTCGGGAGCCTTTCAACGCAAGATCCGTCTCGGCGAGCACGAGCAGCCAGCGATCCATCTCCTTGGGGCGAAGGGCCTTGGCGCGCTGGGCGAGCTCTCGAGCTCGGAACGGTTGGTAGACACCTGCGCGCCGGGCTGCCTCGTCCGTGGAGGCGCCCGATTCCGTTGCCGCCTGAAATCGCGCCAGCTGCCGGATGGACCACGCGAGCGCACCGAGCAGCGGCAGCCCGCGATCGCGCGGATCGTACGCGTCCGCCAGCGCGGCCAGCGCCCCTTTGAGATCGCGCGCGCCCACCTTGGCCACGAGATCCCACGTATCGGCGGTGCGCACGCGCGCCACGCACGCGCTCACGGCGTCCTCGGTGATCGGCTTTCCCTCGCCGGCGTAGAGCGCCAGCCGCTCCACCGCGTCGTTCACATGGGCGAGCTCCGGCCCCGCGATCTCCGCCAGCAGCTCGGCGACGTCGGGATCGATGGGGTTGCCCCGCGCGCTCGCGCGATCGCGGATCCACCCGGGGAGCTCGCGTCCGCCGAGGACATCGCACACGACCAGAAAGCCCTGCTTCTTGGCGATGGCCGAGAGCCGCTTTCGCCCGTCGATCTTTTGCCCCGTGAGCACCAAGCACGTGGAGTCGATGGGCGCGCCCGCGTACTCGGCGAAGCGATCGAGCGGCGCGAGCTTCTTCACGCTGCTGGCATCGCTGCCGCCCTCCGAGTCGCTGCCCGAGTCCCAGCGCTCGATGCCGCGCACCAGCACGAAGCGCTTGGGCGCCATCATGGGAACGGTGCGCGCGGCGCCCACCACCGCCTCGGCGTCGACCTCGCCGGCCGTGAACTTGTCCTCGTTGAAGGCGGCGACCCCGTTGCCGAGGGCCGCGGTGCGAAGGGCGGCCACCACCTCGTCGCGGAGAAAGCGCTCTTCGCCGACGACGACGTACAGGGCCAGGAGGCGCCCGTTCTTCGCCTGCCCGATGGCTTCGTTCGGTGTCACGGCTTGGAGCGGCGGCGGCGCAGGCCGGCGATGGTCGCCAGGACCCCGGCGAGCGCCAGCGCGCGCAGGGGGATCGAGCTGGTCGAGCGGCCGGAGAGCCCGGGAACCGCGCAGCCGCAGCCCTTGGGGTTCTCCTTCACTTTTTCTTCCTCGGTGGGATCGTAGGCCGACTTCGGCACGAAGGGCTCCGAGGTGCCCGTCGGGGTCACATCGCCCGTGTAGTTGGCGGCGGGGGCATCGGTCGCCGGTTTCGAGGGCGCGCCCGCGTCGTCGCCGACCTTGGTCATGCCCTTCTTCTTCGCCTCGAAGGTGATGCTCCGCCGGTCGACGACCGGGTTGTCACCTTTGAGCACGAGGCGCATGGGGCCACCGATGTCGACGCCGTCGGCCGTGCGGATCTGCAAGCTGTACTCACCGGCCTCGTAGCCGCGGATGCGGGTCAGGCCGAAGTCGAAATTCGTGCCCTTGAAGATTTTTCCTTGCGGGTTGGCAAAGTCGACGTCGAGCGCCTCCGCGGTGGGCTGCTGGTTCTGCAAGGCTTGCCGATTCACCACGGGGTCTTTGCTGTTGTCGGTCAGAGATCGTTCGTACACGGCGGTCTTCGTGAAAACGAAGCGCATGGGCACGTGCGGGATCGGCGGCGCCTTTGGGAGCTCGACGGTGACGAAGATATGCCAGGCCCCGGAAACCTCTTGGACTTCAGGGGTCTTGAGCTTTGCGCTTCCGGCCGCGCTCGCGTCGGTCGGTGTGAGAATCGAGCCCACGAACGCGACCAGAAAGCCAATCAGCGCAAAAAGCGAGACCTTGCGGGCAAACATGACTTTGGCACGCTACCAGAGAACATGTGCCCCTGGCACGTGCTATAGAGCCGCGGTCGTGGCGAAAGGCTTGCCGTACGAGCGGCTCGACGAAACGTCCCTCGTCGTGGGTCCCGCAGAATCAGGGAGCAAGGAGCGCGGGGTCCGTCCGAGCGCGGCTGCCGCGGGCGCAGGCTCGATGGTCGTCATCGGGAACTTGGACGGGGTGCATCGCGGTCATGCCGCGGTCCTCGAGGCCTCCGTCGAGCGCGCCACGCGCAATGGGCTCGCACCCTACGTTCTCACGTTCGATCCGCACCCCAGCGTGGTCTTGGGCCGCCCGGAGCCGCCGCGCCTGGCCACCTTGGAGCGCCGCGCGGAGCTGGCGAAGAGCTTCGGCATCGAGCGCGTGTTCGTGCGTACCTTCGACAAAGACTTCGCCGCGTGGTCGCCCGAGCGCTTCGCCGAGGAGCTCCTGGTGGGCCAGCTGCACGCGCACGAGATCAGCATCGGGCAGAATTTTCGATTCGGCGCGGGCGCGGAGGGTGACTTTGCCAAGATGGTCACCCTGGGCGAGTCGCTCGGCTTCATGACCACCGCACACGCCCTGGTGGGCGACGAGCACGGCCCCTTTTCGAGCTCGCGCGCCCGCGTGGCCATCGCGGCCGGCGACATGGAGGAGGCGGAGCGCATCCTCGGCCGGCCCCACGCTTTGTCGGGGGTGGTGGAGCGGGGGAGGCAGCTGGGCCGCACCCTTGGATACCCCACCGCCAACCTGGGCAGCGTGCCCGAGATGCTCCCGCCCGACGGCGTCTACGCCGTGCTCGTCGACCAAGTCTTCGACGATTCCGTGCGCTCGCTGGCGCTCGGCGCGATGAGCATCGGCATCCGGCCCACCGTGGGCGAGGGCCTCGCGCGCACCGTCGAAGTCTACCTGCTCGACTTCGATGCCGACTTGTACGATACGCTCCTCCGCGTCCACGTGGTGGCGCGCCTCCGCGGCGAAGAGCGATTCCCCGACCTCGAGGCGCTCAAGGTCAAGATTGCGCAAGACGTGGTCGAGACCCGCCGCATTCTCGCGACCCGGAACTTTTGACTGGCGCTCGGCGCGCGCGACAGGCAAAACCGCGGGTATGGATCGCGTAGAGCTCGAGCGTCTCGATCGAGAGAACCTCATTTCCCGCGCGGAGGACCTGGGCGTGGTGCGCGCCAACGTGCTCACCCGTCCGGAGCTGGTCGACGAGATCCTCCTGCGCACCGCCCGCCAAGCCACGGATCCGGCGTCGGTCGCCCGCGCCCGGGGATGGTTCGGCCGCGCGCGCGATCTTTTGGCCCGCGTCATCGAGCGCGGTCTGCACCTGCCCGACGCTGCCGAGCGGGTCCGCGCGCTAGCCCCGCCGGTGAATCGCGGGCGTTCGGCCCCCACCACGGTGCCCACCGTCACCTTGGCCGAGATCTACGCGGCGCAAGGGCACAAGGAAAAGGCGCTGGAGACCTTGCGGCGCGTGCTCAAGGAAGAGCCGGAGCACGCGGCCGCGCGCGCCCTTTTGAACCAGCTGCAGAAGACCGATCTCCCGCCGCCGCCGCTGCCGCCCGAAGAAGAGGCGGAGGCCTCCGCCAACGGCGTCCCGCAGAACGGCGCGCCCCCCGCGGCCTCCGACTCCGACAAGCGCGCCGACGACCCCGAGAAGCCCGCGGCCCCCGCGGAGCCGTTCGGCATGCTCGACGATCAGCCGCTCCCGCCGAAGTACGACGTCGACGAGTGCGTGGCCATCCCCGTCGATCCCCGCACCATGTTCGTCTACTGGGAGGTGCGCGACGACACCTTGGCGTACCTGAAGCGCACCCACCGCGACGGGCAAATCGCGTTGCGGGTGCTCATCATCGAGCCCACCTGGGACGGCCCGCGCACCTATGTGCGCGATCACGTGGTCAACGCCCAAGTCGGCGACTACTTCATCCGCGATTTGCCGCTCGGCTGCGTGGTCCGCGCCGGCCTTGGGTGGCGCGAGGGCGACGCCTTCGTCTCCGTGGCCCACTCACCGACCCTCGAGGTCCCGCCGGGCGCCGCCTCGCCCATTTTGGCCGAGAGCCTGGTGCGCTGGACCACGCAGGGAATCTTCGCCGTGGATCCCGACGAAGAAGGCGCCGAGAGCATCCGCCGCGCCATGGGCCGCGCGCACCACCAGGTGCAGCGGGCGCGTGTCCGCGGTGATTTTCCGCGCGGGGCCGCCGGCGCGGAGTTCTTCTACGATGGCGCGCTCGACGAGGGTGACGAGGGCGCCGAGGGGGCCGAGCGCGCCGCCGAGCGGCCCCTCGGCTCGTCTGAAAATGCGCTGCGCAAGCGTGGTGCCGGCGGCCGCGCCGAGACGTCCTCCGAGTCGATGCTCCGTTAGATTCGGTCACGTCGGTTACGTTTGCTACGTTGGACGTCGTGTGTTCGTCCCGTTGCTCCATGCTGCGTGCGCTGCGACTGGCCGCGATGGCCATCGCCTTTCTTTTCACGGCGGCGCCGCTCGTCGCCGATGCCGCGTCGCGGCCGGGCGGCGGCGGTAGCTACTCGAGCGGCGGTCGATCGAGCGGCTCCAGCGGAGGAAGCCGTTCCAGCGGCTCCAGCGGAGGCTCGCGCAGCTCGGGTGGGGGCTCCTTCTCCGGCGGCCGCGGTTACTCTTCGAGTGGCGGTGGGACCTACTCGAGCCGGGGAGGCTACAGCAGCTCCAGCGATGGGACGTCGTTCGCCTTCGCCTTTGCGTTCATCGGCATCCTGGTGGCGGTCGCCGTCGTGGTGTTCGTGCTCTGGCTCGTGCGCGGCGGAACGCAGCGAAAGCGGCGCGCCATCCTGGAGGCTCAGTACGCGCCGCCCGCGCAGCCGCCGCGGAGCGCGTCGCTCGAGCCGCTGCGCGCGCGCGATCCGGCGTTGACGGTGGAGAGCATCGTGGGGCGCGTGCAGCACATGAGCGTCATCCTGCGGGAGGCATGGTGCGCGGGCGATATGCGCCCTGCGCGCCCCTTCCTCTCCGACGGCGTGTTGAGCCGTTTTCAGGTGCAGCTCGAGCTGATGCGCGCCGAGGGCGTGCGCAACGTGATGAGCGACGCCTCGATCCTCTACACGACCATCGAGGGCGTCGACTCCCACCCGCCGGTCGACGTCGTGCACGTTCGCTTCACCGCGCGAGCGCGCGATCGCAACGTGCCGTACACCGCCACCCCGGAGCAGGCGGCCAAGGCGCTCGCCGACGCATCCATCGAGCCGTACACGGAGATCTGGACGTTGGTGCGCAAGCAGGGCGCGGTGACCAAGCTCGCGCCCGAGCAGGTGGGCAAAGCGTGCCCGCAGTGCGGCGCGCCCCTCGATCCGCAGGCGGAGATGATTCAATGCAAATACTGCGGCGCGCTCGCCTGTTCCGCCGAGCACGACTGGGTGCTCTCGGAGATCACGCAGCTGTCCGAGTGGTACCCCGAGTCGTACAGCGAGGTGCCCGGCCTGGCCGCGCTCCGCGAGACCGATCCGCTGGTCGCCCGCGAGCCCCTGGAGGACCGCGCCTCGTACTTGTTCTGGAAGTGGATCGAGTCGGCCCGAAAGCGCTCGCCCGCGCCCCTCCGCAAGTGCGCGACCCCGGACTTCATCGCGACGCGCGCCAACGTGGGCCCGCTGGCCAATGTCCGCGACGTGGCCATCGGCGCCGCCGACTGCATCCTCTGCGATCCCGGCCCCGAGGACGACTTCGATCACGTTTACGTCAAGATCTACTGGTCGGCGCGCATGCAGCCGAACCAGGAGCCCACGCCCATCCAGACCATCGCCCGCCTCTCCCGCCGCGCCGGAGTCCACGCCAAGTTCTCGATGACCGCGGTGGTCTGCCCCAACTGCGGCGCACCGCTCACCGAGAGCGACACCACCCGCTGCGATCACTGCAGCACCGAAATCGCCGCCGGCGATCGCGCGTGGGTCCTCGACGCGATGCTCCCGCCCGACGAGGTCCGCTCGCGCGCCATCCCCGATCAGCCGCTGCCCGACTGGATCGTCCCCAACATCGCCGATCCACGCGAGCGCAGCGTGCTCTTCGCCCAGATGGCCCTCTTGATGTCCCACGATGGAAAGCTCGACAAGCAGGAGAAGAAGCTCCTGCGCACCTGCGGCCGCCGCTGGGTGATCCCCGAAGAAACCGTGGCCCACGTCATGTCGAACCCCCACGCCGCTGCCACCATGCCCCTCGTGAGCGCCTCGCCCCAATGGTTCCTCGCCGGCCTCGTCTCCGCCGCCCTCATCGACGGAAAGCTCGACACCCAAGAACGCGCCCTCCTCGACCGCGCCCGCGCCGCCCTCTCTCTCCCCCACGAAGAACTCGAGCGCCAAATTCAAACGCTGAAACAGCGCCTCGGCGTGGCCGCTTAGCCGCTCGGGGGAGATTCAACCGCCAGGACGCTAGGGCCGCCGGGGCGGATTAACCGCCAGGGCGCTAGCTAGGGCCGCCGGGAAGATTAACCGCCAGGGCGCTAGCTAGGGCCGCCGGGGAAGATTAACCGCCAGGGCGCTAGGGCCGCTAAGAGAGGAGAGAGAATTCAGGATGGATTGAGGGTCAAAAAAATCCCCCACTCTTCCTCTGTGGCGACCCTAGCGCCCTTGCGGTTGAAAAATCTCTTTCCGTCCCTTGCGGCAGAAAGCTTTCTATCCGTCCTTTGCGGTAGCCCACCGTTCACACGATATCGAACGGGTAGCCTCCGTCGTTGTACGCCCGGTCCGCAATCGCCTTGCGCAGCTCGTCGTCGTTCTTCTCGAACGCCGCCACATTTTCGGCCAGCCGCCTCTCGGCTGCCGCCACGAAGGTGGTCGTCAAATCGATCTCGCGCCGCGCCCTAGCCGCCGGGGGAGATTCAACCGCCAGGACGCTAGGGCCGCCGGGGAAGATTAACCACCAGGGCGCTAGGGCCGCTAAGAGAGGAAAGAGAATTCAGGATGGATTGAGGTCAAAAAAATCCCCCACTCTTCCTCTGTGGCGACCCTAGCGCCCTTGCGGTTGAAAAATCTCTTTCCGTCCCTTTGCGGTAGAAAGTTTTTGTCCGTCCCTTGCGGTAGAATCCCGCCGCGCCTCGGGCGGTAGCCCACCGTTCACACGATGTCGAACGGGTACCCGCCGTCGTTGTACGCCCGGTCCGCAATTGCCTTGCGCAGCTCGTCGTCGTTCTTCTCGAACGCCGCCACATTTTCGGCCAGCCGCCTCTCGGCTGCCGCCACGAAGATGGTCGTCAAATCGATCTCGCGCCGCGCACCTTCTTCGCCGCGCTGCTCCAGCGCGCGCGTGGTCCGCGATAGCACGGCCGCGATGGCGAAGAGATCGATGGCCACGTCGGCCACCCGCTTTTGCGTGTACTGCATCTCGGCGATGTCCTTGCCGAACTTGCGCAGCGCCTTGTCGACGTTCTTTGCCAGCTCGGTCGTGTATTCCTCGAAGACCACCGCCTCGCGGTTCAAAATCGGATGAATCCGCGTAAAGCGCTCGCGCCCCAGCGCCGTCCGCGCCTTGCGGATCGCAAAGTCGCTGAGGAGCCCGAAGCCCTTGATCGGCTCGCGCATCGCCCGCGCCACCTCGACCAGCTGCCTCCCCGGACCTTGCATGCCGCTCAGCGCGATGAAGCAGCGCAGGATTTCGTTGGTCCCCTCGAAGATCAAGTTGATGCGCGCGTCGCGCAGATGGCGCTCGTACGGAAAGTCCTGCATGTACCCGATGCCGGCCGCGATTTGCAGCGACTCGTTGACGATGCGCCAGAGCGCCTCCGACCCGTACACCTTGCAGATCGCGCTCTCCACCGAGTAATCGGCCACATTGGCGTCGATGAGCCCCGTGGTCAGGTACGTCATGCTCTCGAGCGCGAACGTGTCCGCCATCATCGTCGCGATCTTGTCCTTGATGAGCCCGAACTCACCGATGGGCCGCCCGAACGCCTTGCGCTCGCGCGCGCGCTCCACCGACAATTTGATGAGCCGCTTCGCGAGGCCGATCCCTCCGCTGGCCACCCCCAGGCGCCCGTTGTTGAGCACCTCCATGGCCACCTTGAAGCCGCGCCCCGGCTCGCCCAGCACGTTCTCGGCGGGCACCTTCACGTCGTCGAAGAACACCTCGGTCGTGGAGCTCCCCCGGATCCCCAGCTTGTGCTCGTTGGGCCCCGTACGGACCCCCATCCCCCGCTCCACCACGAACGCCGTGATGCGCGGCTTCGCCCCGTGCTCCGCCGGCGACGTGCGCGCGAACACCGTGAAAAGATCGGCGAAGCCGCCGTTGGAGATCCAGATCTTCGACCCGTTCAGGGTGTAGTACCGCCCGTCGGGGCTCTCCTCGGCGCGGGTCTGAATGGCCGCCGCGTCGCTCCCGGCGTTGGGCTCCGTCAGGGCGAAGGCCGCGACCAGTTCACCGGTGGCCAGGCGCGGAAGGTACTTCTGCTTCAGCTCCTCGCTGGCGAAGAGCAGGATGCCCTTCATGCCAATCGACTGGTGTGCGCCCAAAGTCACCGCGAGCGAGCCCTCGAGGCCGCTCACCTCCTGCATGATGCGCGCATAGCCGGTGGCGGAGAGACCGATGCCGCCGTAGTCGTTGGGCACCAGGAGACCGAAGAGCCCGAGCTCTTTGATCCCGCGCAGCACATGCTCGGGCACCATCGCCTCGCGGTCGATCTTTTGGGCGTCGACGTGCTGCGCGAAGTACTTGCGCACGCTGTCGAGCATGATGTGCAGGCTGGCCGTCTCCGCCGGCAACGGTTCGGGGTACGGCACGATCAGGTTGTCCGCGATCACACCGTGGAACAACGACTTCATGAACGACTGCTCGATCATTCGGTTCTCGCTTCGATTTTTCGTCAATCAGTTCGGTTTCGAAGAGCCCTTGCCCGACTCGCCGCTGCCGCTGCCACCCGACGTCGGCGGCTTCGAGAGCGGAGCCGCCGCCACCAGCGCACCCTTGCTCGCGCGCCGGCCGCCGGAGCGCTCGTCTTTCTCCTGCCAGGGGTACTTGATGCGGCCGTGGTACATCGCCACCAACGTATCGGCCATCTTCACGATGAGGATCTTCAGATCCTCCACCGTGAGCCCCGACTCGTCCAGCTGGCCCGTTTTCAGCTTGGTGAAGAGGATGCGCTGGATCATCTCTTCGAATTTGGCCTTTTCGGGGGGCTGAATCGTGCGGCTCGCCGCCTCGATCGAGTCGACGAGCATCAAAATGGCCGTCTCTTTGGTCTGCGGCCGCATGCCGGGGTAGCGAAAGAAATCCTCGGTGAGGTTCTTGGCATTTCCGCGCGATTTGCACTTGTGCCAGAAGTACTCGATCACCTGCGTGCCATGGTGCGTATAGGCAAACTCCACCACCGGCTCGGGGATGCCCCGATCGCGCAAAAGCTTCGTCCCCTGAACCACGTGCGCCATGATGGCGTCGGCGCTCACCTCGGGCTCCAGATCCTCGTGCGGCGAGCGCTCCCCCGGCCCCAGGTTTTCCACGAAGTACTTGGGCTGAATCGTCTTTCCCAGGTCGTGGTAGTAGGCGCCCACCCGCGTGAGGAGCGCATCGGCCCCGATGGCCGCCGCCGCCGCCTCGGCCAGGTTGGCCATGGCCCGCGCATGCTCCCAGGAGCCCGGCGCCTCCTCGGCCATCTTGCGCAAAAGCGGGTGCTCCAAGTCGGTCAGATCCATCAGCCGATCGCGCCCCACGCTGCCCACCGCCCGAACGGCGGTCTGACGCAAAAGGTGCGCGAGGATGCCCGCCAGCAAGCCGCCGCCCACGATGCCCAGCACCGGCGACTCCAGCCCGATGTAGAGCTCCCGCTCGGGGGAGAATCGCCCTTCGAACACCGTCATGATGGCCGCGTACATGGTGGCCGCGATCAAGCCGCCGCCCAGGCCCGAGAGCATCATTTGCCGCGGGTGCTTGCGGTTCAGAAAGAGCAGGCTCGCGGCGAGGCCCCGCGTGACCAGCACCGCCAGAAAGGGGAGGTCGAAGAGCAGCAGGGCCGAGGCCATGAAGCCCATCATCATGTTGATGAGGAACGCCGTCCGCCGCTCGAAGGCGAAGGTGCACCAGAGTGGGACCGTGGCAACGGGAATCCAAAATTCGCTCAGCGGCGTAAAGACCAGGATCGTCTTGGCGACGATGAAGGCGGCCGCCATGGTCCCAAAAAGGCCCAGCTGGGTGCGCAAGAGCCGCGTGCGTGTCGGTCCGAAGCGGCGAAGGTAGGCGGAGACCAGCAAAAGCAAGGTCAGATGAATGATGAACATCGCCGCCGTGCGAATCGTGCGCGCGGGGCGGCGGGTCATCTCGAACGCGTAGCCGATGCGGTGCAGATCGTTGGTGCCGTCGAGCACCGTTCCGCGCGGGATGATGACGCGCGCGTGCTCGTAGGCGATGAGCGACGCGGCGTCTTCGACGGCGGGCGCGTTTTTTTGGATGAACGACGCGTACGGAACGCGGATGGTCGTCGGTGTGGGGGCGCCGAAACGCGGGGCGAGCTGGGGGATCAACGCATCGCCAACCTGCGCGAACGTGATGATTACGGCGAACCCGAGGCTCATGACCACCCCGGCGATCGCCCCCGCTCGGACCCTCGTTCGCAGCATTCTTGGAGGCTCGTATCAGCCTGCCGGACCGCAAGCCGAGGATCGTGAGGCTACTCTGCCGGGAATTGTCGTGGCAAGGCCACGAAACCTTGCTCAACGGTATGGGTATTGCTAGGTGGTTAAGTCGTCGCGGGCTCCTCGGCGCGAGCGCGTGGAAGGCGGGTCGGTGAATCGGGCGAGATCTTTCTTTGCGAATATTCAGCGGGCGGCGTCGACCCGGGGCACCGCCGTCATGGGTATCTGCAACGTCACACCCGATTCGTTCAGTGATGGTGGCCAGGCCTACGAAGAGAAAGACGCGCGCAACAAGATCGATACGCTCCTGCGCGAAGGGGCCGACATCCTCGACATCGGCGGCGAGTCCACCCGCCCTCGGGCCCCGCTCGTTCCCCCCGACGTTCAGCTCGCCCGGGTGCTCCCCGTGGTTCGCTACGCCGTCGAAAAGGCCGCCGAAGCCGGCGCGTGCGTCTCCGTCGATACATCGAGCGCCGAGGTCGCCCGCGTCTGTCTCGAGGCCGGCGCTTGGGCCATCAACGACGTCTCGTGCCTGCGCGAAGACGCCCTCGCCTCGGAAATCGCACGGGCCGGCGCGGCGTTCATCCTGATGCATGCGCGCGGAAGCCAGGCCGAAATGCACGGGTTCAGCGACTACCGCGGCGCCTACGGCGACGTGGTGACCGACGTCGTGACCGAGTGGCGCGCGGCCGCCGATCGCGCCGTCGCCCGCGGCGTGCCGCGCGACGCGCTCTGGATGGACCCGGGCCTCGGCTTCGCCAAAACGGCGGCGCAAAGCTTGGAGCTTTTGAGGCGCCTTCCGGAAATCGAACGCGGCGCTTCGGCGCCCGTCGTCATCGGCGCGAGCCGCAAATCCTTCCTCAAGGTGGCCGACGCCCAGGCCGAGCCCCAAGAGCGCCTCGGCGCCTCCCTGGCCGCGGCCATCCATGCTGCGGCCCAGGGCGCGCGCGTGGTCCGCGTGCACGACGTGCGCGCCACCCGCCAAGCGTTGGAGCTGATGACCAAGCTCGGCGCGCCCTTCGTCCACGCCCAAACGGGGAGGAGGCCGGCCGATGCTTGAGGGGCTCCTTCACCTGTTCTCCGCGCGCCCGGCGCGCGACATCCTGATCGACATCGTCGATCTGCTGGTGGTGACGTACGTCATCTACCGCGCGCTCATCGTCATGCGCGGCACGCGGGCGATGCAGATGGGGACGGGCCTCGGGGTCATCTTCATCGTCTACGTGGTCGCGCGGTGGCTCAACATCGTCACCCTGTACAACCTGCTCTCGTCGCTGCTCTCGTCGATCATCTTGGTGGTGGTCGTCGTCTTCCAGAACGACATTCGCCGCGCGCTCATGCGGGTGGGCGCGCGCGCCTTCCTCGGCGGCATCTCGCGGCAGCAGGAGTCGCGGGTCATCGACGAGGTGGTCTCCGCCGCCACCGAGCTGGCGCGCCACCGCATCGGCGCCCTCATTTGCTTCGAGCAGGACGCCAACCTCGACGAGTTCGTGGTGGGGCAGGGCACGCTCATCGACGCGCAGGTCCAGCGCGAGCTGCTGGTGGGCATCTTCCTCCCCGAGAGCTTGAACAAGCTGCACGACGGCTCGGTGGTCATCCGAAACCTGCGCATCGCCAAGGCGGGCGTGTTCTTCCCGATGCCCGACACCAAGGTGCTCGACAAGTCCCTGGGCTCGCGCCACCGCGCCGCGCTCGGCATCACCGAGGAGACCGACGCCGTGGTGGTGGTCGTCTCCGAGGAGCGCGGCACCATCAGCTTCTGCTTCAACGGAAACATCATCTCGAACCTGGACGGCGCCTCCTTGCGCCAGGCCTTGCTCGGCCTGTTCGGCCAGCGCGCGCGGCAGAAGAAGAAGGCCCCGGTGAAGAAAGGCGACCGGCAGACCACCGGCTCCTACCGTTTCACCGTTCCTCCTTCGAGCCACGCCCCGCAGTCGAGCGAGCGCGTTCCCCCCGTGGGAAAAGCGGCGGCCGCGAGCGCCGGACCTCCGTCCACCGAACGCGGCGCGGATCGCGCGACCGATCGCGGTGTCGATCGCTCCATCGCGCGGGACTCCTTCGACGACGAGGCCATCAACTCGCGCCCCGATCCTTCGCCCCCGCGAAGGCTCGCCCCCGCCAAGCCGATCGAAACGCCCCAGCCGGCTCCGAGCGCCCTCCAAGGGCCCCCCACGTCGTCGAACGAGACCGATAAGTAACCATGGCACTCGACATCGGCGAAAAGGTCAAAGCCGCCTTCACGGAGAACCTGAACCTCAAGTTCATCGCGTTCGCCCTGTCGCTCGTCCTCTATTCGCTCTTTCATGGAGCGCAGGACGCGCAGCGGACCATGTCGGTGAACCTGGTGGCGCTGATGCCGCCCGAGAGCGCGAGCCGCGTGCTCGTGAGCCCTCTGCCGCAGTCGGTCCACCTGGTGCTGCGCGGCTCGCGCTCGGCGCTCGACGATCTACACTCCGACGAAATTGGGTATTTGCAGATCGATATCCACCTCGGCTCCGAGCGCCGCGTGACCTTGGATCCCTCGATGGTGCACGTGCCGCCCAGCGTGCGGGTGGAGCAGATCGATCCCCCCACCATCGACTTGGTGTGGGAGGACCAGGTGGTGCGCGACGTTCCCATCCAGGTCAGCGTGGTGGGGACACCTGCGCCGGGCTATGTGGTAAAGGGCGTCCCCGTCGCGGAGCCGCCCACGATGCGGGTGCGCGGGCCCAAGAGCGAAGTGCTGGTCCTGCAGCACGTGCGCGCCGATCCTTTCGATGTCTCGGGCCTCACCGAGGGGAGCTTTCGCCGGCACCTCGCCATCGATCGCCCCACCGGCCGGGTGCAGCCGGAGCTGGCCGCACCCAGCGTCTTGGTCACGGCCGAGATCACGCGCGAGGTGGTCGAGCGACCCTTCATCAAGATCCCCGTGGCCGTGGTGGGGCAGGCCAAGGGGAAGAGCCAGCCGACCGAGGTCGATGTGCGCCTCGTCTGTCCGCCCGAGATCCTTCGCGCGCTTCGGCCCGAGCAGGTCGTCCCCAAGGCCACCGTGCACTCCAGCGCGCCCAACGGCAGCGAGTCGATTGCCGTCGAGGTCAATGTCGAAGGCTGCGAGGCGCACACGACGCCCAACGCCGTGGTCGTGCGCTGGTAGCACTTGGCGCAAATCGCATCGCCTCGCGGCGCGAATGGCATCACGGCGCAAATCGTTGTCGCGAACGTCACCGCGAGGCGAACCGTTGCCGTGAACGTCGGCGCGGCGCGGATCGTACGTTGGCGTGAATCGCGCCGCTGCGCGAACGTCACGCGGCGCAAGCCGTTGGCGCGACGTCGGCGCGGCGCGAATCGTACGTTGGCGTGAATCGCGTCGCTGCGCGAACGTAACCGCGGGGCGAATCGTTGCCGTAAATGTCGGCGCGGCGCAAGCCGTTGGTCCGACGTCGGCGCGGCGCGGATCGTACGTTGGCGTGAATCGCGTCGCTGGGCGAACGTCACCGCGGCGCGAACCGTTGGCGTGAGCGCGCCTTAATCGTTCGCTTACCTAAGGCGAATCGTCCCTAGAGCGAACAGTCGACCCAGCTGCCGCCGCCGTGCACCTCGATGCACCTGCCACCGAGGCATTGCTGGTCGAGCTTGCACGAGCAGTTTGCGGCGCTGCAGCCGTTGAACGGCCGACACGCGAAGTCCTTGGCGGCGAGCAACCCCGTGACCAAGCAGTACTCCTGACCCACGAGGCACTTGGTGGTACCGCAGGCGAAGTATGGCTGAGAGTCCGGCGGGCACGCGTCGGGCGAGTCGTCGATGCCCGCGCGATGCGCCTCGCAGGTCATCGTGTAGCGCTTCCCGTCGCAGCCGCATTGTGGGGCGGCGGCCTCGGTGCACGTCTCGGGGCGAGGTTTGCATATGCCATCTGCGCCGTTTCCACACTTCCCGTCGGCGTAGTCGCAATACTCGTCGAAATAGCAGCTTTGGGTCCGCGAGCACACGCGTGTAGGTCCGTTGGGGCCGCCATCGTCCGAGCTCATTTGGCTTCCATCGCCGCCGTCGCGTTGGTTCCGATCATTGCGCATGTCGGGCACCGCCCAGTCCAGCCCACACGCTGCGCTCACTGCTCCCAGCGCGAGCATGAGCGCCACGCGCGCGGGACGGCGAAGTACTCCGGTTTGGTACCCTACCGCGCGAGATGTGATAGTTAGACAGTGGGCTGTCGTCCGCTGGCATCGCGGAATATCGGTTTTCGGTTTGGCCAAGTGTGAGTCGCTATCACGAGTCATGATGACTTCTCGGGAGGGGTTCTTGATCGTCGCCGACGATCCCATCGTCGCGAGGGATGTTGCTTCGCTGGTCAAGCGATTCGGCCCAGCTCACGTGGTGCACGACGCCCCGACGGCAAAAGAAGCGATTTTGCGCTGGATGTGGAACGGAATGGTGGTCGACGAACAGCTGGGCACCGACTCCGGAATGGACCTGGCCGAGCTCGCACGCGAGCGCGATCCATCCATCCCTGTCGCCGTCATCACGGGTGTGCTCGACGGCGCGGTGGTCAATCGCGCGGCACGGCTGGGCGCTATCTTCATTTGCAAACCGTGCGGTGCGGAGGAGCTGACCCCCTTCGTGCGCCAATCGCTCATTCGCGAAGTGGGATCGCCGCAGGTAGGACCGATTCTGATGCGTATTTCGGAGGCGTATTCGCTCTCCCCGCGCGAATCCCAAATTCTCGCCAGCGTGCTGGCCGGCGTCGCGCGCGAACGATTCTTGTCTGATCAGGATATGTCGCCGAACACGTATAAGACCCACGTAAAGTCCCTTCTGCGAAAGACGAATTTTCTCAACCTCAGCGCGCTCACCGCCTTCATCCTCCGGCAGGCCGCCACCGAACGTTGATGAAGCATGCTTCGTTCCGTGACGGGGCTTACGGCGAAATGAAGTCGGTGCGTGTCGTCGCATGTCGCGCCGCACCCCCGGGAGACGATCCCCGGGAGGCGAAGCGTTAGGGCGTACGGCCCTTGTACGGATTGGGCGGGGCGCGGTTGAATTCAGTCGCAGGCTCGGGGGGATTGGTGACCGGGGACTTCACGGGGGTCGAAGGCGGCTGCGTACCCTGGGCGTTGGTGCTTCGCGGACGCGGTCGCGATGCGCGGTGGCCGGCGCTCGAGGTCGCGCTGGATGCGTTGCCCGCGCTCGCCGCATCGGCGCGCGGCGCAGGCTCGGTGCGCGCAGCGCTCTCGGCGCGCGGCGCAGGCTCGGTGGCCGGCGCCGCCGGAGCAGGCGCCGTGGCCGGAGCCGGTGCGGCGGCCGCCGTTCCGTCGTTCGCGCCCTTCGCATCGTTCGCGGCCGCCGGATCGGTCGCGTTCTTGGCGTCGGGATGATCGGCGCGCGCGGGCAAACCTGCCGACACGGGCGACGCGGCTGCAGGCACCGTGGAAAGATGGCGCTCGGCGCGAACGATTCGCTCCAAGCCCTCGTGCCCGGGCCGCATCGACAGCTCACCGTGGATGCCCACACCCGCCACCACGAACACGGAGGCCACGGCCGCGAGCTGCGCGATCCGCGAGACCGACCAGCGCGCCGCGCGCACCGGCATCGACGTGATGTGCCGCGAAGAGTTGAAGCTCTCCACCTCCGAGCACGAGCGGCTGCCCGTGTGGCACATGGCGCCTTCTTCGGGGTTCGACACGGCGCGCGCGCGGTGATCGGGGAGCGCGCCCGTCCCATGAGCCGGCGTGGGCTCCACCCCTTGCGGGCGCTCGGCGCTGCTGCTGGCGGGGACGAGCATCGAGCGCGGGCAGAAGGTGTCGAACGCGCTCGTCATGCGGAGCGAGCTCATGGTCTCGCGGAAGAGCGCGCGTCGCTTCTCGAGCGCCTCGTGCGCGAGATCTTCGACCCAAGCGCCGGTGCGCGCGGCGCTGGCCACGTCGTGATCTTTTCGCGCGGCCGTCTCCAGCGCTTCCGCGAGCTCGAGCGCGGTCTTGTAGCGCTCCTTCGGGTTGCGCGCGAGCGCCTTGAGGACCACCTCGTCGAGCGCCTCACCCACTTGCGAGTTCACGGACGACGGAACCGGAATCGGCCCGCGGAGCACCGCGCGCAACGTGCGGATGGCATCGCCCGCGCGGAAGAGACGGCGGCCGCACACCATTTCCCAGAGGATGACGCCGAGCGCGAACACATCGGCTTGGGGCGTGACGATCGAGTCGCTCACGTACTCGGGGGCCATGTAGCCCAGCTTGCCCTTGCGCGCGCCGTCGGTCGTCCCTTCGATCTGGGTCATCTGGGGCGTGAGCGCCGTGGCCTTCGCGATGCCGAAGTCGACCACGCGCGCCATGCCGTCGAGTCCGACGAGCACGTTCTGTGGCGATACGTCACGGTGCACGATCCCGAGGGGCTGACCCAGCTCGTCGCACGTCGTATGAGCCGCATGAAGCCCCGCAGCCGCGTCGAGCACGATGCGGAACGCGATCGGCAGAGGAATGCTCTCGTTCTTGCGCGCGGAGCCGCGCACGAGGTCCGAGAGGGCGAGCCCTTCGACGTAATCCATCACCAGAAGCAGCTCGTCATCGAACTCTTCGACGTCGATCACGCCCGCCACATTGGGGTGATGGATATGCGACGCGAGCCGCGCTTCCGCGAGCAGCATGCCGCGAAAGGCCGCGCTCTCGAGGAGGTGCGGATGCGCACGCTTGATCGCCACGACCCGGGAGAATCCCTTCGCGCCGCGCGCCCGACCGAGGTAAACGGTCGCCATGCCACCCGCGGCAATCTTCGTGACCACTTCGTAGCGCGAATGGCTCAGCACCTCCGCTCGATCGGATATGAAACTGGCCTGTTCCGCGTGGTTCATTAGGTTCCCTCTGCAAGACCGACCCGATAGGTCTTCATGGGCTAGTAGGTCGTCGTGAGAGTTAAGCAACTCCCGAGCCCCAACGTCGTGCGCGGCGTCGAAGCGCGACCCGGTGTTCGATGATGCGACCAATCAACGAAGAAGATGGCCAGTGTGGCGCTTGCGACCGCGCCGATGGCAGTGAGACCGAGAAGCACGTTCGTGCGCGTTTGTGCCCCACGACCTTCGCTCGCGCGATCGGCAGTGCGGTTCAACTCGAACTCATTGTGCTTCGCGTTCGTGTCAATCCCCGATGCAATTGCCAGCCCTCCTAGGACCGCAGTAGCTGAAACTCCTACCCAAAACCACGTTGGCGACATGCTTCGCGAACTCTTCGAATTCTGCTGATTTATAGCCGGATTTCCTTGTGTGACTGGGTACGATATTGTGTTCTTTGATGAAGGTGTTTGTGCGACATTGGGCGAGGGCTCCGGTTTCAGCTCGATCGACTCGCGGGGTAGGATCACGAAGTCGCGGTGCTCCTCACGACCATCGATTCGCATGCTGAGAACGTGACGTCCCACACCGATCCACGTGCGGGAGTTGACGGGCCAAATGCGATCGTCGACGCGCGCGGTGCACACACGCGGCGCCGGACATTGGATGGTGAGCGTGCCCGCGCGTTCCTCGAACTCCGCGTGCGCGCGCGCGACGAGGGCCGTGAGCGCCGGGATGCGCTCGCCCGTCGCGTTGGCGCCGCCCGTGCGCGGGGCGGCGAGGCGGGCTTCTGCGCGGGCGGTGAGATCCATCACCATGGCCGCGCGGCCCGCGCGCATCGCCGAGTCGAGCGCGAGTTGAAGAGCGAGGGTGTTGGGCGCAAGCGTATCGGCGCGCGAGAACTCGTCGGCCGCGCGGACGTAATCTTTCGCGTCGAAGGCAGCAGCGCCGCGATCGTAGGCCACGGCGGCCAGCTCGTTGGGTGCACTCTGCATGGATCCCATCGAGGCCGTGGTGTTGTTGCTGGTGGTGCTGCTGATGCTGCTGGTGCCCTTGGTCTTGCCGTCTTCCGCGCGAGCGCTCTGGCTCGCGAGGATCAGCAAGACGAAGGCTGCGCCCACACGCGCATGATGGCTATTCCCCCTCAGCATTATGCCCTCATTCGATAGTTACGGACGGCTCCCCTCGGACTCAATTCGCCCTTTGGGGTGATGGGACCCGTCCCCAGGTCGGGACCCCTTGTCGCGGGGATCCTTGGGCGATCACTCGAAATCGGAGCAGTGATCGCTCTCGGTTCCACCCCGCGCTCGAAAGCGCCATTCCTGCGCTCGAACGCGAGGTGTCCGCATGCGATTAGCGTTTCCCGAGGCCGTGTCTTGCGAGAAGCCTGCCGAGGTACGTGCGATCCAAACCGGAGATCCGAGCCGCAGCCGATTGGTTCCCCTGCGTGCGCGAAAGCAATGCGCGCAAGTACACGGTCGTGAATTCTTCTACCAGTGCCTCTTTTTGCGCGAGGAAAGGCCGGTCGAGGTCGACGTAGGCCGACAGCGCTGCCGCAAGGGCACCCTCGCTCGCGGCTGCTTTGTCCCCGGGCAAATAACCGAGCGCAGCGTAGGCCTGCACCACGTTGCGGAGCTCGCGCACGTTGCCGCGGAACGTTCGCGATTTGAGCTGCTCGATGATCTGCGGCGGCAGCGACTTCACACCTGCTTGCTCGGCCAAGCGGCGCGCGATGGGCTCGATATCCTCGGGCCGTTCGCGCAGCGGTGGGATGCGCACACGCACGACGGCCAGGCGATAAAAGAGATCCTCGCGGAAGCGCCCGGCCTCGACTTCCTCTTCGAGCATACGGTGGGTGGCGGCCACGACACGCACGCGCACGCGGCGCACGCCATCGGCGCCGACCGCGCGAAGCTCTCCCGTTTCCAGCACGCGCAAGAGCATGGGCTGAACGTCGAGCGGGAGCTCACCAATCTCGTCCAAGAAGAGGGTGCCGCCATCGGCGCTCTCGAACGCACCCTTGCGCGCCTCCACCGCACCGGTGAACGCTCCACGGCGGTGGCCGAACAATTCGCTCGCCACCAAATCCCGCGGAATGGCACCGCAGTTGACCACGACCAGAGGGCCAGCGAACACTTCGGAGCCCTCGTGCAGGGCGCGCGCGATGAGCTCCTTACCGACGCCGGACTCACCCTCCACCAAAACCGTAACGAGCGAGCCCTCGAGGCGCTCCAATGTCGCGAAGATGCGGCGCATGGCGTACGAGGCACCCACGATGTTGCGGTACTCGTCGTCCGGATAGGCCGCGCCCTCTTCGAGCGACTCGGTGTCGGCGTCGATGGCGATTTCGGCCGCGCCCACCTTGATGCGCGAGCCGAGCGACAGAACGGCGCGCTCGATGCGCTGTCCGAGGTAGTGGGTGCCGTTGCGGCTCCCGAGATCGGCTACGCGCACGCCGTCGGGGACGAGCTCGAGCTCGACGTGTGTGCGCGAAACGGTGGGGTGGGCGACGACGAAATTCGACGTCGGCGCCGAGCCGATGATGCATTTGCCTGAGGCCAAGCGATGCGGCTTCAGGCCCGCAGGCTCGATAACGCGCAGCATTGCGCCGAGCGGTTTAAGGTCGGGCAGCTCGTGAATGAGCGTCGACGTTGCCGAGTCGAGGCCGTCGTCCGAGGGATCGTGCGCCATGTGGAGGGGAGCTTATGTTAGCGAACTTGCGGCTTACAGACTGCTGTGCGTGCGGCCGCGACCGCGCACTTTCGTCAGCTTCGCCGTTCGTAACGGTCTAGATGTCAACGGAACCACTCCGATAAGCGTACGCAACTCCTTCGAAAGATCCAAAAGTGCCATTTTCGTTCCGCTCCAGGTAGCGATCCCACCCGACGGCACGTGGGTTGCTCAAAGGGAGGTCAGTCCTGGCAGCGGGCAGTGCCAGCGCCGGGACGAAGACTGTGGGCCCGGGGGGGTGCCACCAAGGGAGGGGAGTAGGCAGGAGAGAAGTGGCCCGCGCGCGCGACTGGCTGGAGCGCGCGCGGGCCCGTGCGGGGTCACCGCGATCTTCGCGGACGCTTGGATGATGCTGGACCCGTGCGCGATGCGCCGCCTCCGGGCGCGCGGCCGCGACGCAGGGAACCCTGGATCCCGAAAGGGAAACGAGATGAGCGGGATAGAGCTCGTGCACGACGACGACGATGAACATGCCGAAGCGTCTGCGCAGCTGCGCGTCGGGTACCGCGATCTGACCCTGACCGTCAACGGCGTCCCCGTCGCCGATCCCCAGCGGGCCCTCATGGCGTGCCGCGGAAAGGTCCGCGACGTTCAAATGTTCGTCTTCGGCGATCGGGTCGAGTTCTTCATGATGGTGAACTTCGAGTGCGAGGCCGATACGTTGCGCGTGCCGCCGGAGTTCGTGCGGGCTTTGTCGGGGACGGACGACGTCTGAGGCGGCTCTAGGCCGTCGCCGACTCGACCAGGGCGTTCGGTGCGCTCTTGCGATCGTCGCGTTCGACGCGCCCATCCTTGAGCGTAATCACGCGGGGCATGCTCGCGGCGAGGGCGAGGTTGTGCGTGACCACGACGATGGTGGTGCCGCGTTGCTTGTTGATGGCGAAGAAGAGCTCGTGGATCTGCTGACTCGTCGACGAGTCCAGGTTGCCGCTGGGCTCATCGGCCAGGAGCAGCTTGGGCTCGAGGACCAGGGCGCGCGCGAGCGCCACGCGTTGCTGCTCGCCGCCGGACAGCTCGCCCGGACGGTGAAGGGCGCGGTCTTTCAGGCCCACCTCTTCGAGCAGGGCGCGCGCGCGCGGCTCGAGATCGCGGCGGGAGCGGCCTTGGATGAGGCCCGGCATCATCACGTTCTCGAGCGCGTTGAACTCGGGCAGCAAGTGGTGGAACTGGAACACGAAGCCGATGGCGCGGTTGCGAATGTCCGCGAGGCGCGCGCTGGGGAGCGACGTGAGCTCTTCGCCCCCGAGGCGCAGCGAGCCGCTGGTGGGGATGTCGAGGGTGCCCACGCAGTGGAGGAAGGTCGATTTGCCCGCGCCGGACTGCCCGACGATGCCCACGACCTCTCCCTCGTGGATCGACAGGTCGATCCCGCGCAAGACTTCCAACGTGCGCCCCATGTGATGGAACGACTTCTTGACGTTTTCGGCGATGACCAACGCGTTGGGCACGACTATCCAGTTCCTTTCACTCGTAACGCAGGCCATCCATCGGACGCAGGGTCGAGGCGGCGTAGGCTGGGTAGACGGTGGCCAAGGTGCAGATGACCATGGCCGCCACGCCCACCGAGAGAAAATCGAGCGCGTCCACGTTGATGGGCAACCGATCGATGTAATACACGTCCGGATCCAGCCGCAGGCCGAACCACTTGAGGCCGGTGCAGAGCGAGAGCGCGGAGGCCAGGCCGAAGGTGGTGCCGATGGCGCCGATGATGATCCCCTCGGTCATGAAGGTCTGCATGATCGATCGATCGCGCGCCCCTAGCGCCTTCAAGATGGCGATTTCTTTGCCTTTTTCGGTGACCATCAGCAGCAAGGTGCAGATGATGCCGAAGCTCGCCACGATGATGGCGATCGAGAGGATGATGAAGGTGGCGAACCTCTCGAGCTTGAGCGCCGAGAAGAGGTTCCGGTTGATCTCGCGCCAGTCGCGCACGCGCAGCTCGGGCCGGGCCATGGCATCGGTGATGGGGCCCGTGAACGCGTCCGCGCGCTCCGCGTTCTCCACCTTCACGTCGATGGCGTGCACCTTGTTGCCGAGGGCGAAGTACTCGTCGGCCACGTCGAGCGTGGTGTACACGTGGCTCGCGTCGTACTCGTACATGCCGCTGAAGAAGATGGCGGCGATGCGGAATTTCCGGGTGCGCGGCATGATGCCCATGGGCCCCAGATCGCCCAGCGCCGACACCAAGGTGACCTCGTCGCCCACGTAGACGTGGAGCGTCTTGGCCAGCTCGCGCCCGATGATGATGCCGGGGCGGACGGGCTTGGCCATGATGGCGTCGCGGACCTGCGGATCGATGTCGTCGGGCAGCCCGAGCTCCGTGCCCTTGAGGAACTGCTCGCCGTGCGAGCCGAGGCCGATCACCTCGTCGGGGGCCAGGTGGGCGAGCTTCTCCGGGTGCTCCAAGTACTCGAACTTGCCGACCTCGATGTTGTTCGGCAGCTCGATCACGCCCCCGATGGTGCCCGGATCCACGCCGCGCACGATCACGCCGGACAAGTTCGAGGGGCTCGAGATCATGCCCTCGCCGTGCACCACCGGAGTGGCCCCCGTGACCCCGGGCACCAAGCGGACCTTGGTGAGCACGTCATCGTAGCCCTCCCAGGTGGACTGGCTGGTCATGTCGATGACGATGTGCGCGTTGTTGCCGAGGATCTTGCGTTTGAGATCCTGCCCGAAGCCGCCCATCACATTGACCACGCTGGAGAGCGAGCACGATGACAGCGCCACCCCGCAGATGGCCAAGGCCGAAATCACCGTCAAAAACCCGCTCTTTTGCGCGCGAATGTGCCGCGCGCCCACGAACGACGAGAACCCTCGGCGCTCGAGCCGATCGAGCACATATGGCAAGAGCAGCGCCAGGCCGATGAGGATGGCGGTCACGCTGCTCACGATGGCGCCCGCGCGCAGGATGGTGTCCTTGAGCGACCACGCGGAGCCGCGCAGGGTGGGCAAGGTGCGGATCCACGCGGTGAGCACGGCGAACACCGCGAGCAAGGTCACGAAGATGATGCGCAGGTACCGGCGAACGATCTTGGCCGCGTAATCGGGCTTCTGCCACGGCAGCTCGTTGCGCCCGGTGGCGCGCGCGTACCCGTAGGCGTGGCCGAGGCGCTCCAGGCCGAGCGAGAGCGTGCTCCCCACGATGGGGACCAGGCCGAGCGCGTAAATCGGCAGCAGCATCACGTCGTAGAAGAAGATGGAGACCATGCACGTGGACGTGGCCTTCCAGCTTCGTCGCATGGCCTCGAAGAGCGGCCGATCGTCCTCCACGATGAAGAACGGCGTAAAGGCGAACTTCAGCCGAAACGCCAGGCCCACCGCCAGCGCGGGCAGCGCGCTCGTGTACTCCCAGGGCGAGAACACCCCCGCGAGCGCGCACGTCCCGAAGACGAGGCCCGGCAGGAGCAACACCGCCAGCGCGGTCAGGATGCGAAAGCCCGCGAGCCGGAGCGCCCGCACGAGCAAGCGCCCGAAGCTGCGCGGGGGCAGCGGGGCATCGCGCACGGCGGCGAGGGCGCCCTCCGCGAGCAAGGCATCGAAGATGGGGAACAGGGGCAGGAGGAAGGTCGCGAGGTAGAGCCCCAAGGTCCGCAGGAGCATCGAGCCGAAGTGCCGCTTCAGCGCGCCGCCCGCGACCCCGAGACCCTCGCCCGGCGTCCACGGCTGCTCGATGTCCTCGCCGGCCCAGCGCGCCGGCTCCTGCACGTGGTTGCTCATCGCGACGTCGTTGCTCATCGCGTGCTACGCCCCCGACTCGGCCCGGAGCAGCGGAAAGAGGATGACGTCGCGGATGGACGGCGCGTTGGTGAGGAGCATCGTCAGCCGATCGATGCCCATCCCGAGCCCCGCGGCCGGCGGCATGGCATGCTCCAGCGCGCGCACGTAGTCCTCGTCGAAGTCCATGGTCTCCTCGGCGCCCCGCGCCTTGAGCGCGACCTGCGCGCGGAAGCGGTCCGCTTGGTCTTCCGGATCGTTGAGCTCACTGAAGGCGTTGCACAGCTCGCGGCCCTGGACGAACAGCTCGAAGCGGTCGACCAGCTCGGGGCGCACGTCGTTCCTGCGCGAGAGGGGCGAGGTCTCGTAGGGGTGATCTTTGACGAACACCGGGAGGCTCTTGGTGCCGTCTTGGGAGCGGTAGTCCTCCACCAGGAACGGCTCGGCGATGTACTCGTAGAGCGCGAAGAGGCGCTCGCCGTCGTTCTCGCACTTGGCGAGCCCTTTGCGCAGGTTGCCCCAGTCGAGCCCTTTGGCGCGCGGGGAGCTCTTCGACCACTCCTTGATGCGCTCCACGAAGTCCGTGCGAAGCAGCGCCACCAGGCCCGCACCGCCCACCGGGGCCGCCACGGCGCTCTGCCAATCGGCGATGCCGGTCTTCTCCGCTGCCAGCGCCACCGCCGACTCCATCGGCACGCGGGCAAAGGGCTCGTCGAGGGTAAAGGAGCGCGCCGAGAGCCACGCGCGATGCGCCTCGGGCATCGTGCGCGCAAGATGGCCGTCGATGTGCCGGAGCATCGTCTCGGTGAAGTCCATGAGCGTCTCGTAAGTCGCGTACGCCCAGTAATATTCCAGCATGGTGAACTCGGGATTGTGCCGCGTGCTGATCCCTTCGTTCCGGTAACAGCGGCCAATCTCGTAGACGCGCTCCAGCCCTCCGACCACCAGGCGCTTCAAATAGAGCTCGGGCGCGATCCGCAGGTACAGATCCATGTCGAGCGCGTTGTGGTGCGTATTGAACGGCCGCGCGGCGGCGCCGCCGATGAGCGAGTTGAGGGTGGGCGTCTCCACCTCGAGGAAGTCGGCCTCGTCGAGCGCCGCGCGCGTGGCGCGGACGATGTGGCTGCGCGCGCGAAACACGTTGGCCACGTCGGGGTTGGCGATGAGATCGACGTAGCGCTGACGGTAGCGCGTCTCGACGTCGGAGAGGCCGTGCCACTTCTCGGGCAAGGGCCGCAGGGCCTTGGTCAAGAGACGGATGCGGGCTGGCTCGATCGAGAGCTCGCCGCGCTTGGACGCGGTGAGGGTGCCCTCGGCCTCGAGGATGTCGCCGATATCGAGATCGTCGAGCCGGCCGTACGCCTCGCCCAGCGCCGCTTGGCTCACCAGGAGCTGAATCTCGCCCGTGCGGTCGCGCAAGCGAAGGAAGGAGAGCCCGCCCGCGGAGCGAAAGGCCACGATGCGGCCGTGCACATGAAACGTGCGCCCCTCCGTGAGCTTCTTGACCGCCTCCTCGCCGTACTTACCGCCTTCGAGCGCACCCTGCGCCGCCTCGCGCACGGCCCCGATGTCTTTCGTCTCGGAGCCGGGCAAGCGGGGGACGACGTCGTTGGCAAAGGGATTCTCCCCGCGCGCGCGCACCCGCTGCGCCTTGTTCTTTCGTGCTTCGAGCAAGGCCTGCTCGGCCGATCCCCCAGCACCCTGCGACGGGGCGGGTGAAGCCGAGGCGCCGGGCGCGCCAGAGGAGCCGGCGGCGCCGGAGGAACGAGCGGATTTCGAGGGCGAGTTCGGAGTTGACCCTTGGTCGGACATCGTGGTGGGCAGGGTTTATCACGCCAATTCGGCTGAGTCCTCCGTGGAAACGCCCTTTTTGAGGTCGCCTCCTGCTGCCGCCAGCAAATAGGCCTCGAGGAAGGCGTCCAAATCGCCGTCGAGCACCGCATCGACGTTGCTCTCTTCGTAGGCGGTGCGCGTGTCCTTTACGAGCCTGTACGGTTGGAGCACGTAATTGCGAATCTGGCTGCCGAAGTTGATGGCGCTCTTGGTGGCCTGGTATGCCGCGTTGGCCTGCTCGCGCTTCTGCAGCTCCAGCTCGTAGAGCTTGGCCTTGAGCATTTTCATGGCCATGGCGCGGTTCTGATGCTGCGAGCGCTCCGCCCGACAGACGATGTTCAACCCGGTCGGTAAATGCCGCAGCCGGACCGCCGTCTCCACCTTGTTGACGTTCTGCCCGCCCTTGCCTCCGGCGCGCATGGTGGTGATCTCGATGTCCTTGTCCTGCACCTCGATCTGAATGTCGTCGTCCAGATCGGGCGTGACCTCGACCGCGGCGAACGCCGTCTGGCGCGTGTGATCGGCGTTGAAGGGGCTCATGCGCACCAGCCGATGCACACCATTTTCGGACCGGAGGTAGCCGTAGGCGGAGTCGCCCGACACGGTGAAGGAAATGGCGTCGATGCCTGCCTCGTCACCCTCTTGGTAGTCGATGACCTCCGTCTTGTACCCGCGCCGCTCGCACCAGCGGAGGTACATGCGCGAGAGCATCTGGGCCCAGTCCTTGGCGTCGGTGCCTCCCGCGCCGGGGTGGATGCTCACGATGGCGCCCGAGCGGTCCGCCGGGCCCGAGAGCATGCGCGCCAGCTCCGTTTGCCGCACGCGCTGCTCCAAGGCGGGCACG
The DNA here is from genome assembly GCA_037157815.1 of Sorangiineae bacterium MSr11954. Classification (NCBI taxonomy): domain Bacteria; kingdom Pseudomonadati; phylum Myxococcota; class Myxococcia; order Myxococcales; family Pendulisporaceae; genus Pendulispora; species Pendulispora albinea. Next base: position 1,475,817 of record CP089984.1, read on the forward strand.
CCTTTGGCGACCTCCGCGATGGTCTCCTCGTCGCGCTCTTGGGCGCCGAGCTCGAGGAGAACGGCGGCGTCCTCCACGTCCTGCGCGAGCTTCTCGAAGCTCGTGACGGTCTGCTCGATCATCGAGCGCTTGCGGGTGAGGGCGAGGGCCTTGTTCTGATCGTCCCAAAAGCCGGGTGCCAGGGTCTGCTCGCCGAGGCGATCGAGCTCGCGCTTCAGTCGAGCGACGTCAAAGATGCCCCCTTAGCGCCGTGAGGCGCCTTTTGAGGTCTTGGAGCGTGTCGCGGGATTCGGTCAACATGATGTGCGGCTTAGCACATCTAATGCCGGGTGGGGGACTGGCGGTGCGGCGGGCGCACGGGGTGGCGGGTTTCGCAGCTTCGCCGGATTAGCGATCGAGCACTTCTCGGATTTTGCGGGCGAGTTCGTCGGGGAGGAACGGTTTGACCAAGAGGGTGGCGCCTGCTTCGAAGAGGGTGCCGTGGATGGCGGCATCGGGTGCGTAGCCGGACATGAAGAGGATGCGGATGCGCGGCCGGGTGGCCATGACCCGTTGGGCCAGCTCGCCGCCGCCCATTTTCGGCATGATCACATCGGTGATCAAGAGGTCGATGGTCTCCGGATTCTGCTCGGCCATCGCCAGCGCCTCCTCGGGGCTGCGCGCCTCCAGGACCCGGTAGCCGCACTCCCGAAGCACCTCGGCCACCCCGCGCCGGAGCTCCCGCTCGTCCTCGGCCAGGAGCACCGTTTCGGTGCCGGTCATCCAGCGGGGAGGGGAGACCACCGTGCGCGGGGGCTTCTCCTGCGGCTCGACGGCCGGGAGATAAATGGCAAACGTGGTCCCGCGTCCCGGGGTGCTGGCCACGTCGATGCCGCCGCGCGACTGCTGAACGGCGCCGTACACGGTGGAGAGGCCGAGCCCCGTTCCCTTGCCCGGCGGCTTGGTGGTGAAGAACGGGTCGAAGATCTGCGAGAGGATCTCTTCGCTCATCCCATCGCCGGTGTCGCTGAGCGTCAGCACGTTGTACCTCCCGGCGCGAAGCTCCCCGGTGCTGAGACGCGCGGCATCGGAGAGCTCCACGGCGGCCGTCTCGATGGTGAGCGAGCCGCCACTCGGCATGGCGTCGCGCGCATTGACGACCACGTTCATCATCGCTTGTTCGATCTGCCCGCGGTCGGCATACACATAGAGGCGCTCGGCCGAGAGCTTCGGAACGAGGATGACGTCCTCGCCGACCAGGGGCACCATCGTGCGCGCGAGATCGCCCACCACGTCGTTGAGCTCGAGGGTCTCGTGGCGGAGCACCTGCGCGCGCCCAAAGGCAAGGAGCTGCCGCGTAAGCTTCGCAGCGCGCTCGCTGGCCTTTTTGATCTCGTCGACATCGGCGATGGCCTCCGCGAGCTTCGCGGTCTGCTCCAGCCGCCCGAGCCGGCGCAAAAGCAAATCCGTACGGGTCAGGATCACCGCGAGCAAATTGTTGAAGTCGTGCGCGATGCCGCCGCTCAACCGTCCAATGGCCTCCATCTTGGCCGCTTGTCGCAGCTTGCGCTCCACCTGCGCGCGCTCGGCCATCTCCTGCTTGAGGAGCTCATTGGAGGTGGTGAGCTCCTGCGTGCGTAGCCGCACCCGATCCTCGAGCTCGTCGTGCGCCTCCCGGAGCTCGTCCTCCATGCGCTTGCGGGCGAACAGATCGGGCACCGCATAGTTCTTCATGGTGGGCGCCAACTGAGGCTGCCGTTGCATGTAGTTTGCAATATGCTCTTCGATCTGCGACGGGTGCGCCATGATGAAGCGGCACGTCGCGTCCCCCTTGGCGCGGCAGAGGATCTCGCTGGCGACGAGCTTCAGGCCGAAGCACTCCTCGCACCATCCGGCCGAATACCCGGCGTTCATGATGCAAACGGGGAAGTCGATCGGCGTACGCCCGGCGCGGGCCCACGCGTCGGCCTCGAAGGAGACGGGGTGATCGTAGACCGAGAAAAACCGCTCCGGATCGGCTTCGCTGACGGACTCGGGGAAGAGCTCCACGTCGGCCCATCCCGTATGGGCGAAGTGGGCGGGACCGGCCGCCATGCGCGCGATGGGGTCGGTGAGCTTCAACTTGGCTTGCAGAATGTGCGCGTCGGACTTTCCAAAGGCGTGCGCCAAGTCGAAGAGGATATTGCGCGCAAAGTCGTCCGCCTCGCAACGGCGCTCGGGCCCGTAGAGATCGCGGACCAAATCGAAGAACTCGACGGAGAGCGCGCCCGCTCGGATGAGGACGTAGCGCTCCCCGGATATTTCGATGATTCCGCGCCCGGGCTCCCCACGGCACTCCTGAAAATAGCGTGAGACGGCCGCTTCGGCTTTGGCGAGGGCTTCTTCCAGCTCCGGGGATAAGTGCCCGCCTTTTGGGGTCATGGCAACAAGGAGTACCTTGTGCCGAGGTTCGCGTCGAGCGGGGGCCTGCTCGCGCACCTCGCGCGGGGTGGGGCAGCGTTCACACGATCTGGACCGCGGAAGGCGCACGGTACCGTCCTACGCGCCCGGCCGTCGAGTCCAACTCTGCCGTGCATCGAAGAGCCGCGCGTGCCGTCATGCAATCCAAAGTCGATATTCGCGCCTTTGGGCTGTAAATCGTATTTGGGTCTACTTTGAATCGCACGAAGCTTTATTGCGTGATGCGTGTCGTTGATTGGTCGGAATTGGAAGATTCGTATCCGTGCAACTGGCGACCCTCGGCAGCGCGCGGGCTCGACCCGCACAAAACACGAAGACCGCGTGTCCGTCTCCGGAGCACGCGGTCTTCGAGGGATGCGCCCTCAGCGACTAGCGCGGATCAGTCGATCTTCGGATGTCCGCACTTGAAGGCGACGCCGCCGCCGCCGCAGGTGTCGCCTGGGATCGGGCAGCCGCCGCAATCGAGTTGACCGCCGCAACCGTCGCCGGCGGGGCCGCACTCGGCGCCCATTTGTTGGCAGGTGAGCGGGCTGCAGCCGCCGCACTTGCTCGGGGTGCCGCCGCCGCCGCACGTTTGGCCCGGTTGGTTGCAGGGGCCGCAATTGACCGTGCCGCCGCAGCCGTCGCCGATGGGACCGCAGGTCGCGCCGACGTCTTCGCATGTGCGCGGTTTGCAGCTTCCCGGACCGCACTGGTTCGGGGTGCCGCCGCCGCCGCACGTCCCTTGGGTTCGATCGCACACGCCGCATTGGACGACGCCGCCGCAGCCGTCGGCGATCGGACCGCACTTTGCTCCGATATCGGCGCATGTACGGGGTTTGCAGTTGCTGTTGCCGCACTGGCCCGGCGAGCCGCCGCCGCCGCAGAACTGACCTGTCTCGCAGGCGCCGCATTGAACGACGCCGCCGCAGCCATCGCCCATGGGGCCGCAGGTGACCCGCGCCTTGTCGCACGTGAGGGGGACGCAGCTCGGGCTGCCGCACTTGTTGGGGATACCGCCGCCACCGCAGGTCTTACCCGTGGGGCAATCGCCGCAGTAGATCTCGCCGCCGCAGCCGTCGCCGATGGGGCCGCACTCGACCCCGGCTTGTTGGCACGTGCGCGGCGTGCACGAGGTCCCACCGCATTGGCTGGGGATACCGCCGCCGCCGCACGTCTGGGGAGGCGTGCATCGGCCGCAGTCGATTTGTCCGCCGCAGCCATCGCCCATCGGTCCGCACTTGATTTCGGGCGGGCAGGTGGTGCGGGGGGTGCAGGTCGGATCGGGCTTCGGCTTGTCGGGCTCGATGCATGCGCCGAGGTCGAACAGCATGAAGAGGAGCATCTTCTCCTGCGCCGACAGCTCGTCGTTGTTGCACTCCGTCGGGAACGTAGCCTCGTTGATGCGCGAGTCGGTCACGTGGAAGTCGCTGAAGATGACGCGACCGCACTGGTCCTTCTCTGCCGCACCGACCGGTGTGTTGAACGTGAAGTGTTCGATGATGCTGGGATCGTCCTTCGCGTAGATCCACCGTTGCGCCGGCGCGATGACGGCGTCCAGGTCGCGGCGGGGATCGACGATGCTGACCTCTCGGCGCGCGGGATCCGGATCGTTCACGCTCAGACCGCCCACCGCAGCCAACCAGTCGGAGAAGGCGCGGCCCTTGGTGAAGCTGAGATCGATGACGGACGTGAGCGGGCTCGAGGGATTGCCTTGCTCCACGTGCCAGTTGGCCGTGTTGGAGAAGGGCTCCTGCTTGTGGAGCCACGCGTAGCTGTAGTGCGTGGTGAAGATACGACCGCCAATGCTGGTGTAGTCACGCACGTTCTGGGTGTAGCGCTCGTCCTCGTTAACCTGGTTGCCCTCGCACGCGAAGATGACCTGATCGTATGTCTTCAAGGTGTCGAGTCGGTTGACGAGGTAATCCTCCGACGTGGCGGTCCCATTCGGGGGACGCGCACCCCGCGAGCGACCGTTTGCCCATCGGTCGCCTTGGTACATGCGAATGCGCCCGTCGCCGGTCGGATGGGTGAACTCGCTGTCCGAGACGCCGGCCTTGCGAAGGACGCACTCCAAGGCGTCGACGCTGCCCGTGGAGATCGCGGTGAGGGGGATATCCGCCTTGTTGCCGTCGCCGTCCCGCTTGTTCTTCGGCAACCGGGTCATATTGCGATCGGTCAGCTCGGTGGTCGCGCACGCGGGGACGTTGGGGATGGTGATCTTGCGGCGCCAGCGTCCCATCTGAACGACCAGCGGGATGTTCGCGCCCGCGGGCACGTTCTTCAGGGTGAACGAGCCGTCGGTGCCGCTGAAGGTTTTCACCAGCGGTTGGCCCGATACCTCGGATCCGCACTGGGTGCACTGGACACCGGGCTTGAACGCTTCGAGGTCCGCGTTGGGAACGTAGACGACCGCGTTGTAGAGCGGCGTCTTGCCGTTGGGCGCGTACACCTTGCCGGTCAAGGTGGTGGTGGTTCCACCATCGCACTTGACTTGCCGCGGGCAAAGGTTGGTGCAGCCCGCGTCGGGCAGACTCACGCTTCCATCGCCGCACATGCTCGGCTTGCCGCCGCCGCCGCAGATCTCGGGCGCATTGCACGTTCCGCAGTTCATGAGACCGCCGCAGCCATCGGCTACGGGACCGCAGTTGGCGCCCGCTTGATCGCACGTCCGCTTGATGCACGGCGCCGAGTAGCCTCCGCACACGCTGGGCGTTCCTCCGCCACCGCACGTTTGCGGCGCGTCGCACTTTCCGCAATCGAGCTTTCCACCGCACCCATCGCCCACGGGACCGCAGTTGGCGTTGAGCTGTTTGCACGTCTTCGGAATGCACGCGCTCGTGCCGCCGCAGACGCTGGGGTTGCCGCCGCCGCCGCAGGTCGCGGGGGCGTTGCACACGCCGCACTGGAGGAGCCCGCCGCAGCCATCGCCCACGGGACCGCAGTCTTTCCCCAGCTCGTTGCACGTCTTCGGCGTGCAGTTGTTCGTGCCGCCGTCGACCACTTGTCCGCCGCATTGGCCAAGCTTGCCGCCGCCGCCGCACGCTTGCCCGGTTGGACACGTGCCGCACTCCAGGACTCCGCCGCACCCGTCGCCCGCAAGTCCACAGGTGAACCCTTGGTCGGCGCAGGTTTGCGGCTTGCACTTGGGATCGCGGCCGCACTTGCTGGGCACACCGGCGCCGCCGCAGGTTTCTCCCGGCACGTTGCACTCACCGCAATCGATGAGGCCTCCGCAGCCATCGCCCACGGGGCCGCACGAGGCCCCCACGTCGGCACAGGTCTTGGGCACGCACCGGCTACCGCCCCCGCAGGTGCTGTGTTTCCCGCCACCTCCACAGGTATCCGTTCCCGTGCAAGTGCCGCACTGGAGGACCCCACCACACCCGTCTCCGGCGGGCCCGCAGAAGACCCCCGCTTCCACACACGTGCGTGGCTTGCAGTTGGTCTTCCCGCCCGTGGAGCTGTCGCCGCGACTGAAGCCGCCGGTGTCGGGATTGGCATTGCCTCCGTCTTTAATGTCCCCATTATCGGGGGGATCGAAAAAACTCTGCTCCGTGCTCCCACAAGCGGCCGCCGTCATCGCGACAACCGCTATGAGCACCGATATCTTGGCGCCAATGCGCATCTGACCTACCTCCGGTAAACCGACTAATTGCCGCGGCGACTGGGACTTCGTGCGAAACTTTCAAAATCGAGCAATTCCGATTTTGCTTCTTAATTGCGTACACCGTGACGCACGAATTCCATCAGCCGCTTGCGGCCTTGTCCTCGTTCGACGTCGGGTGAGGGATCCCCGTGCATCGCGCGATGGCGCGGTGCCTGTGATGCCAGCGGGTGCCCGGTGTGTACTCTCGGGTCCAACGTGGGTGAATGAACGTAGTGCAGTGCCAACGCCTTGGCGGACTGGTCGTCGTTGTCGGTTGGAGATGGTGCCCGTGGTGCCAGGTGGATGTCCGTTAAAACGGATTCGTTGCAAATCTCCGCAAATTGTGTAGGTGCGCGAGGTCAGCTGAAGCTTCTTCGAACGATGGCGGCGCGCTCACTAGCACGACCGTCGTGAAACACCGCGCTCTTTCCGCGCCCACCGCCCCGCGCCGGCGACACGACGTTGCCCATCGTCGTCCGTCCGCCGCGTAGCGTGTCTCAGAACGTCCATTTCCCGGGTCGAAGCGCGCCTCGCGGCCATGCTTCGCGACGCGCCCCCGCCGCGCGCGGCCGCCACCGCCGCACGCGCAAATGCCGGCGCACGCACGAAAACGGATGCCGCAAAGCGACCAAATTAAAAAGCGACGCCGGCAATGATGCCGGCGTCGCGCGGGGAGATAAGTCGTTGCCAGGTGCTTCCCGTGGCTTGGGGATCCCCGTCGGTTTTCAACGGGGTCTTTGAATATCGAATATGATTTTCAATCCAGACTGATACCTCCTGGTGGAGCCGCTTACATAAGGTAAACGGCTTGTACGAAGGCTCGTTTCGGCACCCAGCGACCCTCTCTCCGCAAAGACAGTCCCATCCGTTTCGCGCGTAAACACAACACAGCAAACACAAACAGAACGGGTGAAAACACAGCGCTTTCGACGGCAACCGGTGGGCTCCTCTTCGCCACCATCACGTCAGAACGTCACGCAGAACCTGCGCGTAGTTAATTAGAACCACGGCATTCGGTGCGCGCAAGAGAAATCAAAATAATTGCGACGGGACGGTGACGTTTTCACACCTGGTCGGCTGAGACGGGTGGGCGAATCGGGGCTAAGCGGACCCCGCTCGCGGGAGCGTTTCGAGCGTGTTGCGCCAGGATTCGTTCTCTTTTTGCCCGGGTTTTCGCTGGCCGACGAGGAGTGCGATTTGGTCGCCTTCGGCCGTGTAGAGCTCGAGCGATGTGACGTTGCCGTCCTTGGTTGGTTTGCGGACGATCCAGGCCGAGTCGATGAGATCGCGTCTTACATGCAGGTTGAAGGCGGGATCGAGAATGTTGATCCAGCTATCCATCGGGACCAGCTTGCCCACCGGACCCGAATAAATCTGGATGATCCCGGGGTTGCCGACGAAGACCATGATCGGCAGCGCCGATGACGCACTGCTCTCGAGGACGCGCTCCAGGCTGTCCAGCGCGACGGGATAGGCCAGATCGCTGCCGCCGAGGCGCAGCGCTTGGGTCCGAGTGACGTTGAAGCGCTGCAGAAGACCGAAGAACTCGTGCGTGTCGCTCATCGCCAACCACGCTTTGCGGAGTTCTTCCGCGTCGATGTCGCGGTCCGGGAGCGGCGCCCGGGGTGGGGTGGGGTGCTCGACGACTTGCGTCGTGGTTTGATCGGCGGCGCGGTATTTCTCGATCAGCTCGGAGAACACCTCACGGTTGGTCTCCGGCCGCACATACAACTTGTGAATGGCCCGCCCCGTGGCGTCGAAGAACTGCAGGCTCTCGGAAATGCCGCGTGCGGTTTCCTCCTTGATGTAAAACGCGTGGCGCCATACGCGAAGGAAGATACGCAGGTCGATCGAGCCCACGCTCTGGCCCATGAGGCCGAAGAACTCGACCCGGTCGTAGCTCCCCTCGATTTCGATGACCGCCGAAGGGTTGCGCGTGATGGTTTTCACCTTTCCCAGCTTGGGCAAGGTCAGGAGCAGCTCGCTCCAGTCGGAGACGCCCAGCCGCACGGCGGCGGGCGAGCCCGCGGCGCCGCAGGCGGAGGCGACCAGCTCGCACTCGGTGACATTCAAACGGGTCGCGGCGTCGACGGCAAATAAGCGTTTCTCGGAGGCCCGAAGGGCGAGCCACCGCTCGTACAGATCCTCTCGACTCATGATGGACCTCTTTCTTTGCAACGCGCTTCGCTGTCCGAAGACGTGAAGGACGGGGCGGGACGTAACGTAGATGCCAGGCCCCGCGTGACGATCAGGGGGCAGGCAAGCTCGGGGTGCGGCAGCACCGTCGCCTCGACGTCGAAGACCTCGCGCAAAAGCTCGGCGTTCAGCACGGCCTGCGGCGGCCCGGATGCGATGCAGCGGCCGCGGCGAAGCACGGCGATTCGGTCGGCGCACTGCGCGGCCAGGTTGAGATCGTGCAGCACCGCCACCACCGCGACCCCGTCGGCCGCCATTTTTCGGGCCCAGTGCAGCACGGTGTGCTGATGGCGGAGATCCAGGTCGTTCGTGGGCTGGTCCAGCAAGAGTGCGCGCGGGTGCGCGAGCGGGCCCGTGTTCGACTCGGGGCTCTCCCAGATCTGGGCGAGCGCGCGCGCCAGCTGAATGCGCTGGCGCTCGCCGCCCGAGAGCGTCAGGTAGGTGCGGTCCTCGAAGGCGAGCGTGTCGGTGGCGGTCATGGCCAGCCGCGCGATGGCGCGATCGCGCATCGATTCGGTCCCTGCGATGTGGGGCGACCGCCCGAGCAGGACCACGTCGAAGCCGCTGAACGCGAAGCGCAGATCCTCGGGCTGCGCAAGAAAGGCCCGCACCTTGGCGCGGTCGCGCAAAGACCACTCGGTGAGCGATTTTCCACCCATGCGCACCTCGCCGGAGCTGGGGGAGACCTCGCCGGAGAGCAGCTTCAAGAGCGTGGACTTGCCGGCGCCGTTGGGGCCCACCAGCGCCACCACCTCGCCGGGGGCAACGGCGAGTGAAATGTCGTCGACGAGCCGGATGCCGCCGGTGCGGTAGCTCACATGCACGGCTTCGATCAACCGAGCCTCCTTCGCTCCCGAATCCGCCGAGCCATGAAGCCCGGCCCGGTCACGGGTACGATGCGCGCCGGGGGGCTCGATGCTGCCTTGGCGCGGGGCTCGCTCTTGGCGCTCGGTTCATGGGCGGACGAGGAGCGGCTGCGCGCGCCCGAAAACAGCGCCAGCGCGAGCAGGATCGCCCAAGGTGAGAATGAAGCGGCGGGTTCGCCCCGCCCCGAGACCGAACAGCCGCCGCCGTCCGCGGTTGCGCCCGCGGGGGGCGCGGGATCGGGCTCCTTCGCCGGCGGCGGTGCGCTCAAGGTGAGCGCGAAGGGTGCGTCGACCTTGCTCGTCGTGGTTCCGTTGACCACGAGGATCGACTCTCCATCGACCTTGGCCGGAATGCTCCCAGGGGAGAGCGCGACGGTGCGGTCGATGCGCGCGGTGGCGCCTTCGACGGGGATCACGGCGGCGGCGACGCGCGCAGGATCGGCGTCGAGCGCGATGTGCATCGCCGAATCGAGCTTCAGTCGGTAATAGAACGCGCCGAGGCCCGAGAGGATACCTCGGGCGCCGCCCTTCGGAAGGTCGGTCAGGTCGACCATGGGGTAGTCCTTTGCGTCGCGGTATCCGGCCTGGCCGGCGCGCGCTCCGGTGGCCGCGTTCCAAATGGCGAAGCGCGTGTACTCCGAGGCCAGGCTCGATTTCAGGGTCGTGCGCAAGACGGCATCGGTCGCGGCGAGGGCGGACGCGCCGCCGGCGCCTTGCGCTTCCAGGATGGATCGCACGATGCCTTCGCCGTGGGTTTGCGTCAGGTAGACGGGCCAGATGGCCGACCCATACAGGTAGGCGCCCGTGACGCTGCCCGGCGGTACGTCGAGCGCGCGCGATGGCTCGCGGAAGAACGCGGGGAGGAATCGCTCCAGATCGGTGAGGGACGGCGCGAGCGTCTCGGCGGCCCACTGCGCCGTTCCCTCGGCCCAGAAGCGATCCATATTGGCGTCGTAGCCGTTTTGCACGGCGTGAAAGACCTCGTGCGGAAGGACCGTACGGATCCCTTCGTCGGCCGTGGGGTAGCGGCCGGCGAAGTTGCTCTCCGCCAGGATGAAGCTCGCGCAGCGGTGGGCATCGCCGCGCTTCGTGCAGCGTTCGGGCACCGCGGTGCCGTCGGCCGAGGTGAAGTCGACGAGGTACACATCGAGCCGGCCATCTCCGCCGTTGGAGCCGCACGCGGTGTCTTCGTCGGTGGGCGGCGCGCGGTAGCCCATGGCGGCATACCGCGCGAGCGCGTCTTCGGTCACCGCCGCCGTGTGCGCGACGTCATCGGGCACGCCGTCCGGGCGCGTGCTGCTCGCGGCGACCCGATGCCGGCCTTCGAGCACGTACCAAATGCGAACATGAGGTTCATCGAAGGAAAGCGCGGGGGCGGAGCCGTAGGCGTAACCGGCATATCCGGCCGCGTCGGTGGGGCGGCTGCACGTCTCCGCCGCTCGCGCGTCGGCCGATGCGAGCAAAAGGAGCATACTGGCCACGACCCCGCGCATGGCTCAAAGCGCCTGGACCTTCAGCGAGTACTGCGCGCTGGCCGCGGCACCGGCGTCGGGCTTTTGCGTCTTGTACGAGAGGATTTGCACCTTGAAGAGCTTTGCGCCCGCGGTCTTGACGAGGAACACGCCGGGCTTGGGGCCCGTGATCTGGTGCGTCGCCTCGTCGTAGACGTACCAACCGGAGAACGTGGTCTTGAGCGCCTGCCGTTCATCGAGCTTGGCCTTGCACTCGAGGTCGAAGAAGCTCTCCTTGGGGAAATCTTTGCCCTGCGCGTCGGCGGCCGTCACGTCGTCGAACCCCTTGCCCTCGAGGAACAGCGCGCTTCCATTGGCGGGACCGCCGTCGCCGTTGTTCACGAAGAGGATGTCGCGCTTGAGCGCCAGGTCCCACGCGCTCGACGTCTCCGCGGATCGATCGGTGACGCTCACCTTGGCCGCCGTCTCCAGGTTCACGTAAACGCGCGGGTTCTTCGCGGCGTTCGCGATTCCGCCCGCGCTCGCGTCGACGTAAATCGTCTTGGAGAGCCCCACCGAAGGAAGGACCGCGACCTCGCCCTCCGACACGGAGTCGATCGGCTTGAGCAACGTCTCTTTGGCCGCCGTGCACGATCCCCCGTCCAGCTTCGTGCCGGAGTCCTGCGGCGTGCCCGTCCCCGTGTCGCGGACGTTGCCGCCGTCTTGGGGCAAGGGGACCGACGAATCGTCCGAGCTGCAGCCGCCGGCCGAGGCGGCGAAGGGAAGCGCGAGGAGCGGAAGAAGAATCGACAATCCAAGCTTTTTCATTGTGCTCATCCTTTGAACGGTTTGATGCGGACGACGACCGTCCCCGGGGATTTCGCCGTGGCGTGCTCGAAGCCGGTGAACCCGAGGAAGTACTTCTGCGCGCCGCTGGCGCTGCTCACCACCCACGCCCCCGGCGCCGGCGTGCGGGTGGCGGAGGCCGGATCCAGCCAGGTGTCGCCGAACGCGCTCACGATGCGATCGCCGCGCGGGTTCTTCGACTCGAACGAGGCGTAGGTGATGGCGTCGAAGCGCGCCTTCTCGCCCGCCTCCGTTCGCGTCATGACTTGCTGCAAGGTCTCGCCCGCCGTCTTGGCCCCGTCGAAGTCGATGGCGCCCACGCCGCGCGGCCCACCCAGCTCGCCGTTGACGGAGATGGCATCGCGGCGAAAACAAAGGTGCCACGCCGGCGAGGTGCGCGCGGCGGCCGGGGTGAGCATGGTGCGCGCACCCGTCCCGAGATCGAGGCACTCGCTGGGGGTCGATGGATCGGCGCTGGCGTCGCCCGCGGTGCCGTCGAGATCCGCGATCTCCACGGCGTTGCCCGCGCGATCGGCGAACAGCTCCGCGGCGCGAATGCGGTAGAGCGCGCTGATCGGCGCGCCTTGGCGCTCGCCGTAATACGTTTGCACTTGGACCTTCCAGCGGCGCGCGCCGTCTTGAATGCCCAGCACGTGAAAGCGGCTATAGAGCTTGTGCGCCTCGCCGTCGTACGCGTACCACCGGAGGAACGCGCCGCCGGTGGTGTCGGCCGTGATGCGGGGGATGGCGGGCGGCGGGTTCTCGTTGTACGACGCGGCCTCGAGGGGACCGAACGCTCCCCCTTTGCCGGCGCCGGACGGGCCGCTGTTGGTGAACACCTCGAACCCCTCGAACGCCAGATCCCACTCGCCCGATGCTCTGGGATCCCCCGCCACGTTCACCACCCCGGGCGCGTTCAAGCGAACGAAGACGCGACCGCGCTCGGGGACGTCGAACCGAAGCTCGGTGCCGGTGGCAAACGGGTCGGGATCGCCCCCCGCGTCGCCCTTGCCCGGCTTGGCGCTGCTGCCATCGCTGCACGCCATGCACGTGACCATGGCGATGGCCAAACGAGGGACGGTGAGCTGGTGAATCGTGCTACGGGTGCGCGCGCGCATCTTCATCCTCCCAGGGAAGCTCGGCCCGAAGGCCCAGGTAGATCACGCGGCCGAGCGGCGGGCGCGTATCGCCCACCCGCCCGACGTCCTGGTGCGCATCGAGCAAATTGAGAACGCCGACATAGGCCTGCGACTTCGGCCACACCTCGCGACCGAGGCGAAAATCGAGCATCGAGTACGCGGGCGAGCGCGAGTCCTCCGTGAGGAACGCGTCGGTGGTCATGCGCCACCGGCCGTACACCTCGAACTTCTCCGGCAAGCGCGCGAGCACCGACACCGTCACCGTGTGCGGCGGCTTCCCCGCGAGCGGGCGATCGCTCGAGTCGTCGCGCGTCCAGAGGTACGAGTAGCTCACGTCGGCGCGCAGCCGATCGCTCCAGAGACGAAGGGTGGCGAGGGCGTCGGCCCCGAAGGTGCGCGCCTTGCCGAAGTTCGTATAGCGGTAGTCGACCACCGTGCCGCGCGTGATCCCGTTGGCCAGATCGATGTCGATCAGGCTGTCGACCCAGTTCATGAACGACGCACCCCGCAAGGTCACCGCGCGATCGGGCTGCCACGTCACATCGGCGTTCACGCCCCACGACGTCTCCGGCACCAGCTCCGCATTGCCGAGCACGCGGTAACCGTAATACGAATGATCGAAGACGAACCCCAGCTCCTTGGCGCTGGGCGCGCGAAAGCCGCGACCCGAGGAGACGCGCAGCCCGAGCTCCTTCGCCGGCCGGTACGCCAGCGCCAGCCGCGGCGCCAGCGCGCTCCCGTAGCGCGTGTGCCCCTCGAAGCGCACCCCCGGCAGCACCGTGAGCTTCCCGAGCCGCCACTCCATCTGCCCGTAGATCGCGGCGTTGCCGAAGCTCTGAGGCACCACCTCTTCTTGCCGCCGGGTCACCACACCGCTGGCGACGCTCTCGGACTTGGTCAGGTACTGCGAGAACGTCTCGGCCTCCGCGCGCCCGCCGAAGACCCAGGTGCGCGGGCCGTCGGCCAGGGTCGCCACCGCCTCGATGCTGTGCATCCGTTGATGCCGATCGCGGATTTGATCGATGGGCGAGTTGCGACGATCGTCGGCCGTCTCGTTGTCGCTCCACTGGCGGCCCAAGGTGATGCGAAGGTTCGAGCCCTTCCCCAAATCGATCGACTCGATGACGTGGAGGGTATACCGATGCGTCTCCTCCGGAAGATCGATGAGGTAGCGCCCCAGCCCCGGCGCCTGCTCCGAGCGCAGCCCGTCCAGCCGATCGTGGAGCCACCGCGCGCGCACCCGAAGATCGATCCGCTTCGAGAGCGCGGTGCCGGCGCGCAGCCCCACCATGTGCCGCGCGGTATCGGGCAGCTGCCGATCGGGGAGCTCGGCCACCCGCGCGAGCCCATCCTGACGAAACAGGTTCAAGTCGAGCGCCGCCCATGTTTTGCCCGACCGATACGCCCCATTGGCTTGCACCAGGACCGCCCGCTGGCTTCGCCCTTCGAGGCGCACGCGACCGCTCGGCCCCTCGAAGCGCGGCGGCGCGGTCACCAGGTTCACCACGCCGCCCAGCGCGCTGGAGCCGTAGAGTGAGCTCGAAGGCCCGCTCACGATCTCGATGCGCGAAAGATCCCCGGTGGGAAGGGTGGCCAGATCGATGGCGCCGCCCACGTCCCCCGTCATCCGCTCGCCGTCTTCGAGAATGAGCACGCGATTGCGATCGAAGCCCTGAATCTGAATGGCGCTGACATTCCCCAGGTAGCCGTAGGCACCCGGGTCCACCCGCACCCCCGGTTGCGAGGTGAGGGCCTCGGCCACGTTGGTGGCTCCCCGGCGATCCATCTCCTCGGAGGTCACGACATCGGTTTTCACGGTGGCGCGCTGTGAGCGCTCCGGCGTTCGGGTGCCTGTGACAACGACGGTATCCGCGGGCTCCGCGCTGGAAGCCCGCGGCGGCGCGGCCTTTGGCGCTTCGGCGGCTTGCCCCGATGGCGGCTGCGCGCGGTCCTCGGCGCGGGCCCGGCGCGTGCAGGTCGTGCACGTCGCCGACGCAGACGCCGATGCGAGCGTCACAGCCATCATGAGCGTGAGCCTTCCGTTCACGGGGTAAATGTGAAAATGAAAACCGTTATCATCAACTTAGCGGAAGATGCTTGATGGGCGAAAGACGGTCAAGGCTAAAGTGAAATATGCGAGCCGCATGGTACGAGCAAAGGGGCGAGGCCGCGAAGGTCTTGATAATGGGACGAATGCCCCCGCCGGATCCGGCCCCCGGCGAGGTGCGGGTGCGCGTTCATGCATCGGGCATCAACCCGGGTGACGTCAAGAAACGCGCACCTTGGCTCGACATGCCCATGGCATATCCGCGCATCGTTCCGCATAGCGATGGGGCAGGGGTGATCGACGCAGTTGGCCCCGGCATTTCCGCCTCCCGCATCGGCGAGCGCGTGTGGTGTTTCGGAGCCCAATCGTATCGACCGTTTGGCACCGCCGCGGAGCTCACCTGCGTCCCATCCGAGCAAGCCGTCACCCTCCCGGACGACGTCAGTTACGTGCAAGGTGCATGTTTCGGGATCCCCGGGATGACGGGGCACCGCGCCGTCTTCGCCGACGGCCCCGTGAATGGTCGCACCGTCCTCGTTCGCGGTGCCCTCGGCGCGGTGGCGCGCGCCGCCATCGTGCTCGCCGTGCGCGGCGGCGCCACCGTCGTCGCCACCGTGCGCTCCGCATCCGAAGCCGCCTCCGCGCGCGCGACCGGCGCGCACCATATCGTCGTGCAGAGCGAGCCGGACTTCGCCGCGCGCATCCTCGAGCTCACGGGCGGACGCGGTGTCGATCGCATCGTCGAGGTGGCTTTCGACGCCAACATCCGCTCCGATCACGATGTGATCGCGCTGGGCGGCACCATCGCGGCGTACGCGACCTTGCAGCCCGAGCCGGCGCTTCCCTTTTGGCCACTCTTGTTCAAAGACGTCACGATCCGACTCCTCGGGAGCGACGACTTTCCGCCCGCGGCCAAGCTCGATGCCGCCCGCGACATCACCGCCGCCGCCTCGGCTCTGGTCTACCCCATCGCCGCGCGCTTTCCCCTGGAGTCCATCGCCGAAGCGCACCTCGCCGTGGAACGCGGCGCCCGCGGCCGCGTCGTGCTCGATGTGCTCGATGTGCTCGATGTGCTCAGCACTCGATGACGTTGACCGCCAGCCCGCCGCGCGATGTCTCTTTGTATTTGTCCTTCATGTCCTCGCCGGTCTCGCGCATGGTCTTGATGACCTTGTCGAGCGACACGAAGTGCGTGCCATCGCCCCGCAGGGCCATGCGCGCCGCGTTGATCGCCTTCACCGCCGCGATGGCGTTTCGCTCGATGCACGGCACCTGAACGAGGCCGCCCACCGGATCGCAGGTGAGCCCCAGGTTGTGCTCCATCCCAATCTCGGCCGCGTTCTCGACCTGGCGCGGTGAGCCCCCGAGCACCTCGGTCAGCCCCGCGGCGGCCATGGAGCACGCCGAGCCCACCTCGCCCTGGCAGCCGACCTCCGCGCCCGAGATGGACGCGCACTCCTTGTAAATGACACCGATTGCCCCTGCGGTGAGCAAGTAGCGAACGATGCCCTCGTCGTTGGCCCCCGGCACATGGTTGGCGTAGTAGTGCATCACCGCTGGGATCACCCCGGCCGCGCCATTGGTGGGCGCCGTCACCACGCGCCCGCCGGCGGCGTTCTCCTCGTTCACCGCCAGCGCATACAGGTTCACCCAATCCATGACCACGAACGGATCGGACGGATCCGGGCGGGTGGTGAGCTTGCGATACAGCTCGGCCGAGCGCCGTTTGACCTTGAGGCCGCCCGGGAGCACCCCCTCGCGCAAAAAGCCGTTCTGCACGCACTCCTTCATGACCGACCAAATCTCGAGCAGCCCCTGCCGAATGGCGGCTGCGCCCACGTGGCCGCTCTCCTTGCCGAGCGCCTTCTCGTTCTCCAGCATGATGCGGCTGATGGAGAGCCCCGTTTCATCCGCCAGCGCCAGCAGCTCGGCCCCCGTGCGAAAAGGGTGGGGGACTTGCGTATCCGACGCCTTGATCCGATCGGCGCCCGCCGCCTGTTCGTCGACCACGAACCCGCCCCCCACGGAGTAGTACGTACGGCTCCGGAGCACGACCCCTTCGGCATCGTAGGCGTGCAGCATCATGCCGTTGGGGTGGAACGGCAGCGACTTCAATCGATGCATCACGATGTCTTCGCGTGGATCGAAGGCCACCTCGCGCTGCCCGAAGAGCCGAATCTTGGCCGTGGCCCGAATCTCCGCCTCGCGATCGTGCGCGGCGTAGGGGTCGATCTTCGCCGGGTGGTTGCCCTCGAGCCCCAGCATCACCGCCTTGTCGCTGCCGTGCCCGCGCCCCGTTGCCCCGAGCGACCCATAGAGATCCGCCTTCACCGCGGCCGTTCGCGCCAGAAGGCCGTCCGCCTCGAGCCCGGTGACGAACATGAGCGCGGCACGCATGGGACCTACTGTGTGCGAGCTCGAAGGGCCAATTCCGATCTTGAACAGATCGAAGACGCTGACGGGCATGGTGGGTCTTCCCTTATCACAGTCACGTAGGCCCGGGCGCCTCACGCGATCGCGGGCGTGGCGACCACGGTTTTCCCATCATGTCACATGGCCACCTTCCCATGATCGACCCACCAGGTTCGGGGGTCTTCCAAGTAGAAACGAAACACCTGCTGCCGCTCGTCGTGCCATACAAGCTGGGCAGGCAGCTCGTCGGACCATGACGTCGCTTCGAGCTTCCAAACATGCTCGCTTTCCGCGAGATCCTGCGCCGCGGCCGTCTCACGAAAACGTGCGAGGGCATGACGCGCTCCGTCGCTGAGGTGATCTTCCGAAGGCCATCGAATCATGCCGTCCAACGATGCAACGCAGAGGCCATCGGCCTTTTTTTGGCGCACTGGGCACGACCCGATCCCTCGCCTCCGGTGCCGGGAGGAGCTAGCGTGCTCTTCATGCGACCGACCTTCCGCCTTGCACTGGCCCTAGCATTCACCACCATCGCCACCACGGCCCTCGCCGACACCCCCGAGGAGCACGGCCAACCGGTCCTCGATCCGTCTGCGGCTGGCACCTCGCTCCCGACCCTCGATCTCGAAGCCGATGCCGAACGCGGTATCGACATCAACGTTCGCTTTCCCTTCCTCGCCTTCGTCCACACCATCGACCCGTGGACGGAGCAGTCGATGATGAACGTCTCCTGGCACCCCGGCTGTCCCGTGCCCATCTCCGATCTCCGCGCCGTCGACATGACCTACTGGGGCTTCGATAAGCGCCCGCACTGGGGCCGGCTCATCGTCCACCACGATGTCAGCGCCTCGGTCGTTCGGGCCTTCAAGGCGATGTACACCGCCCGTTTCCCCATCCGCCGCATGGAACCGGTCGACCGCTACGGCGGCAGCGACGACGCTTCGATGCTGGCCGACAACACCTCCGCCTTCAACTGCCGCGCCAAAACCGGCGGGACCACCTTTTCCATCCACTCCTACGGGCGCGCCATCGACATCAATACGGTCGAGAACCCCTATGTCAAAGGCGCCCTCGTGCTCCCCTCCACCGGCGCTCCCTTTGCCGATCGCACCAACATCCGTCCCGGCATGATCCTCGAAGGCGACCTCGTCACCCGCGCCTTCGACCTCGAAGGCTTCGACTGGGGCGGCCGCTGGACCTCGCTCAAAGACTACCAACACTTCGAAATCGTCCCCCCGACCAACTAACCGCCGTTCGACTCCGACTTACCCCGCTCGCGCACCTCGATCGCGCGCAGCGGGCCGCGCGCGGCAGTCTCCCCCATGGCTCGGCGTCTACGGCGCTCCGCAGGGGAGACTCCCCGGTGGGGGGGCGGCTAGGCGCGGACGCGGTTCCACAGTTCGCGGACGCCGAGCTCGTCGAGCCAGCGTTCGATGTAGACGACGTCGAGGGCCTCACCTTGCACATCGAGGATGCCGCGCACATCGCGGAGCTGCCGCTCGGACTCGCCGAGCTTGGCCCATTCGAGCTTGGCGAGCACGGTGTCTTCCGCGGATGCGACGTAAACTTGGAGCCCGAGCACCTTGGCGGGGACGCGTCGGGCAAGCTCTTCGTGGCTGAATCCTCGGGCTTTGCGAAAGATGACGTCGACCTTCCACATGGTCTTGCCCGAAATCACGTTGAACTGCCCACGCCGTCGAAACTCGTCGCGGGCCACGTCCGGGTCGACGTAAACCTGGTCGCTCGAAAGACTCGCGAGGAATCGATCGAGGGAAGCCCACGTTGGGTCGATGACGAGATCGATGTCCTGGGTCGTGCGCGGCGCCCCGTGATGGGAGCTCGCAAATGAACCTGCGAGCATGTACGGAATGGCCGCCGCGTCGAGAGCACCGACGACGAGCGCCAGAAACGTCGCTGCATCCGTCACGGCAGCGGTATCTTGGCGTTTGGCCAAACTCGTGCGGCCACGTCCCGCCCGTAGAGCAGGCCGACGAGCGCCTGCCGAACATCCATGGCCGAATAGTCTGGATGGCGCGAACGGATCCCTTCCGCCGTCACCTGGCGAATATCATCGCTCATCCGAAGAGCGAGCTCCGAGCGTTCACTCGCGCTCATCCCACGATAAAGCCGCAACTGCATCTCGTGCGCATCCGCATGGGTATCGCGAGGCCGCATCATCACCTCTTCACTCTACACACCCCAAGCCGCACACGCCCGCTTCCCCAAGCGGCCACCGCGCCCAAACGCGCAAATCGACCCGACCACCACGCCACACGCGCGAAAGCAGGCACAATTCGAGAGCTCAGGCACGTCCGCAGGACACAGCCGAGCGCGCTCCCAAGAGCACCTGCGCCTGCTGGTCGCAAAGCGACCAGCAGAGGCGTGGATGGGATTCGAACCCACGTATGATGGTTTTGCAAACCATTGCCTAACCACTTGGCTACCACGCCGTTGCGTCTCGTCGGAAGCGGACGCACCGTATCAGCATCTCTCCCCCATGCGAAGCACCATTCGCCGGGGCAGACGGAAAAGCCGAAAATGGCAGGCGGGCGAGGCCGAAACCGTTACGCCTTGGGGGTCAGGACGGTCGTGCCCCCCATGTACGGCACCAGCGCCTTGGGCACGGTCACCGAACCGTCGGGGTTCTGATGGTTCTCGAGCAGCGGAATGAGGATGCGCGGGCTCGCGATGGCCGTGTTGTTCAGGGTGTACGGGTAGACGAGCGATCCGTTGGCGAGGCGCAGGCGGATGTTCGAGCGGCGGGCTTGGAAGTCGCCCATGGTGGAGCATGAGTGCGTCTCGGAGTAGGTGCCGCGCCCCGGCATCCAGGACTCCACCTCGTGCTTGCGCGTTTGCCCCAGCCCAATCTCGCCCGTGCATGCGAGCGCCACCCGGTAGGGGATCTCCAGCGCCGTCAGGATGGCCTCGGCGTTGTCCAAGAGCCGGTAGTGCTCTTTTTCGGCGATCTCCTCGTCGGGTAGACAAAAGACGACCTGCTCGACCTTGGTGAACTGGTGCACCCGGTACAGACCGCGCGTGTCCTTGCCGTGCGCACCGGCCTCGCGGCGGAAGCACGGGGAGAGGCCGGCGTAGCGGATGGGCAGCTGGGCCTCGTCCAGGGTGTCGTCCGCGTGGAGCGAGACCAGCGGGACCTCGCTGGTGCCGATGAGGAAAAGCTCGTCGGCCGTGATCGCGTACGCGTCTTCTTTTCCGATGGGGAAGAAGCCGGTGCCCTGCATCGCGCGCTCTTTCACCATCACCGGCGGGATGACCATCGTCAGACCGCGCTGCACCAAAAGGTCGATGACGAACCGGGTGACCGCCAGCTCCAAGAGCGCGCCGTTGCCGATGAGCGCGTACGAGCGCGCCCCCGCATAGCGACGCGGGCCCTCCGTGTTGACCAAGCCGAGCTTGTCCATCAGCTCCACGTGATCGAGCGGCTTGAAGTCGAACCGGCGCGGCGTTCCCACCTTGCGGATCTCGACGTTGTCTTCCTCACCCTGGCCGACCGGGACCTCGGGCCGTGGCACGCTTGGCACCAGCAGCATCAAGCCCTCGTAGCGGCGGGTGATCTCGGCCAGCTCCGGCTCGAGCTTCTCGATGGCGGCCTTGATCTCTTTTCCCTCCTCCACCAGCTTCGGCCGCTCTTCCTTGGGCGCCTTGGGGATGGCGGCGGCGACCTGATTCTTTCGCGCGCGCTTCTCGTCGAGCACGGTGATGGCCTCGCGGCGTTGCTTATCGACGGAGAAAAGTTCATCCAAATCGAGGTCGAAGCGCTTGTTCTTGATGGCCGCGCGAACAAGCTCGGCGTTCTGGCGGATAAAGGCGATGTCGAGCATGAGAGCGTTTTCTTCTATACCACTTGCGGGCATCGGTCAGAGCTTGTGCTACGCAAATCAGCACATGAAGAAGTCGCTTCTTTCCGTCTTACTCGTGGCCTCCATGACCGCCGCTTGTTCTTTCAGCTCCCCCTCGGATTCGAGCGCGGGGGAGGACACCGACTCGGCCTCCCAGCCCATCATCTCCGGCAAGGCATCCGACTCCAGCCAAGACTCGGTCGTTCTGCTCGTCCACACGCAGGACCAGTCCCACTTTTCGGTATGCACGGGGACCCTCGTAGCCTCCAATTTGGTGCTGACCGCGCGGCACTGCCTTTCGGTGACGTCCGATGGCGCCTTCGGCTGCGACGACAAAGGAAACCTGAGCCCCGGAAGCAAGGGCGGGAATGTCGGCGCCGACTACCGGCCGGGCGACATCTCCGTCTACACGGGCGCCGTCCGCCCCGATGTCGAGAAGGGCGGCCCGCAAGTCGTTCCAGCCAATGCGATGGGCAAAAAGATCTTCCATGACACCGGGAAGGTCATCTGCAGCCACGACCTCGGGCTCCTCCAGCTCGATCGCGAGCTACCGCAGGCCAAGATCACCCCCATCCGGCTCGACTCGTCCGTGAAGAAGGGGGAGAAGTTCACGGCCATCGGCTGGGGCGTCACCCTGGATGCGGGCTTCCCCAAGCAACGCCAGGCGCGCACCGGAATCGTCGTGACGGAGGTCGGCCCGTACGCGGGGAGCAAGACCGAGGATCCCGTGCCCCCCAACGACTTCCAAGTCGGCGAGGCCACCTGCCAAGGCGACAGCGGCGGTCCCGCCTTCTCCGAGGTGACCGGCGCCGTCATCGGCGTCGTCTCCCGCGGAGGCAACGGCGCCGATGATTCGTCGGGGCCATCCGCCGGGTGTATCAAAGCCTCCAACGACTACACGCAGACGTCGCCCTTCAAGTCGCTCATCCTGCAAACCTTCCAGGCCGTGGGCCGCGAACCGCGGATTGAAGAGCCCATCAACCCGGGCAGCTCCGGCGGCGAATCGAAGAGCGGGTGCTCGGTGGGAGCGGCCGGCTCGTCCTCCACCCCCGCGGGCGCCGGCGCGATGGTCGCATTGGGCATCGCCCTCGCGGCGATTCGTCGCCGCAGACACGGATAGGCATATGGCGCACGCGCGCCTGGGCACACGGCACTTCACGCCAATGTGCCCTCGCGTGCTCGCCCTACATTTCGGCCTGATCTCCGCGGCGGAATGCAAATTTTCGATGATGATGGTCGTACGCATTACCGCTTGTTGATCCCGCTGCGCGCGATACCGTGTCGGGATGCGATCTACTTTCTTCCTGGTTTTGCTCGTCGCGGCGTGCGGTAGTAGCGGTTCGGGGTTCGACCACAATGGCGGGGATGGGGGAGGCGGCCGCGGCAATCCGGGTGGCGATTTCGGACCGGGCGGCGATGGTGGACGGGGTGGGGGAGGTGGCGGCGACCAATGCAACCACGTCATCAAAGCGACCATCCGCGACTTCAAGCCGTGCACGGCCCGTCACAACGAGAACAACGAGCAGGATATGGAGGATTGCAAGGAGGGCTCTCGGGTGGGCCATCCGGACTTCGAGCACTACCAAGGCAACGAGCCCACGCCGGGGATCGTCGAAGCGAGGCTCGGCTCCGATGACAAGCCGGTCTACGTGGGCGATGGGCCTCACCATTATCCCAACAATCCGGACAAGCCCGAGACGACCAGCAAAGACGCGTTCTCGTACTGGTACCACGACAAGCCCGGCGACGGCTCGATGAACAACAAGACGCTCACCCGCGATATCCCCCTCGCGCCCACGACGGGGGCGGACGGCAAACAACATTTCGTTTACGACAACGACGCCTTCTTCCCCGCCGACAATGCGGGATTTGGCAATGGCCCGACGTTCGGCGGCAACGCCACGCACAACTTCGCCTTCACGACCGAAGTGCACCTGAAGTTCACGTACAAGGGCGGCGAAGTCTTTCGGTTCATCGGCGACGACGATCTCTGGCTCTTCATCGACAAGAAGCTGGCCCTCGATCTCGGCGGCCTGCACCCCGAGGTCGGCAAGGAAGACCAATACCTCGTCAGCCTGGACCGACTGGGCCTGGTGCAAGGTCAAACGTACGCTATGGATCTCTTCCACGCCGAGCGCCACACCGCGGCCTCGCACTTCCGAATCGACACGACCATCGATTGCATCGAGAACGTGCCCATTCATTGACGGGCGCACGTTGCACCGCCGAGCGCGAGGGCTCACGATCGTCGTGAGCCCTCGGCGCACAAACCACCAAGGCCCGCCCGCGGCGGCCGCGATTCAACTCCCGGCGAGGATCGCCGACAACGCCTCCCGCGCCCGCGCGTCGGCCGGAAAGAGCGTTTCGATTCGCAGCTCCTGAAGTGTGATATCCAGCGGCGTACCCAATGTCGTGATGGTCGTAAAAAGATCGACCACCACCTCGCCCCGCTGCATGGTCATAGGAACCAACACCGACGGAGGCCGCGTCGGCGCACCCGCCGCGCGCCGCAGCTCGGGCTCGGCGGCCACCAGCTCCTGCAGGAGCGCCTCGTCGGCCGCATCGCGCGACGGGCTCGCCGCGAGCTCACTTCGCGTTCGGTGCACCACGTGCGTGGTCACCTCGTTCCAGTTTCGAAGCGCGGGCCGCAGCCCATCATGGGACAGGAGCATACGCGCCACATTGGGGGAACCACGCCACGACGGCGCAAAAAATCCCACCAGCCGTCGCGCAGCCTCGTTCGTCATGAGAATGTCGTAGCGACGATTGACCACCAGGGTCGGATTGGGTTGGCTTGCACGCAAAATATGCTCGAGCGCATCGCGCACATCGGCCATGGCCGGCGCATCGAGCGGCGTCTCGCGGTAAATGGCAGCGTACCCTGCGGCCGTCAGCAGCGCATTTCGCTCGCGCAAAGGGACCTCCAACGTCTCGGCCAGGGTGAGCACCATTTCGCGGCTTGGGCTGGAGCGTCCCGTCTCCACGAAGCTCAGATGCCTCGACGAAATACCCGCCTCGAGCGCGAGTGTGAGCTGACTTTTCCCCCTCGCCGTTCGCCATGCTCGAAGGAGCGCGCCCACCGAGCTTTCTTCACCCGACATCGTCATTACCGCGAACGTACCCTCCTTGGCGGGGTGTCGCCATGACCTCGGAGGTCATGGTGCTCCCGGGCTCACGACGTGCGCACGATGACCCCGGCTCGAGCATCCACGCGCCCCGTGCCGCCGCGCCTACCGAGCACCATCCGTCCGGCACCGCACCGCGGCTCCGCCTCGAGCACCCTCGCGCCGACCCAACACGCTGCACGCCCAAATGCGCCGGGGGATCCGACTCTCCTGTCCGACGCGTCAATTTGCCAAATGCGCGCCCGGCGCGATCCGTCCAAGGAATAAATTATTTCATCAATGGATATCGTGATTCGGCATCGGCGGCTCATCGATTCACGCACTGCGCTGGCGAGGGGTTTCAATCCTTGCTAAGGGACCCTACTGGATCGGAGAGGGTACCCATGTCGACTTTACTCGAAGGGCCGTTGCCTCTCTTCGTCGTACAAGCCATCCTCGTGATCGTCACGTCGCGCGCGCTGGGCGCGGTCGCGCGGCGTTTCGGGCAGCCGATGGTCGTCGCCGAGATCGTCGCCGGCATCGTCCTGGGGCCTTCGCTCCTCGGTTGGCTTCTGCCGGGATTCGAGGCCGCGGTGTTTCCCGCCAAATCGATGCAGCTCTTGGGGCTCTTGAGCCAGATAGGGCTCATCCTGTTCATGTTCTTGGTCGGCCTGGAGTTCGACCCGAAGATGCTCAAGGGAAGGACCCGCTCCTCCGTAGCCATCAGCCACACGAGCAT
The DNA here is from genome assembly GCA_037157815.1 of Sorangiineae bacterium MSr11954. Taxonomy (NCBI): domain Bacteria; kingdom Pseudomonadati; phylum Myxococcota; class Myxococcia; order Myxococcales; family Pendulisporaceae; genus Pendulispora; species Pendulispora albinea. The sequence goes on from CP089984.1 coordinate 1,500,541, forward strand.
CGTCGTGCCCTTTGCGCTGGGCGCGCTGCTCGCATGGCACCTTCACGGGGAATACGCACCATCGGGCGTACCATTGACATCGTTTACTTTGTTCATGGGAACGGCCATGAGCATAACTGCATTTCCGGTGCTTGCTCGCATTTTGACCGAGCGCAACTTGTTGCGTTCCCGAGTCGGCACGATTGCAATTACGTGCGCGGCGGTCGACGACATCACGGCGTGGTGCATCCTGGCCTTCGTCGTCGCCATCGCCCGCTCCGCCACCTTGACGGGCGCCGTCCGCACCTCGGCGCTAACGCTACTCTACATCACCGTCATGTTTCTCGCCGCCCGCCCGCTCCTTCGCCGCTGGTTGGAACGGATTCACGTGGGATTGACGCAAAACCTCATTGCCGTCGCTCTGGTCCTGCTCCTGCTCTCGAGCTGGGTCACCGAGCTCATTGGCATCCATGCTTTGTTCGGGGCGTTTCTATTTGGCGCGATTCTGCCAAAGGAGGGAAATTTTGCCGCGAACATTGCGCACAAGCTCGGCGATCTGGTCGTCGTTCTCATGCTTCCGCTCTTCTTCGCTTACAGCGGACTGCGCACCCAACTTGGACTGCTCTCCGGGACGAAGGACTGGATCGTGTGCGCGGGCATCGTCGTCCTCGCGTGCATCGGCAAATTCGGTGGCAGTACGGTGGCAGCCCGCCTGACGGGCCTCCCCTGGCGTGAATCGAGCGCAATCGGGACCTTGATGAACACGCGTGGCCTGATGGAGCTCGTGGTCCTCAACATCGGTCTGGACCTAGGTGTCCTCTCGCCCGTGCTCTTCACCATGATGGTCATCATGGCGTTGGTCACGACGTTGCTCACCACGCCCGTGCTTCAATCCATTTATCCAGTAGAGTTGCTACGTGAAAGTGTGATTCCAACACCGGATCGTACTTATCCCGCTGCTGAGCCGCCGTAGCCGAACTCGCCATTCCGTCATTTGCTTTCGCCCCGGCTTTGCCGGGTCAAAGAATGAGCGCCCTCGTCCGAAAGTCCGAAGAGCGCATGCAGGGCCTCGTGAGCGCAAGCGGCGCGCATGCGTTTGTATCGCCGTGAGCTAGCGTAGCTCGGTGAACCACTCATCGATTTACGCCTCACGCTGGCGAACATCTCCAATCCTTGCCGGTGCTTCACGTATCTACCCACGGGACGAGCTGGTCCGCGAGGGCGCGACCCGACACCGGATGGCGCGCATCCGCCGCGGGACGCGCAATTGGTACGATTTCATCTCGGTTTATTACCGGTTGAACGTCCTCTTCACGTACTACATCCGCGATCCGCGTTACCGCCTCGACGTGCTGAAGCTCCTTCAGGGGTTGACCCAGCTCGCGCTCCCCACCCTCAAGAAACGCCCGGAGGGATGCTCGTTTACGTGGCGTCGCTCGCCAGCTTCGTGCAAGTTCCGTATCAATCTTTCTATTGCGCGTCGAAACACGCATTGCACGGATTCGCAACGCCCGTCAGGCGGGAGTTGCGGGGCACCAACGTCAAGATGGTGACCATCTATCCAGGAAATGTGAACTCCGAGCTTCTATCGGATGTGGTCTGGACGCGAAGTCGAAACGTAATGAATTCGAGAAAATCATGGACGACGCAGCACCTGATTGGCGCGCGCTCGTATGGCCATGAGACCCGCGGTGACATGAAATGGTTCGTGTCGCATCAGCTCGGAGAAGCACCCATGAAGGTATGAGAAGAAGTGCTCGGAATCGACGAGGCCAAGCATCCGAATACGCTCGCGGAGAGCGGCAGTTCGTCATTGTCTGGAAGGGGTGAGCGCTACTTAATCTGCCTCCGAAACTGCCACGACGCCGCCGCCAGCAGCGCCGCTCCAATGACCGTCAGCGCGCCCAGCGACCCGAGAACGTCGCGCAGTCCGGCGTGCCGTAGGAGGACCGAGCGCGAGATCTCCACGAAATAGCGCATCGGGTCGATCCAGGTGAGCGGTTGGATCCATGCGGGCATGGAATCCACCGACGTGAGAAAGCCCGACAGGAGGACGGCGGGGAGGAGAATGAAGAACCCCGCCATGATCGCTTGTTGCTGCGTCTTGGCAAAGGTGGCGACGAAGAGCCCTATCCCCAACGTCGAGGTCAGGTACGCGGTCGTGGCCAAAAAAATGACCCCGAGGCTGCGGATCGGGACGTCGAAGAGCAGATTGCCGGCAAGCAGAATGACCGTTTCGTCCACGAGCCCGAACATCGCGTAGGGGATCGTCTTGCCGACCATCAAGGTGGCGCTCGACATCGGGGTAACCAAGAGCTGCTCCATGGTCCCGACCTCCCGCTCGCGGGTCAGCCCCATGGCGGTGACGATGGCGGTGACGACGATCAGCACCGCGGCGGCGGTTCCGGGGACCATGAACAGGCGACTCTTGAGGCCCGGGTTGAACAGGAGGCGCGGCTCGGCGATCACCGAGGGCACCGCCGCGATCGCCCTCGCCGGCGCGGGCTCGAGGCTCAGCGCGTGCGCGCGCATGGCAATGAATTGCTCGAACGCGGCGAGCGCGGATTGCGCTTGCGACGGATCGGAGCCGTCGAGCAGGATCTGCACCGTCGCCGTGTCCTCTGCGCCCAGATGGCGCGAAAAGTCCCGCGGGATCACCAGCGCGGCGGTCGCCGTCCCATCGCGGAGCGCCTCCTCTGCGTCGCGAACACTCGGGACGTAGCGCATGTGGAACGTGTGCTCGGCCACCAGCGCCTCGGCGAGCTCGTGGCTCTGTCGGGTGTGGTTCTCGTCGACCACCACCGTCCGCACCAGGGTCAGCTCGAGGTTGGCCGCGTAGCCAAAGACCGTGACCTGCACGATCGGAACGACGAGCATGACGGCCAGCATCCGTTTGTCGCGGGAGACTTGGAGGAGCTCCTTCCGGATCAAGGCTGCGAGCGTGAGCAGGTTGATCATGCGACCACCTTCGGGAATTTTTTGGTGGAGGCCGCGATCATCACCAGCGCGAAGAGCGCCAGCGCCGCGGTGTCGGGCAACGTGGAGGGGGGCGAGGCGTCGCGAAGGAGAACTCCGCGCAGCGCGCTCACGAAGTGCCGCGCGGGGAGGATCTGCGTGAAGATCTGCAGGATCCGCGGCATGTTGTCGATGGGGATGATCAGACCGCTGAGCAACGCGGCCGGGAGCATCGACGTGACCGCCGCGATCTGCGTCGCGAGCATCTGGTTTCGGGTGACCACGCTGATGAGCAATCCCTGACCAAGGCACGCCACGAGAAAGAGCGACGAAATGCCGAAGAGGAGCAAGAGCGAGCCCCGGATGGGAACGTCGAAGAGCCAGGTCCCCGCCGTGAGCACGATGAGCACCTGCGTCAGACCCACACCGAAGTAGGGGAGGAGCTTGCCCACGATGATCTCGAGCCGCCCCACCGGGGTCGCGAAGAGCTGCTCCATGCTCCCGCGCTCCCATTCACGCGCGACGGTCAACGCTGTGAGGAGCACGCCCATCATCGATTGAATGAACGCGATCAGCCCCGGCACGAGGAAGATGGTCGAGCGCAGCTCGGGGTTGTAGAGTGCACGCATTCGCGCGTCGAGCCGCTCCGAGGTCGAGCCGAGCAGCTCCTTCACCCGAATGCGGTTGGTACTGCTCATGAACCCCGACATGTACGACAGCGTGGTGCCCGCCGTGATGTTGTCCGCCGCGTCGACCAAGACCTGCACCTTCGCGACCTCACCCCGCCCGAGCGAGGCACCGAACCCCTTGGGAATGACCAAGGCCACCACCGCCTCACGGCGCCGGAAGACGTGCTCCACGTCTTCTTCGCGCTCGAGCTGTCCCGCGAGCTCGAACGTCGGCCCCGAAAAGAGACGCTGCACCAGCTCTCGGCTCTCGCGGGAATGGTCGTGGTCCACGATGCTCGTGCGGATGTGGTCGAGCTCGAACGAGAGCGCATAACCGAACAGCACCAGCAAAATCACGGGCATCGCGAGTGCAAAGTAGAGCGTCGCCGGATCGCGACTGATGTGCATCCATTCTTTGCGCGCCATGGCGCCGACGCGCCGGAGCCCTCCGCCGCGGCTCATGCGGGTGCCTTTCGAGTCACCACCGCCAAAAAGACGTCTTCGAGGGTGGGCTGAATCGACTCGACCGATACGCCTCGCGCCCCCACCTTTCCGAGCTCGTTCTCGATAGCCTCTTTGCACAAGGTGTCGTCTCCGCCGACGTGAAGCCCGGTACCGAACGGTTCGATCCGGGTGACGCCCGGCAGATGGCGCAGCCATTTCGGTGTGATCCGCTCGCCGCGAACTTCGTAGGTCACACCCGGCACGTACGTCTCCTTGAGACGGGAAGGGGTGTCGAGGGCCACCAGCGCGCCGTCGACCATCAGCCCCACCCGGTTGCAGTACTCGGCCTCGTCCATGTAATGCGTCGTCACGAAGATGGTGACCCCTGCGTCCGCGACGCGGCGGATGGTTCGCCAGAAGACGCGCCGCGCCACCGGGTCGACCCCCGCCGTGGGCTCGTCGAGGAACACGATGCGCGGTTCGTGAAGCAGCGCCGCCGCGAGCGCGACCCGCTGGCGCATGCCCCCCGGCATCGCCGCGGTGAGCGCGCGGTCGTCGGGATCGAGCCCGACTTCGATCATGAGCTCGCGCGCACGCCTGCGGCGGGGCGCCCTCTGCAGGCGGTAGGCGCCGCCGAAAAAGTCGAGGTTCTCGAACGCCGTGAGATCGGGGTAGAGCGAGAATTTTTGCGACATGTAGCCCACCGAGAGCCGTACGCCCTCCGAGTCCGTGCCCACGTCGTGCCCAGCCACCGTGGCCTTGCCGCCCGAGGGCGGAAGGAGCCCGCACAAAATGCGGATGGTGGTCGACTTGCCGGCCCCATTGGCGCCGAGGTAGCCGAAAATCTCGCCCTGCTCGACGTGGAACGATACACCGCGCACGGCTTTGAACGCGCCGAAGTGGCGCTCCAGCCCTTCGACGTCGATGGCGTGCGTCATGACGCTCCTCCGGCCTGCGGGCGGTCCACCAAGGCTAGGTACAAATCTTCGAAGTCGGGCCGAGCATCGCGGACGCGAACGCCGCGCAGCGAGCGCCGCACGTCATCCGCATGCTCACGTCGGAGCACGGCGCGCAGGTGCTGGCCCGCCGGCGTCACCGAGAGGACGCCCCGGTGCTCTTCGAGCGAAGAGACCACGCGGCTTCGCTCGTGGCTCGGCACGTCGAGCTCGATCACCGGATGCGCGAGCGCGGCGACCAGCGTCGCCGGCTCCCCCTCGGCGAGCACCTTGCCCTGCGCGAGGAGAACAACGCGCCCGCAGCGGGCCGCCTCGTCCATGTAGGGGGTCGCGAGGAGCACGCCCATTCCATCGGCCACGAACTCGTAGAGCAGCACCCAGAGCTCGCGCCGGCTCACCGGGTCCACGCCGTTCGTCGGCTCGTCGAGCACCAGGGCGCGCGGCCGATGCAAGAGCGCACACGCGACCGCGAGCTTCTTGTACATGCCGCCCGAGAGCGCGCCGGCGGGCCTGTCGCGCGCGGATTGGAGCTGCGCCATGCCCAGGAGCTTCTCGCGACGCTCCTCGAACACCTTGCGCTTCAAACCGAACAAGGAGGCGAAGAAGGTGAGGTTCTCGTCCACCGAGAGATCGGGGTAGAGGCTGTACTGCTGCGGCATATACCCCAAGGCCTCGCGTCCCGAAGGCCCGGTCTCTTTCCAAGAGCGACCGTCCACGCGAACGGTGCCACCGTCCACCTCGATGAGGCCCACCAGCGCGCGAATGAGCGACGTCTTGCCGGCGCCGTCGGCCCCGACCAGCCCGACGAGCTCCCCCGGACCAAGACGCAGCGAGGCACCCGCGAGCGCCTTCACCTCGCCGAACGCCTTGGTGACGTTCTGCGCTTCGAGCAGGGGGATGGAGGCGTCGTCCGTCACGGCACCGACTCCGGCAGAACGATGTCGGCGGGCATCCCCGCCCGCAGCGCCGTGTCGGGATTGTCGACGTGCACCTCGACGGCGTACACGAGCCGATCGCGGTCCTCCCGCGTCTGCACATTGCGCGGGGTAAACTCGGCTTCGCTGGCGATACGCTGCACGCGGCCTTGAAAAACGCGCCCGGGGTAGGCATCGACCCGCACCTCGGCGCGCGCACCGATTCCGGCGCGCCCGAGCTCGGCGTTGGGCAGGAAAAAGACGAGCTTGGCCGTGGAAAGATCGATGGTCTGAACGACCCGCGTCCCCTGTCCGACCACCGCGCCGGGTTCGAGCAACCGGTCCGTGACGATCGCATCGCGTGGTGCGAGGAGGGTGCACTCGCTCACATGGATCTCGGCCCGCGCCAGCTCGGCTTTGGCCGTGTCCACGGCAGCCTTCGCCGCATCCACCTTCGTTTTCGCCGCTGCCGCGGCGCTCTCGGCGCTTCGTGCCGAGAGCATCGTGGTCTGGAGCGCTGCGAGCGCGGCCTTGTGTTGTGCCTCGGTCTGCCGGCGCTGCGTATCGGTTTTTTCCCACTCCACCGCGGCGACCGCGCCTTCGTTCCGCAGTCGAAAGGTCCGATCCGCCTCGCGCGCGGCCTGTTCGTTCGCGGCCTCGACCGAAAGCCCCTCCGCGCGCGCCGATGCCGTGCGCGATGCCGCAACCGCAGCGTTGTTGCGAGCATCGACCGATTGTGCCTCTGCCACTCCGACCTGAGACAGCGCGACCTGAAGTTGCGCTTGAGCAGCGCGAAGGTTAGCCTCCTGGTCCATGCAATCGAGTCGCGCGATCACCTGCGAACGCCTTACGCGGTCGCCCGACTGCACGGTTACCTCACGGATGCGTCCGGCGATCTTGGTGCTGACCTCGACCTCGATTCCCTCGACGGTCGCGGAACCTCCAGAGGGTCGCTGAAGTGCCGCCTTTTGCGCATGCACCCGCCATGCAAGCGCCCCGATGAGTGCGACCGCTCCTAATGCTGCCACCATCACGCGCACGGCGCGCTTCGGCGGTGCGGATCGACCTGCTTTACCCATTTCTCCGCCTCCAACGGTAAGTACTTACTTCCCGCGGACCCTCTGTCAAGATTGACGCAGTGAACTCCATCAACGAGACCCGTCAGCGCATTCTCGCCGCCGCCCTCGAGCTCTTTGCGGAGCGCGGTTTTACGGCCACCACCACCGCCGCGCTCGCGCAGCGCGCGGGGGTCGCCGAAAAGACCTTGTTCTCACAATTCAAAAGTAAGGAGCGTCTCTTCGAGGAGACGCTCAGCCCCGCGGTGCTCGAGATGGTGGCGCCGGAGATCTTCTCGAGCCTCACGGAGACCATCTCCGTCCCTTGGGAGCGCCTCGACGACTTCTTGCGCGCGGTCATGGCCAATCGGGTGGAGTTCGCGAAGCTGCATCGCAGCAAGCTGAAACTGATCTTCCAGGAGCTGCTCCTGCGCCCCGAGCTCTTTCAGCGGTTCCTCGAGCGGGGCCAGCGCGATCTCTTTCCGAAGTTCGTTCAATTGGCCGAGCACTTCGAACGGCTGGGCGAGCTTCGTCCCATGCCCAAAGGGCCGTTGCTGCGCATGATCATCTCGATGATGGCCGGCTACTTGGCCACGCGCAGCATCCTGATGCCCGAGGACACGTGGGACGATGCGAGCGAGATCGGCATGATGGTCGCGGTCCTCACCGACGGCCTGCGCCCGCGCGTGCGCCCCAAGGCCGGCGAACGCCTCGCCACCCCTGCGCCCTCGCGCGCCGAGCGGATCCCCACGCCCCCACCGATGCGCGCGGAGCGCATCGCGACCCCTGCGCCCTCGCGCGCGGAGCGGATCCCGACGCCCCCGCCGATGCGCGCGGAACGCATCGCGACCCCTGCGCCATCGCGTGCGGACCGAATCGTCACCCCACCGCCATCGAAGCGACGTCGCTAGACGGTCGGTCGGAGCGTCCGGCGCGAAAAAAAACGAAAAAAGGTTCGCGCGCCCGCTACCCGAATTTATCGAAGATTTTCGCGGTTTCCGCGCTTCGGAGCGGCAACGGGCTCGCAGGGCGCTATACTCTTACTTGACACGGCGCGGCCTACGCGCTACCGGTGCGCACCCTGTCAGAAGTCATCTGGCGCCCGTCTTGCTTGCCGACTCTCGACTCATGAGCTACCCTTCGCCGCCCGTTTCCTCTTACGTGCTGACGTAGCTCAATGGTAGAGCACCTGTTTTGTAAACAGGTGGTTAGGGGTTCAACTCCCCTCGTCAGCTCTGGTTAAGCAGCACGAAGCACCCCGCATCAACGAGAGGCTTGTTCGAAAGAAGTATATCGCGTAAATCACCAAAAATTCTGGAGGGTTGCCCGAGCGGCCAAAGGGAGCAGACTGTAAATCTGCCGGCTATGCCTTCGATGGTTCGAATCCATCACCCTCCACTCCCGTATAAGTCGATCGTTGCTGTCGTTGGCCGTTTGTTGTTGTATCTCGCGGGAGTAGCTCAGTTGGTAGAGCGTCAGCCTTCCAAGCTGAACGTCGCCGGTTCGAACCCGGTCTCCCGCTCCAACTGAATCCTGGAAAAAATCGGCCTCGCCTTTCTTCGGTTTCTCTTCTTTCTTCGTCTTCTTCCGGCTGCACCCCCCTCGCTTTTCACCCTTTGCTTTTCCCTCGAAGGACCGACCCCACCAACAGGCCCACCTAGCTCAGTGGTAGAGCACTTCCTTGGTAAGGAAGAGGTCACGGGTTCAAGCCCCGTGGTGGGCTCCGGGTTTGTCCGCATCGCTTCTCAGGAGACACGCTCATGGCGAAAGAGAAATTCAACCGAAGCAAGCCCCACGTGAACGTCGGTACGATCGGCCACATCGACCACGGCAAGACGACTTTGACTGCCGCGCTCGTCAAGGTTCAGTCGACGAAGGGTCTGGCCAAGGTCATCAGCTACGCCGACATCGCCAAGGGCGGCACGGTTCGCGACGCGACGAAGACGGTGACCATCGCCGCCTCGCACGTCGAGTACGAGAGCGCCACGCGCCACTACGCCCACGTCGACTGTCCCGGCCACGCCGACTACATCAAGAACATGATCACGGGCGCCGCGCAGATGGACGGCGCGATCCTGGTGGTCAGCGCGTTGGACTCGGTCATGCCGCAGACGCGTGAGCACGTCCTTCTGGCCCGCCAGGTCGGTTTGAACCACATCGTCGTGGCGCTCAACAAGTGCGACGCGGTCGACGACCCCGAAATGCTCGACCTGGTCGAGATGGAAGTCCGCGAGCTTCTGACGAAGAACAAGTTCGACGGCGACAACGCGGCGGTCGTGAAAGTTGCTTCGTTCCCGGCCCTCAATGGCGAGCAGAAGTGGGTCGATTCGATCGGCGAGCTGATCGATGCCTTGGACAAGCAGATCCCGGAGCCGGTCCGCGACACGGACAAGCCGTTCCTGCTCGCGGTCGAGGACGTGTTCTCGATCAAGGGGCGCGGCACGGTGGCCACGGGCCGCATCGAGCGCGGGGTGATCAAGGTCGGCGAGAACGTCGAAATCATCGGCTTCCGCGACTCGCGCACGGTGGCGGTCACCGGCGTCGAGATGTTCCGTAAGCTGCTCGATCAAGGGCAAGCCGGCGATAACGTTGGGCTTTTGCTGCGCGGCATCGAGCGCAACGAGATCGAGCGCGGGCAGATTCTCTGCAAGCCGGGCTCGGTGACGCCGCACAAGAAGTTCATGGGCGAGGTGTACGTCCTGAAGAAGGAAGAGGGCGGCCGTCACACGCCGTTCTTCACCAACTACCGCCCGCAGTTCTACATGCGCACCACGGACGTCACGGGCACCTGCGAGTTGCCCGAAGGTACCAAGATGGTCATGCCGGGTGACAATGTCACCATGAGCATCAGCCTCATCACGCCGGTTGGTCTCGAAGAGCAAATGCGCTTCGCCATCCGCGAAGGCGGCCGTACCGTTGGGGCCGGTATCGTCACAAAGATCATCGAGTAGTGTAGAAAGGAATCATCCGATGGGGGCGCGCGTCACCGTGACGCTCGTTTGCACGGAGTGTTCGTCTCGAAATTACCGAACGAGCCGCAGGGTGGAGCACAAGGGGCAGATTGAGCTGAAAAAATTCTGCCCCTCGTGCAAGCGGCACACGGTTCATAAAGAAACGAAGTAGCCGTTTAGCAGACTCACGCAAACGAACATCATTCGCAGCAGAGCTCGGAAATAATCTCGAGCATTTAGGGGTTTAGCTCAGCTGGTAGAGCAGCGGATTCCAAATCCGCAGGTCGTGGGTTCGAATCCCCCAGCCCCTGCCACACTGGCGCTTCGGGAAACTTGTGCTATCGCACGCTCCCCGCAAGATCCAAACCGACTCTCGCCTCTCCCCGTCCGATGCGGGGCCCTCTCTCGAGTGGGGAGGGTGCTCTTTGAAACCGCCAGTCAACCATGTCCATCACGCAAAAATACAAGAAAGAGGAAGGCGAGTCCGGCGAAGAAGGCTCGGGCGCCCTCCTCGAAGATGAGCAGGGGGAACCGGGGGAGGGTGCGCCACTTGCGCGCCCGACAGGGACTGGTGCGCTCGTAAAAGCGGATGACCCGGCCAACGCGCGGGCGGCGGAAGCTTCGGTCAACGAAGAAGACGACGAGGAGTACGAGGACGAAGACGCTGCGCCGGCTCAGTTCGGTACAAAGCGGTTCGTCTATGCCGCCTATTTTGGTGGTGCGATTGGCATCGCGTTTCTGGTCTCCAAGCTCCTCCACTTCGCCTGGGGCAAGCTGTCCCAGTATCAGCCGGTCGTGGGCGAGCCCCACGATGAAGCGGTGATGCCGATTGCGGCAGCGGTCGGCTTGGCCGCCGCCATCTACTATTGGAAGCGGACCCGCGCGCGGGAGCTTGCGGAAGAGGTTGCCGACGAGCTGTCCAAGGTTACTTGGCCGAGCAAGCAGGAGGTAACGAACGGAACGGCGGTCGTGCTGGTAACCACGGCCTTGGCCACCATCTTTTTTGCTCTGATGGATCGCTTTTGGGGCTTCGTCACCAACCTCGTTTATGGCTCGTAAGAAGAAGGAGTCGTAACGGATGGGGTCGGCAGCTCGATCAGCTTCTCTCAGGTCCGAGGGGTCGCAAGAGGCCTCCAGTCATGCGAAGGCATTTGCCATGTCCAAGAAGTGGTACGTCATTCAGACCTACTCCGGCTACGAGAACAAGGTCCGCGAAGCTCTGCTCCAACGCATCAAGGAGCATGGGAAGGAGGCTCAGTTCGGTGAGATCCTGATTCCGACCGAGACCGTCCAGGAGCAGCGCGCCGGTGGCAAAGCCCGCGTCCGCCAGAAGAACAGCTTTCCGGGTTACATCTTCGTTGAAATGGAGATGAGCGAGGAAGCCTGGCACTTGGTCAAGGATACCCCCAAGGTCACTGGCTTCATCGGCAACCAGCGCCCGCAAGAGGTGAAGCCCCCGCAGATCGACGACCTGCGCAAGATCATCGTGGAGGGTGCGGTCAAACCCAAGCCGCGCGTCTCCTTCGAAGCAGGCGACGAGATTCGAGTCATCGACGGCGCATTCGCCAACTTCAGCGGCACCGTCGAAGAGGTCAAACCGGACAAGCAAAAGCTGAAGGTGAAGGTTTCGATTTTCGGTCGCGCAACCCCGGTCGAGCTCGATTTTAGTCAGGTCGAAAAGCGCGTTTGAGCGTCTCTTCGTCCTAGTCGTTTTTGCATCTCTGCTTCTCTGCTCTCTGCCTGCTTTTGCGCCTCTGCGTCACGTCTCGTCGGCTCGTCGCACCGCGCCTCTCCCTCTCTCTTCCGTCGTTTCCCATCAACCCGGAGCCGCCCACGCGGCTCCTATGCGCACTACGGCCTCCCGCATTTCGGAACCCACCGTAGGAGCAAACGAAGAGTCATCCCATGGCGAAGAAGGTCACTGGACAAATCAAATTGCAGCTCCCGGCGGGGAAGGCCAACCCGGCACCCCCGGTCGGCCCTGCGCTCGGCTCCCACGGTGTGAACATCATGCAGTTCTGCAAGGAGTTCAACGCCAAAACGGCGGGCGGCGACATGATCATCCCCGTGGTGATCACGGTGTACTCGGACCGCTCGTTCTCCTTCATCCTGCGCACGCCGCCCGCGAGCGTGTTGCTCAAGAAGGCTGCCGGTCTGGCCACCGCCAAGAAGCCGGGCAGCGGTTCCAAGGAGCCGAACAAGAACAAGGTCGGCAAGGTGACCCGCGCGCAGGTCAAGGAGCTCGCCCAGCAGAAGATGGGCGACATGAACTGCACGAACCTCGAAGCCGCCGAGCGCACGATCATGGGAACGGCGCGCTCGATGGGGATCGACGTCGTCTGAGATTTCAACAAACCACCGCGCACCGATGCTCGGGGCCAACGGTGGGAGGTCAGAAAGACCGCAAAGGAGGAAAATGCCCAAGGTACCCAAGAACCGCGCAAAGGCTGAGTCGGTAGTCGACCGGTCGCGCAAATATACGACGAGCGAGGCGTGCGCCCTGGTCAAACAGGCCAAGTTCGCCAAGTTCGACGAGACGGTCGACCTCGCCGTCAGGCTCGGTGTGAATCCAAAGCACGCCGACCAGATGGTGCGAGGCGCGATCGTTCTTCCCCACGGCACGGGGCAAAGCGTCCGCGTGCTCGTCTTCGCGAAAGGCGACAAGGAGCGTGAGGCCCGCGAGGCCGGCGCCGATTTCGTCGGCAGCGATGACATGGTGGCGAAGGTCTCCGAAGGCTTCATGGACTTCGATCGCGTGATCGCGACGCCCGACATGATGGGCGCCGTCGGCAAGCTCGGTCGTATCCTCGGCCCGCGGGGGCTCATGCCGAACCCCAAGGTCGGCACCGTCACCTTCGATGTTGGCAACGCCGTTCGGGAGGCCAAGGGCGGCAAGATCGAGTATCGCGTCGAGAAGGCGGGCATCGTGCACGCGCGCATCGGCAAGGTCTCGTTCAAGGAAGAAGCCCTGGCGGACAACGCGGCGGCCCTCATCAACGCGCTCGTGCGGCAGAAGCCGTCGACCGCCAAGGGGACGTACCTTCGGAGCATCTCGGTCTCCTCGACCATGGGCCCCGGAATCAAGATCGACCCGGCTCAATACATCGGCCGGACGGAGGAGGCGTGACCATGTCCGAAGCCTCGGGTACCACCACCGCCGTGAAGCCTCAGATCGCCGCCAAGAACGCGGAGATCGCCGAGGTTCGCGCGCGCTTCGACAAAATGACGGCCGCTGTCTTCCTCGACTACAAGGGGATGACGGTCGAGCACGTGACCCGGCTCCGCGCGGCCTTCCGCAAAGCGGGCGTCGAGTACAAGGTCGTCAAGAACACGCTGGTCAAGCAGGCGTTGAAGGATGCTGCCTTCAGCGACAAGCTCGACTCCGTCCTCGTGGGGATGACCGGCGTCGCATGGAGCTACGAAGAACCCGGCGCCGCCGCCAAGGTGGTGAAGGCTTTCCGCAAGGAAGGCCCCGACGGGGAGAAGCTCAAGATCAAGGCGGGCCTCATCGAAGGTTCGGTCATCGACGGCACCGCGGTCGAGAACGAGCTCGCGACGATGCCCGGCAAAGACGAGCTCCGCGCCAAGCTGCTCGCGACGCTCCAAGCGCCGCTCCAGCAGTTCGTCGCGCTGCTCAACGCCCCTGCGCAGAACTTCGTCTACCTGCTCGCGGCCAAGGAGCGGGAAGCCGAGGGCAAGTAAGCCGGCGGCTCCTCACGGATTCGGCCTCGCCATTCGGGCGGGCCAAAGTTTTTCAAAATTTTTTGATGCGAATAGCGAATACGGAGAATTGAAAAATGGCAGATCTCACCAAAGAGCAGGTCGTTGACTACCTCTCGCAACTGCCCGTCATCCAGATTGCAGACCTGATCAAGACCCTCGAAGAGAAGTGGGGCGTCAAGGCTGCTCCGGTCGCGGTTGCCGGTCCGGCGGTCGCCGGTGGCGCTGCTGCGGCGGCTCCCGTCGAGGAGAAGACGGAGTTCACCGTCGAGCTGAAGGAAGCGGGCGCGAGCAAGATCAACGTGATCAAGGTCGTCCGCGAGATCACCGGGCTCGGCCTGAAGGAAGCCAAGGACCTGGTCGAAGCCGCGCCCAAGCCCCTAAAGGAAGGCGTGTCCAAGGCCGAGGCCGAGGAATTCAAGAAGAAGCTCGAGGAAGCTGGCGCAAAGGTCGAGCTCAAGTAATTGATTGCCATCATTTTTTGCGACTAGTGCCCGACCCATGGGACGGTGCGGTGGGAGAGATCCCGCCGCACGCGTCCCTGTCGGCATTTCCCCAGCTTAGTTGACCACGTGCCCGTACCCGTGCCCGCCCCCGTCCCGAGCAAGAATCTTCGGTCACGGCCCGCGGGCAGGGGCAGGGGCACGGGGGAGATGAAGAGACCGTCTCTTCTTATCTTAGTGGCCTCCAGGTAGTCACCCGGCAAGGAGCAGCGATGGCGAACGCTATCCAATCCAACTTCCGCATCCGTAAAGACCTCGGGCGCGTCCAGCGCATCATCGAGGTGCCCAACCTCATCGACATTCAGAAGTCATCGTACGACAAGTTCCTGCAGGCAACCGTGCCGCAGTCCGATCGTGTCGAGGTGGGACTCCAGGCGGTCTTCCGCAGTGTTTTTCCCATCAAGGACTTCAACGGGACGAGCGAGCTCGTCTTCGTCAGCTACAACCTGGAGAAGCCGAAGTACGACGTCGAGGAGTGCCGGCAGCGCGGCATGACCTTCGCGGCGCCGATCAAGGTGACCACCCAGCTCATGATTTACGATACGCGCGACGGCGGCGATCGCATCGTGCGCGACATCAAGGAGCAGGAGGTCTACTTCGGTGAGATCCCGCTGATGACCGACACCGGTACCTTCATCATCAACGGTACCGAGCGCGTCGTCGTCAGCCAGCTTCACCGCAGCCCGGGCGTCTTCTTCGACCACGACAAGGGAAAGACGCACTCCAGCGGCAAGCTCTTGTACTCGGCCCGCGTGATCCCGTACCGCGGCTCGTGGCTCGACTTCGAGTTCGACCCGAAGGACATCATTTACGTGCGCATCGACCGTCGCCGAAAGATGCACGCGACGGTGCTCCTGCGCGCGCTCGGCTACTCGACGCAGGACCTCCTCAATTACTTCTACAACACCGAGACGGTGTACCTCGACAAGGGCGGCAAGCTCGCCAAGAGCGTCGAGTACGAGCTCTTGCCGGGCCAGCGCGCCACGCGCGACATCAAGGTCGGCAACGATGTCATCGTCAAGAAGAACACCAAGTACACCAAGGCCGCCATCCGCAAGCTGCGCGAGGCCAAGGTGGACCGGCTCCCGGTCGACGTCGAGGAGATCGTCGGCAAGGTCGCCGCGCACGACATCGTCGACAAGGAGACCGGCGAGGTCCTCATCGAGGTGAACGAAGAGGTCACCGAGGGCAAGCTCGAGAAGCTCCGCGAGGCGGGCATCGAGTCCTTCCGCGTGCTCTTCATCGACGGTCTGAATGTCGGCTCGTACCTGCGCGACACGCTCCTGGCCGAGAAGGTGAAGACGAACGAGGACGCGATCATGGAGATCTACCGGCGCCTGCGCCCCGGGGATCCGCCCACCCTCGAGACGGCGAAGACGCTGTTCAACAACCTGTTCTTCAACCCCGAGCGCTACGACCTGTCGAAGGTCGGCCGCCTCAAGTTGAACTACAAGTTCTACCGCGACCTCCCCGAGGACCAGCGCCCCGCGCTCGACACGCAGGTGCTCACCGCCCAGGACATCCTCGAGACGGTTCGCCACCTCATCGAGCTGAAGAACGGCCGCGGCTCGGTCGACGACATCGACCACTTGGGCAACCGCCGCGTGCGCGCCGTCGGCGAGCTGATGGAGAATCAGTACCGCATCGGCCTCGTGCGCATGGAGCGCGCGATCAAGGAGCGCATGTCGATGTCGCAAGAGATCGACACGCTCATGCCGCACGACCTCATCAACGCCAAGCCGGTCAGCGCGGTGGTGAAGGAGTACTTCGGCTCCTCGCAGCTCTCGCAGTTCATGGACCAGACGAACCCGCTCAGCGAGGTCACGCACAAGCGCCGTCTGTCCGCGCTCGGCCCGGGCGGTCTCACACGCGAGCGTGCGGGCTTCGAGGTCCGCGACGTTCACCCCACGCACTACGGCCGTATCTGCCCGATCGAGACGCCGGAAGGTCCGAACATCGGCCTCATCGCGTCGCTCTCGACGTTCGCCCGCGTGAACGAGTTCGGGTTCGTCGAGACGCCGTACCGCAAGGTCTCCGAGGGTCGGGTCACCGACGAGGTGGCCTGGTACTCGGCGCTCGAGGAGGAGGGCAAGTACATCGCCCAGGCCTCGGCCGAAGTGGACGAGAAGGGGCGCTTCAAGGAGACCTTGGTCTCGGCCCGTTTGAACGGTGACTTCCACTTGGTGACGCCGGACATGGTCCAGCTCATCGACGTGTCGCCGAACCAGATGGTGTCGGTCGCCGCCGCCCTCGTCCCGTTCCTCGAGCACGACGACGCGAACCGCGCGCTCATGGGCGCCAACATGCAGCGTCAGGCCGTTCCGCTGATCCGCTCGCACGCGCCGTATGTCGGCACGGGCATGGAAGGTAAGCTGGCGCGCGACTCGGGCGTGTGCATCGTGGCCAAGCGCGACGGCATCATCGAGAGCGTCGACGCGACGCGCATCGTGGTCCGCGCCGAGGGCGACAAGGCGGAGATCCCCGATATCTACCACCTGAACAAGTTCCAGCGCTCCAACCAGTCCACGTGCTTCAACCAGACCCCCATCGTCCGCGCGGGCGAGCGGGTGAAGGTGGGCGACGTGCTCGCCGACGGTCCGTCGTGCGACATGGGCGAGCTCGCGCTCGGCCAGAACGTGCTCGTCGCGTTCATGCCGTGGCAGGGCTACAACTTCGAGGACTCGATCCTCGTGTCGGAGCGCATCGCCAAGGACGACGTGTTCACCTCGATCCACATCGAGGAGTTCGAGTGCGTGGCCCGCGACACGAAGCTCGGCAAAGAAGAGGTGACGCGCGACATCCCCAACGTCGGCGAGGAGGCCCTCAAGGACCTCGACGAGTCGGGCATCGTGCGCATCGGCGCCGAGGTGAAGCCGGGCGACATCCTCGTCGGCAAGATCACGCCGAAGGGCGAGACGCAGCTCTCCCCCGAGGAGAAGCTGCTCCGCGCCATCTTCGGTGAGAAGGCCGGCGACGTGCGCGACAGCTCGCTGCGCGTCCCCCCGGGCGTGGGCGGCATCGTCATCAACGCCCGCATCTTCAGCCGCAAGGGCACGGAGAAGGACGAGCGCGCCAAGGACATCGAGGACCACGAGCGCCAGCGCCTGGAGCGGACGCGCGACGAGGAGATCAAGATCCTCCGCGACTCGTTCTTCCGCCAGATCAAGCGCCAGCTCATCGGCCAGACGACCAACGGCAAGCTGGTCGACGACAAGGGCAAGGTGCTCCTGCAGAAGGGCGCCGTGCTCGACGAGGCGCTGCTCGCCGAGATCCCCCAGAAGTACTGGGGCGAGCTGCCGGTCGACGGCGCCGAGGAGCTGGCGGAGAAGCTGCGCGGTCTGGAGGAGATCATCCAGGTTCGCGAAGAGCACTTCCGCGACAAGATCGATCGCCTCTCCAAGGGCGACGAGCTCCCGCCGGGCGTGATCAAGATGGTGAAGGTCTACATCGCCATCAAGCGCAAGCTGCAGGTCGGCGACAAGATGGCCGGACGCCACGGAAACAAGGGCGTCATCTCCCGCATCATGGCGGAAGAGGACATGCCGTATCTGCAAGACGGCCGCCCGGTGGACATCGTCCTCAACCCGCTCGGCGTTCCCTCGCGTATGAACGTCGGCCAGATCCTGGAGACGCACCTCGGCTGGGGCGCGCGCGTCCTGGGCTGGCAGTTCCAGTACATGCTGGAGGCCAAGTTCGGCCCGCAGGCCATCCGCGAGCACATCCTGCGCATCTTCGAGGGCGACGCGGCGCTGCACAAGTGGCTGAGCAAGCTGTCCGACGACGAGATGAAGAAGGTCGCGCAGAAGCTCCGCGGCGGCGTTCACTACGCCAGCCCGGTGTTCGACGGTGCGCCCGAGCGGGCCATCAAGGACACCTTGGCCCTCTCGGGTCTCCCGGAGAGCGGTCAGGCGGTGCTCTTCGACGGGCGCACCGGTGAAGCCTTCGACCAAGAGGTGACGGTGGGCGTGATGTACATGCTCAAGCTGCACCACCTGGTCGACGACAAGATCCACGCGCGCTCCATCGGTCCCTACTCGCTCGTCACCCAGCAGCCGCTCGGTGGCAAGGCGCAGTTCGGAGGTCAGCGTCTCGGCGAAATGGAAGTGTGGGCCATGGAAGCGTACGGCACCGCCTACGCGCTTCAGGAGTTCCTCACGGTCAAGAGCGACGACGTCATGGGTCGTACGCGCATGTACGAAGCGATTGTCAAAGGCGAGCACACCCTCGAGCCGGGACTCCCCGAGAGCTTCAACGTTCTCATCAAGGAGCTCCAGGCCCTGTGCCTCAACGTCGAACTCGTCGAACCGGGTGCGCTCACCCGCGGCGCGAGCGACCACGCGGCGGAGGAGTGATCCGGAGAACCGCCAGGACGCAAACGAGCGCCACGAAGCAGAAGTAAAACACCTGCTTCTTTTTGGCGCTCCTGGTGCCCTGGCGGTTTCTCTCTCCTCCCGCTCTCGCGCCCCCAATCAAGATTCCCGTCCGAAGTAGTTTCAGAAAAAAGGAACCCAAATGCGCGACATTTTCAGCTTCTTCGAGAAGCCCAAGGATCCGCTTTCATTCAGCGCGATTCGCATTTCGCTCGCGTCGCCCGAGAAGATTCGTGAGTGGTCTCACGGCGAGGTCAAGAAGCCGGAGACGATCAATTACCGCACGTTCAAGCCGGAACGAGATGGTCTCTTCTGCGCGAAGATCTTTGGACCGGTGAAGGACTACGAGTGCAACTGCGGCAAGTACAAGCGCATGAAGCACCGCGGCATCGTGTGCGAGAAGTGCGGCGTCGAGGTCATCCAGAGCAAGGTGCGCCGCGAGAGGCTCGGGCACATCAACCTGGCCACGCCGGTCGCGCACATCTGGTTCTTGAAGAGCTTGCCGAGCCGCATCGGCAACATGCTCGACATCACCTTGAAGGATCTCGAGAAGGTCCTCTACTGCGAGGCGTACATCGTCATCGACCCGAAGGAGACCGGCCTGGCGCGCGGTGACCTTCTGAGCGAAGAGCGCTACTTGCAACTGCTCGAGGAGTACGGGGACGACAAGTTCGCGGCCGGCATGGGCGGCGAGGCGGTCCTCGAGATGCTCAAGCAGGTCGACGTGCACAAGCTCTCCGAGGAGCTGCGCCAGGAGATGCGCGCGGCCACCAGCGAGGCGAAGCGCAAGAAGATCGTCAAGCGGCTCAAGGTCTGCGAGGCGTTCCGCGAGAGCGGAAACCGTCCGGAGTGGATGATGCTGACCGTGATCCCGGTGCTCCCGCCGGATCTGCGTCCGCTCGTTCCCCTCGACGGCGGCCGCTTCGCCACCAGCGACTTGAACGATCTGTACCGCCGGGTCATCAACCGCAACAACCGTCTCAAGCGCCTGCTCGAGCTGAACGCGCCCGAGATCATCATCCGCAACGAGCGGCGCATGCTGCAAGAGGCGGTGGACGCGCTCTTCGACAACGGCCGCCGCGGCAAGACCATCACGGGCCCGAACAAGCGCCCGCTCAAGTCGCTGTCCGACATGCTCAAGGGCAAGCAGGGCCGCTTCCGTCAGAACCTGCTCGGCAAGCGCGTCGACTACTCGGGCCGTTCGGTCATCGTCGTCGGCCCGCAGCTGCGCCTGCACCAGTGCGGCCTGCCGAACAAGATGGCGCTCGAGCTCTTCAAGCCGTTCATCTACAACAAGCTGGAAGAGCGCGGGTACGTCAACACCATCAAGAGCGCCAAGAAGATGGTGGAGAAGGAGCGCCCGGAGGTCTGGGACATCCTCGAAGAGGTCATCAGCGAGCACCCGGTGTTGTTGAACCGCGCTCCGACCCTCCACCGCCTCGGCATCCAGGCCTTCGAGCCGGTCCTCATCGAGGGCAAGGCCATCCAGCTCCACCCGCTGGTGTGCGCCGCCTTCAACGCCGACTTCGACGGCGACCAGATGGCCGTTCACGTGCCGCTGTCGGTCGAGGCGCAGATGGAAGCGCGCGTGCTCATGATGAGCACGAACAACATCCTGTCGCCCGCCAACGGCAAGCCGATCATCAACCCGACGCAGGACATCGTGCTCGGGCTCTACTACGCGACCCGCGAGCGCAAGTACGCCAAGGGGAGCTACCGCGAGGGCGGCCTGCACCTCGACAAGAAGAACGAGCACTTCGAGGGGTATCTGCGCGGCGTGTACTCGTCGCCGGAAGAAGTGCGCATGGCCTACGACAACGACGAGGTCACCATCCACACGGGCATCCGCGTGCGCGTGATCGACCCCGAGACCCAGCAGCGCCGCGTGGTGAACACCACCGTGGGCCGCTGCCTCATCTCGGAGATCCTGCCCGAGGGTCTCAGCTTCGACCTCGTGAACAAGACGCTCGACAAGAAGGCCCTCTCGGCCCTCATCGACGCGTGCTACCGAAAGCACCGCAACAAGGCCACGGTCCTCTTGGCCGACCGCCTGCGCTCGCTCGGCTTCGAGTACGCCACCCGCGCCGGCGTGTCGATCTGCATGGATCACATGGTCATCCCGGACGCGAAGCACGTGCTCCTCGGGGAGGCGCAGGCCGAAGTGCAGCGCGTCATCGATCAGTACCAGGAAGGTCTGATCACGGACGGTGAGCGCTACAACAAGATCGTCGACATCTGGGCAGGCGTGGCCGACAAGGTCACGCAGGTCATGATGCAGGAGATCGGCAAGGAAAAAGTCGTCGATCCGGAGACCGGCAAGGAGTCGATCGAGCCGAGCTTCAATCCGATTTACATCATGGCCGACTCCGGCGCCCGCGGTTCGACCCAGCAGATCCGCCAGCTCGCCGCCATGCGCGGTCTCATGGCCAAGCCCTCGGGCGAGATCATCGAGACCCCCATCACGGCGAACTTCCGCGAAGGTCTCAGCGTGCTCCAGTACTTCGTCTCGACGCACGGCGCCCGCAAGGGTCTCGCCGACACCGCGCTCAAGACGGCGAACTCCGGTTACCTCACGCGCCGCCTGGTCGACGTCGCGCAGGACGCGATCATCTCCGACTTCGACTGCGGGACGCTCGACGGCATCCGCGTGACGAAGCTGGAGGACGCGGGCGAGGTCATCCAGCCGCTCGGCGACCGTATCCTCGGCCGCGTCGCGCTGGAGGACATCGTCGACCCGCTCACGGGCGAGATCCTCGTCCCGGCGAACACCGAGCTCGAAGAGTCGACGGTCATGTCGATCGAGGAAGCGGGCATCGAGGAGGTCGTGATCCGCTCGGTGCTCACGTGCCAGAGCAAGCGCGGCGTGTGCGCCAAGTGCTACGGGCGTGACCTCGCCCGCGGCTACAAGGTCAACATCGGTGAGGCGGTCGGCATCATCGCCTCGCAGTCCATCGGCGAGCCCGGAACGCAGCTCACGATGCGCACGTTCCACATCGGTGGCGCCGCGGCGCGCGGCAAGATCGAGCAGAGCTCGGTCGAAGCGCGCAGCGACGGCTTCGTGCGCATCCGCAACGCGAACCTGGCGCGCAAGCACGACGGCATCACCACCGTCATGAACCGCCACGGCGAAATCGTGGTCGTGGACGACACGGGCCGCGAGCGCGAGCACCACCGCCTGGTGTACGGCGCCGTCCTCAAGATCAACGAGGGCGACAAGGTCAAGGCGGGGCAGCTGCTCGCCGAGTGGGACGCGTTCGCGATGCCGATCCTCACCGAGCGCTCCGGCGTGGTGAAGTTCGGCGACATCGTCGAAGGCGTGACGATGGTGGAGAAGCTCGACGAGGTCACCGGCCTCTCGCGCAAGGTCATCATCGAGTCGCGCGCGGCCGATCTCCGCCCGCGCGTCACCATCAAGGACCCGAAGACGGGTGAGACGCTCAAGCTGCCGAACAGCCAGCTCGAGGCGCGCTACCTGCTCCCGGTCGGCGCCAACATCGTCGTGCAGGACGGCGACATCATCGACGCGGGCGAGGTCCTCGCCAAGATCCCGCGCGAGACCACGAAGACGCAGGACATCACCGGCGGTCTGCCGCGCGTGGCCGAGCTCTTCGAGGCGCGCAAGCCCAAGGACCACGCGATCATCGCGGAGGTCGACGGCGAGGTGTCGTTCGGCAAGGACACCAAGGGCAAGCGCAAGGTGCTCATCACCCCGTTCGGGCCCGACGGCATCGCGCAGAGCGATCAGTCGCGCGAGTACCTGATCGCCAAGGGCAAGCACATCCAGGTTCAGCCGGGCGACCGCGTTCGCGCGGGCGAGCCGCTGATGGACGGGCCCGCGAACCCCCACGACATCCTTCGCGTCAAAGGCGAGAAGGAGCTCGCGGCGTACTTGGTCAACGAGATCCAGCAGGTCTACCGGCTGCAGGGCGTTGCCATCAACGACAAGCACATCGAGGTCATCGTTCGCCAGATGCTCCGCCGCGTTCGCGTAAAGGACGTGGGCGACACGAACTTCCTCATCGACGAGCAGATCGAGAAGCACATCTTCGAGAAAGAGAATCAGCGCGTCATCGAGCGCGGCGGCCGTCCCGCCATCGCCGAGCCGCTGCTCCTCGGCATCACGAAGGCGTCGCTCTCGACCGAGTCCTTCATCAGCGCGAGCTCCTTCCAGGAAACGACGAAGGTGCTCACGGAGGCCGCCATCTCCGGAAAGACCGACCATCTGCGCGGTCTCAAAGAGAACGTCATCATGGGCCGCCTGATCCCGGCCGGCACCGGTCTGCCGGCCTACAAGCAGCTCCACGTGGTGATCGAGGGCGAGGCGGAGCACCGCCAGCCGCCCGCGGCCCGTCCGGTTCCGGAGGCGCCGCTCTCCTCGGCGGTGAACGAGGAGTAAGCGAGGCTCTCATCGCCTCCTGACGAATCGAAAGCGGCGCGCCCTTCGGGGACGCGCCGCTTTTCGTTTTGTCGTGACGAAGCTCGCCGCTGCGGGGCGGAGCTCGAAGCTGGGCGGGCTCGGGGCTCCGCGAGCTAGGAGGAGCTGGGCGGGCTCGGGGCTCCGCGAGCTAGGAGCTGGGCGGGCTCGGAGCTCCGCGAGCTAGAATGTGCCCGATGCGCCAAAGAGCGCGCCGCCGGGCACCGGAGAAATACTCGCGGTCACGCTCGGCGCCGAGGGCGCGAAGGGCACGGTTTCGCGCGCGAGCGCCGTGCCGTCGATGAGGATCGCGAGGCCCGCGCCGATCGATGCGCCAAACGCCGTGGTGAGGCCTTTGCCCAATCCCTCCCACTCGCAGCCGCTTCCATCGCGCTTCGTGGTGCAGCTCCCGGCGGCGGCATAGGCGAGCCCGCCCCCGGCCGCGGGCAAACCCAAGCGCAGTAGCAACGAGATGGCGCCCGTGGCGTATCGCCCATGGATGGCATGCACGACGGGGCCGCCGAAGATGTATCCTCCGACCCCGAACACGGCGGGCCCCCCATCCTTCGTGGCGCCTGCAGCGATCACCATGCCCACGGAGGCAAGGTCGACGAGCAGCGTTTGATACCCGTACCAGCGGACCCGTGTCGGTGGTTGCTCGCTTGGCGCGGCGGCCAAGCTCGGGGTGGAGAACACGAAGGCCATCGAAAGAACCGCGGCGGAGGCGAACTTGCGCATGCCTCCGTGTTACGGGGCCGTTCGAGCGCTCTCAAATGACAGCAGCTGACACCTTCTGCGCTGCACCCGCGCGTTGCAAGCTGCGAGCTGCGCGTGGTGCGTCGTATCGTGCCGGCCGCACCACGCGCGCCGTCAAGCGGCGTTTTCGACCAAGCCGAACGCGGCGACGCCGCGGCGGCGAAGCTCTCTCTTGAGCCAATCGAATTTGGCGGGGACGCCCAGGATGCGCGCGAGGAAATCGGCGGACCACTCGTCGAAGGTGCGCGAGCCGCACTTGGAGAAATCGCCCCCGTCGCCCGCGAGCACGCGGCGCCATTCGGCGGTCACGCGGAGGAAGGCCGCGGTGGCCAAGAGCTCCTCGCCCTCGACGCGCGCGATGTTGGCCTCCGCGAGTGCCGCTCCGGCGGAGGAAGGAAAGGCGAGACGCGGCGCGTGTCCTTCGCTGAGAAACGTACGAATGGCCTCCAAGCCGACCAAAATGCTCGCGCTCTCCGCCGCCGCGACCAGCGCGCGCAGCCACCCCTCGAAGGGATCCACCGACAGGAGCGCCGCCGTCGCAGTCTGCGCCACGGCCAACGTCGTAGGCACCGCCTTAGCAGTTGCAGGCGCAGGCGCCACCACCGCGGACGTCGCCGTCACCGCAGGTGCCACCGCCACCGCCGGCGTTGCCGTCACCGCCGGCACGACCGCTGCCACCGCCGGCGTTGCCGTCACCGCCGGCGCCGCCGTCACCGCCGGCGCCGCCGTCACCGCCGGCACGACCGCTGCCACCGCCGGCGTCACCGCCACCGCGGGCGCCGCCGTCACCGACGGTTCCGCCTGAAAATCCACCGACACATCGAATCCATCCAGATCCGACATGCTGTCGAGCGCAATGGTCTCCGGCTCGTCGCCCTCGACGACCATCGCAACGGGCGCATCGATCCACGTGGCATCGTTGCCCGAGTACAGCACGCGCGGCGCGTCATCCTCCGAGCCGGCAACGGCATGCGCGCCATTGCCCAAGTACAGCACGCGCGGCGCGTCATCCTCCAAGCCGGCAACGGCATGCGCGCCAATACCCGAGTACAGCACCCGCGGCGCATCACCCTCCGAGCCGGCAACAGCATGCGCGTCATCGCGCCGGCCGCCACCCACCCGCGCAACATCGCAGTCACGCTGTTCACGTCCAGCGCACGGATCGTCGTTCCGCCAAACCAGCGAGTCGACCAAATGAGCCTCGAGCACGCGGGCGAAGTCGAAGCTTCGATCGAGCTCGTCCTCGTCATCAAAAGATTCCGCTGAAGAGGTAAGAGGAACACGCGTCGTCATGGCCCGTGATCATTCGGGATCGGAACGAGACGGGCCAAGAACTTGACGAGTTGTATAAGTCAGCTGCTTTCGCCAGGCGCAGGCGGCGTCGATGGCGATGGCACCTGCGGCTCGAACGCCCGCGCGACCAGCCGCACCAACTCTTCGCGCATCGGTGCGAGCATCGGCAGCGACGCCATGGCAATCAAAGGAACGATGACGCGCGCCGCGTCGTCGACCAGGTGCCGCGTGCGGATCTGGCCGGGCGATTGGTCGTGCGCGAAATAGAGGAGCATCCCCACGTGCAGGAGCCACATCGCTTTGGGCAAGAGGGCCCGAATGTCCTCGGGCATGGGCTCGTCGCCGACCGCTTCGTCGAAGATGGCGACCGACTGCTGACGCACCCCGCCGGTGGACGAAGCGAACGCCGAGAGGGCGCTCTCGGGATCGACCGCCGTGCGAAATATCGCCCCCAGCAAGTGCCGATCGTCGGCCACCACGTCCAGCTTGGAGTGCAGCACCCCACGCACCCGCTCCTCGAGGCCGTTCGCACCCCGAAATGCCGCGCGGGCCGCCTTGTCGTGCGCGAGCTGCATGTCTTCGTAATAAGAGAGGACCAGCGCGTCCTTCGAAGGAAAATAGTAATACGCGGCCCCCAGGGAGACCTTCGCCGCGCGCGCAATATCGCGCATGGTGGTTCGCTCGAAGCCGCGCTTGCGAAAGAGGGCGAGCGCCTTTTTCCGAATCCGTGCTCCCGTTTCGTCGCTCATCGATACGCCCGCGCCGGCCGTCGCGACGTCGTAAGCCCATACGGTGTCATCGGCTTACCTCCCCTTGAACGTGTTCAATTCCTATGACGGTTATGCGTCCCTCTCGAAGCTTGGTCAAGGACGAATTCGAACGCGTTCAACTCCCATCACGCGAACTGCCCCGCGCACGCGCTCGCGCCTCCTGTGCTGGAAATCCAGCGGGAAGGCGCGTTCACGGTGCATCGGAAGAATGGGTTCAGCTCACTCGTTCAACCTCGGCTCACACCCACCGCAGCGGTCGCGCGCACGACGTTGTTTCACGCGCGCGATCGTTCACTCGTAAAACGCCGGCGCGTGCCGCAAGGTTTGATTCTGCTCGTAATCGTGCTGAATCCAGAGGGTAGCGTGGTTCGCCTCGAGGAATTTGGCCGTATCGTTCATCGCCTTGACGCTCTGTTCTTTGTTGAAGTTGAACACCGGCACCCCGCGCTTCTGCCAATTCTCCGTGAAGTGCACCAAGTCCCCCGAGAGCAGAATATTTCCGGTCTTGGGCAGCTTCACGAACAATGTCTGGTGCCCGGGCGTGTGCCCCACCGCGCGTTTCACCACCACCGAGCCATCGCCGAACACATCGAGGTCGCCCTCGAGCTTCTTCACGGGGTTCGACTTGAGGGTCGGATAGTTGGATGGATCGAAGCCGAACTTCGACGGATCCGCCCCGAAGGCCGCCTCGTATTCTTCTTTTTGCATCAAGAGCGTGGCGCGCGGAAACAGGTTCGCATTTCCGTTGTGGTCGGAGTGCATATGCGAAATGCCGAGGAACCCGACGGACGCGGGGTCGACGCCAATTTCTTTGTATTGCGACGCGAGCGTCTTGGGCATGCGCTCCACGGCAAAGTCGTCCTTCTTGCCCGCGGGGCTCTTCGCCAATTCATCGGGTAACCCCGTATCCCAAGCGAGGCTGCCCTTGGGGTGCACGACGAGGTAGCAGGACGCCCCGAGCCTCTTCTTTTCACCTTGGCCGGTGCCGGGGTGGAAAATGGAGACATCGAGGATGTCGATGTCCCCGCAGGCGAAGATATAAAGGCGGAGCCCCTGCTCCGCGGGCTTGTTTCCCGAGGCTTGCGCCGACGTGGACTCGGGTTGGGCGGGGGGTTTTTGCTCACTTGCGCAGCCCGTCAAAGCAGACACGACAGCGGCGGTGCATCCAAGAAGGGTCAGGTGTCTCATGGGGGTGAGACGATGTGCTCGCCGCGGCAGATGGCAAGCACAAACATGGGATCTTCTGCCTCATCGGCGCGCACATGCCACACCATCCACCTGGACCGCTTCGATACCTCTTTAGGGTAGCCCCTGGGGAAAAGGCCGGGCTCCGCCGGGCGGGAGTGCGGCAGGGCTGCGCATTGTTCTTGCGTACGGTCCCGAACCAACATGGCAGCAAACGCAAATGGATTGAGCGATCGCGACTACGACCTGAAAAACGGCAGAGTGCAGGGACAACAGGTGTCGAGCAGTCTGGAGCAGGTTCGAGAGATTCTCTTTGGGGGCCCATTTCGCGAATTGGAGCGAAAACTGGCTCGTGTGGATGCGCACCTCGCGACCGAGGCCGAGGAATTGCGAAAAGAAATGCGCCGTCGCCTCGATGTCCTCGAAGGTCACGTGCAACGCGAGGCGGAGGCGCTCGTCGCCCGTTTCGAGTCGGAGCGGATTGCCCACGCCGAGTCGCTCGCAAAAGCGAACCGCGAGTCGCGCGAAATCATCGGCGCACTTGAGCAGCGCATGACGCGGTTGGAAGAATCGCTCGCGCGGGCGCAACGTGAATTGCGTCAGCAGATCCTCGATCAAGCCAAGGCCTTCCTCGACGAGACGCGGCAGGCGCGCGACGAGATGGCCGCGACCGTCGAACGCGAGCTCGTGGCGCTCACCGAGCCCCACGATTCGGAGAACGAGCGATTCAGTAGCACCTTGGTGCGTGCGCAACTGCCGGATCACTAGAACGCGTGCAGCAGGAGAAACGAAGCAACGGTGGGACGTCCACCTTGCCCGCTCTCCAGGGGCGGCGTTTGCGACGTCCCATTGCACGGGGTGGCTCGGGGGGACCTCCTCTCGGGCCCGACGCTTCGCCCGAGGAGCGGGAGGCGCGCGAACGCGCGAAGTTGAACGAGCTTCGGCAGATCCTCCTCGGTCCCGACCAGGAGCGGCTCGCCAAGATCGAAGAACAGTTCACGCCGGACGCCCTGGGGAAGGCGCTCCCGGAGGCGGCGGTCGCCAGTCAAAAGCAAGGCGAAGATCTCACGTGGGCCCTGCGCCCGACCGTGATGTCCGCCATCCGCGACGCCGTCAAAAACGATCCGCAGATCTTCGTCGACGCGCTGGTGCCCGTCATGGGCCCCGCGATCCGAAAAGCCGCGATGCAGGCGCTGCGCTCCTTGGTGCAGCAGTTGAACGAGACCTTGGCGCACGGCTTTTCGCTGCGCGGTCTTCGCTGGCGACTGGAGGCCGCGCGCACGGGGCGGCCCTTCGCCGAGATCGTGCTCTTGCGCAGCTTGGTCTACCGCGTGGAGCAGGTGTTCCTGGTGCACCGCGAGAGCGGCCTCGTTCTCCATCACTTGGTCGCGCCGGGCACCCCGCAACAAGATCCCGATCAGGTCGCGGCGATGCTCAGCGCCATCGACGCCTTCGTGCACGACGCCTTTCGCGAGGAGGCGCGGCTCGCGCGCTTTCACGTGGGCGAGCTGGTGGGCTGGGTGGAGCACGGCCCGCTCGCGGTCTTGGTCGCCGTGGTGCGGGGCACGGCGCCGAACCACTTCGGCGACGTTCTCCACGAGGTGCAGGAGCGCATTCATCTGCAGTTCCGGCAAGATCTCTCGTCCTTCAGCGGCGAGGTCGATCTGTTCGTGCGCACCGAGTCGCTCTTGCAACGTTGTCTGCAGAGCGAGGTGGTCCCGCAAGCCAAATCGCGAACACGCTTTTACGCGGCGGCGGGCGCGCTGCTCACGGCGGTGGTCTGCCTCGCCGCGTGGAACGCGCACCGCAATCACGTCGAGGAGAAGCGCTTTACCCAGTACGTCGATGTGCTCCGGCGCGAGCCGGGCCTGATGCTCACGTCGGCGCGGCGGGACGGCGATCGCTTCTCCTTCGAAGGGCTGCGCGATCCGCTTGCGCCGTCGCCTGCATCGCTTCTGATGCCCCTCGGCGCGCAGGAGAACAATACCTCGTTCCGGTTTGGCTCCTTCTATTCGCTCGATCCCCGGTTGACGGAGCAGCGCGCAATGCAGATCTTGCAGCCTCCGGCAGGGGTCACCTTGAGCGTGGAGAACGGCAATACACTGGTGGCGCGCGGACGTGCGCCGCGCGCGTGGATCGCATCGGCCCGCATCCTCGGACCGAGCCTGCCTGCGGTGGCTCGCTTCGATACGACGGGTCTGTACGATATGGACATGGATAAAGAGCTGTCCGATGCCGCCGCATCGGTCACGAAGGCGATGATCGTCTTTCCGTTGGGCTCGTCCGACATCACCATCGACCAGCGGGGCCCGCTCGAAGAGGTGGCGAGGGCGACCTTGCGGATGCTCACGATCGCGCCCGACACGGGCAAAGCGGTTACGCTGACCCTCATGGGGCACACCGATCCACGCGGCCCCGAGGCGCAGAATCAGTCGCTGAGCGCGCAGCGCGCCGACCGCATCCAGCGCGAGCTCGTCGATCTCGGCGTACCCGCCTCCGTCCTTCGAACGCGCGGCGAGGGGATCGCCCTCGTATCCGAGTCCGAAGCTTGCGTGGGCAGCCGCTACCGCGGCTCGGCGTGCGCGCGGCGCGTCGATTTCCGAGTCGAGCTCCAGTAATGGCACGCAAGCAGAAGATCTGCATGCTGGGCGCGACCGGCGTGGGCAAAACCAGCCTCGTCGCCCGGTTCGTGCATAGCATCTTCTCCGACGTGTACCGAACCACCGTGGGCGTGACCATCGACAAGACGCGGGTGCACGTCGCCGGGCACGACGTCGACCTGGTGATGTGGGACTTGAGCGGCGAGGACGAGTTCCAGAGCGTCCAGCTCTCCTATTTGCGCGGCGCCGCCGGCTACCTGCTGGTGGCCGACGGCACGCGGCGCGATACGGTGTCGACCGCGCTGTCCTTGCAAGAGTCGGCGGTGGCGGTGGTGGGGAACATCCCGCTCGTCCTCGTCTTGAACAAGGCCGACGTGGCGAGCTCCTGGGACATTGGCGACGACATCGGCGATCGCCTGGCCGAAAAGGGATGGCCCATCGTCAAGACCAGCGCCAAGAGCGGCGACGGCGTGGAGCGCGCCTTCGTCGGCCTGACCCACGCCATCCTCGCGGCGGACGGGGTCATCGAGGCGCGCACATGATCCTGGACGCGAGCATCCTCCCGGCGCTCGACATTCTGGTCCTCGAGCGCCGCGAAGGCCCATGGTTCGTGCCCCGCGGCGCGCTGCCCGCGTGGTGCGAGTGGCTCGACGAGGGCACCATCCGCGTGGGCGTTCCCTTCATCGCCTCCGACGTGTTTCCATTTTTTGCGCTCTTCATCTCCGACGCCGAGGCCACATGGGCCGGCGAGGGGCCCTCGCGCCTCGACTCCGGCGGCTTCACCCAAATCGTCGACGGCGGGCGCGAATTGCATTTGGCGGCCACCGCGCTCTTCGTACAAGGCAGCGCGCTCTTGGTGGTGGCCGAGAGCGAGCGCATTTTCCGAGAGGAGCGCACCATGCTCCAGCGCGCCCGCGAGCTCCGGCTCGCCCACGACGCGCTCTCGCGCGAGGTGGAGCAAAAAGAGGTGCTCGCGCACTGCATCGTGCACGACCTTCGAAATCCGCTCGGCAGCATCCTGGGCGCGCTGGTCTTGCTCGAGAAGCAGCCGCTCGAGAAGGCCGACTCCAAGCTGGTCGAGGTGGCCCTCCGCGCCGCCAACCGCCAGGACGAGCTGATTCGCGAAATCCTCGGCGTCTTCGCGGCCGAGCACGACGTCTCGAGCAACCCGCTCGACGCGCCGCACGCCGACGTTTGCTCGGTGGTGATGCAAATCGCCAGCGTCATGGCGCCCAAAGCCCGCGCGCGCCGCGTGGATCTGGTCCCCCATTTGCGCGTGGTCCACGGCCCCGTCCACGTTCGCGGCGACGAGCTCCGCCTCTTTCGCGTCGTCGGCAACCTCGTTCAAAACGCGCTGCAATACAGCCCCCACGACGGCGCCGTGCGCCTCACCGTCCACCTCGACGCGGACGCGCCCACCTTCATCCGCGTCGACGTCGAAGACGACGGCGCCGGCGTTCCCCCCGCGCTCCTTCCGCACCTCTTTCGCAAATTCGCCCGCGCCGGCGATGGCACGCCGGGCACGGGGCTGGGGCTCTATTTCTGCCGCATCACCGTCGAGCGCTGGGGCGGCGCCATCGGCTACGAGCCCCGTCCCGAAGGCGGTTCGCGCTTTTGGTTTCGCCTGCCGAAGTGGTCTCCGCGCACGACGTGATTCGTTGCCTAGGCTACGAAGTCGCGAGCCCCGCGGCCAGCTCCTCGACGATGTCGGCGGCGGAGCGAACGGCGCGCACCAGGCCGACGCCCTGGCCCGCATAATGCGCCATCGCCTCCGTTTCGCCGGTGGCGAGCCGCGTCGGTGAGCCGAAGTCGTAGCGGAGCATGTCGGCGCCGCTCGCGCGCTTGCCGATGATTTGGCCTTCGCCCGGGCGATGGGGCGAAAGCGGTCTTCCGGCTTCTTCCCAGGCGCGCACCGTGCTGTTTCGAAGGGTTCGGAGCGGGGCGTTGGGCCAGCCGATGTCGAAGAGCTCCGAGTAGACTGTGTCCTCCTCGGAGGCGGAGACGATGCGCTCTTGGTAGACGGGGTGAATGTCCGCCTCGGTGGAGGCGAGAAAGCGCGTTCCCACCCAGACGCCGGCGGCGCCGAGCGCCAGAGCAGCCCGCACGCCGCGCGCATCGGCGATGCCGCCCGCGGCGAGGACGGGGATGTCGCCGACGGCATCGACCACGCGCGGAACGAGGATGAAGGTGGAGACATTGCTGCGAACGTGTCCGCCTGCCTCGTAGCCTTGTGCGACGATGGCGTCGGCGCCGGCCTTGGCCGCGAGGATGGCTTCGTTCACGGAGCCCACGGTTTGAAGGGCGAGCCCCCCTGCGAGGTGAACGCGCGCGATGTGCTCTTCGGAGACGCCCCAGAAGAACGAGACCACGGGGACACCGCGATCGAGCGCGAGGGCGAGCTTTTCCTCGATGGGGAAGTCGAGCACGAAGTTGACGGCGAACGGCCCTTTGGCCAACGCGCGCGTCGCATCGATGCGCGCGCGGAGATCGTCGGGGGAGTCCCAGGTACAGGCGAGCTGCCCCAGCCCGCCCGCGCGCGTGACGGCGGAGGCGAGCTCCGGGGAGGCCACCCTTCCGATGGGGGCTTGGACGATGGGAAGTCGTATTCCAAAGCGACGGCAGAGTTTTTCGGACGGGCTCATGGCCAAGGTCGTAAGGCCATTCGCAGGGGGCGGCCAGCTAAACCCGCTGCGCCTTCCACCGGCCACCCCGAAACAGAACGGCGGCTACCACGGAGAAGAGCGAAAAGGCGGCGGCGATGGAGACGAAGACGCCTTTGGGGCCCATTCCGAGGTGGTGGGTCAGCACATAGGCCGTTGGGATCTCGAAGAGCCAGAAGCACCCGAGGTTGATGCAGGTGGGCGTCCAGATATCGCCGGCGCCGTTGAAGGCTTGTTCGAGGATGATCCCAAAGGCGTAAAAGAGGAGACCGTAGGTGCCGATGCGAAGGCAATCGGTGCCGTAGCCGATGACATCGAGCTCGCTCGTGAAGAGACGAATGATGGGATCCGTGAATGTCAAAAACACGACGCCGACGGTGCCGAGCAGCAGCATGTTGAAGAAGCTCGTCACCCACACGCTGCGCTCGGCGCGCTCCGGCTTTCGCGCGCCGAGGTTTTGCCCCACCAGGGTGGCGGCGGCGTTGCCCAATCCGACCGACGGGAAAAGCGCAAAGACGATGAGGCGAATACCAATGGTATATCCGGCGACGGCCGCGCTGCCGAAGGTGGTGATGATTCGCACCAATCCAATCCAACTGGCGGTGCTGATCCCCACCTGCAGCGCGCCGCTGGCGCCCAGCCGCAGCAGGTTCGACATGGCCCGCGGGTGCACGCGCACATGCGCGCGGCGAATCCGGATTCGCTCCGAGCCGCGCGCCAGAAGAATGAATTGAAGCAAAATGCCACTACCGCGGCCGATATTCGTCGCGATGGCGGCACCATTCACCCCCAGCTCGGGGAAGGGGCCCCAGCCGAATATGAAACAGGGACATAAAACGATATTGGCCAGATTGGCGAGCCAGAGCACGCGCATGGCCACCGCGGCATCGCCCACGCCGCGAAAGATGGCGTTGATCAAATAAAGAAGAAGGATGGTGACATTGCCGCCCAGCATGATCGACGCGTAGGCGGAGCCGGCGCGCACCACCGCGCCGGAGGCGCCCAGCAGCCCCAGGAGCTCGGGCGCCAGCACGGCGCCGCCCACGCCGAGGACGGCCGCGACCGCGAGGCCGAGCGCAATGGATTGAACGGCGGCCACCGCGGCGCCATCGGGATCTTTCTCGCCAACGCGGCGCGCGACGGTGGCCGCGCTGGCCATGGCGAGGCCCAGCGCTACGGCGTAAAAGAGGATGAGAATGGATTCGGTGATGCCGACCACCGCCACCGCATCGGCGCCGAGCTTGGAGACGAAGAAGATGTCGACCAGCGCGAAGACCGACTCCATGATCATCTCGGCCACCATGGGGACCGCGAGGAGGAACACCGCGCGTCCAATGGAGCCCTCCGTAAAGTCTTGCTCGCTGCCGCGCAGAGCCTCGACAAAGGCGCTCCAGAGCGTTTGTGCGCGCGCGGGCGCGCGGGCCTCGGTGTCCATCATGGTTCGAGCTCTTCGAGCTGGGCGCGGGCGGTTCGCGGTAGGATGACGTTGCGGGTGACGAAGGTGCTGTCGGCGTCGTCGACGGTGACCTCGCTGGCGGTCCTGGCCTGCGCGGGAGAATTCCCCGCGGGAAGACCGGGGGTCCGATCGGCGACGATCAGCCGCGTGTCGGCGTCGCCCTCGAGGACGAGCTCCACCGTCGCGCCCTCCGGACCCGAGCCCTGTACCGTGAGCGCGAGCCAGCCCTCGGCCGTTCGTGCGCGCGCGTCGCGGGTTGGGACGGTCGTCCCTTGGACGGACATCGATGCAATGGATGCGGAGGGCGCAGCGTAGAGCGCCAGCTCGCGCGCCCCGCGGGCCGAGGCGATGTGCAAGGAGACGCGCTGGCGGTGGCCTTCGAGGTGCCGATCGACGATGGTGACGGCGGGCGGCGGAAGGTGCGTTTGCATTTGCGCGGGGGCGTCCGCCACGAAGGCGCGACGGGTGGACCAGGGAAACGGGTTTTCGGCGCGCGGACCAAACGGCGCCGCGCTTCGAATGGCCGATGCGAGCCGATCGTCCGACTCGGGGGCGACCAGCCAGCGTGCGCGCCCCGTGTCGCCGTCCTCGTGCCATGTGACCAGGACCGACTCGGGGGCAGCCGGCGATTCATGCGGAAGCACGGCGGCCACCACGGCCGCCGCCACGCTCGCACCCAGCGCACCGGCGGCGGCGATGCGCGCAGTAGGTTGCGCGAGCCCTGCGGCGAGCATGGCGGCCGGCGCGAGCACGAAGGCGACGCCGCACGCGATGGCCGCGCCCGCGGGGGTGCCCAGCGCGTCGTAGAGGACGAGCAGCACTGGGAACCACGCGAGCCCCGCCGCCA
The DNA here is from genome assembly GCA_037157815.1 of Sorangiineae bacterium MSr11954. Lineage (NCBI taxonomy): Bacteria > Pseudomonadati > Myxococcota > Myxococcia > Myxococcales > Pendulisporaceae > Pendulispora > Pendulispora albinea. The sequence continues at coordinate 1,535,037 of CP089984.1, forward strand.
GGACCGGCGCCGCGATCGCCGTCGTGGGCCAGCGGTGAATGGCGCCGCGGGTCGCGAGCGCCACACACGCTGCGGCGGCCGCAGGAAGGGCGAAAAGGTAGCTCGCGCCCGGCAGCGCCACGGAAACCGCGACGGCCAGCGCCGAAGCCCCCATCGCCGCACCCCACCACGAGGACGCGGTTTGCGCGCCCTCGGCGCTCGGCGCACCGTCCTCCGCGGCCCGGAAAAGAGCGCGCGCCGCCACGAAGGGCGAAGCCATCCCCAACACCACCGACCCGACCAAAAACGGCGCCGGGTGCGCATCCCACAGGCGCGGCGCCACCCCGCACATCGCGAGCGCGCCCGCGGCGAGCGGCGCGCCGAGCACGCCGGCTACCCACGCGAGCGCCCCCCGCCCGAGATCGCCTTTGCGCACGCTCCCCTTGCGCAGCGCGAGCCCCGCGCCGAGCGCCGTCGCCAGCGCAACGACGCCCGAGAGCGGCAGCGCCCACCGCTGCGGCCAGGCGATCACGTACGTCCCCAGCACGTCGAAGAACACGGCCGCCGACGCGGGCGGCGCCTCGAGATCCGCCTCGGCGAGCGCGCGCAGCATCGAGAGCCCATTGTCGCCGTGGTGCTGCAAGCTCGCGACGTCGAGGTGGGCGAGATCGTCGAGCGGCGTATGATAGCGGGTCGGCTCCCCGATGATTCCAAAGTTGACGCCGGGTATTCCCTTGGCCGCAAATACCGTTAAATCGGTATCATTGGGGAGGAGCTCGTAAATGGCAGCGAACAGCGAGCTCGTTCGAGGCCGCCGCGCGCGCCGGTACGAATCGGCGAGCCACCCCGAGCCGCCGCGCATCTCGAACAAAAGACTCGCCCCCGACGTCCCGCGCGCCTCGAAGTTGACGACCGCCCCCACGTCGCGCGCGCGCGCGTCGTGATCGACGAACGCCTGCGCGCCGAGCAGACCGTCTTCCTCACCCTCGTCGAAGAGGAACAGCACCGGCCGCCGGGGCGCGGGCCCCACCCGAACCGCCCGCGCGATCTCCAGCATGGCGGCCACACCCGCCCCGTCGTCGGCCGCGCCGGGGGCGGCGTCCTCCGAATCGTAATGGGATGCGAGCATCACCGCTTTACCGGTTTCACGCCCCTCGAGCCGCGCCACCACGTTGCGGACGGTCGCGCACGAGCGAAACTTCCCGCAAACGAAGCGCGCCGTCACCTCCGGCGCATATCCAAGCTGCGTGAGCTCCGCGACGATGGCCTCGCGCACCCGCGCATTGGCCTCGCTCCCCGTGGGGTGCGGCACGCCATTTCCGACGAGCCGCTCGAGCACCGCCCGCGCGCGCATCGCGGAGAAGTCCGCGGCCGGCGCGTCCTCGGCCACCGGCGCCGGAGGCCGCGCCGAGACCCACACCGCGGCCAGCAAGACGCCCAGCGCCAGCGCGACCACCCACGCCCTCGGTCGCGCGGCGGCGCCCATCACGCGTGCTTTTCCACCGCGCCGTTCTCGCGCGCGGGCGAGGGGGCGGTCACCGGCGGTACCTGCGCGAGCTCGTGCGGGCGCGCGTGCTGCGAGAGGATCACCACGTCGGCGTATTGGCCCGGGCCGAGCTTCACGTCGTGGTGAAGGCGCGCCTCCTCCACGAACCCCATCTTCTTGCAGAGCCCGAGGGAGCGCGTGTTTGTGTGCAATACATGCATGTACACCTTTTCGATGAGCGGGTTGTTCTGCACCCACCGCCAGCCCGAGATCCCCAGGGCCGTGCCCAGATCACGGCTGCGCATATCCCGCAAAATCGAGATCCACACGGTGCCGCGGTGCTTCATCCGCTGACGGTAGTCGTTCTCGAACTCGAGCACGGCCACGACCACGCCGTCTTTTTCGGCGACCAGCATCAGCTTGCCGGGGTCGTCGATGAACTTTTGAATCCACGCCTGCTGCTCCTCTTCGGTTCCTTTGAAATCGTCGGGGACCGAGAGGTGGTAGTCGCGCTCCTCGAAGACGTCTTTCATCACGTGGATGATGCCCGCCGCGTCGTCCGGCGCCGCCGTTCGCACGAGGACCGACTCGTTGCTCGAAAGTGTGTAGGTACACGGATCCACTGAGCCCATGGCTTCTCCTCTTGCGCGTCATCCTGCGCGCGTCAGGCGTCGACTAGAAAAATCGGGGTTTGCGAGCCAACACCCGCGGATACGTTGGTGATGGCGCTGGTCGACAAGCGCACCGAGCACCCGTGTGCCCACTCGTCGTTCCAGATGAAGGGGTTGACGTCCGAAATGCGGGTTTGGAAGCGGAGCTCGCCGCTCATGGCGTCCGGATAATCCTCCCACGGGGAGGTCACGCGCTCTTGCACGACATACGGCTCGGCGATGGCGCGTTTCAGCGCGCGGCGGAAGCTCTCCTCGTCGGTCTCCCACCCGAGGACCACGTCCTTTCCGCCATATTGATCGGCGGGCTTCAGCACCAGCCGCTCGCGCGCCTCGGCGATGAACGGGATCAAATCGACGGTGCGATCCTCGAACGACGTCTTGCCCGCGCGGACCCGGCGCGTCCAGGGCACATGGCGCGCGAGCGCTTCCGTCACCTCGGGGTCGAACAGGTGCGCGTGCGCCGGATCGCTCAAGATGGTAAAGACGCTCTTGCTCCCCCGCACGATGGCCGTCGCCGCCGAGTTGATGATCCACGCGCCACCGCTTCGAATGGCGCCCCAGAACGGCGCATCGGCGGGGACGGTTCGCAGAAAGCTCGGCCAATCGGCGATGAGCACCGCGTCGATTGAAAAGTCGCCCGCGCAAAGCCGCCCGGCCTCGACGCGCATCTCCGCCGGATCCAGCATGCGAATGGTGACGCCGTTCTCGATGAGCGCATCCAGCACCTTGATCATCTCCGGAATACCGAGCAGCGAATCCTCGGATGGCTGCGCGTCGCTCGATTTTCCGTCCGTTCCATGACCGTTGGGATCCCGCTGCGCGTGGAGCACCGCCACATTGGGGCACCCTTTGCCGCCTTTGCGCGCGTGGGTCGACCGGAGCGCCTCCCCGATGAGGTGCCGTGTGCGCGGCACGCTGCGCATTGGATGCCGTTGCGACAGGGTGCGCATGATGGGCATTTCGGCGAACGTCTCGCAGAGCTCCTCGGTCTCGATCACCCCGGCCGGCACCGGATTGTATTCGACGAAGCGAATCACCCCATCGGCCCCGATGAACCCATCGAGCCGGCCCAAAAGCTCGGTCGGCTCCCCCGGATCGAGCTGCACCAGCGCCTCCTCCTCCGGGGTGAGCGCGAGCAGCTCTCGAAACGCCGCATCTTTCGCGAGACGGCGCGCGACCACCGTGAGCCCCCGCGCGACGAGGGTGGCCGCGCGCATCACCTGGGCATAGAGCGCGCTGGTCATGAAGAAGGGCCGCAGGACGTTGCACACCGGGCGGCCGCGAAAGAGGAGTGAGCGTTCGATGGTTTTGCGCGCGAGGTGCTCCTCGGTGCTCGCGCGGTGCGCATGGACCAAGAGCTCGTCGTAATTGTCGATGAGGGCGCGGGGTACGCGGGAGAGCATGGGCGGCTCACGATCCGGAGTACGAGTGCGCGAGCGGTCCGTCTTCCGTGCCGTAGAAGTCGGCGATTTGTTGGTGCTGCAGCGCGTGCGTGCGCACCGACGCCATCACGTAACGGTAAATGGCGTCTTGGCGATGGCCGGGGATGTCGCCCTCGTCCACGAAGGGCTCGGCGCCCAACGTCTCGTGCTCGTCTTCGAAGTCGAGCACGGCGTGCTCGCGCGACGGCAAAAGGACCTCGGCCGGCACCAAGGTCCCCAGCTGATCGTACATCTTGGAGAACGCCACCGCGCCCTTGTCGTCGCCACCCTCCATGACCGAGAGCCAAACGGAATAGGCGAGGGGATCCGTCCGCGAGCTCTCGCGCATCAAGTTGATCACCGCCAACGTCGCCGGCAGCGGATCGGCCGCCCCGATTTGCTCTTCGGTGAGGCCCGCGGCCAGCAACCCCTTTTTGAGCAGCAGGCAATGCCAATATTCGCCGCTCATGTAATCGCTGAACATCATGCGAAGGCGCTCGGTCTGCGCGCCCGCGACCATGGGGCTGATGTGGCTCGCCGCCGACGCCACCAGATGGTACTCCTCGACCAAATACCCAACGACGAGCCGCTCGGTGAGCGTCCCCGCGAGCATGCGCGCCACCAGCGGCGAGCCCACGAGCTCGTGCAACGTCTCCCGCCGTCCGATATTGACCATATGCCGATAAAACGAGAGCGCCGGCGCCGGCCTTCGCGCCATATCCCGCAGCACGCCGAGCTCGTACAGCCCCTGAACCAGGCCCGCACACTCCTCCACGTTCCAATCGAGCTTCGCGGCCAGAGCGCCCACGGTGTGCGTACCATCCAAAAACGGCTGGAGCCGCGCGAGCCGCTCTCGATTCCTGCCCTCCACCGGAACGACCGCCTCGGTCGCCATCAAGCTCGGATCGAGGTCGCCCGCATCCATCGTCCGAATGCCTGCAATGCCCGCACCCTCGCGCACCCACGAAACGCCGGCCACCGGGGCAGGTCGAAACCCCAACGCAATCGACCCCACCCGCGCACTTTTCGCACGGGGCTCCCACGTCTTTCCAACCACCGAATTCGACATTGCAAGCTCCTTATCGATTAAAATAGAGGGACGCCACCGCGTCCGTACCCGGCGGCCACGCCGCTGCGCGCGGGCGACCCCTCCCAAATCGCCACTCTGCTGCGCAGCGCTCGAACCGCCGCCGCGACCGCACCGCACCGCCGTTCGAAATGTCGCTGCTCCAACGTCGCCGCGACCGCACCGCGCCACTGCTCGAACCGCCGCCGCGACCGCACCGCGCCACTGCTCGAACCGCCGCCGCGACCGCACCGCGCCACTGCTCGAACCGTCGCCGCGACCGCACCGCGCCGCTGTTCGAAATGTCGCTGCTCCAACGTCGCCGCGACCGCACCGCGCCACTGCTCGAACCGTCGCCGCGACCGCACCGCGCCGCTGCTCAAAACGCCGCGGCGAACTCCCCGCGATCCGTCTCGATTCGCAAGGAGCGGACATCGTTTTCGACATCTGTGCGGAAGCCGCTGGCGATGCCGATCCACGCATAATTGTCGCTGCCCATCGCCGGAACGAGCTCGCCTTCGTCGAGGATCACCGTGTTCATGCTCGCGAATTCCGCCGGCTTCTGCACCCCATGAAAACGCGCTTTCACGGGAATGCCGTACATGATCGACGCCGTGTCCTTCTTCGACCTTCGCGAGAAATTGGGCGCCGGCGCATCGCCTTCGAGCGCCAGATTCAGCACGTGCGCGTGCAGCGCCACCGGCGTAATCCCGTGGGCAAGCGCGATTTGCTGCCCCAGGCCGCCGCCGCCGATGCGGCCCATGTTCGCGTCGATCACGAACGCATCGTCGTGGGTCATCATGAACTCCACGTGGAAGTACCCCGACGCGAGCCCCGCCCGCCGCACCAGCGCCGTGACCGCCTCGCGCGCCCTCGCCTTGGCCTTGTGCGAGACGTGATCGTCCCACGGAAAGAGGATCATCGCCTCGGACATTCCGACCTTTTTTCTCCCGGAGAACCCGAGAAACGTCGGCTCGCCCTGGGCCACGAAGCCCTCGAGGCTCACCAGATCGCCCTGGATCGCGACCTGCGCGAGCCACAAATCCGGTGCCAGATGGTTGGGAATGCCTGCATTCTGCACGAATTGCGGCAGCTCGTCGGCTTGCGCCGGCTTCGTCAGGTACTTGGCCCCGAGCCCGCCCGAGCTCCTTCGACCTTTGACGATGACATTGCCGCGCGTTCGAACGAATTGACGAATCTCGTCGACGGGGATGGCGTTGGCCTCGAACGCCATGGTCGAGGGGCTGTAGTCGAGAATGAGCTGCTGCACCTCCCATTTGTCCTTCAGCCGCTCGAGCACCGCGGGCTGGCCGCGAACGGAGAGCGCCTGCGCGAGGCGGACGGCGTTCATGATGTACGTGTCGCAGAAGGACACCGCCGCCTCGATCCCGTCCACCCCGGCCAGTGCGGACGCCATGGTCTCCACGGACGATGTATCGCACTCGATGCAGGTGTAGCGCTGCATCTGCGCGCGCGTATCGCCCTGACTGCCCGCTTTGCTGCTCAGGTAAATCGGTTGATAGCCCGCTTGGATGGCCGCTCTTCCCATGTAATCGGCGCCCACGCAGGAGCTCTCGACGATGACGAGCTTTCGTATATCGCGGTTCATGACGCTCTCCGCTCCATCGCTCATGTTTGGTGGCCGGTGGGTCAGCTGGCCTCCGCGAAGACGCGGAAGGGATCGAAACGCTGGGGATCTTTCAAGACGAGCCGCTCCTCGATCATGCGGTGGTGCGCCTCGATGGCCAGGTGCTCCCACCACATGCTGAGGTTCATGGTCACCGCGTAGAACCCTCGGATGAAGCGCGGCAGGTTCGCGGCATCGATGTATTCGCCGATGGCGTTGCGCATCCCCGCGTAGTGATCGGCCTCGGGATCGTTGTCGTCGTGGGTCACGTGGCCCGCGATGTAGATGTCGGTGAGCGAGCCTTTCCGGATTTCGCCGCCGGTGGCGCTCTTGTAGGCGCGCAGGAACTTGTCGACGATGCGGAACTCGTCGACCGCCGTGGCCTCGAAGGCCAGCAGGCACCCGCCGAGGAAGGCGTTGTCGTCGCTTCGAAAGAGCTTGTTCATGCGCTCGACGAAGCCCTTGGTCGACGGCGAAGGCTCCACCCCGTCGGTCTCCAGGCCCAGATCGTAGCGGTGGCCGAAGCGCATCAGCTCCAGGTGCGGCACCCGCTTGGTGAGCACGCCCATCTCTTCTTCCACGTTGCGCACGATCTCGGCATCGAGCTTCTCCCAGTGGTTGCGGATGCGCGCGTCCAAGAACATATGAATGGCCGCGTTCGTGAATACGGAGTACTCCACGATCACGAAGCCGATTTGCGCGGGCCTCCAGTGGGGGATGCTGTTCAGGATCGGGCTCGTTTTCGGGCTCAGCGCCGGGAAGTAGTCCTTGATCGAGCGCTCGAGCGCGAGCACGCACGACTTGTAATCGGGCAGGTCGCTCTCGAGCACCGAGGCGATCAGTCGGTCGATGTTGGTATAAGGCGAGAGTGCAAACGTCGTGGCCGCGGTCATGGGTGAGGCTCCTTCGAGTTGGAAATGTCGAGACTTTGGAAAGAAGCGTTCGAAAAGAGACGTTCAAACGTGGGACGATTCCCAGAACGCTCCAAACGCGGCGCGCGAACCTTGAATGGTGTCCGCGCCGAAGTACGGCCGGCAGGACATCGCCTGACCGAGCTGCGCCACCCCGTCGAGGAAGACTTGGTAGGTCTGCTCGGCCGTCGCGTGCTCGGTGTCGAACACGGGGAGCATGTCCTCGTGGTAATATCGAAAATCGTGGTGCCGTAGCCGCAATCCGGATTTTTCGGGCTCTTCGTAGAGCTCGCTCCCGGGATAGGGCACCAGCCCGAAGAGGTACGAGGCTTGGAGCAAGCCATCGGAGATGAGCCCGCACACCCAATCGAGGGAGCGGCGCATGTCGTCGATGGTCTGATTGGGAAAGCCGTTCACCATGAACGAGCACACGGGGATCCCGAAGTCGCGCACCCGCGCCAGGGCGTCGCGCGTGGAGCCGATCTTCACGCGCTGCTTGAAGAGATCTTGGCTCTCTTGGTCGGCCGTCTCCAGGCCGATCTCCAGCCAGCGGCACCCGCTTCGGTGGAGCGCACGCAGCACCCGGTCGTCCTGGAGGAGATTGAGGCGCGTCTGGCAGTCGTACATGACGTTCCCTTCGTCCTCCAGGGCCTGGCAGATCTTGAGGGTGCGCTCCGCGTGGGTGGTGAAGGTCTCGTCGCCAAAGTAAATATTATGGTGCTCGCCGTAGTGCTTTCGATAGGCGCGAATCTCGGAGATGACCCGTTCGACGGGGAAGTACGAGGGTTTTTGCCCGATGGTCTGAATGGTGCAAAACGAGCATTTGTAGGGGCAGCCCAGCGCATAGACTTGCCGGATGTAGCGAATGTCCTTACCGGCCGACGATGGGAACAAATCCACCTTGGGGAAGGGGAGCTCCTCGACGGGGATGCTCGGGTATTCCCAGCTGCTGGTGAAGATTTCGCCGTCATCCATTCGAAAGCACATATTTCCCAGCGCGGTGACGTCGCCGCCCGCCTCGATGGTTTCGAGCAGCGCCGGGAGCGCGTACTCCGCGCGCTCGAACACCACGTAGTCGACGCTGGGGTGCGCCGCGAGCTTTTGGCGCTGCGGGGTGGCCACCACGCCCCCGAAGATGGTCTTGGCGTGGGGGTACATCTCCTTGATGAGATCCGCGATCTCCAGCGCGAAGAAGAGATTGGGCGTCATCGGTGAGAACAGGTAAATGTCGCCCGGGTGGCGCGCGAGCGAGGCGCGCACCTTGGCCACGTCGATGCCGGTGATTTGCGTCTCGGAGCTGTAGAAGTCGAGCGGCTCCATGGATTCGAAGCCCGTGTGCTGGAGCACCCCGCCCAACCAAGTCATCCAATGCGGCAGCTCCCAGAGTACGTTTTCCATGTGCTGCAGCCCTGGATGCGTCGCGTGGTAGCGGACGTCGAAGTTTTGCCAAAACTCGCGCCGCTGGTCGACCTTGAAGGTCGACATCGGCGTGTGTACGAACACGATATGGAGGTTGCTCTTTCGCCGGCGGAGGTACTTGGCCGAATCATGTCGGAGGACTTGCAGCGGTCGAACTGGCATTGGGGCACCCGTCCTCCCATTCAGCAATGGGTGTGCCGGGCCGCCCGACGATTGCAATCGCGTATTTCTACGTGGTTCGCGAGGTTGGATTGGAAATCAAAATTGTTAATTTCGAAATATACTCACGGGCCCTGTCGATTTTTCGAATCGGCCGCCTCCTTCGTACCGGCGCCGCCCACCACCAGCCGCTCCACCACCTCGCCGCGCGCGCTGGCCTCCACGATGGACTCCAAGTCGTCCTCGGTGACGTGTCCATAGACGACGTGTTCCGGTTCTTGCAGGATGGTGATCCCGGTCTCGCACATGTCGAGGCAGCTCGACGTGCACGCGCGCACCGCGCGGGCGGCGCCCTTGCTCTTGAGCAGCGATTTCAGCTTCTTTGCGAGCTCCTCGGAGCCCTTTTGCGCGCACGAACCGCGGGGGTTCGCGTCATCGCGGCGGTTGGTGCAGACGAAGAGGTAGTGTTCTCGTTGGGGCATGTGCGGTCCTCGAGTTATTTCATCCGAGCCAGTAGGTGAGCTTCACCATGAAGAGATCGACGGCCGGCGTCCGTCCCGACGTTTCGCCCGAGTTCACCGCGACGCCGGGCGATTGCGTGCGGGAATAGACTAAGTACAAGGTCGAACCGAGTTTGTACTCCCAACGGAGGACGACGTTGGTATTGACCGCCCACTCTTTCCAATCCGCCTCCGGATCGGGCCCGGTGAACGGCACCAGCGACGACAATGGGACTTTGCCACCGGGGGGGAGCACCGACATCGACAAATCGCCGTAGTGACCGCTCGAACGAAAGAACTGGCCGTAACTGACCAGGTCGAGACGCGGCGTGAAGGTATATGCGGCGCGGACGATGGCCCCCACGCTGCTGGCCGAGAGCCGCCCGTAAACGTGGGCTCCGGTGGCGGCGTCGTCGGCGGCCCAGCGCGGCTCCCCGGCCGTGTGGGTGATGTTGGGGATCAGCTCTACATCGAACTGGGGCAGCACGCGTAGCTTTACGTTGGCCTTGGCGCTGATGGCAAAACCATTGAAGACGAAATCCGTGGTGGTGGCGAGCGAGCCCACGATGCGCTTGGTCGGGTTGGTGCCGAGGGTGAATTCGTGCTCGATGGCCCCCGCGCGCTCGAGGGCGGTTCCATCGCCGACCTCACGGTCGTCGTAGCGGGCGGGGAGGTAGTGGATCGATGAAAAGGCGTTCCAGAAGTTCGCGAAGCGTCCCCACGTCTTGAGCTGGAAGTCGCGCCCGATATCGAGAAAATCCGTATTCTGGCGGATGTAGGCCTCCAGGCGCAGGTGGGACTCGAGCAGAGGCCCCCAGGGGGAGAGCTCGCGGAACTCCAAGCCGCCGTCGAACATGGCCTGATTGGAGCGCTGCGCAAAGCCCATGTCGTTGATGTCGAGCTTGCGGCTGGAATAGGCGAGGGCACCGTCCCACAGCCAATGCGTGCCGCCTTCTTTTCCGAAGTAGAAGAGGGCGCCCGCGCCGATGTCGCCGGAGCGGACGAGCGTTCCATCGAGCGCCATGCGCGGCGGTCCGTTCTGGAGCATCGAGCCATAGATTTGACCGTCGGTCACGTAATCGCCGTTCGCCGATCGCCATCGCCAGTCGAGCCCCGCCACCACCGCATCATTGAAGCAGCGTCCGCCCTGCACCACAATCGCGCCGTGCGGGCAGAGGACTTGCGCGATCGATCCAAGCGCCCGCGCCGGGGGCGGTGTTCCGGCCACGGGGGCGGGCAGGGAGCTGGGGACGGCGAGGGGATAGCTCCCCGCGTCCTCGGCGCGCCCCGTCAGGGTGACCGTTGCCCCCACGCTGGCATTTTCTCCCATGGCGCGCGTTAGCCGGAATGCGTTGTAGAGCGTCGTGGGCGTGAGGAGGCGGCGGGTGCGGGTGCCATTGCTCGCGACATCGACGTGGTTGGCGCCGGTGAGCGCGGTCAATGTGCCCACCGACCAATGGTCATCGAGCTTTCCCACCAGCTTTCCCGCGCCGAGCAGCGAGGACGCGGTGGTCGCGCCGGCGACGTGCTCGTTGAACGGCGCCTCCGTTCGCAGGTTGGGGGTGAAGGGCGAGAGGGGGTTGTGCCCGATGCGGCGCGTATAAACGAGCTGATAGGGGAGGGAGAAGATATCGAGGCCTTCGAGGAAGAAGGGGCGCTTTTCGGGGTAGTAAACCTCGTAGTTGGTCAGGTTCAAGGTCAGCTGGTCCGCCTCCACCTGCGCAAAGTCCGGGTGGATGGTGGCGTCGAGCGTGAGGCGAGGGGTCACGTGCCATTTCACGTCGGCCCCCGCGGAGGCCGACAAGGTGGTCTCGCTCGGATCGGATTCGACGGCGGCGTCCTGCCGTACGAGCCGCCCGAGCACGAACGGGCGCGCTTCGATTTGCGAGGGGCGCGGGAGATCGCGCAGCCCGGAGAGCAGCCCGTAGCGCGACACCTCGCCCCCGCCGCTGCGCGGGATGAAGGCCCACTCGTCCGTCTCCTGCCGCTCCGAGGTGTAGCGGCGGACTTGGAAGCGCCACGTCTGGGTCGGCAGAATGGCGTAGCGGAGGATCTTGAAGGGGATGCGGTATTCGGCTTGCCAGCCGCGGGCCGAGATGGTGGTGCGCGCCTCCCAGTTCTCGTCCCACTCGAGCGATGTTTCGGTATCGCGGTACCGCAGCATGTCCGTCTGCACGCCGGCCGCGTTGACGGTAAATTCGAACGCCGTCACCCCGTCGCCGGCCGTGCCGAGGGCCACCGAGACCCAATCCGCCTCGACTTGAACGTCGCGGCGCGCGAGGCGGGCCGTGATCCGGCCATCGCGCTGCTGGCAATCGACGGCCACATAGAGCGCGGTGTCGTCGTAGGCGACGCGCACGATGGTGCGCTCGCGGGGAGGGCTCCGCTCGTTCGGGAACTTCTGCGTGAACGCGTCGGTGCCGGGGACCGCGCGCCAGGCATCGTCGTCGAGACGGCCGTCGAGCACGGGGGCCTCGGTCACGCGAACGGCGCCCAGGTTGGGCGCCGCCGCGCGCGCGTCGATCGAATCCGCGAAGACGAGCGCGGAAGCGAGTGCAAAATACATTGGCCCCGGCTAGGCAAGTCGTGCGCCACGTACGACGTGAAAAAGGTCCCATGCTTCGAGCTCGACTCCATCCGCGAAAGCTGCGAATGGTCGGAATTTCGGGATCGCGAATTCGGCGGCGAATTTCGAAATACGACTTTGGAATTTCGAGCCGCCCGGAAACGGCGAACCTGGAGACTCCGAAACGGCGAACCCGGAGACCCGGAAACGGCGAACCCCGGAGACCCGGAAACGGCGAACCCGGAGACCCGGAAACGGCGAACCCCGGCGATCCGAAAACGGCGAATCCCGCGGCGACGGGTCAGCGATCGGTGGCGCCGGGGGCGGCGGCGTTCTGTCGCAGCTTGTAATAAAGTATGGCCGGCTTGATTCCGAGCAATGCCGCGGCGCGTATGCGGTTGCCGCCCGCCACGCGGAGCGCTGCGTCGATGGACTTTTGCTCGAGCCACTCCAGGTTGGCGGGGAGCCGGATCAGATCCGAGCCCTCCGAGGTGGCCGAGTGGGTGTCGTGCACCACACCGTGCACCACGGCCGGAAAGTCGGTGGGCTCGATGAGGCGCCCGTCGCCCAGGACGAGCGCGTGCTCGATGGCGTTGCGCAGCTCGCGCACATTGCCCGGCCACGAGTAGCGGCTGATGGCGTCGAGCGCCTCCCGCGAGAACCCATCGATGCGGCGGGCGGCGGTGGGCGCGAGATCGGTGAGCATCTGCTTGGCGAGCATGGCCAGATCGCTGCCCCGCTCGCGCAGCGGCGGGACGAGCGCCTTGACCACCGAAATGCGAAAGAACAAATCGCTGCGGAAGGTCCCGGCGGTGACCATGGCCTCGAGATCGCGGTTGGTGGCCGCGATGATGCGCGCCTGCAAGGTCAGCGAGCGATTGGAGCCGATGCGCTCGAAGCGCTTGTCCTCGAGCACGCGCAAAAGCTTGGCCTGGCTGGCCAGCGGCAGCTCGCCAATTTCGTCGAGCACCAAGGTGCCGCGGCCCGCCGCCTCGAAGGCGCCGGCTTGCGCGGCCACCGCCCCGGTGAACGCGCCCCGCTCGTGCCCGAATAGCTCGCTCTCGATCAGGTTCTCCGGGATCGACGCGCAATTGATGATGCGCAGCGGCTCGTCCTTGCGGGCGCCCGATTCATGAATGAGCCGCGCGACGAAGGTCTTGCCCACCCCCGTCTCGCCCGTGAGCAGCACGGTGACCGGCGAGGCCGCGAGCCTGGGGATCATGCGAACGAGCTGCTGCGCCGCCGCCGACTCGCCCAGGAAGGCATGCGCGCTGCCTACCGCCTGCCGCCGAAACGACTCGCGCTCTTCCTTGACGGCCAAGAGCGCCGAGAGCTGCCCGAGCCTCGATGCGCAAATGCGACCAGCAATCACGAATAGGCGCCGGAGCGAATCGGTCACCCGATCGGAGGACAGCTTGGTTGTAAATGCCAACCATCCCGGTCTCGGGCCATGCAGCGGCACCGCGACCTTGGCCTTCCAATCGGCAGTTATGCTCTCCAACACGTCCCCGCCGATGGGGCTCGGACCCGCCGCAAACGGGGCAAATGGGCTCGGTGGGCTTGGTGGGCTTGGTGTTCGGGCTGCCTCGACCGCGCCGGTCAGCTCTTGATCGGATGTTACTTGATCATCGGTCACGGCTATCCACTCGACCGTATCGCACTCGGCGTGCGTTTTCGCCCACGTTGCAACTGCGGATTCCACGGCGGGTAAGTCGTTTGCCGCGCTAAGCGCCTCATCGAGGGCAAAAACGGCCGCCAAACCTCGGACGTCCGCCGCAACACCGGTCAAAAGGGCGCGGACGCTGGTGGTGGTGGTCGGCAACGTGGCGCCGAACGAGGTGGAGCTTGGAGGGGGGTGGACCGACGGTGACGGCGATGACGTCGGTGGGACGTCATCCAGCTCCGGCGTATCGGTGAGGACGAGAACCGTGTCGCCGACGACGATGGATTCGCCGACCTTGACCACGGCTTGGCGGATTTCACGGCCCGCATGCAGGAGCGGCGCCGCGCCGTCGCAAACGTGGATTCGGGCGCCTTCTTCGGTGGCTACGACGTGAAAGTGGTGCCGGGACACTGCTCGGTCGTGCAGCACCAAGTTTGCATCTGGCGCGCGACCGACCATCTTCACGTGTTCGTCCAGCTTGAGGTGGATGGATCGTCGGGACATGCGAGCATGTGGCCCGCCCGGAACTTGTCCACCCGAGACTTGTCCACCTGGCACTTGACCGGAGGCTTGTCCCCCGGGCGACACCTGTGGCGACATAACGAGAAAACGAGGCGCAGCGAGACGGTTGGTCGGTTGACCCATCGCGAAGTTCTTGGGTGTAGCACAAATGAGGATGAATGCGTATTAGCGATTGGCGCTAACCGGCTTGACGTCGAAGGACCCGGTGTGCAACATCGCTCACTCTGGGGGCATATGTTCCAGACATCGATTTTGCGAGCATCGGTTTCGGAACGTGCTTTGGCGCGGCTAGGCACGGTGGTTCAACAAAAATATCGGATAGTCCGCTTGCTCGGCGTAGGTGGCATGGCTGCGGTCTACGCGGCGACCCACCGCAATGGTCATCGGGTTGCCATCAAGTTTCTGCTCGAGCGTTTCTCGAACGATCCGGACATCTGCCATTTCTTCAGCCGCGAGGCGTGCGTTGCCAATCAAGTAGGCCATCCCGGCGCCGTGCCCGTGCTCGACGACGACGTCGACGAGGAGGGGTGCGCGTTTCTGATCATGCCGCTGCTCGAGGGCCAAACGCTCCGAACCCGCTGGGATCGCGCCAACAAGCGCCTACCGATCGACGAGGCCTCGGTCTTGATGCTGGACGTGCTGGACGTGCTCGCGAGCGCCCATGGCAACGGCATTGTCCATCGGGATATCAAGCCGGAGAACCTCTTCGTCACCGCCAAAGCCAACGTTTGCGTGCTCGATTTCGGCATCGCACGCTACGACACGAGTCGGCCGCCGCGCGCGGGTGACCTCCGGACGAGTCGTCTCGCGCGCGCGGGTGAACTGCGCGCACCCGCCGAGCTGGATCCGCAGGTCAGCACGGTGAGGCACCTGTTCGGTACCCCGGCGTTCATGCCCCCGGAGCAGGCCCTCGGCGAGCTGACCGCCATCGGGCCGCATAGCGATTGCTGGGCCGCGGGCGCGACCCTCTTTACATTGCTCTCGGGCCAGTTCGTCCACCGCGCGTCGTCCGGCGGCGGGCCCGAAGCGGCGCTGCACGCGGCCACGCGCCCGGCGCGGTCCTTGGCCGATACGGGCGCCGAGACGGTGGCCAAGGTCCCCGAAGCGATGATTCGATTCATCGACAAATCCCTGGCCTACGATCCACGCAACCGCTGGCCTTCGGCACGCGAAATGCGCGCCGGCTTGTTGCAAGCGCTGGAGGACTGCTTGGACGAGCCGGTGGCCCACGCCATTCAACGAATCCGCGCAGAGCTGGTCGCCGAGCTGTCGCCCGAGGAGACCCTGCCGGGCGACCGCTTGCGCCACTATGCCCGTTTATTTACTGCCCAACAGATGCTCCGTAAAGAACCGTAAAATGTGTCCGAACTGAAGGACGCGGTTGTCGCGTTTCTGGGCACCATGCCCTTCGTCGGCAAATACGATGAGCTGCGAGGGCACCTTTTTTCGCTGCAGCACGTCGTGGATCTGCAGCGCTTCACCGACCGGCACGCGCGGATCCGTCGCACCTTGCAGGACCAGTAGCGGGGACGAAACCCGGTCCACGTAGGTAATGGGCGACAGCTTGAGGAGCGCTTCGCGATCGCGTTCGGGATCGCCATACCAGTTGATCCGCAAGATGCGCCGGTACGGGGCCGTATTTTCGAGGAAGGTGAGCAGATTGCCAATGCCGACCACCGAGGCGCCCGCGTCGTAGGCGCCCGCGAACATGGTCATGGCGATCAAGGTGGAATACCCACCGTAGCTTCCGCCCCAAACGCCAATCTTGGGAGCTTTTCCGCCCTCGGTCCAATTGGCACGTATGTACTTCGATACGTCTTCGATATCGGTGATGACGTCGAGCCGCTTGGGCCCATCGGCCGCGTGGAGCCACTTCTTCCCGTATCCCTTGCTCCCGCGGACGTTGGGATCGACCAGGATGAACCCCGCGTCGACGAACGCCTGCTTGACGGGCGAAAACCCGGGCAGCTCTTGCGATTCCGGGCCGCCGTGGAAGTGGACGAGCACGGGGCAAGGGTGCGCGGCGCACTTCGAGGGGTCGGGCCTACGCACGAACATGGGAATGGGGGTTCCATCCCGCGCCGGGTAGGTCTCCAGTTTGGCCATTGCAAACTTCGATGTGTCGATCTCGGGCGTGCTCGGCACGTGCCAGCTGGTGAGGGAGCCCGTCTTCCAATCGTAGACGTAGCTGGTCTGCGGGGCTTTGCCGGTATCGACGCCCAGCGCGAGAAACCGTCCATCGCGGGTCGATGCGCCGAAGCGGACGTGATCGCCGGCGAGCTTGGCGATGGCGGGCGGGGTCACGTCCTTGTAGGTGCGCGCATCGAGGATCTTGATCCGCGTATACCCGTTGTCGTTGATGGAATACGCGATGTGCGTTTTGGAACGATCGATGCCAAAGGCAAACACGTCGTGGGGTATTTCGGGGACGATCGGGGTGAGCTTCCTCTGGGCGGAGTCCCACCGATACAAGCGCTGGAACTCGCCCAGGTGCGGCGTCCGGACGATGATTTCACCGTCTTTGGCGCCGTACGCGGCGTCGTAGTCTTCTCTCTCTCCTTGGCCGAAGAGGGGAGTCAGCGCCTTCTTCGCCGTATCCCACTCGTAGAACTCGGACATGTCGCCCCCCACTTCCTTTTGGAGGAGGAGCTTCGAATCGGGCGACTTGGGGCCGAGAGGTCGGTAGTCGGCAATCGCCCAAATCCCTTCTTGGTCGAAAACGACCTCGCGCTCGTTCTTGGTGCGGTCGTATCGGTAGAGCACATACGAATTGGGCTTGACGTCGTTGGCGCGGAAATAAATGAAACGTCCGTCGTCGCTCACGAACTGGAGCTCGGATTGAACGCCGGGTTTATGGGAGACGGTGGTGAGCTTTCCGCCCTTCGCATCTTGCAAATAGAGCCCGGGGTTCTCCTCGCCTTTGCGATCGCGCGACAGCACGAGGAAGCTGCCGTCGGGGGCGATCTCCCGGAGGATGGTGGGATCCTCACCCCCGGTCATCTGCGTGGGGAAGCGCTGCGGCCCATCGAGCCTCCAGAGCTGGTTGCTCCCGGTCACGTTCCACGTCAGGTACATGATCTTCCCATCGGGGCTGAGACGCCCGCTCGATGGAGCGCGCACGTCGAGCATCGACTGAAAGGTGCGCGACACATCCTCCGGAAGCGGCGGCGGCGCGAACTTGGCGATCACCTCCTTGGGCACGCTCCCCGCACCGTGGCCCGAATAAGGTCGGTCGGGGGCCCCCGCGTCCTTGGCCTCGCCGGCCTTGGCGCCGAGCGCGTCGCGCAGGGCGCCGGTGAGCGGCTGGCGGGGATGCGGCGACTCCGCCGGGGGGGCTTCACCGCCGCATGCTGCGGCCAAGGTGACAAAAGGGAGCGCGAGGAGCGCGAGGAGCCCGGGGAGCGACATTGGCGAGCGACGGCGGTGCATTTCGAGCAAAAGCTACCGCGCCGGTGGCTCGGGCTGCGTAAAATTCGTGCGCACCAATCATCCGTTGAACCCGGACCTCCGGGTCCCGAGCGCCTCTTCAGGCCGTGACGCTCTGGGCCCTCATCGGAGGCCAGTCGCAACATGGAAATGCGAACGGCCCCGGGAGGCGTCGGACGAATCCGGCGCACCACCCGGGGCCATGATCACGAATCGGAGAGACTCAGTTGATGACGGCGGAAGCCGCCGCGATCTTCGACATGCGGGTGCCGCTGTTGTTTCCACCGCTGGCCGTGCAGCCGCCGTTGGTGTGAACGCCGACCAGCTGGCCGTTGGCGTTCAGGATGCCGGAGCCGGAGCTTCCGCCCTGCGTGTCGATGTTTCCGTAGTAGTGGTAGTTGCCGCTCGAGCTCGCGAGGGTGCCCGCCTCGATTTGCTTGGCCCTGCGCGCCGGGTGCTGAATGATCGCCAGGGTGGAGTTGGTCGCGGGATCGGTGGCGTTGGTGGCGCGGGTGCCGTACTTGGTGCCCGGCGTCCCCTCGAGCCGCACGATGGCGTAATCGAGGCCGCCGAGGGAGTCTTCGACGATGGCCGAGATGCGGACGTGCTCCTCGGGCAAGAGCTCCGTGGAGTTGGCCTTGCGCTCGTAGTTGAAGGAGACGAAGTCGCCCACCGTGCTGCTATCCACGCAGTGGCCGGCCGTGAGGAACAGGTTGCTGCCAATCAAGGTCCCCGAGCAGTACTTGGCGTTCGCTCCGGCCGTGGCCGTGCTCTCCATCGCGCCCACCGCCGGCTTGTACGTATTGACGTAATCCTTGGAGACGCCCAGGTTGCCCGTGTACGAGTTGACGTATTGCGCGTCGTCGGTGGCGCCGCAGGTGCTGAGCACCGATTTGCCCGCGCCCGGGTTCCGGTTGACCACGTAGTGCGCCGGATCGGCCATCTTCCGGAGGAAGTCCGGGTGGTCCTGCGACTCCACCGCGCCTTGATCGGGGCTTTGCAGATCCTCTCCCGGGTTCGATGCAGCGCTCTCTCCCCCGCTGCAGGCCATCAGAAACAACCCCGATACTGCTACGAGTGCGGCGATCTTTTTCATGGTTGGGAGCCTTTCACGATACGTCGATTGGAATATGTAAACTACATTGTTTACGGATAAAGGATTTTTACCGCGTTGAGATCTCCGGTGCTCAAGCCCGTGCGCTGCCCGATGGCTTGACCGTTCTTCGTCACGATCGTGGGCTGGCCGTTCTTGGAGAAGGCCGTCTTGCCGTAGTGCATGATCGAGTTGAAGTCGTAGGCGCCCAGATCGTCTCCGTCGGAGACGTGCCGGTCGAAATTGTGCTCCATGCCCGCTTCGATGTTTTCCCACTTGATGGTCACGTACGTGTCGCGGTCCTCGCGGGACTGCTCGTGCCAGAGGCCCACGGCGTGGCCGATCTCGTGGATGGCGGCGCCCGTGCTGCAGCCATCGGCCAGGTTGATGACCTGCTTCCCGCCGGATCGCCCGACGGCCGAGCTGCAGCCGCTCCCTTTGACGAAGGTGACATAATCGGGATAGCTGCTCGCGTTGGCCGACGTGCGCTGGACGAACTCGATGTCCGTCTTGTCCCTCCAGTGCTGGATGGCGCTGGTGACCCGCGCCTGATTGGGGAGCCCCGAATCGATGGTGTATGCCACCGTCTTCTTCGCCCACCGGCGGCGGCCGGCCGGGAGCCCCACGCCGAGCGGCGCGACGTCCCCGCTTCCGCGTTTGGCCGCTGCGCCCTCGGAGACCGCCTCGACCTCCGAGACGTGCCCCAGGATGATGTCGCCCTCGAAGACGGCGAGATCGCCCACCACCGAATAGGCGATGGGTTGCACCCGCTCTTCGTTGCCGACCGCGAAGTATCCATTCTTCACCGGGGCGTCCTTGGTCATGGCGCTCTCGAGCGCGATGGCCTCGGCGGTCGTTGCGCTGTCGTCTCCATGGGGTGCAGGCACCTCGCTGGTTTCGCCCGCGCACGCGGGTGCTCCGAGGGCAAGAACTCCAATCAACGGCAGAAAGTAACGCATGGTAAAGCCTCCAGGTTTTGCGTTGTTGTCGTGAATGCCCGGGCCCGTCCTCGCGGATCGGACCCGGGCCGAGGTTCGATCGCGAGGATCAGTTCGCGTAGCGGAGCGTGTGCTGGGCCGAGCCGATGTCGACGCCGAAGCCGCACGCCGGGGAGACCGAGAACACGCGCTGGCGGTACGCCGGGTTGAGGGTGGTGGTGTCTTTGCGGACCACGATGGACGAGAAGACGATGCCGCTGTCGCCCGGGTACTGCCCGCAGCTACTCAGGCCGTAGGCCTCCATGACGCCGCCTTGCGCTTGGGTGTACGCGCGGCTGCCCGCGCGGGTGTTGAGCACCGTCGAGGCCCCGGTGTTCACGTCGGTGGCCGTGATCTTCCACGTGCACACGCCGGCGGAGGTGCAGGCCGTGCCCTCCATGATGCCGTCGATGACGTCGCCCGAGGAGACCGCGCGGAGCGTGCTGTGCTGCGCGTTGCCCGCGTTGTCCACGTACCACGAGGCGATGCCCCAGGATCGGCCGCCGCCCGCGGGGCTCGTGCCCCACTGCAGCACCGGCTGGACGATCGCCGAGCCATTGCTCGGCTCCAGGCTGGGGAAGAAGTAGAGCAATTGGCTCGACTGGGTGCGCGGGGCCGCCGGGACCTTGAATTGCGCGCGCATGTAGTTCGCCGGCGTGGTCAATCCGCCCCACGAAGCCTCCACCCAGCCATTGGTGGCGGGCGGCGGCGGTTTGTTCCCGAACGAACGATCCACGTCGGATCGTTGGACGCGCGGGTACGCGCATGGCGCGAGAGGCTCCGCGATGGACGCTTCATCGCTCACCTCGTGGATGCAGCTCGGGTGAATGAGGCCGAACGGTGTGCGCGCATAGCCCGCCTCCAGGGCTTGCTCCTCGCTGATGCCAACATTTTCGTCGTCGCTCGGGGCAACCTCTCCACTGCAACCGAGCGCGCCGACGACAGCCAAACCCACGAAGGAAATAGGCAAACGTTTCATATCGGCTCTCCGTTGAACGTAAAGTTGTATCGCCAAGGACATGCCCTTGGCGTGTCCTCTGCTACCTTCGGAACATCGAAAACGGATTCACATGTGCAGAAACGACGAGAGAGATGCAGCGGATGCAAATGCATGCAACCGGATGCATACGACGCAAACGATGAACGGATACCCATCTTGTTGCGGCACGATTCGAACGACGCGATACACGATACGAGGGGACGGCGAGGAGCACCCGGAAGGTTGCCTGAGCCAAACCCCGCTCCGGTTCTTTCGGGCTTTCGTACGTGCGTCCCGCAAGGGCATTCGCAGCGTTTCTCGACGCGAGCCCCGCGCCGCTGCAAACCCACTCATCCGAAACGACCTCACCGTCAATACCATGTCTGCCGATCGGATCATCCACAAACGACGGCTGGAAAATTTTTTCGGGACGGATGTTCGCCTGCTATGTCCCGTTATCCGCGGTCCGAAGTTGCACATGCATGCACGCGTCGTGAGCGCCCGACCGAATCCCCGCAGCCATTCGGCGTCCGCAGGGTCGGTAGGGCCGTCGGGAGCTCACGTTTGACGCGCCGTGTATGGAGGTTTTGTATCGATATGTGTGCGCGGTGCGTGGGCCTTCATTCGGTGTGCGTGGACTTCACGTGTGCCTGCACGGGTACGAGCGACGAAGTCCACGCCGCCGCTCACTGCGGAGGATGGATGTCGACCTCCCGCGCGAGCGGCACCAGCGCCTCGAAGACGTCGGCGGCCTTCTCGGAGCGCCCGGCCAAAAGCTTCGTATCATCGATGTCCTGCAGCGGCGTCAGAACGAGCTCGCCCTCTTCGTCGCGCCCCAGGAACTTGGCGTGAAGCGCCGGGACGTCGACGAGGACGAGGTTCTTCAGCGGCCGCGCGGCGGCGAGCTCGCGCTGCGTGGCGTGAAGTGCCTTGATCGAATGGACCCCGCCGAAGCGCGATGGAACCCATTGGCCATCCCGCAGCGCCATGACGACCGACGTGCGCGGGTCGCCGCCCACCGTCACCGGATACATGAACGCGCCGCGATCCACGAGGAGCCCGCGCGGATCGTCGCCCGGCCGGTACGCGCGCAGCGCATCGAGCCGCACCATGCGCATGGGGACGCCGTCGCCCACTCGCGCGCCAACGAGCCCGGCCGAAGCCGGCTCCGCCACGGGGCCCACCGTCTTTTGATTGTCCATCACCTGCCGCAGGGTCTCGAGGGAGGCGTGCGCGGCTTGGTCGCGCGCGGCGGCCACCGCTCGGGATTCCTGCGGGGTGGTCGTCTCCGCCAGTGGATCGGGCGACGACGACGCGCAGCCAGCGATTGCGAGGATCAGCGCTGCCATCAACGAAGTCGTTGCTTTCATCATTGTGCTCCTCGAACGTTGTAATAATCGCGCCAGTGAACGTGGTTGTACTGCGGGCCGCCCACGTATTCGCCGTAGGAGATCGTGTACTCGTCGCCCTCGCGGGGCGGCCACGGGTTCTTCACGGTGACGTAGAAGTTTCCGTTGGCATCGACGGAATAACCGGAGGCCACCATCATATGACCGCCGCCGCCGTCCCAGCCCCACGAGAAGCCCCAGGGCGTCTTGCGGACGTCGACTTGATTCTTGATCTCCGCCTTGGAGATCGCTTGATCGTTGGTGACGTTGTAGTCGTAGCCCCACGCATTGAAGACCGGCCAGCCCGGCCGGTTGCAGTTCTTGGAGCTCGGATAATTGCAGCAGTCGGTTCGGTTCAAACGTTGGTTGGCCTGCTGGCATTGGCTCGGCGTCTGCCCCTTGCCGTTGGCCTTGGCGACGTAGTTCATGATCATCTGGCCGCTGGCCGCCCAACACCATTGACTCTGCTGTTGGGCGATGAGCGGCACGGTCAGGTTGCCGTCGGCCGCCGCGTGCTGGGCGAACGACAGCGCCGGAACGGCTGCCAGGACGAAAATCAATTTTCGCATTTCTTCCTCGCGGTTGGAGTTTTCAATGTAGGAATAGCCATTAGCGATCGGATGGCGTCCAATCGCTCATGCGCTACCCGGCACGAACACCCGCTCCGCAAGCGATCTCGCAGCGCACCGGCGCCTTGCATCGCCTCGCTGCGAACCCTCTCATCCGGAGTGTTTAACGCCTATCACTTCGGTGCGCGGGCGCGCGTGAATTTATGACCCGAAGCGCGTTTAATTTCTCGCCGCCGCGTTGACGCGTCGCGATGGTTGCGCACGCATGTAGAATTACGATGTAGCGAAGAAAATAGCGACCGCTTGTGATCATGAATTCAGCAAGCGAGATGGACGTGCACGTACATGCAGATACAACAAAACGAAAATGGGCACGGCGGTGTTGCCGTGCCCATGTGGGATCGTATGCCCTGCGAGGGCCTCAGCGAGGCAGCAGGCCTTCCATCCGGATGGCCACCGGTGCGAGCGCCGGAAAGGCGTCGGCGGCTCTCGCCGGGGTCCCTGCGCGGAGCTTGGCGTCTTCCACGTCTTGAAGTGGTGTCAGAAAGAGCGCGCCGCTCTCGTCGCGCCCGAGGAACGCCGTGTGGAGCGCCGGAATGTCGATCAGCAGGACGCTCCGAACGCCTCGGGCCGAGGCGAGGGCTTCGCGGTGGGTTTGCACCAGCTCGATCAAGGCGCTGTTGCCGAAGCTCGCGGGGGCCCAGTCTCCGCCCTTCTCGCGCATGACCACCACGTGCACGCGCCCTCCCGCGCTCACCGGGTGAGCGCGGCCAAGAGCGAGCTTTTCGATTTCATCGTCTTCACCGCCTCGGTCATTGCATCGACCAAATGTTGTAGTAGTCGCGGTAATGGGTGTATCCGCGGTCGCCGCCGCCGTCGTAATCACCATACGTGATCCAGGCCCAGGTCCCCTGGCCGACCGGCCATGGATCGTATTCGAGGACGTAGCCGACCCCGTTCACGACCTCCCATCCGGCCGCCACCATCATGTGACCTCCGCCGCCGTTCCACTTCCAGGAGAAGGCGACCGGATAGCCATGGTTGATCTGATTCAAGAGGGTATCCCAATAAAGAATGTTACCGTCCGCGGTCCAGTCGGCGTGATAGCCGTAGTAATGAAAATCGGGCCAGCCGGGGTAATTGCACGCGTTGCCGTTGGAGCAGCAGTCGCTCCTGCCCAAGGCATGGTTGGCCTCCTCGCATTGGGTCGGGTCGTACCCGCCGGGGAGGGCGGCCATGATCATTTCCCCGCTGGCCGCCCAACACCAAGACGCGAGCTGCATATTGCCCTTCGACAGCGCGACGGCAAGCCGCGGACAGGCATATCGAGGAGAATTCATAACGAGTCACGCGGTGTGCGCACCGACATGAAGGTCGATGCGTCGCGGCAAGAACCAGCGAGCGCCACGGAGGGTCAACGCGCGCTGTAGTGCTGCCGCGCCCACTCGTTCATCACCATGCCGGTCGCCACGGCGAGCGGGAAAGAGTGATTGACCCCGTACATCGGAATACCGATCACGTCGGCCGCGCGCGCGATGAACTCCGCGGACAGACCTCCGCGCTCGCTCCCGAATGCCAACACCACCCCGCGCGGGAAGCCGGCCACGTCGTAGAGACTGCGGCGCGCGTGGTCTTTTTCGATGGCCCACACCGGGCGCCCCGCGACATGTGCGAAGAAGGCGTCGTCGTCGGGCACCGAGACGATGGTCTCGTACTTCTCCATACCCATGGAGGCCTTCTCGTAGTAGGGCGCGTTGCCGATCAAGATGATCTCGCGCACGAGAAAGCTATGCGCCACCCGGATCACGGCGCCGACCGCGAAGGCATTGCCCGCGGTGTGCAGGGCGACCGAAAAGTCGTTGCGGAGGGGGCGGAGCGCGTCGCGGACCTCTTCGGGGGAGGCGTCGAGGGGAGGGAAGAGGGCCACGTTGGGGCCTCCTTATAGTACAGGGGTCGCCGCCGGCTCATGGGGTTGGCCCAGGCCGAGAATCCCCTCGGGCGGGTCCTCGACCGGGGGTCATGGAAAGAACCGCGCCACGATCGTGTTTGCACGCTTGACAGAGGCGGGTCTGCGGGTAAAGTGCGCGCTCCCCTACGGGCCATGATCTGCCCGTCGCGTACGAGATTTCCGAGGATCTAATAACGTGCCGACCATCAATCAGCTCATCAACCAGGGCCGCGAAGCTGCCCGGTTCAAGACGGCGTCTCCCGCGCTGAAGGCCTGCCCGCAGAAGCGTGGCGTTTGCGTTCGCGTCTACACCACGACGCCGAAGAAACCGAACTCCGCGCTCCGCAAGGTCTGCCGTGTTCGCCTGACCAATGGGATGGAGGTCACCTCCTACATTCCGGGTGAGGGGCACAATCTGCAGGAGCACTCGGTCGTTCTCATTCGTGGCGGCCGCGTCAAGGACCTGCCCGGCGTGCGCTACCACGTCGTCCGCGGCACGCTCGACGCCTCGGGCGCCATCGGCCCGTCGTCGACCAACAAAGTGAATCGCAATCGCAAGCGCTCGAAGTACGGCGTCAAGCGTCCGAAAGGTTGATCGAGGAATACCATGCCCCGTCGTCGTGAAGTCCCCAAGCGCCGGATCATTCCGGACCCGAAGTACAAGGACAAGCTCGTCTCCAAGTTCACCAACACGCTGATGTACGGCGGCAAGAAGGCGACGGCCGAGGGAATCCTCTACGGCGCTTTCGGCATCGTGACCGAGCGTTTCAAGGAGGATCCGATCGAGGTCTTCCGCAAGGCCCTCGACAACGTCAAGCCGAAGCTGGAAGTGAAGAGCCGCCGCGTCGGTGGCGCCACCTACCAGGTCCCGGTCGAAGTCCGCCCCGAGCGCCGCGTTGCTTTGGCGATGCGCTGGCTCGTGAACTACGCGCGCGACCGCGGCGAGAAGACCATGCGCGAGCGTCTCGCGGCTGAGTTCGTCGATGCGGCGAACGGCCGTGGCAACGCCGTGAAGAAGAAGGACGACACGCACAAAATGGCGGAAGCCAACAAGGCCTTCGCGCATTACCGCTGGTGATCGCCTGCTGATCCAGCGGCGAACGCTGGTCGATCGCGGCCAGGCTCGTCGAGTTTTACGGGTCGAACTTTCTCGGAAGATGCATGGCGCTGGCATAAAATCAGCGCCGTTGACACGGTCCGCTGGAAATGTGGGCCGTGCCGCGCTAGTAAGTTCCCGTTTTTCGCCTTCCTGTAGGAGCACGCATTCGGAGATGACGAATCTGACATAAGGACCGGGTTGCTCGAATGGGCCCCGCTACGGCGGACCCAAACAATTCAGGCGCACCCCGGCACCCTCTCTGGACTCACCGGTCAACTCCACCGAAAGGAGGCGTTGCCGGTCCCTTCCAAAACGCGGAAGGGGTGGCCAGAGGGGGTTTCGTGCATCTAAAGCACGATCTGTCACCGCATCGTAAACCGTGCGATTTCCGTTTCGCCCTCGACTAGGAGAAGTTCCGTGGCCCGCGAATATTCACTCGAACGAACTCGCAATATCGGCATCATGGCCCACATCGACGCGGGCAAGACGACGACCACGGAACGCGTCCTTTATTACACCGGCGTCAACTACAAGATCGGTGAGGTCCACGAGGGCGCCGCGACCATGGACTACATGGTCCAGGAGCAGGAGCGCGGCATCACCATCACGTCCGCCGCCACGAACTGCTTCTGGCAGCCGGCCGAAGGGCCGCACGCGGGCGTTCGCCACCGCATCAACATCATCGACACCCCCGGCCACGTGGACTTCACCATCGAGGTCGAGCGCAGCCTTCGCGTCCTCGACGGCGCGGTGGCGGTCCTCGACGGCGGCAACGGCGTCGAGCCGCAGACCGAGACGGTGTGGCGTCAGGCCGACAAGTTCCGCGTCCCCCGCATCGTGTTCGTCAACAAGATGGACAAGATCGGCGCCGACTTCGAGATGAACGTCAACTCGATCCGCGAGCGCCTAGGGGTCACGCCGGTCGCCATCCAGTGGCCGGTCGGCGAGGAAGATCAGCACAAGGGCGTGGTCGACCTCATCACCATGAAGGCCGCCATCTTCGACGAGGAGTCGAAGGGCCAGAAGTACACCTGGGTCGAGATCCCGGAGAACCTGGTCGAGAAGTGCAAGGCCGCGCGCGAGAAGATGATCGAGGCGTGTGCCGACGTGAGCGAGGCCATCATGGCCAAGTTCCTCGACGGCCAGTCCGACTCCATCACGGAGGCGGAGATCGTCGCGGCGCTGCGCGTGGGGTGCACCTCGTTCAAGTTCTTCCCGGTCCTCTGCGGCTCGGCCTTCAAGAACAAGGGCGTGCAGCTCCTGCTCGACGCGGTCGTCAACTACCTCCCGTCGCCGCTGGACATCCCGCCCGTCAAGGGCGTGAACCCGGACAAGGACGAAGAGGAGCTCGAGCGAAAGGCCGACGACAAGGAGCCGTTCGCGGGCTACGCGTTCAAGATCATCAACGACCCGCACGGGAACCTCACGTTCTTCCGCGTGTACTCGGGCACCATCAACTCCGGCACCATGGTCCTCAACAGCACGCGCGGCAAGCGCGAGAGGATCGGCCGCATCCTGCGCATGCACGCCAACAAGCGTGAGGAGCTCACGGAGGCCGACGCCGGCAACATTTACGCGGCCGTGGGTCTGAAGGACACGCGCACCGGAGACACGCTCTGCGACGAGAAGCAGCCCATTCTGCTCGAGCGCATGGTCTTCCCCGAGCCGGTCATCTCGATCGCCATCGAGCCGAAGACCAAGAGCGACGTGGAGAAGCTCGGCGTGGGCCTGCAGAAGCTCGCGGCCGAAGACCCCTCCTTCCGCATGCACACGGACGAGGAGAGCGGCCAGACGATCATCAGCGGCATGGGCGAGCTGCACCTCGACATCATCGTCGACCGCCTCCGCCGCGAGTTCAAGGTCGAGTCGAACGTCGGCAAGCCCGAGGTCGCGTACCGCGAGGCCATCGGCAAGAAGGTGGCGTGCGAGTACAAGTACGCCAAGCAGTCCGGCGGCCGCGGTCAGTACGGCCACGTGCTCATGGAGATCGAGCCGGGCGAGCGCGGCACGGGCTTCGTCTTCGAGAACGGCATCGTGGGCGGCGTCATCCCGAAGGAGTTCATCCCGGCGGTGGAGAAGGGCGTTCGCGAGGCCATGGAGCGCGGCGTGCTCGCCGGCTACCCGCTGGTCGACATGAAGGCCCGCCTGTACGACGGCACGTACCACGAGGTCGACTCCAGCGCGCAGGCGTTCGAGATCGCGGCCTCTCTCTGCTTCCAAGATGGGGCGAAGCGCGCGAACCTGCACCTGCTCGAGCCCATCATGAAGAACGAAGTCGTCGTCCCCGAGCAGTACATGGGCGACGTCATCGGCGACATCAACTCGCGCCGCGGGAAGATCCTCGCCATGGGCCAGCGCGGCAACGCGCAGGTCATCGACTCCGAAGTTCCCCTGGCGACCATGTTCGGCTACGTGACCGATCTGCGTTCGATGACGCAGGGCCGTGCGACGTCGTCGCTTCACTTCTCGCATTACGCACCGGTTCCGGTGGCGATCCAGGAAGAGATCGTCGCCAAAGTAAAGGGCCGCTGAAACTAGGAAACTAGCGGCGCCGAAGCACCTGGATGTTTCATTCCTGATCGAGCCCCCTCGGAGAAAGTCATGGCGAAAGAGAAATTCAACCGAAGCAAGCCCCACGTGAACGTCGGTACGATCGGCCACATCGACCACGGCAAGACGACCTTGACCGCCGCGCTGGTGAAGGTTCAGTCGAAGAAGGGTCTGGCGAAGGTGATCAGCTATGCCGATATCGCCAAGGGCGGCACGGTTCGCGACGCCACGAAGACGGTGACCATCGCCGCCTCGCACGTCGAGTACGAGAGCGCCACGCGCCACTACGCCCACGTCGACTGCCCCGGCCACGCCGACTACATCAAGAACATGATCACGGGCGCCGCGCAGATGGACGGCGCGATCCTGGTGGTCAGCGCGCTGGACTCGGTCATGCCGCAGACCCGCGAGCACGTCCTTCTGGCCCGCCAGGTCGGCTTGAACCACATCGTCGTGGCGCTCAACAAGTGCGACGCGGTCGATGACAAAGAGATGCTCGACCTCGTGGAGATGGAAGTCCGCGAGCTCCTCTCGAAGAACAAGTTCGACGGCGACAACGCCCCGGTCGTCCAGGTGGCGTCGTTCCCCGCGCTCAACGGCGAGCCGCAGTGGGAGGAGTCGATCGGCAAGCTGATCGACGCGCTGGACAGCTACATCCCGGAGCCCGTGCGCGACACGGACAAGCCGTTCCTGATGGCGATCGAGGACGTGTTCTCGATCAAGGGCCGCGGCACCGTGGTCACCGGCCGCGTGGAGCGCGGGATCGTGAAGACGGGCGAAGAGGTCGAGATCATCGGCTTCCGCGACTCGCGCAAGACGGTCGTGACGGGCGTGGAGATGTTCCGCAAGCTGCTCGACCAGGGCCAGGCTGGCGACAACATCGGCGTTCTCTTACGCGGCATCGAGAAGAACGACGTGGAGCGCGGGCAGATCCTCTGCAAGCCGGGCTCGGTGACGCCGCACAAGAAGTTCGTGGGCGAGGTGTACGTCCTGAAGAAGGAAGAGGGCGGCCGCCACACGCCGTTCTTCACCAACTACCGTCCGCAGTTCTACATGCGCACCACGGACGTCACCGGGACGTGTGAGCTTCCGGAAGGCACCAAGATGGTCATGCCGGGTGACAACATCACCATGACCATCAGCCTCATCACGCCGGTCGGTTTGGAGGAGCAGATGCGCTTCGCCATCCGCGAAGGTGGCCGCACCGTCGGCGCGGGCATCGTCACCAAGGTGATCGAGTAAGAAGGAACGACGGCGAGGTGGTTCGGACGTCCTACGTTTTCGGCACCGTGGCGCCGCTCGCGCTCCTGAGCGCGTGCGGTGCCAGCGTCTACGAAACGGCAGCGCATCAAAGGGCGGCGAGCGACTTTGGATGCCCCGACAACCTGGTGAAGCTCACCAGTGTCGGGGAAAAGCAGTACCACGCAACAGGGTGCGGAAAATCCGACGTCTACAAATGCCTGAAGACGGGCGCGAACGAGTCGGACGTCGCCTGCGAACCTCAAGACGTGCAGTCCGGCTCTCCCCCCTAGCTCCTAGTCTGTCTCTCCCCAAGTACCGAGCGCCCCTCGCTCCGACTCCATAGAATTTCGTACCGCGCCCGAAAGAGAGCGGTGTCAAAAGAAGGTAGAACATGGCCAGTGCCACCAAAATTCGTATTCGCCTGAAGGCGTTCGATCACCAGCTTCTCGATAAGTCGGCGAGTGACATCGTGGAGACGGCGAAGAGGACGGGCGCCCGTGTCGCGGGGCCCATCCCGCTCCCCACGCACATCTCGCGCTACACCGTCCTGCGCGGACCCCACGTCGACAAGAAGTCGCGTGAACAATTCGAAATTCGCACGCACAAGCGCCTGCTCGACATCCTCGAGCCGACGCAGCAGACGCTCGACGCTCTGATGAAGCTCGATCTGTCGGCCGGTGTGGACGTCGAAATCAAGTCGTAGAGCTTAGGAGTTTTCACATGGCAACCGTCGACGTCTACAACATGAAGCGCGAAAAGGTCGGCTCGCTCGACCTCGCGGACGAAGTGTTCGGCGCAGAAATAAAGGAGCACCTCTTTTGGGAGGTGGTCAAAGCGCAGCTCGCTTCTCGCCGTCAGGGCACGGCCTCCGCGAAAGAACGCTCCGCGGTGAGCGGCAGCACCAAGAAGCTGTACAAGCAAAAGGGAACCGGGCGCGCCCGCCACGGTTCGATCCGCGCCCCGATTTACGTGGGCGGCGGTCAAGCGCACCCGCCGCGTCCGCGCGACTGGAGCTACCGCCCGCCGCAGAAGGTCCGCGCGTCCGCGCTGCGCAGCGCGCTCTCCAAGTTCGTGAAGGAAGGACGATTCGTCGTCGTCGACCGGATCGACCTGCCGGAGATCAAGACCAAGGGCCTGCTCTCCGCGCTCGGCACCCTCAAGGCGGAGAAGAAGACCCTGGTGGTCGACCACCGGAGCAACGAGAACCTCGTTCTCTCGATCCGCAACTGCAAAGACCATCAATTCCTGCCGCCGGAAGGGGTCAACGTCTACGACCTCCTTCGCCACGACACCCTCGTTCTGTCGAAGGACGCGGTGAAGGCCCTCGAGCAACGCCTCGTCTTGACGGGATCGAAATCGGACGGAGACGCAGAATGAATCCGGAGCAAGTGATTCGTCGGCCGATCGTGCTGACGGAGAAGTCCAACCTCCTGCGTGCGCAGAACCAAGTCATCTTCGAGGTCTCGCGCAACGCCAACAAAATCCAGATCCGCAACGCGGTGGAAAAGCTTTTCAACGTGAACGTCGTCAGCGTGAACACGCTCGTCGTGCGCGGCAAAGAGCGGCGCATGGGGCGCGGCCACGCCAGGATGCAAAATTGGAAGAAGGCCATGGTCACCCTGAAAGAGGGCGAGACCATCGATTTCTTCGACTCGAGCGAGTAAGCCATGGGCATCAAGAGCTATAAGCCGACATCTCCCGCGCGGCGTTTCTACTCCGGCTCCGATTTCAAGGAGCTCACCAAGGGCGCCGAGGCGCCGAAGCACCTCACCGAGCACCAGACGTCGACCGGCGGGCGCAACGCGCACGGCCGCATCACGTCCCGCTTCCGTGGCGGTGGACACAAGCAGCGGTACCGCATCATCGACTGGAAGCGAAACAAGATTGGCGTCCCCGCCAAGGTCGCGACCATCGAGTACGATCCGAACCGCACGGCGCGCATCGCGCTCATCCACTACGCGGACGGCGACAAGCGCTACATCCTCGCCCCCGAGGGGCTCAAGGTCGGTGACCCGATCATCTCGAGCCGCCACGCCGACATCAAGCCCGGCAACTCGATGATGCTGCGCTACATCCCGCTCGGCACCGTCATCCACAACATCGAGCTGAAGAAGGGCAAGGGCGGGCAGATCGTTCGCTCCGCCGGCTCCGGCGCGGCCCTCATGGCCAAGGACGGCGACTACGCGCAGGTTCGTCTGCCGTCGGGCGAAGTCCGCATGGTGCACCTCGATTGCCACGCCACCGTCGGTCAGGTGTCGAACATCGAGCACGCGAACATCTCGCTCGGAAAAGCCGGTCGCTCGCGCTGGCTCGGCCGCCGCCCGCACAACCGCGGCGTCACCATGAACCCCGTCGACCATCCGATGGGCGGTGGTGAGGGACGCACCTCGGGTGGACGTCACCCGTGCTCGCCGTGGGGTCAGCTCTCCAAGGGGCTGAAGACCCGCAACAACAAACGCACCGACGGCATGATCGTGAAGCGCCGCGGGCAAAAAGGTTAACTGGGCTTAGGAGTTTACGATGGCTCGTTCGATTAAGAAGGGTCCGTTCGTCGACGGGCACCTCGCCGAGAAAATCGCTGCTGCCGGTGCCACGCAGAGCAAAAAGGTCATCAAGACCTGGTCGCGCCGCAGCACCATCACCCCGGACGCCGTGGGCCTCACCTTCGCCGTGCACAACGGTCGCAAGTTCGTGCCGGTGTTCGTGACCGAGTACATGGTCGGCCACAAGCTGGGCGAGTTCGCCCCGACCCGCACCTTCCACGGCCACTCTGGCGACAAGAAGGGCAAGGTCAAGGGCGGAGGCCCCGGCGGGGCCGCGAAGAAGTAGTCACTCTTCTTCGAACTTCGTCGTCCTCGAAAAGCGCGAGTCGCGTACAACGTTTTCAACTTCTGCACGTCAGGAGGGGAGAACATGTACGCTCGACTCGCGCTCGTCGTTTGTCTCGCATTCGTCGTTTTGGGCTGCCCCGGTGAATCGAAGGTCCCGTCCAGCCCGGGCAAGAGCGACCGACCCGTCGCGTCGTGGAAGCCCTCGAAGTCGGGCGCCGGCTTTCGATTGAGCAACGCCGAGGCGAGCGAGGATCGCGTCGCCACCCCCGCGGCCAAGTCGGACCCGCTCTCCGAGGCCGACACCCGCAAGGTGCTGGACCGGCTGCCGAAGCTCGCGGCCTTGCCCGACGATGCCAAAGACTTCGCGCTACGCGCAGGCACCATGCCCGCACCGCGCACGGGTAAGACGGTGAGCGAGCCCTTTCCGCCGCCGGCCCCGCCCGCCGCTGCGCCCCAAGTTGCGTCGGGGCCGCTCCGGGTTTTGCGCCATGCGCCCGAGGGCGCGGTGGACCTGGCGTCGCACTTGGAGGTGACGTTTTCGGCGCCAATGGTACCAATTACGTCACAAGGCGAGTTGGCGGCCGCGAACCCTCCGGTCCGGATCACGCCGCAGCCTCCGGGGACGTGGCGCTGGGTGGGGACGCAGACGCTTTTGTTCGAGCCCGCGTCGCGCGCCAAGCCGAAGCCGGGCGAGGACGATGGATCGCGACCTTCGGCGGGCGCCTTTCCCATGGCGACCGACTACGAGGTGGAGATCCCGGCCGGAACGCGCGCCGCGAACGGGGCGACATTGGCGGCGGCCGAGCGCTGGAAGTTCTCCACGCCGGCGCCGAAGGTCACGGCGTCGTACCCGAGCAGCCCTCCGCCCACCCGCTTCGATCCGCTGCTGTTCGTCGCGTTCAACCAAGCCATCGATCCGCAGGCGGTGCTCAAGTCGATCGAGCTCGCGGGCAATCCGCGGCCGGTGGGCGTGCGCTTGGCGACCAGCGAAGAGGTCGACGCGGACCGCGAGCTCGCGCAGCGGGTGAAGGACGCCATGCCGGGGCGGTGGCTGGCCCTTCGGCCGAGCGAGCGGCTCGCGCCGGACGCGGCCATCACCGTGAAGGTCAAGGCGGGGGCGCCATCGCTCGAGGGGCCCAAGAGGACGCCGCAGGATCAGACCTTTGCGTTTCGCACCCACGGAGCTCTCCGGATCACCGAGCACCGGTGCGGGTGGGACAAGACGTGCCGGCCGGGCATGCCGTTTCGGATCGAGCTCTCCAACTCGCTCGACCCCGCGCGCTTCGATAAGAACGTGGTGCGCGTGGAGCCGCCCATCGCGCAGGTGAAGGTGGGCACCTCGGGGGGGACCATCACGATCAGCGGGCGCACGCGCGGAAAGACCACGTACAAGGTCACGGTGGGCGCGGGCCTGCGCGACGAGTTCGAGCAGACCCTCGGGCGCGACGAGACGGTGTCGTTCACCACCGACCGCAGCGAGCCCATGCTCTTCCCCGAGCAGGAGGAGATGACGGTCCTGGAGCCGTCCAGCGGTGGAAAGCTCCCCGTCTACAGCGTGAACCATACGTCCCTGTCCGTGCAGCTCTATGCGGTTCGCCCCGACGATTGGGCGAAGTACATCCAGTGGCGCGGGGCGTGGGACCGCGATCGGCAGAAGAAAATGCCGGTGGGCAAGCTCGTGGCCTCGCGCACGGTAACCCCCGCCAACAAGCCGGACGATTTGACCGAAACCCTGATCGATCTCGCGCCCGCGCTCTCGGGCGGGCTGGGGCAGGTGGTCGTCGTGGTGGAGCCCACCGGGGCGCCGCCGCCGCATCGCTCCAAGCCGACCTTGCGCACCTGGGTGCAAGCCACGAACATGGCGCTCACCACCACCAGCGATGCGCAGGAGCTGGTCACCTTGACGACCGCCCTCGCGACGGGCGCGCCGCTCGCAGGGGTCGATGTCTCGCTCGTTTCGGGCGGTGCGGCGGTCAAGACGGGGGCGGATGGCCTTGCGCGGACCTCGCTGGGGACGGCGTCGGTGGGCGTGGTGGCGCGGAAGGGCAACGACCTCGCATTTCTGCCGGCTCGGTATGGCTCCTCGTTCCGGGGCCTGGAGAGCAAGGACATGGTGCGCTGGTTCGTCTTCGACGATCGGCGCACGTACAAGCCCGGCGAAGAGGTGCGGGTCAAAGGGTGGGTGCGCCGCGCGGGCATGGGCAAGGGCGGCGATATCGCGTTCGTCGATGGCGCGACCCACGTCGATTGGGCGGTGCGCGACGCGCGCGGAAATGAGTTCAAAAAGGGCGTCGCCCCCTTGGACAAAACGGGCGGGCTCGATCTGGCGTTCAAGATCCCGGACTCCGTCAACCTGGGGCACGCCAGCGTCCGGCTCTCGCTCCAGGGCGCGCGCGGCGTGGAGAACGTCGAGGCGCACCATGGCTTCGTGGTTCAGGAGTTCCGCCGCCCCGAGTTCGAGGTGTCGGCCCAGGCGAGCGAAGGGCCCCACTTCGTGGGCGACCACGCGGTGACCACCATGACGGCCGCGTACTACGCGGGCGGCGGCCTCGCGAACACGGAGGTGAATTGGTCGGTCACCCGCCAAGATGCGGTGTTCAACCCGCCCAACCGGGCCGATTACATCTTCGGGCGCGCGCCGGAGTTTCCCTGGCTTCGCGGCGGCGGCGGCGATGTCGTGGGATGGGGCGGAGGAGGCCGAGGCGGCCGCTTTCACCCCGAGCCGCCGTTCCCGACCGAGACATGGAAGGGGGTCACGGACCGCGATGGCAAGCACCGGCTGCGCATCGACTTCGACCCCGTCGATCCCTCGTACCCGATGGAGTTGCGGGTCGAGTCCAGCGTGCAAGACGTCAACCGTCAGACCTTCGCCGGGAGCACGAACATCCTGGTGCACCCCGGTACGGTCTATGTCGGCATCCGCCGCCCGCGCAGCTTCGTGCGGGCGGGCCAGGTGATCGAAGCACAGACCCTCGCCACCGACATCGATGGTCGCGCGGTGCGCGGCCGCCCGGTGACGGTGACGAGCGCGCGCCTCGATTGGGAGCAGCAAGGCACGGAGTACGTGGAGGTCGACAAGGACGTGCGCTCGTGCACCGTCACCTCGGGCGAGGACGCCGTGAGCTGCTCGCTGCCCACCACCGTGGGCGGCCGCTACCGGGTGACCGCGGTGGTGACCGATCCGCAAGGCCGCCGCAACCAGAGCGAGACGGTGCTCTGGGTGGTCGGCGACACCCACCCGGCCGACAAGGGCGTGGCCGAAGAGTCGATCACGTTGGTCCCCGACAAGGACGAGTACCAGCCGGGTGACGTGGCGGAGGTGCTCATCGTGTCGCCGTTCTCACCCGGCGAGGCGGTGGTCAGCGTGGGGCGCCAGGGCATCCTGAACGTGCAGCGCGTGACGCTGAGCAAGCCCAGCGCGACGGTGCGCATCCCCATCGATGCGAGCTTTACGCCCAACGTGTATGCGCGCGTGCAAATCGCAGGGCTCGCGCCGCGCAAGAACGGCATGGGCGAGATCGATCCGCGCCTGGCGAAGCGCCCGGCGTACGCGGAAGAGACCGTTCTGCTCAAGGTCGCGCCGCGCGATCGGAAGCTCACGATCGCCGTCAAACCCCGGGCGAGCAAGCTGGAGCCCGGCGGCAGCACGGTGGTGGATCTGGACGTGCGCGACGCCAAGGATAGGCCCGCGCCGGGGAGCGATCTCACGGTGGTGGTGGTGGACGAAGCCATCCTCGCGCTCTCCGACTACAAGCTCCCCAACCCGCTCGAGGTCTTCTATGCGCCGCGCGGCGAGGGGGTGAGCGGATTGAGCTCGCTCGGGTTCGTCTTGCTCGGCGAAGGAAAAGAGAAGGTGCGGGACGCGGCCGAGGCCGTGTTCGACAATGCCAAGGGCGGGGCAGCTCTCGAAAGGATGCCCGTACCCGTCGCGGAGCCGGCCCCGCCGGCTCCTCCGCCACCTCCCGGAATGGCCCAGGGCAGGCTCGCCGGGCAGGCCGGCGCGGACGCCATCGCGGTGCGAACCGACTTTACGCCGCTGGCCGCGTTCTTCCCGCGGGTCACGACCGACGCGGCGGGGCGCGCGAGCGTGACGGTGAAGCTGCCCGACAGCCTGACGCGCTACCGGGTGATGGCCATCGCCGCGGAGGGCGCGACCCGCTTCGGGGCAGGGGAGTCGACCATCACGGCGCGGCTGCCTTTGATGGTGCGCCCTTCGGCGCCGCGCT
This sequence comes from Sorangiineae bacterium MSr11954, assembly GCA_037157815.1. Lineage (NCBI taxonomy): Bacteria > Pseudomonadati > Myxococcota > Myxococcia > Myxococcales > Pendulisporaceae > Pendulispora > Pendulispora albinea. The sequence continues at coordinate 1,571,355 of CP089984.1, forward strand.
TCCTCAACTTCGGCGATCGCTTCGAGCTGCCCATCGTGCTGCAGAACCAGACGGACCAAGCGATGACCGTCGACGTGGCCGCGCGCGGCACCAACGCCGATGTGAGCGGCACGGGAAAGCGCGTGAGTGTGCCGGCCAACGACCGGGTCGAGGTGCGCCTCCTGGCGGCCGCGCGCCGCGCGGGGACGGCGCGCTTTCAAGTCGGCGCCGCGTCGGGGCGCTGGGCCGACGCGAGCCAGATCGAGCTCCCCGTGTGGACACCGGCCACCACCGAGGCGTTCGCGACCTACGGGCAGATCGACCAAGGCGCGATCGCGCAGCCGGTGAAGGTGCCGGGCGGCATCGTGAAGGAGTACGGCAGCCTCTCGGTCAGCACCTCGTCGACCGCGCTGCAGGCGCTCACCGACGCGGTGATTTACCTGGTCGGCTACCCCTTCGAGTGCAACGAGCAGATCGCCTCGCGCGTGGTGGCCATCGCCTCGCTCAAGGACGTGCTGGCGGCCTTTCAGGTGAAGGACTTGCCGCCGCCCGCCCAGCTGGTGGAGACGGTTCAGCGCGATCTCGAGCGGCTCCGTCGGTTCCAGCACCAGGACGGCGGGTGGAGCTTCTGGACCAACGAGGGCGAGGTCTGGCCGTACTTGAGCATCCACGTGGCGCACGCCTTGGTCCGCGCCAAGGACAAAGGCTTCGCCGTCGACAAGGGCATGCTCGAGCGCTCGCAAAACTATCTGCGCACCATCGCGGCGCGCATCCCCGCGGGCTACTCGACCGAGGCGCGCCGCGAGCTGACGGCGTATGCGCTCTTCGTCCGTCATCTGATGGGCGACTCGGATCGCGCGGCGGCGCGGCGGCTCATCGCGGAGGCGGGAGGCGCCGCCAAGCTGCACATCGAGGCAAACGGCTGGCTCCTGCGCGTGCTCACGGGCGACGCGGGCTCGCAGGCGGAGGTGGCCGCCATCCGCCGCGCGCTGGAGAACCGGGTCACGGAGACGGCGGGCGCCGCGCACTTCGTCGCGCAGTACGAAGACGGGGCGCACTTGCTGCTCGCCTCCGATCGCCGCGCCGACGCGGTCATCCTGGAGAGCCTGATCGTCGATCAGCCCAAGAGCGATCTCATCGCGAAGATCGTGGCCGGGCTCTTGGCGCATCGAACGGCGGGCCACTGGGCGAGCACCCAGGAGAACGCGTTCGTGCTGATCGCCCTCGACCGCTACTTCCGCGCGTACGAGGGCACGACGCCGGACTTCGTCGCGCGGGCCTGGCTCGGCGACAAGCTGGCGAGCGAGCACACCTTCCGCGGTCGCTCCACGGACCGCGCCAGCACGGACATCCCGATGCAGACCTTGGCGGCCCTGGGGAGCGATCCCTCGGCCGCCAAGGTGACCTTGGCCAAAGACGGCCCGGGCCGCCTCTATTTCCGCATCGGGATGACGTACGCGCCGGCGGATCTCAAGCCGCCGCCGGTGGACCACGGCTTCACCGTGTCGCGCACCTACGAGGCGGTGGATCGCCCCGAGGACGTGCGCCGCGATCCGGACGGCACGGTCCACGTCAAGGCGGGCGCGCGGGTGCGTGTGCGTCTGAACATGGTCGCGCCCACGCGGCGCTACCATGTGGCGTTGGTCGACTCGCTCCCGGCGGGCCTGGAGCCGCTCAACGCGGCGCTGGCCGTGACCGAGTCGATCCCCTCGGATCCGAAGGAGGTCGCCTCGCGCGGTCCGCTTTGGTTCTGGCTGCGCACGTGGGTGGAGCACCAGAACATGCGCGACAACCGGGTCGAGGCCTTTGCGTCGTTGGTGTGGGAGGGCGTTCACCCGTACACCTATGTCGCGCGCGCCACGACCCCCGGCACCTTCGTCGTGCCCCCGCCCAAGGCCGAGGAGATGTACAACCCGGAGACATTCGGCCGCGGGCCGGGAGATCGTCTCATCGTGGAGTGAGCGGCTACGGAAAGAACGACGGAGGAAATGCGTTCGGATCCATGCTGTCGACGAACGCCTTGTCCTCCGTCGCCGCCGGCCGGTTGTTCTCCTTCGTCTCCGTTTCGATCAGCTGCCGGGCGAAGGCGGTAAGCTCCAGCGGCCCGCCCGCGTCGCCTCCACCGCCGTCGATCGTGGTCCCGCCGTCGGGGGTTGTCGGGGTGGACCCGTCATCGCCTCCGCAGCCGATGGCGAGCGCACCCGCCGTCAGCACGAACGCGGTCATGGCCGAGAGCCAGTACGTTCCCATCGCCCACCTCACGTTCCACCGAGCGGCGCCTTGAGGTACGGAAACGCCGTATCGAACTGCGTCGGATCCTGAAGGACCGCGTCGTGCAGCGCGGCCCCGCCCGCGGGCGCCTCGGAGGCGTTGAGCAGCACCCCTTCGACCACGCGCAGCGCGATGTCGATCGTATCGTCGCCCGGACGGCGCCCGTTGGGGTAGCCGGCCGGATCGCAGTTGGCCGCCTTGGTGTCGAGGGTCGGGCGGGCGGTGGCCGATCGACCCGTGAAGCACCCGAGCGCGCCCAGGTTGTTCTGCGAGCCCGGCACATGCCCCGCGTAGCTGCCGGGCGCGCTGGTGTTGGGCGCGATGGTCGTCGTCGCCGGGATGGCCGTGTTCAGCCTCAGATATTCGGCCGTGGCCCCGTTGGCGTTGACGCCCTCCACGCCCGTCGCGAACGCCGCCACCAAGTCGGCCCGCGGGAACACGGTGGGCGCGGGGACATTGGCCGCACCGAAGATGATCTCGAGCAGCTTGGGCAAGGTGGGGTTGGTCACGTACTTCACGTACGCCCCATCGTCTTTGGGCTCGCTGGCGTTCCAGCCATCTTTGTCGGCGAGGCCGATCACCACCTCGTTGACCAGGGGATTGCCCAAACGCGACACCTGCGCCCACGCGCCGCCCTCGCGCGCCGGCGTGGTGTACGTGGCGTGCGGGTTGATGACCCGCGCCTGCCGGACGCTGGCCGTCGTCCACCCGCCGAGCACCGCTTGCCTGCCGCTGCTTCCCTTGCGCAAGCAGTCGGCCGCCACCTCGAGCGCCAAGGCCGTGATGTTCTTTCCGCCGATGGGGTTGGGCAAGAGATTGCGCTTGGTGGGATCGGTGATGAGGCTGGCCGGCGCGTTCACCAAGTCGAAGATCGTCCCCAGGTTCACGGCGAACGACTCCGCGCGCTGCCCCACGAAGAGCTTCGCCGGGGTGCTGCACCCGGGGATGTTCACGCCGTATTTGTATTGATCGGCGTACTTGGTATACGCGCCGCCGAACGTCTTGGCGCCGATGTTGTCGAGGGGCTTCTTGAACGTGGCCGAGCCCCCCGCGAGGTTGGTGACCGACGCGGCCATGCCCGAGCGCCGATCGCCGCGGACCACGGTCACCGTGTACGTTTCGTTCTCGTTGATGGTCGCCGCATCGTCGCCGCTCACGCCGCCCGCGGTGCGGAGCGGAATGCCGACGTCCTGCGGTGGTTTCCCGATGGGGAGCGTAATGCCTTTTCCGCCGTTGGCGAGCGTGTTCTTGAAGCGGAACTGGAAGGTCAGATCTTCCTTGGCGTCGCCGTCGTTGTCGATATGGATCTCGTAGAGCGCCTCCGGATCCATGGTGTAGTAATTCGGTCCACCGATGGGATCCTGGAGCGGCTGATAGTTCGCGATGAGCGTGACGAAGCCGGTGCGTCCGCTCTCGTAGCTGTTGAACATATAAAAGTCGGTGCCGTCGACCTTGGGATTCTTCGTAATGAACGGAGCTTCCTTGTGGCTCGACGCCCCGGCGTCGCCGGGGATTGCGAGCAAAGCGAGACCCGCCGCCATCGCGCAGACGGATCCCAGGATGGGTCGTTTCATGTTTCTTCTCTTTCCGGGCAGCATTCCTGCCGCGCACCGTTCTACGAATGGCTCCAAAGGTCGGATCGAAGCCTTCGCGGCGCGGCCGCGAAAAATCCGTGAGCTCGGAGCGATCCGTTCCTCCCTGCCCGGCGTAGGACGGAAAGAATGTGCCCGCGATATGTCCTCGTCGTGGCGGCCCTGGTGATCCTCGGGGGCTGCAGCAAATCGTCGGTTCGCGCCGACCCGGTTCCATCCGATCCTGCCGCGCAGGTGAACGCGCCGGCCGTCGCGCCGCCATCTTCGGTGCCGCCTTCTGCGGTGTCCGAAGAAGGCGGCGAGCGAGCTGCCCTGGCGGCCCTCGCCAGCCTCGGGCTCGGCGCGAAGCTGGAGATGGAGGCGCAGCATCGCCCGCCCGATGCGTTGAAGGCCGAGGACGTGTATGCGGCGCTCGAGCGGGCAGGGTTCGCGGTGACCGAGAAACGGCAGCACGTGGCGTCGATCTTCGGGGCGGATTTTTGCCTCGGGGCAAAGGGCCCGGACGATCTGGCGTTCAGCGTCTGCGAGTTCGCCACCGACGAGGCGGCGAAGAAGGCGCGCCGCGCCTCGCAGGAGAGGCTCTCCAAGGTGGTGCCCAACCGCGAATCGTTTCTTCGCAAGAAGAGCATGCTCACCATCCGGCAGCCGCCCACCAAGACCGCCGCCAGCGAAGCCGCCGCCGGCAAGGCGGCCCAGATCTTCGCAGCCCTCTAGGAGGAGATCGCCGTGCGCCGCGCCCTGATGGTCCTTCTGTGTATCGGCCCGATCCTGGTCGCCGCGTGGCTCGGTCTCGGGCGGGGGACCGCGCCCGCCCAGGCGTATGTGCCGCGCGACGATGCGGAGGTCCTCGCGCCGTCGCCGGCGTGGGGCCCGCGTGAAGCACGTGCGCAGCTCGCGCGCGATCCCACGAACGTGGCCTTGGCCACGGAGCTGGCCAAACGAGACATCGAGGAGGCGCGGGTCACCTCGGATCCGCGCTACCTGGGGCACGCCCAAGCCGCGCTGGCGCCTTGGTGGAACGATGTCGCGCCGCCCCCAGAGGTTCTGCTGCTCCGCGCGACCATCCGCCAAAGCCAGCACGCGTTCGACGAAGCGCTGCTCGATTTGAACGAGCTCCTCCGCCGCACCCCCGGGGACGCGCAAGCGTGGCTCACGCGCTCCGTCGTTCTGTCCGTCCGCGGCGAGTACGCCGCCTCGCGCGCCAGCTGCGCACCCCTTCGCGCGCTGGCGGGCGATCTCGTGTCCGCGCAGTGCCTTGCAGCCGTCGATAGCCTCTCGGGCCGCGCCCGCGAAGCTTACGCCTACCTTGGTTCGGCGCTCCGTGCGGCCGAAGAGCGCGCGACCCTCGCGAAGACGCCGCTCCGCCCGGCGGAGCGCGCGTGGATCCTCGCGACATTGGGCGAGATCGCCGTGCGGGCTGGCGACGATGCCGCCGCCGAGGCGCACCACCGAGCCGCGCTCGACGCGGATCCATCCGACGCCTACACCCGCGCCGCCTACGCCGATCTTCTCCTCGACCAAGACCGCCCCGCGGAGGTCCTCTCCTGGCTGCACGGTCCGGGTCGCGAGAACGACGACAACCTTCTCCTTCGCCTCGCCATCGCGGAAGCCGCATCGAACCACCCCGCGGCCGAATCCCACCGCGAGCTGCTGCGCGCCCGCTACCTGGCCAGCCAAGAGCGCGGCGACGTCGTGCACCGCCGGGAGCAAGCGCGCTTTCACCTGGTGCTCCTCCACGATCCGAGCACCGCCCTGGAGCTGGCCAAGGCGAACTGGCAGGTCCAGCGCGAACCGGCCGACGCCCGCGTCTTTCTGGAATCGGCCCTCGCCGCGCGCAGTCCCGCCGAGGCGATGCCCGTCCTCACGTTCCTCGAGGCCAACCGCGCCGAAGAACCAAGGCTCGTCGCGCTTCGATCGCGCGTCCGCGAGCTCCTCCCCGCGAGACCCACACCATGATGCGCCGCGCGTTCGTCGTTCTGATCGCCTTTGCGTTTCACCTCTTGCGCGCGGCCCCTGCGCAAGCGCACAAACCCAGCGACGCGTATTTGACCTTGAACGCGCCCGCGGACCGCTCGTCTGCCGCGTCCACGTCCACGTCCACGTCCACGTCCGCGTCTACGTCTGCCCCCGCCCTCGAGCTCGATGGCCGCTGGGACATCGCGTTGCGCGATCTCACCTACGCGATGCACCTCGACGCCAACGACGACGGCAACCTCACATGGGGCGAGCTCCGAACCCACCGCGCGCAGCTCGAGGCCTACGCCTTCGCGCACCTCACGGTGGCGGCCGGCGACCGCCCATGCCAAACCATCCCCGGCGAGCTGCGCATCGTGCCCCACTCCGACGGCAACTACGCCGTTCTCCTCTTTCGCCTCGCGTGCGATCGCGCACCCGGCGCTGCATCATCCGGTTCGACGGCGGCCGCCGACATACATGTAAATTACAGCATTTTCTTCGACATCGACCCCCAGCACCACGGCCTCCTCCGATTCCGCAACCCCGAAGGCGAGCGCGCCGCCATCTTCACGGCCGCCGCACCCTCCCAGCGCTTCGCATGGACCGCGCCGCCCCCCGCACAATCGTTTCGCGACGCCGTCGCGGAGGGCGTTGGCCACATCGCATCGGGCATCGACCACCTCCTCTTTCTCCTCGCGCTTCTTCTGCCGTCCGTCCTCCGCCGTGAGGGCCGCACATGGCGCCCCGTCTCCGACTTTCGCGCCGCGTTTCGGGACGTCCTTGGAATCGTCACCGCCTTTACCGTGGCCCACTCGATCACCTTGAGCCTCGCGGCCCTGGACGTCGTCCGGCTGCCCTCCCGCGTGGTGGAGTCGGGGATCGCCGCGTCGGTGGTGCTGGCCGCGTTGAACAACCTCGTCCCCGTTCTTCGCGGCGAGCGTTGGGCGGCGGCCTTTGCCCTCGGCCTCCTGCACGGCTTTGGCTTCTCCGCGGTCCTGGTCGATCTCGGGCTGGCCCGCGCAGAGCTCGTCCGTGTTCTTCTCGGCTTCAACCTTGGGGTCGAGCTCGGACAATGCGCCGTCGTGGCCGCGTTTCTTCCGCTCGCCTATGCCGCGCGCGCCAAGCCGCTCTACCACCGCATGGCCCTGCTCGGTGGCTCTGCCGCCATTGCTGCGATCGCCGTCGTGTGGCTGGTCGAACGCGCCTTCATCGCCACGTAAGACGCGCCCGACGCCGAAGAAGCAACCGCCTCATGCCGCGGGTCGATACAGTGGTCACGAGGATTCACGACCATGCAACACCCCCGCGCCCCCACGGCGGCGCCCTTCGTTTCCGCTTTCTTCGCGCTCTCCTCCGTTTTCGTCTCCGCCTGCTTTCAAACCACGTACACGCCCGCCGGGCGCGGCGCCCCGCGCTCGTACGCCGCGGAGTTTCACGAGATCGTTCCGCCCAGCGCCGCGACCTACGCGAGCGAGCCCGCAGGTCCCGCAGCTCCCACAACCCCCGCACCGTCCCCCGCGCCCCGCACGGACACGGCCGGCGCCGGCATGACGGCCCTCGCCGATGCCAGCTTCGTGCGCGTCTTTCGCCAGCGGGGCGATACGTTTCGCGCCGATCCCCGGCTGACGCAGCTTGCATCGTGGATCGCCTCGCGCGGTGAAGCCCCGAAGGACGCCCTCGCCGTCGATGTCATGTCACGCCGGCTCGGTTACGTCGGGCCGGCGCCCTGGCTGCTTTACATCGAAGGATCGAGCCTCTCCGAGGCCGACATCGAGGCACGCCTCGCGCGGGTCATCGAGAGCATCCCGCGCAACATGCCCATCACCCGCTACGGCATCGGTACGGCGGGGGCAGGGGCGGCGGAGTCGCTGGCCATCGCCTTCGCGTCGGTCGAGGTCGAGCTCGAGCCGGTGCCCAAGCACCTGGCGCGCGGCCAGACCTTGCACCTCGCGGGCAAGGTCGGCGATCGCTTTGCGCGGGTCGACTTGGCCATCACCCGGCCCGACGGCGTGGTGCGCACCTTTCGCAACGGCGATCGCTCCTACCGCGGCGATCTCACCCTCACCGATCCCGGCGTTCACAAAGTCGAGCTCCTGGGCGATGGTGCGACGGGCCCCGTCGTCCTCGCGAACTTCCCCATTTACGTCGACGTCGACGAGCCCGAGCCCCCCAAGCGTTTCGGCGCCGAGCGCGCGTCCGCCGAAGCCAGCGCGCCCCTCACCCCGGCGCTCGCCGAGCAGCGCATGCTCGCCTTGCTCGCCCGCACCCGCGAGGGCGCCCGCCTTCCACCCCTGGCCGAGGACGACGAGCTCGCGGCGCTCGCCCGCGTTCACTGCGAGGACATGGCCGACCACGCGTTCTTCGGCCATGTGTCCCCCACCACCGGCACCACCGAGGACCGCTTCCGCCGCGCCAACCTGCTCTTTCCGCTCTATGGGGAGAACGTCGCCCGCGGCTCCTCACCCGAGAGCGCCCACGAGATGCTCATGGATAGCCCCGGCCACCGCGCCAACATGATCAACGCCGAGTTCACGCACGTCGGCATCGGCGCGGTGGTCCGCCCGCAGCCAAGCGGAGGGCGCGATGTGTTTGTCACGCTTCTGTTCGCCAAACGCCCCGGCGGAAAGCGCGCGCCGTGAGGGGCGTCTTTAAGAGCTGGCAAGGGCTGGCCGTCGCCCACCGCCGGGCTCGAGCGGTGTAAAAGCCCCTTGCGGCACCCGTCGGAGCCCCGGCCGCGCTTCGATTTCCTGTTTTTCCCTTGCCAAGGCCGCGCCCACGCGTAAAGTACGCGCCTCCTCGACCCCCAAGGCCGAGGAGGATCCAACCCGGATCTGTTTCTCTTCTCGCGGTCGTAACGGCCATCTCGGATTCGCCCGAGGCTTTTTCGCTCCCGATAGGGTACAGGAAGCCAGGCAACGAGACGGTACGACGAAGCACTCAAACTGTTTCGCCACGTTGCAGCTCGCAGGTCCCACGGGTTTCCGGTTCCGGGAATCATGGGGCGTCCGTCTCGGTCTCAAGTTGGCATCAGGTACGAAAGGCGTCTAAAGGTCCACCATGGTCAGCAAAGCGATAGCCCGCTTCGCGCGGATTTCCCCGCGCAAGGCCCGAGTCATCGTGAACCTCGTTCGGGGCAGGCAAGCCGGTGAGGCTCTCCAGCTCCTCGAGTTCACGCAGAAGGCTGGGGCTCCGTACCTCAAGAAGGTCATCGAGAGCGCCGTGGCCAATGCGCGTACCCGAGCTCCGGGTGTCGATGTCGATGCTCTCTTCGTCGAGACCGCTTTCGTCGACAAGGCCCCGAACAAGTTCATGCGTCGCTGGCGTCCCCGCGCCATGGGACGGGCCACCCGCATTCAAAAGGGGATGAGCCACATCACCGTGATTCTCGGGGAGCGCGCCTAGAAGGCTCGCCCGCCGCCAACATCAACACGAAAGAGCGCGTTCTTCCATGGGTCAGAAAGTCCATCCCTACGGCTTCCGCCTCGGCGTCATCAAGACTTGGAACTCGAAGTGGTTCGAGGACAAGTCGTACGCCAAGTGGCTCCACGAGGACATCCGCATCAAGCGGGCGGTCAAAGACTACTTGATGAACGCCAACATCGCGTCCGTCGAGGTCGAGCGGGCCGCGAACAAGGCCAAGGTCATCGTCTACACCGCGCGCCCCGGCATGGTCATCGGCAAGGGCGGCAAGGGGATCGAGACCTTGAAGGTCGGCAACGTGAAGACCGCCGCCAAGGGCGAGACCGTCTTCGCCGGCGTCCAGTCGTTCACCGACAACGAAGTGTTCATCGACGTGCAGGAGATCCGCAAGGCGGAGACCAGCGCGCAGCTCGTGGCCGAGAACGTCGGCACGCAGCTCGAGCGTCGCGTTGCCTTCCGTCGCGCGATGAAGAAGGCCGTCTCCACGGCCATGAAGTTCGGCGCCAAGGGCATTCGTATCCGCTGCTCCGGCCGTCTGGGCGGCAGCGAAATGAGCCGCGTCGAGACCTACCGCGAGGGCCGCGTTCCTCTGCACACCCTGCGCGCCGACATCGAGTTCGGCATCGCCGAAGCCCGGACCAAGTACGGCATCATCGGTATCAAGTGCTGGATCTTCAAGGGTGAGGTCCTCCAACGCCGCGTTCGACGGCCGATTCCCTAACGTGACGACGTAGAGAGAACACCATGCTTTCCCCCAAGCGAACCAAGTTCCGAAAGATGCAGAAGGGCCACAATCGTGGCGTCGCGCACCGCGGCTCCGATGTGAGCTTTGGTGACTTCGGCATGCAAGCCGTCGAACCGGGCCGCCTGACGGCCCGTCAGATCGAAGCAGCCCGTATGGCGATCACCCGCCACGTCAAGCGCGCGGGCAAGCTCTGGATCCGTATCTTCCCCGACCGCCCCGTCACCAAGAAGCCGCTCGAAGTTCGAATGGGTGGAGGCAAGGGCGGCGTCGAGGAGTGGGCGGCCGATATCCTCCCGGGTCGCGTCATGTACGAGATCTCCGGGATCGACGAGAAGATGGCGCGCGAAGCCTTCCGCCTCGCCGGTCACAAGCTCCCCGTCGGTTACAAGTTCATTGCCCGCGGAGTGCTCTGATCATGCTGAAGGCAAAAGACTTGAACGAGCGCTCGCTCGAGGACCTCAAAGAGCTCGAAAAGAGCCTGCGGTCGGATCTCTTCCAGAACCGCCTCAAGAACTTCACGAACCGGCTCGACGACACGAGCAACATTCGCAAGACGCGCCGCGACCTGGCGCGCGTCCTCACTGTCCTCAAGTCCCGCGGCGCGGCTCCCGAAGCCCAAGCCTCGACGAAGGAAGGCTAACCGATGGCTTCTGAGAACAATGTCGTCCCGGCACCGGCGCATTCGACCCACTCCACCGTGGCCGTCGAGCGCAAGTCGCACGGATTCCGCCGCAAGATGGTCGGCCGGGTCATCCGCGACAAGATGGACAAGACCGTCGTCGTCGAGGTCGTGAACGCCCGCCGCGATCCGCTTTACGGCAAGTACGTTCGCACGCGCTCCCGCTTCAAGGCGCATGACGAGAAGAACGAATTTCGAATCGGCGACCAAGTCGAAATTCAAGAACACAGCCCGATCTCGCGCGACAAGCGCTTCAAGGTCGTGCGCCTCGTCAAGAAGTTCGTCGAAGAGTAGGCCGGGAAGAGGACAACGTCATGATTCAGATGCGAACCATACTGGAGGTCGCCGATAACTCCGGCGCCAAACGCGTCCAGTGCATCAAGGTACTCGGCGGATCCCGCCGTCGCTATGCGAGCGTCGGAGACATCATCGTCGTCTCCATCAAGGAAGCACTCCCGGGCACCAAGGTGAAGAAGGGTGATACGGCCAAGGCCGTGGTCGTCCGCACCACCCGCGAGCAGTCCCGTCCCGACGGCAGCTACATCAAGTTCGACGAGAACAGCGCAGTTCTCATCAACGCCCAGTTCGAGCCCATCGGCACCCGTATCTTTGGACCGGTCGCGCGCGAACTCCGCGGCAAGAAGTTCATGAAGATCATCTCGCTCGCTCCGGAGGTTTTGTAATGGCGGCGCGGCTCCACACCGGCGACACGGTTGTCGTGATCACCGGTAAAGACAAGGGAAAGAAGGGCAAGATCGCCCGTATTTTCCGCGAAGAGAACCGGGTGTTGGTCGAAGGCGTGAACCTCGTCCACCGCCACACGCGCCCCACGCCCCGTAATCCCAACGGCGGGATCATCGAGCGCGAGCAACCCATCCATGCGTCGAATGTGATGCTGATCGACCCCAGCACCGGCAAGCCGACGCGCGTTCATTTTAAGACGGACGACAAGGGGAACAAGATCCGCGTCGCCAAGAGCGGTGAGGAAATCGCCACTCCGAAGCGGGAGAAGAAGTGATGGCCAGCAAGAAAGACAAGAAAGAGCAGAAGGGCAAGCCTTCCGCCGCGGCCGCCGAAGCCCGCGAGCAAGTCGTGTCGACGACCGAGATCGTCGCCCCGCGCTTTGCTGCCAAGTACCAGAAGGAAGTCATTCCGGCCCTCATCAAGGAGTTCGGGTACAAGAATCCGATGCAGGTCCCCCGCCTGCAGAAGATCATCGTGAACATGGGCCTCGGCGCCGCCGTGACCAACCCGAAGATCGTCGACGCCGCCGTCGAAGAGATCCGCGCCATCACCGGGCAGAAGCCGGTGGTCACCCGCGCCCGGAAGGCCATCGCGAGCTTCAAGCTGCGCGCCGGCATCCCCATCGGCGCCATGGTCACCCTCCGCAGCGCCACCATGTGGGAGTTCCTCGACCGCCTCATCACGATCGCCCTCCCGCGTACCCGCGACTTCCGCGGCGTGTCGCGCAAGGCGTTCGACGGCAAGGGGAACTACACGCTCGGCCTGCGCGAGCAAATCATCTTCCCCGAAATCAACTACGACCGGATCGACGTCATCAAGGGGCTCAACATCTCCTTCGTGACGACGGCCACGACCGACGAAGAGGGGCGCGCCCTTCTCAAAAACCTGGGCATGCCTTTCCGGGCAGCATAGTCGAGGACAGACCAAATGGCTCGTGCGTCTCAATTCGCGAAGCTCAATCGCGCTCCCAAGTTCTCGGTACGCGTCCGCAATCGTTGCAAGGTGTGTGGCCGCGCCCGCGGTTACTACCGCAAGTTCGAACTTTGCCGTGTGTGTCTCCGCCTGTTTGCTCTGCGTGGCGAGATCCCCGGCGTGATCAAGGCTAGCTGGTGATCTCATGATGACCGATCCGATCGCCGATATGCTCACCCGTATCCGCAACGGCGCCCTCGCGCGGCACGACCGCGTGGAGATGCCGCACTCGCGCCTCAAGGAGCACCTCGGACAGGTGCTCAAGGCCGAAGGTTTCCTCGACGACGTTCGCGTCAGCGAGCCCGATGACCCGGCGGCGCCCCGCACCCTCACGCTCGTCCTCCGCTACGGGCGCGATCGCCAGAGCGCGATCGACGGCCTCCGTCGCGTTTCTTCGCCTGGCCGTCGTGTGTACGTTCGCCATGACCGCATCCCGCGCGTCCGCTCGGGCCTCGGCGTGTCGATCCTCAGCACGAGCCGCGGCGTCATGACCGACCGCGATGCGCGCAAGCAGCGCGTAGGCGGCGAGCTCCTTTGCGAGGTTTGGTGATGACTCAGCAAGCGATTCAAGCTGCTTCTGGCACGATCGAAGGACTTCGTCAGTCCCGGATCGGCAAGCGCACGGTGGACATCCCCAAGGGCGTCACCGTCACCATCAAGGACGGCACCGTCGACGTCAAAGGCCCGAAGGGTCAGCTGTCGCGCGCCCTCCCGCAGAACGTCTCCGTCAAGATCGAGGGCGCAGCGCTCACCGTGCTGCCGACCATCCCCGGTCGCGACGGCGCGCGCTTCCAGGGCCTCGCTCGCGCCCTCATCAATACGATGGTGGTGGGTACGAGCACGGGCTACACGAAGACCCTGCAGCTGGTCGGCACCGGTTACCGTGCGGAGTTGAAGGGGCAGGTCCTCAACCTGTCGCTCGGCTTCTCGCACCCGGTCAACTTCCCGATCCCGGCCGGCATCAAGGTCGAGATCCCGGGCGACTCCAAGGGCACCTTGGTCGTGCTCACGGGCGCCGACAAAGAAAAAATGGGCGAGACGGCGGCCAAGATCCGTGGTTTTCGTCCGCCGGAGCCTTACGGTGGCAAAGGCGTTCGTTACCAGGGCGAGAAGGTTCGCGAGAAGGCCGGTAAGGCCGGCGCCAAGGGCGGAAAGTAAGAGGAACTGAATCATGGCCATGCAGATTGTCGGACGGGAGCGCCGCAAGCTCCGTATCCGCCGAAAAATCAGCGGCACCTCCGAGCGTCCGCGCCTCACCGTCTTCCGAAGCGCGAAGCACATCTACGCCCAGGCCGTCGACGACGCGACGGGCAACACGGTTGCCCACGTGTCCACCTTGGCCAAGGGGCTCAAGGGCGCCGAGGGCACCAAGATCGACGACGCAAAGCGGGTCGGACAAGCGGTCGCCAAGGCGCTCCTCGCCAAGGGAATCGCCAAGGTCGTCTTCGACCGCAACGGTTATCTCTACCACGGGCGTGTTCGCGCTCTCGCCGATGGGGCCCGCGAGGGCGGCCTCGAGTTCTAAGAGCAGGAAACCAACATGGCTTTCGATCAAATCGACGAAGACAAGCTCAAAGAGCGCATCATCCACATCAACCGCGTGGCGAAGGTCGTCAAAGGCGGCCGGCGATTCTCGTTCGCGGCGCTCGTCGTCGTCGGAGACGAATCGGGTCACGTGGGCGTGGGCCTCGGCAAGGCGAACGAAGTTCCCGAGGCCATCCGCAAGGGGAACGATCAGGCCCGCAAGAACATCTTCAAGGTGCCGCTGACCGGCGTCACCATTCCGCATGAGACCCTCGGCCACTTCGGCGCGGGTCGCGTCTTCCTCCGTCCCGCCACGGCGGGAACCGGCGTTATCGCCGGCGGCGCGGTGCGCGCGGTGGTGGAGAGCGCGGGCATCCACGACATCCTCACCAAGTGCATCGGCAGCGCGAACCCGCACAACGTGGTGCGCGCCACCGTGAAGGCGCTCAAGTCGCTCAAGAGCGCTGAGCAGATCGCGCGCAAGCGCGGCAAAGAAGTCAACGACATCTACCAGTCCGACCGTAAGTCCACGACCAACGTGGCGGCAGCGGTCGCCGGCGAAGGCTGAAGGTAAGCGCGATGAAAGCGAATCTCGTCGTTCGCCAGACCCACAGCGTCATCGGTCAATCCGAGACGATGCGTCTGACGATCAAGGGGCTCGGCCTTCGGGGACCCGGCTCCAGTGTGACGGTGAAGAACACGCCGTCGTTCCGCGGGGCGATCAAGAAGGTGATGCACCTCGTGACGGTGGAGGAAGTCGATGGCTGATACACTCTCCAAGCTCGTCAAGCCCGTCGGCGCGAGCCGCCCGAAGACCCGCAAGGGTCGCGGCGTAGGCTCCGGCCTCGGCAAGACCGCAGGCCGCGGCCAGAAGGGCCAGTACGCGCGCAACGGCATCAAGCACGGCTTCGAAGGCGGCCAGACGCCGCTCGCGCGCCGCTTGCCGAAGCGCGGCTTCAACCCGCCCTTCCCCGTGAAGACGGCGGAGATCAACGTGAGCGATCTCGAAGTGTTCGCGGCAGGCGCCAAGGTCGACGAGACCGCGCTGCGCGACCGTGGCCTCATCAAGGGCCCCGTCGATCGCATCAAGATCCTCGGTGATGGAGAGCTCTCGAAGTCGGTCTTCGTGACGGCTCACCGGTTCTCCAAGAGCGCAGCAGAGAAGATCGAAAAGGCGGGGGGCAAGGCGATCGTTCTCGGCGCCGAGGCCTCTGTCTCGGCATAGCCGGCAGACCGAAAGCTCCTTCTATGGCACTCTTTTCCGGTTTCGCGAACATCGGCAAGGTACCCGAGCTGCGCAAACGGCTCCTTTTTACCTTGGTCATGCTCGCGGTGTACCGGATCGGTGTTTTCGTCACCATCCCGGGCGTCGACCGGAACGTGATGCAGGCCGTCGTGAACAAGCAGGGCGGTGGCCTGCTCGGCATGCTCAACATGTTCAGCGGCGGGGCGCTCGGGAACCTCTCGATCTTCGCGCTCGGCATCATGCCTTACGTCAGCGCGAGCATCGTGCTCCAGCTCCTCGCCATGGTCTTCAAGCCGCTCGAAGAGCTGCGGAAGGAAGGCGAGCAAGGCCAGCGCAAGATCAACCAGTACACGCGCTACGGCACGATCGTTCTGTCGGTCGTGCAGGCCTTCAGCATCGCCATGAGCCTCGAGGCGCTCAACAACCAGGACCTGTCCGACAGCGCTCGGGTGGGTGACGTGGTGGTGCACGCCGGCTGGGGCTTCCGCATCATGAGCGTGATCACGCTCACCACCGGCACCGCGTTCATGATGTGGGTCGGCGAGCAGATCACCGAGCGGGGCATCGGCAACGGCATCTCGCTCATCATCTTCGCGGGCATCGTCGACGGCATCCCGAGCGGCCTGTTTCAGTACTTCGCGACGAACAAGGGCAACATCCAGCCGCTGAACCTGGCGGCGGTCGCCGCGGTCGTCTTGGCCACGGTGGCCACCATCGTGTTCTTCGAGCGCGGGCAACGCCGCATCCCCATCTTTTACGCGCGCCGCACCGTGGGTCGGCGGGTGTACGGGGGCCAGACGGCGCACTTGCCGCTGCGCGTGAACACGGCGGGAACGATTCCGCCGATCTTCGCCTCGTCGCTGCTGATGTTCCCGGCCACCCTCGCGAACTTCAAGATCCCCGGCATGGCGCAGCTCCAGACGGCGCTCCAACGCGGCGACTGGGTGTTCAACGTCTTCTATGTCGGGCTGATCATCTTCTTCTGCTACTTCTACACCGCCATCACCTTCCAGCCGGTCGATGTGGCGGACAATCTGAAGAAGCAGCAGGCCTTTATCCCCAGCATCCGCCAGGGAAAGCAAACGGCCGATTACATCGACCACGTCATGTCGCGGCTCACCTTCGGTGGCTCGCTCTACGTGGCGGCGGTCTGCATCGTACCGTCGATCATCAGCGAAGCATTTCACGTTCCGTTTCGTTGGGGTGGGACCTCGATCATGATCGTGGTGGGCGTCGCCATCGACACCGTGAACCAGATCGAAGCGCACCTCATCACGCGCAACTACGAAGGGCTGTCGGGTTCGGGCGGCAAGGCCACCCGCATCCGCGGCAGAAGGGACGTCTAATCATGCGACTCGTGTTGGTTGGACCTCCGGGCGCGGGTAAAGGCACCCAAGCGAAAATCATCTGCGCGAACCAAGGTATCCCGCAGATTTCGACGGGCGACATGCTTCGCGCGGCCAAGGCGGCCGGCAAGCTGCCGAAGGATTTGGTCGAGAAGATGGCGGCGGGCGGCCTGGTGCCGGACGAAGTCGTCCTCGATCTGGTGGATGCGCGGGTGGAAGAGCCCGACTGCAAGCCCGGATTCCTCCTCGACGGTTTTCCGCGCACGGCGCCCCAGGCGACCGGCCTCGACAAGGTGCTCGGCAAGCACGACACCGAGCTCGACGTGGTTCTGGCCATCGACGTGCCGTCCGAGCTCCTCCAAGAGCGCGCTGTGTTGCGCCGCACGGATAAACGCACTGGACAGATTTACCATTTGAAGTACAACCCCCCTCCCGCCGGGGCGGAGCTCGAGCACCGTCCCGACGATCAGGAAGAAGTCGTCGTCAAGCGCCTCAGCACCTATGAGGCCATGACTGCCGAGCTCCTTCCGTTCTACGAGAAGCGCGGGAAGTTGAAGCGGGTCAGCGGAGTGGGGACGGTCGAAGAAGTCACCGAACGAGTGTTTGCAGCGTTGGGAATCTCACTGGATAAAGGACGAGCCGAACGAGCATGAGTGAAAGACGCGAGCGCAAGGAGCCCAAGGGCGACAAGCTCGAGTTCGACGGCGTCGTTCAAGAGGCGCTGCCGAACGCGATGTTTCGTGTGAAGTGTGATAACGGGCTCGTCGTACTTGCGACCATCAGCGGTCGTATGCGGCAGTTTTACATCCGAATTTTGCCCGGTGACCGCGTCACCGTGGAAGTCAGTCCGTACGACCCCAGCCGGGGACGGATCACGTACCGACACAAGTGATCATTCATCCTGTCCCGAAGGAACGAGATAAAAGGTTTTCGCCATGAAGGTTCGTCCGAGCGTCAAGAAAATTTGCGATAAGTGCAAGGTCGTGCGCCGCAAAGGTGTCGTGCGAATCATTTGCGAAAATCCCCGTCACAAGCAGCGTCAAGGCTAAGGAACACACATGGCTCGTATCGCCGGAGTCGACCTCCCCCGTCACAAGCAGATCGCGTTTGCTCTCCCGTACCTCTATGGCGTGGGCCATGCGCTCGCGCGCGTCATCTGCACGCGGGCCAACATCCCGCCGAACAAGAAGACCGAGGAGCTGACGGAAGCCGAGATCAAGCGCATCCGCGAGCTGCTCGAGACCGACTACAAGGTAGAAGGCGACCTCCGTCGCGAGGTGCAGACGAACATCAAGCGGCTGATGGACATCGGCTGCTACCGCGGGCTGCGCCATCGCAAGGGGCTGCCGGTTCACGGACAGCGCACGCACACCAACGCCCGCACCCGCAAGGGCCCGCGCAAGGGCGTCCTGTCCCGCGCGCGTAAGACGAGCTGATTCACGTTCCCTCATCCAGCTAGCGAGTAAGAAGACGTCATGGCCACTGCGAAGAGCACGAATACACAGGCCGCCTCGGGTCCCAAAGCCAAGGGCACCAAGCGCAAGGTGAAGAAGAACGTCGCGACGGGGATTGCGCACATCCAGTCGACGTTCAACAACACCGTCGTCACCATCACCGACGTGAACGGCAACGCCATTGCCTGGTCCAGCGCCGGCTCCCGCGGCTTCAAGGGCTCGCGCAAGTCGACCCCCTTCGCCGCGCAGCTCGCGGCGGAAGAAGCGGCGCGCCGCGCCATGGATCACGGCATGCGCTCCATCGCCGTCTTCGTCAAGGGACCGGGTGCAGGTCGCGAAAGCGCGCTTCGTGCGCTGCAGACGGCCGGCTTCAAGGTCACCCTCATCCGCGACGTCACGCCCGTTCCGCACAACGGCTGCCGTCCGCCCAAGCGTCGCCGCGTCTAAGTGGCGTTCGCGCTCGAGACGAGCGCGGTTCGTTGCGACGTAACGAGAAAGCCTGGATTTTATCCGGGCTTTTCGTTTTGGTGCGGTTCGAATTTGGCGCTGGCGCCGCGATTGTGGTTGCGGTGGTTTCGCTGCGGTGAGCGGTGCGTGGTGCGTTGTGAGTGCGGGAGTTAACCGCCAGGGCGCAAGGGCCGCCAGGGTGCAGTCGTTTTGGTGCCGTTCGAGGTTGGCGCCGGCGCCGCGATTCGTGGTTGCGATGATCCGCCGTGGGCCGTGCGGGCTGCGTTGTGAGTGCGGGAATTAACCGCCAGGGCGCAAGGGACGCCAGGGGTGCAAAGGCTCGATGGATCCTCCGGATCTTCGAGCGGGCGGACCGGTCAGGATTGGAGTCTCGTTCGAGCGACGGCTACTTCTCGCACGCGCATTTTTGGAGCACCGCGCCCTGATCGATCCAGCCGCTGATTCGCTGCAGCTCGTCGAATGAGAGGTTCTCGCTGCGGTCGCCGGTGCCGGGGTTCGGTGGGTAGGGCATGACATTGCCTCCCACGAATTCGGATAGGCGTGCGCGCTCGTCGTCGGAGAGATCGGCGATGGGGACGGGCGGAGGGACGTGGCCTTGCGGAGCGGTTCCCGGGCTGCCGTCGCATTTGAGGCGGTGGCTCGCCGGAGTGCCCGGGGGCGGGGGAGGCGCGATCAGCAGTTTGTAGAGGAGCCAGCTGTTGCCGGGTGCGCGCGGATCGACCAACGGAACGTCGACCCCGAACTGCCGGCCTGGAGCACGAGGACGACCGCGCGGTCCGGTGTTGGAGGTCACGGCCACGATGCGGCTCGTGTGGCCGATGGCCGTCGCCTCGACCCCGACCGGGGTGTCCAGCACGAGCCCGGTAGCAGCACGGAGCCCGCGACCGTCCGCCCCCGACCCATGGCACTGCGATGCCGAGCAGTGACGTTGGAAGATGGGGAGCACGTCGGTGCAAAAATCGTAGCGGGGTGTATTGGGCAGACCTTCGGGCGTGTCGCTCACGAAGAACGAGATCACGCGCTGCGACGTGGGATCGAGCGGGGCGCGGTCGATGGCGCGCACGCCGTTCGTGTCCTCGTTGCCGTTGGGAATGGCCAGGACCAGCTTGTAGGGCTGGCTTCGCACCAACCATTCGCCTTGGGTCGGGGGGCCCAAGGTGACGATGCGCGTGACCGGATCGTACTGCACCGTCGGGGAGAGCGCGTCGCCGAAGGCATCGATGATGAAGATCGACTGCCGGATCACCGTCGAGGGCAGCAGCAGCCGGTCGAACGACAGGAGCACCGCACCATCGGGGGGCAGCTTCTTCTCGGGGCTACCGTTGAACGAGCCCACATTGGTTGCGACCAGGTGCACGTACGGCCCTGCCGTCGGCTGATCGCTTTGATGGCCCTGATCGCAAGCAGCCGCGGCGAACGCCACGGCCAGCGCGGGGACGCCTGCTCGAAATGCTCGAGCTGCTCGAAAGAAAGCGCGAACTCGACCTCGAACGAGATGACGCGGCGGTCTCAGCTCTCCGAATAGAGGGACAATTGCTCGCGGACGGTCTGCTCGTTGATGCCGGTGCGGATGTGTTCTTTCAGACAGTCGGCCAAGGTGATCAGCAAATCGTCGACCCCTTTGTCCTCGATGAGCTTCGCCAAGAGCTGCTTGGCCTCCCGGCTCTCGTCGCCGCGGAGAAACTGGCGGACCGTGTCCAAGGTGATTTCCCCTTGGAAATCGAGGTAGAGATTCTCGAGTAGGTACCGCACAAGCTCTTTCACGTGGCTCCTCCTTCGACCTAACCCGGCCCCCGGACATGTCGCTATACGCTGCCCACAGCAGCCGACGCAAGGAAAAGAGCAGCGTTCTCAGCGGCATGGGGCAAGGACTCCATCGTCGGGCAGATGGCAAACGAAGCAAGGGCGCGGGTTTCTGCGCATCTGCGTCGCGCACCCTCCTGAAAACCCATTCCTGTGCGGGTTGAAACCACCTCCGATGCCCGCCCCGCCGTGGCATACGACGCAGTCCCGCTCCACGTGGCAGCTCACGCACGCGTTCAGGTTCCGCTCGGCCTCGAACGAATGATGGCCCGGTTTTCGCGGGGCATCGCTCCAGATCCCCTTGGGCGGATGGAAGCGGCCGAGCTCCCGGGTCGCCAGCGGACCAGTCATGCTCACCCCCACCCGCTGATGGCATCCGAGGCAGAAGCTTTGCTCGTTGTGGCAGCTCGTGCATCGCAATGTTGCCTGACGCGCCTCGATGGGGTGCATCGCGATGTAATCGCTGGGGTGGATGCTCTTGGGCCGCACCCGCCCATCGTGGCAACCGACGCAGAAGTCCTCCTGGTGGCAGTTCGCGCAGAACTGCGAATCATTGCCCGCCACGTATTTGTGCCGCTCGATGAAATCCGGGGTGTGCGCCGCGTTGTGAAGCCAGCGCGGTGGCTCGAGCACGCCCGATGCGAACACGGTACGGATGCGCCCCGAGGGATTGTCGGCGCGAACGGCTGCGTTGCGCGCCGGCGCCGCGGGGTTGCGCGGATTGGCTGCAATATGGCAGGTCGTGCAATCGCTCTTGGCATCGCCCCGCGCGGCCGAATCGGGCATTTGATGGCACTTGAAGCAACCGCGCATCCGCGGCAGCTGGTCCCGCGTGGCCATCTCCACTTGGTCGACCGCCCCATGGCATTGGCCGCACTGGATGTTGCGCGCGAGGTGCTTCTGATGGTCGAACACCATATTGGCGCGGGGCATCACCATCCGCGCGACCGTGTTGCCGTCCGACTCTTTGTAGCCGATGTGGCAGAAGGCGCATTGGCCCGTAAGGTCATCCCCGGGCCGGACCTTGTTCAAATCCGCGTGGTCCGAGCGATGGCATGCGTCGCACGTCGCGCCCTTGGGCAGCAGATGGTCCTGGACCGACGCGCTGGTGAGCGCCCGCGCGTGGCACGTCTTGCAAGTGGCGCCTTGCGCCAGGTGCAGCTTGTGATTGAAGCGAATCGTGAGCTGCTGCGGCGGAAAGATCACCCGGCTCGGGCCGGGATCGTTGGCCACGCTTCCGGGCGGCAGCCACGCGTCCCGCGTTCGCGAAGGCCCTCCCGCCATGGCCACCGTGGCCGCCAGCAGCAGAAAGACGGCCAGAAGCCAGGCGCCGCCCAAGGGTCGCGCGGGTCTCGTGATCACCGGGTCACCGCCACGGTGAGCCAGATCATGGCGCGGCTGCGCACGCCGGACAGGCGATTGACATCGGCTTGGTACTCGAACAGCACCTTGGAGCGCGGCGCCATGCGGTAGCCCACGGCGGCCACGAAGCCATAGCTGGTGGCGTCCCGATCGGGCCGCAGTCGATCGTCCCAGTGCCAGATGGAGCCGCGCCCCTCGAACAGATAACGGCCGTCGTACACGCGGTTCACGAACAGATCGCCGCCCATCCGATTGCCTTCTTTTCCGAAGTTTCCATTGGCGCGCAGGCCGTGCACGTTCTCGCCTTGCTTCTGGGTCACCGACAAATAACCGCCTTCGTCGAAGGTGGCGCCGCTGGATGGATAGTCATTGGCGTCGGCGCTCGGGTTGATGTTGGGCGAGCTGTTCGCATGGAAGCTCGACGTCTGCGTCTGGAATACACGCACATTGAAGCGCCCGGCCACCGCCAGATCGTCGCGAATGTCCCAGCTGGCGCGCGCCGCGATGTCGTTGGTCGGCGAGCCGGCGAAGAAGTTCCAGATCGAGTCGGCGTCGTAGGTGGGCGAGTAGTAGTCGTAGTCGAGGCTGAGGGTGAGCCGGGGGGTGACGAACGCGTCGATCGAGCCGAAAATGTTCGCCATTTTGGCCATGTAAAGGTCGTACGCGAACCCCGCGCGCGCGCCGCCCACGTTGGGCAAGGTGCCGTCGACGCCGTAGCCGATTCGCTCCTGCGAGATGCGCGTCTCATCGTAGTCGACCGGCGGCCGTAGCCCGCTGGTGAACTGGGAGACGCTGGATCCACCTGTATTGTACACCCTTCGATACGTGAACCGGCCGTGGAGCCAGGTAAAGCCGGTGCTCTCCAGCGCAAAGCCCATGGCAGGCGCGATCTGCGCCGGCTGAAAGGCGGGGTACAGCGAAGGATCGTAGCCGCCCCGATCGCCGCGCCAGACACCGGCGCCCTCGAAGCGCGGGCTCGAGAGCGGCATACCTCCCCGCACCTCGAAGCCCCCGTAGCCCTCGAGCGCGAAATAGAAAGGTGTGGTCACCCGGACCAAGCCGCCGTCGAAGGACCACCAACCCAGCGAATCCACCACGTACTGCCGCCCCAGCTTGAAGCCGAGCCACCCTCCCGCGAACTTTCGCCCCTCGATGTACGCGTACATCAAGTCGACGGGCCCGCGCGAAAAGCCGGGCACCAAGAGGTCGTTGTTGTTCGGATCCTCGCTCCCGCCGCCCGGTCCGTAGTCGGCGTCGTAGCGGAGGCGGGCGCGAAACGTGAGCTCGGGGAGCGGTTTTTTGCCGAGGCGGTCGGGGGAAGCCTGGTTTCCCAGCAGATCGTAGGCGCCGACGCCCAGGGTGGTGGTCAGCCGGCGCCGCGCGACGATGGTCTGCCCCGTAGGACTGCGCACATCGTAGAACTGCGCGGACGTATCGCTGGTGACCTCGGGCTCCAGGGCGAGAGCCCGCGAGGCCGCGCCCAAAAGCGCAACGTTTACGGCAAGAAAGGCGAAAAGTCGGGGAAGTGGGCGCATCCACGCCGCGTTGGAGGGAGGCCGCCGCAAGCGGACCTCCGGTCGCTTCCGTTGGGCGTACCAGCCGCCGCACCAAACGGACAAGGATCTTTTCGCGCGAATCATTTGCGGGCGCGAGCACGCTCGAGGACCGGTTCCACGCGGGCGCCCGGGGTGGGCGGGGGTTTCGCGGGGCGGGGATCGAAAACGGAACGGGCGAGCAGGATGGGCCTTTAAACCGAGTTGGCAGCGCTTGACCCTCGGTCCCTGCGGATGGCACGCTATCAAGGAGCATGTCGGATTCGGCACAACGCTATCGCGTCATCGAGAAGCTCGAGTCAGGCGGGATGGCGGAAGTCTTCCGTGCAGAGAGCGAGGGCTTGCAAGGCTTCAAGAAGCAAGTCGCCATCAAGCGCGTTCTGCCGCATCTGTCCGAGAAGAAGAAGTTCATCTCCATGTTCCTCGACGAGGCGCGTCTCTCGGCGCACCTCTCGCACTCGAACTGCGTGCAAGTGTTCGACATCGGCGTGGGCGACAACGCCTACTTCATCGTCATGGAGTTCGTCGACGGGGCGAACCTCAAGACCATCGCCGAGTCGCTGAAGAAGCAGGGCAAGCAGTTCCCGGTCCCCGCGGCCGTCTTCATCGCCCACGAGATCTGCAAAGGCCTCAGCTACGCGCACGAGCTCTGCGATCCCAACGGCGCGCCGCTCAACATCGTCCACCGGGACATGTCGCCGCCCAACGTGCTCATCACGAAGTACGGCGAGGTGAAGATCGTGGACTTCGGGCTGGCCAAGGCCAACTCGCAGCTCGAAAAATCCGAGCCCGGCATCATCAAGGGCAAATTCAGCTACCTGTCCCCCGAGGCCGCCCTCGGACAAGACGTGGATCACCGCACGGACATTTTCGCCGTGGGGATCATCCTCTGGGAGCTGCTCGCGGGCCAGCGTCTTTTTCTGGGCGAGACGGACTTTCAGACCGTCAAAAAAGTGCAGCAGGCGGTCATCCCGCCGGTGAGCCAATTCAATCGCTACGTGCGCCCCGATCTCGAGCGGATCGTGAACCGCATCCTCGCGCGCGATCCCTCGCTCCGCTACCAATCGGCGCGCGAGCTGGGGAGGGATCTGGCGAGCTGCATGTTCCGGCTCGCCGAGCCCGTGAGCTCCTTCGACGTCGAGACCCTGGTGGCCGTGGCCGTCCGGGACAAGCAACGGATCCGGCCGCAGCAGCCGTCGATCATCGACAAGCTCATCGAGGAGGCGCTCTTCGAGTTCACCTCGCTCAAGGACGACGACCGCAGCGCCCCCGAGTCGAAGCACGCGAGCCCCAAGGCCGCGCCGCTCAACCTGGGCGACTTCGAAGATCCTTCGCGCTGGATGAGCGAGATCGGCACCGGTGAGTTCCCCGGCAGCGCCGATCCCCTCACGGGCGCGCTCCCCGGCGACGCCTTGAGCGAGGGCAACCTCTCCGCCCTCGAAGATCTGGACGAGCCCCCGCGCCCGCCCACACCGATCCCGCGCCAGCCGCGCTACCCGCTGCAGCCGCTCCCCTCGACGCGTCCCAGCCACAACCCGAACCCCCCCGCACGCGTCTCGAGCGATCTCGGTGGGGGTGTACCGGGCGGCGGCGATCTCGGTGGCGGCAACGGTGGAAGAGGTGCCCCCGGCGGCACGATGCGCATGTCGGCACTTCCGTCGCCCGATGCCCCTCCGTCATCGATGCCCGTCGCTTCCGCCGTTCCCGGGTCCGAGCCCGCAGGCTACAACGCCGCGCACGCCCAACTCCGCCCTGCGGTCGCCGGCGCCCATGGTTCGGCGGCGGCCATGAAGAAGCCGAACAGCACCCTCACGGCCGCCGTGGTGGTGGTTCTGGCGGCGCTCGCGGCCACCGGCGTCGCGTGGGTCGCGCATCTGATCCCGCACGTGTAGTGGTTCGATGAGCCACTTCGCCGCGGCGACATCGCGCACGCGGCGGTCCGCTTTTCCCGCGTGATGTGCGGGCCTCGATGCAAGGCCGGAACGCGCGCGCCGCGCCGTCGAATTCGTCCGAAATCGAGCATGTCCTCCTTGCGCCGGGCGCGAAGTGCGGCGATACCTCGGCCATGCTCAAGATCGATCTAACGGGGCGAAGGGCGCTCGTGGCCGGGGTCGCGGACGATGGCGGATTTGGATTTGCCATCGCCAAAGCGCTGGCGGAGGCGGGCGCCAAGGTGTGCGTCGGTACATGGCCGCCTGCGCTCGGGATCTTTCAGACGCTTCTGCGGCGCGGCAAGCTCGATGCGTCGCGCAAGCTCGCCGATGGAACCCTGCTCGACTTCGAGAAGATCTATGCGCTCGACGCGGCGTTCGACACCTTCGATTTGGTGCCCGAGGACGTGCGCGAGAACAAGCGTTACCGCGAGCTGGGCGACTTTTCGATCGCGGGCTTGGCCGCGCAGCTCACGAACGACTTCGGCGCGCAGCCGCTCGACATCGTGGTGCACTCGCTGGCCAACGGCCCCGAGGTGAAGAAGTCCCTGCTCGAGACCAGCCGCCGCGGCTACCTCGACGCCATCGGCGTGAGCGCCTACTCCATGGTGTCCATGGTGCAGCGCTTCGCACCCCTGATGAAGAGAGCCGGCGCCTTCGTCTCGCTCTCGTACCTGGCCAGCCAGCGCGTGATGCCCGGCTACGGCGGCGGCATGTCGGCCGCGAAGGCCGCCCTCGAGAGCGATACGCGCGTGCTCGCCTTCGAGGCGGGGCGCAAATACGGGGTTCGCGTGAACACCATCTCGGCCGGCCCTTGGGCCTCGCGCGCCGCGAGCTCCATCGGCATCGATATCGATGCCATGGTGGACTACGCCTCCAGCAACGCCCCGCTCACCGATCCGATGACCGCCGACGAAGTCGGCAACGCCGCCGCGTTCCTGGTGAGCCCCTTGGCCTCCGGCATCACGGGCACCACCCTGTACGTCGACAAGGGCTACCACGCGATGGGCAAGGCCGTGGACCCGCGCCACACGCCCGACGGAGACCCCGGGCGCGGCGACGCCAAGACGTCTTGAGCTGCGCGAGCTCCTCGACTGCCTAGATTTCAGCCACCCCGTAGAACCGCGCGAGCACGCGGGTCATTCGCTCCGGATCCTTCGTCCCGCCCAGCTCGCGAATCGAGTGCATGCTCAGCATGGGGTTGCCGACGTCCACCGTCGCAATCCCCAGCTTGGTGGCCGTGATCGGCCCGATGGTCGAGCCACACGGAAGATCCGTGCGGTGCGCATAGCTTTGCACCGGCACATCGCTCGCGCGGCAAAGATCGGCGAACAGCGCGGCCGTCTTGGCCGAGGTCGCGTAGCGCTGCTGCGAGTTCACCTTGATCACCGGCCCGCCATTGAGCACCGGGCGATGCCGCGGCTCGTGCCGTTCCACGTAATTGGGGTGCACCGCGTGGGCCATATCTGCCGAGACGCACATCGATCCGGCAAAGGCGCGGTGCACATCGTCTTGCGATTTGCCCGAGCCCAGCACGATGCGCTCGAGCACCCGCGGCAAGAACGCCGAGCCCGCGCCCGTCGCGCTCTGGCTCCCCACCTCCTCGTGATCGAAGAGCGCGGCCAAGGGCACCACGTCCGAGGAGTCCGCGCGCGCCGCCGCGTCGATGAGCGCCAGAATGGCCGCGTGGCACATGGCCTGGTTGTCGAGCCGCGCAGAGAAGAGGAACTCCCCGTCGGCGCCGCCCACCGTGGGCGCCACGATGTCGTAGAGCATTAAGTCGGTGGACACGATGTGCGCGCGGTCCACGTGGAGCTCGCGCGCACAGAGCCCGACCACGTCGGCCGAGCCATCGGCCAGCCCCAGGATGGGCGCGAGGTGCTCTTGCTTGTTGAGCACCAGCCCTTTGTCGCTCACGTCGCGATCGAGGTGGATCGCGAGCTGCGGGACGCGGCACAACGCCCGATCGAAGCGCACCAGGCGCGAAACGATCGCGTCTTTTTCGCCGCGCACGAGCACGCGGCCCGCGAGGGACAAATCGCGGTCGAGCCACGAATTGAGCAGCGCGCCGCCGTAGACCTCGACCCCGAGCTGCGCGTAGCCTTCCTTCTTGTATTCGGGCTTCGGCTTGAGTCGCAGGTTGGGGCTATCGGTGTGCGCCCCCACGATGCGAAAGCCCCGCACGTTGCGGGACGAGGGAATGATGAACGCAAGGAGCGCGCTCTCCCCGTGCGACACGAAGTACTTGCCGGGCGCGAGATCGCTCCACGAATCCGTTTCGAGCAGGGGGCGAAAGCCCGCGGCCTCCAGACGGGTCACGGCGCTCTCCACCGCATGGTACGGGGTCGGCGATTGGCGCAGAAAAGCCAGCAAATCCTTCAGAACGTCCATGGAAGCAAGCCTATCACGCGTCCGCGCTCCCTCGCGCCACCGGCGCTCGTTCGAGCTGCCCAAGTCACCGCACGGGTGCCTTGACCTGCGGCCAGAATCGAATACTTTGTGTACGAAACATCCGCCTTCGAACAGTTTTGAGGAGCGCCATGGCGAACGAGCTTCGATTCGATGGGAAAGTCGTGATCATCACCGGCGCGGGCAACGGCCTGGGGCGCTCGCATGCGCTCCTATTCGGCAGCCGCGGGGCGAAGGTCGTCGTCAACGATTTGGGGGGAGGCCACACGGGCGGGGGCAAGAGCTCCGCCGCGGCCGACAAAGTGGTGGAGGAGATCAAGGCGCTCGGCGGTGAGGCCGTGGCCAACTACGACTCGGTGGAGGACGGCGCGAAGATCGTGCAGAGCGCGCTCGACCATTTCAAGCGGGTCGACGTGGTGATCAACAACGCCGGCATCCTGCGCGACGTGAGCTTCGCCAAGATGACCGAGGAGGACTGGGATCTCATCTACCGCGTGCACGTCCTCGGCGCCTTCCGCGTCACCCACGCCGCGTGGCCTCATCTGCGCGATCAGGGCTACGGGCGGGTCATCGTCACCGCCTCCGCGGCCGGCATCTACGGCAACTTCGGCCAGGCGAACTACTCGCTCGCCAAGCTGGGGCTCGTCGGCTTCGCCCAAACCTTGGCCCTCGAGGGCGCGAAGAAGAACGTGCACGTCAACGCCATCGCGCCCATCGCCGGCTCGCGCATGACGGAGACCATCCTCCCGAAGGAGCTCATCGACGCCCTCAAGCCGGAGTACGTCACCCCGCTGGTCGCCTGGCTCTGCCACGAGGACTGCAGCGAAAACGGCGGCCTCTACGAGGTCGGCGGCGGCTTCTTCGGCAAGCTTCGCTGGGAGCGCACCAAGGGAAAGACCTTCCGCGTGGGTCGCTCCATCACCCCCGAGACCTTGAAGCAGTCGTGGGACGACGTGGTCTCCTTCGAAAAGGCGGACCACCCGGCCAATGTCAACGAATCCATGGCGCCCATCCTCACCAATGTGCAGGCGGGCCCCAGCCGCGGCGGCAACGAGTTCATCGACGTGGATCTGGCGCTCGGCGCCGAGCTCCCGCCCGTCGAATCGTCGTACAACGAGCGCGACGTCGCCATCTACGCGTTGGGCGTGGGCGCGACGGGCAAAGATCCGCTCGACTCCAAGGAGCTGCAGCTCGTGTACGAGCTCCACGGCGATGGCTTCCACGCGCTGCCCACCTTCGGCGTGGCGCCGGCCTTGAGCGCGTTCTTGTCCCTGGCCAAAGAAGGAAAGCAGGGGCCGGGGTTGAACTACGGCTTCGACCGGGTGCTGCACAGCGAGCAGTACACCGAGATCAAGCGCCCGCTGCCCACCCACGCCAAGCTCGTTCACAAAGGGCGCATCAAGGACATCTTCGACAAGGGCAAGGCGGCCCTGGTCGTCACCGAGATCAAGAGCTACGACGAGAACGGCGAAGAGCTCATCGTCAACGAGCTGACCACGTTCGTGCGCGGGGCGGGCGGCTTCGGCGGCCCTCGCGGCACCAGCAGCGAGGCCAACACCCCGCCCGAGCGCGCCCCCGACGCGGTGGTCACCGAGAAGGTGCCCGAGAACCAAGCGCTCCTCTACCGCCTCTCGGGCGATTGGAACCCGCTCCACGCCGACCCCAACTTCGCGAAGGCCTTTGGCTTCGATCGCCCCATCCTGCACGGGCTCTGCACCTTCGGCTACGTGGGCCGCCACGTGATCCGCGCCTTCGCCCCCGGCGGCGATCCGCGCTACTTCCGGAGCATCAAGGTCCGCTTCGCCGAGAGCGTATTCCCCGGCGAAACGTTGGTGACCGAGATGTGGAAGGGCGAGGTCTCCGAGGCCGACCGGGCCAAGGGGATCGCGCAGAAGATCATCTTCCACTGCAAGGTGCAAGAGCGCGACAAGGTGGTCATCAGCCGCGCGGCCATCGAGCTGTTCGAGCAGATCCCGCAGCCGTTGCCCAAGGCCAAGCCGGCGCCCGCCGCCTCGGCCGAGGCCCCCGCGGCCGCGTCATCGTCGGCGGCGCCCACCAGCGCGGACGTGTTCACCGGCATCTCCAAGCACATCGAGAAGAACCCCGAGCTCGCGGCGAAGGTCAAGACGGTGTTCCGGTTCGTGCTGACCAATCCGGCGAGCAGCTGGACCCTCGATTTGAAGAACGGAGCCGGCGCCGTCGCCGCGGGCACCGAGGGCAACGCCGATTGCACCCTGGAGCTCGCCGACCTCGACTTCATGGATATGTGCACCGGCAAGGCGGACCCGCAGAAGCTGTACTTCGGCGGGAAGCTCAAGATCTCCGGCAATGTCATGGCGTCGCAGAAGCTCGAGTTCCTGAAGAAGCTCGATCCGAACCTGGTGCTCGACGCCGCGCGCGCCCGCGCAGGCGGTGGTAGCGCGCCGGCCCAAGCTTCGAACGGCGCTGCGCCAGCGGCGGCGCCCGCGGAGGCGGCGCCTGCGGCCGCGGCGCCTCCGGCGAAGCCCTCGGAGGCGGCGGGGATCTTCGACAAGCTGAACGCGCTGATCGCGAAGAACCGGTCGCTGGTCGACGAGGTGGGCGCGGTGCTGCAGTTCCAGATTCAGGAGCCCGGCGGCGCCTGGGTGGTCGATTTGAAGAACGGCGCCGGCGCGGTCAAGAGCGGCACCGATGCCTCGGCGACGACCACCTTGACCCTCACGGATGCCGACTTGGTGGCGCTGGTGAAGGGGACGGAGCAGGCCCCGTCGCTCTTCCAGCGGGGGCGCCTGCGCGTGGACGGCGATCTGCGCGCGGCGCAGAAGCTCGGTTTTTTGAAGCAGCTCGGTTGAAGCAACGCGAAGTCACAACCTCGGGAGATGGATCATGAGCAAGCGGGTCAATGTCATCGGCGTCGGGATGGTGAAGTTCGCGAAGCCGGGCGCGAGCGAAGAGTACAATGTGATGGCCTCCAAGGCGGCGCGCGCGGCCCTGGAGGACGCGAAGGTGGCCTACGACGACGTGGAGCAGGCCTTCGCCGGCTACGTCTACGGCGACAGCACGTGCGGGCAGCGCGCCATCTACGACGTGGGGCTCACGGGCATCCCCGTCTTCAACGTGAACAACAACTGCTCGACCGGCTCGACGGCGCTCATGTTGGGGCGGCAAGCCATCGAGGCCGGCGCCCACTGTGTGCTGGTCGTGGGGTTCGAGCAGATGGAGAAGGGCGCGCTCGGGTCCAAGTTCACGGACCGCGTGAACCCGCTCGAGCAGCACGCGGGCGTGATGGCCAGGGTGCAGGGCGTAAACTCCGCGCCCTTCGCGGCGCAGATGTTCGGCGGCGCCGGCCGTGAGTACCGCTGGAAGTACGGCACCAAAAAGGAGACCTTCGGCAAGGTCAGCGAGAAGGCGCGCAAGCACGCCAGCAAGAACCCGTACGCCATCTTCAACGAGGTGCTCTCGCTCGACGCGATCATGTCCTCGCAAGAGGTGTTCGATCCGCTGACGCGCTACCAGTGCTGCCCGCCCACCTGCGGCGCGGCGGCGGCCGTCCTCTGCTCGGAGGAGTTCGCGAAGAAGCACGGCATCTCGCGGCCCGTCTACATCGCGGCGCAGGCGATGACGACCGACTACGCGTCGAGCTTCGGCGACAGCATGATCAAAATGGTCGGCTACGACATGGCCGTGAAATGCGCGTCCAAGGTCTACGAGCAAGCCGGCGTGGGCCCCAAGGACGTGGACGTGGTCGAGCTGCACGACTGCTTTACGGCCAACGAGGTGCTCACGTACGAGGCGCTCGGCCTCTGCAAGGAGGGCGAGGCGGAGAAGTTCATCTGGGAAGGCCAGAACACCTACGGCGGCAAATACGTAACCAACCCGTCGGGCGGCCTTCTCTCCAAGGGTCATCCGCTGGGCGCCACCGGACTTGCACAATGCACGGAACTGGTGTGGCAGCTTCGCGGCCAAGCCGATCAGCGTCAGGTGCCGGACGCGAAGGTGGCGCTCCAGCACAACCTGGGCCTGGGCGGCGCTTGCGTGATTACGATGTATCGACGAGATTGATTCAATGGTCTTCGAGATCAAGCTCGCGCACCCGGCGAAGAACGCGATCGACACGTCGCTCATGGCGTTCGTGTTGGAGCAGCTTCGCGAGGCCGACGGTCGCCCGGTGCTCATCACCGGGAGCGACAACACCTTCTGCGCCGGGCTCAATCTCAAGACCATCACCGGCTTCGACGGACCTGCGATGCGCATGTTCCTCGACCGCCTCGATCACTTCATGTCGGCCCTGTACCTCTACCCGGGCCCCATCGCAGCCGCCATCAACGGCCACGCCATTGCCGGCGGCTGCGTCATCGCCCTCTGCTGCGACTACCGCGTCGCAGCCGCCGATCCGGCCCTCAAAATCGGCTTGAACGAGGTCGCCCTCGGCGTCCGTTTTCCACCGCGCATCCACACCATCGTGAGCCGCCGCGTCCCCGTGCAGCACCACGAGCGCGTGATCTTGGCCGCCGAGCTGGTCGATCCCGTCACGGCGCTCGATCTGGGGCTGCTCGATGCGCTGTCGGAGGATCCCGTGCAGAATGCACGCGATCGGCTGGCCAAGCTGGGGGCGTTGCCTCGAGATGCGTATGTCGCCACGAAGCGCGATCTGCGCGGCCGCGGCGAGACGGATCTCTGCCCCGACGCCGAGCATCGAAAGCGCCTCGACGAGGCCGTCGAAACGTGGATCACGGACGAGACGCGCAACCGCATGCTCGCGGCGCTCCGGCGCTGACGTGGGCGGGGCGGGGCGGCTCTCGGAGCGCGAGCAGATGATGGACCGCCAGGGGCGCAAGGGCGCTAGCAGGGTTTTTTGGGTGAGAGATGGCTCTTCCTCTCACGAAGCAAAACGAACGAATGCGCCTAGCGCTCTTGGCGCAATCTTTTTGGCGGTCCTAGCGCCCTGGCGGTGAAATCCCGCTTATTTGATCCCACACGACGCGACGGACACCACGAGAACACCCGCGTCGGACGCCTTCGCGCCTGCGCCACCCGGGTTGAGCGCGATCTTGCAGCCGCCGGCCGCGCGGGACGCCGTGGTCACATAGGCGGCACCCGGCACGAGCCCGGAGATGATGTGCCGCGTGGCGTCTTCCGGGGCGGTGTAGTCGAAGGCCGTGGGCACCGTTTGAATGGCGCTGCGGAGAAAGACGTACGCTTCGCCGTCGAGGGCGGCGCCGTCGATGGCGTCGCCGCGGAGGGGAACGGCTTGTGGGCGCGGGCTCGTGGCGCTGGTGACGGCGATGACGTGGAGGAAACGGCGGTCGGTTCCGCCGGTGGGGGAGGGGATTTCGAGCCGGGTGGAGCGAAGGTTCTTCGCCGGTGCGTTGTTCGTCCAGAAGCTGTCGTTCTTTTCGGGATCGGGCTCGTGGACCAGGCGCGCCTTGGGTTCGGCGGGGGCGATGGTCGTGATGTGCGCGGCGGATTCGCCCACGGCGAAGCGGGTGGTCGCGCCCGCGATGTCGGCGTTGCCGGCCGTGTGTGCGGCCCATGTCACCGCGAAGGTCGGCTTGGTGACCGAGACCCTGTCGTACACGACGAGCCGGGCGGACGCGTTTGCCCCGCCCACGGGCGACCGTGAAAAGACGATCTCGCGCTCGGCGTGGGTGACGGAGCGCTTGCCGTCGTCCTGGAAGTGCGGCGGCTCGTAGGCAGACGTGAAGTCGCCGAGGGCGTGCACGAAGGTGCCCGCGTCGGAGAAGCGGGTGATCGAGGCGCGCGAGACGGGCACCTGGTTCGGCGCATAGACGAGCGTCTCTTTGCTGTCGTCGATCAGGAGCGTGTTGTGGCTGGCGGACGAGCCCGATCCGTAAGCGCTGGGATCGATGAGGAGCGCGTCGGCGCCGCGCGTCAGCTCGAAGTGCCCCTGGTCGAGGTGCTGATGGTCCGAGAGGTGCGGGCCGCTCTGGAACGAGGCCCATACGGCGTCGGGGGACCATGCCGTGCGGGCGAAGAGGGTGCCCGTTCCGGCCGCGAGGTAGCTCGTCGGGCCCCGGCGCGGATCTTCTTCGGACGACTTGGCTTGGGGGGTGGCGTCGTCGGTGAGGGCGGTCACCCAGCCGAACGGATCGTCGCGGCGGCGGGTCGTCTTGGTCGTCAAGGCGTGCGCTTGTTTGACGAGGCCCGGGGTCGATCCATCGGCGGCGACGGCGGCCGCGGCCTCCTCGCCCGGCGCGCGGTCGAAGGCCAGCGCCACGGCGTCGAGCTCCGCCGCGCCGGCCACCGCGGGCTTCTCGCTCCAATCGCCGTTGTCGTAGATGTGCAGGCCATCGGGCTGCAGCGCGTGCGTTCGATACGGGACGATTTGCGTGAGCCACGGCAGCTTCACGTGCTCCGTGGCCGTGTAGATCGCCATGGTGATGGCGGGGCCGGCGCCGTATTGCCAGCTCTCCGGCCACTGCCCGCCCTCGATGCGCGCGAACGCGGGGACCACCTCGCGCAGAAACATGCGCTGCGCCTGGGCGCGAAGCTTGGTGGCGCGCGGATCGTCGCCGTCGGCGGCGATGCCGGCCATGGACACGGCGCCGAAGTACCCCGCGTAGTAGTTGGCGACGGGCTTGTCGCGCATATAGCCCTCGCGCCCGTACCAGTCGATCCAGGACGCGAAGCGGTCGACCATGTGATTTCGAAGCTCGGCGTCGACGCCGGGCGCGTCGTGCAGCCAGTCGTAGGCGAGGGCGCCGAGGAAGCCGCGCGTGCGGATCGAGTAGCCTTGGTCGTGCCGGACGACCGTGTCGCCGCCTTGACCGTCGCCCACCTTGGCCTTGTCGTCGGCCAGCGCGCGCAGATAAATGACCCCGGTGCGCGCGGCCGACTCGTCGCCCTCGACATAGGCGACCAGCGCGCACGCCAGCGCGGCGTTGGTCCAGTCCCACCCCTCGTAGCCGCTCGGGATGCGTTTGGCGCTGGCCTCCTCGCAAAGATGCACCTGACGCGTCCACGCGGGGGCGTGTTGGGCGGCGAGCCGCTTCATGCGCGCGCGGCGGGCCGGGGTGAGGAGGATGCGCGGATGGCCCCCGAGCCGGGCCAGCGCCGGGAGCGGCACCAACTCCGGCAGGTCTTTGCCGGACGCCGCGCCGGCGGCCGCCGCCGAGTCCGAAGCGGTGGTGCTCGACGTGCTGCTGGCACCCGGGGCCGGCGCGGGCTTGATGCCATCGCCGCGGATGCACCCTTTCACCACGCGTTTGCAAGCGCCGATGGGGCCGAGCGAGAGGCCCAAGCAAATCGCGCCGACGAAGAGCCGTGCAGCGTTCATGGTGCTCCTTTGATGCGCGTGTAGACGAAGAGGAACGACATGATCGCCACGTCTGCCGTGAGTACGGCCAGGTACTCCTTCCACGACACCTTGATGCGGAACTCGTGGCTGGTCTGTTTGACCGCGCCATAGAGCGCGCCCGCCAGCCCGAGATAGATGAAGAGCATCGCGTGGTAGCAGAACGACAAGAACGTGATGCCGATGAGGATGCCCACGAACGCCACGAACAGCGAGAGCGCAAAGGGCCGCAGGCGCTCGTCCAGATCGTCGACCCAGTGAAAGGCGACCACGTACGGGATCTTCATCGATACGTACAGGAGCATGCTGAAGAGGAACAACCCGGGGAGGCCCAGCTCCGCGGCCGCGAGCAGGTAGGAGTTGTGCGCGGTGATGAAGTAGTTCTCCACGAACTGCCCTTGCCCCACGCCAAAGATGGGCGACGCGCGGAACATGTCGACGCCCTCGTAGAGCGCGCCGAGGCGCTCCAGCGAAGACGACTCGGCCTCCTCGCCCCCGCGCCCGCCGAACATGATGAGCGGAAGGGCCATCGACACCCCGGCGAAGGCGCCTTTGTACCCGTAGCGCCGGATGAAATAGGCACCGAGCACCGCCGCGAGCACCAGCACCCCGCCGCGCGACTGCGTTTGAATCACGCAAAACGCCGCCAGGCCCAGCACCCCGAGGAAGAACGCATGGCGCATCTTCGTTTCGAGGGAGCTGTAGAGCGCAAAGCAAAAGGCGAAGGCCGCGCCGATGGCCAGCGCCAGCTCGTTGGGATCCGCGAGCACCCCGCGCCAGCGCACGCGCCCGTGGCCGATGGTGAAGGTGTGGAAGGGGCCGGGCTTTTCACAGAGAAACTCGGAGCCCTCGCCCATGTCCATGCCATCGCGGCGCGCGTCCTCGTCGCACTCGCGCGGGCTGAGCACGCAGCTTCGCCCGGTGGGCGTGCCCGTGCTCTTGTCGCCGGCGGCCAGATCTTCGCCCGAGATGATGATGCACTCGAACTCGCCCTGCGACTGCACGATGCCAAAGGACGACAGCGCCACGGCGATGCCCACCAGGGTCACGGCCATGACGGCAAATCGATGGTAGCCGCGGGTGGCGTACGCGATCACCAGCATGAAAATGGTGGAGAACGCCACCGTGTTGACGGTGTGCATCAGCTCCCCGCGGCCCGTCTTCACCAAGGTGCAGAGAAAGCACCAGATGGCGAAGGCGAGCAGATA
The DNA here is from genome assembly GCA_037157815.1 of Sorangiineae bacterium MSr11954. Classification (NCBI taxonomy): domain Bacteria; kingdom Pseudomonadati; phylum Myxococcota; class Myxococcia; order Myxococcales; family Pendulisporaceae; genus Pendulispora; species Pendulispora albinea. The sequence goes on from CP089984.1 coordinate 1,607,311, forward strand.
CGGGAGCTGGGGAGTCCACGCCGAGCGCGTTCGACCGGAGGCGAACTCGATGATGATGCCGAGCACCGCCAGGCCGGTGACGATGTTGAGAAAGCCGAGCCCCTGCAGGAAGGGAAAGACCTCCTGCGGCCGGAGAAAGATGGTTACGACGAGTAAGACGGCTCCGACGAGACCCAAGCCATTTCGGGGTTAGCGCGCCGCCGCCATCCCCGCTCCGTTCGCGTTGGGGGCCCACGTGGTATCGGCATCGTTCACGGGGCCATTGGAATTGAGATGTTCGACCGGGCCCCAATCCGGTTTCAACCCATATCGAACGAGCCCCACCGCAAACCCCACGCCGTGCGACACGTGAAGAACGGGGAAGATCGCCCAGACGACGGGCACCGCCAGCGCGCCCGCCTTTCGACCCACGCGCACGGCCTCCGCCAAGGTGGCGAGGGCGTAGCTTCCGAAGGCCACCGGTGTCCACGGGTGCAGGTGCGACGTCAGGAGCAACGCCGTGCCGCCCACGAGCGAAAGAAAAGGCAGCGCCGGGCGCACCGTGAGGAACTTTTTGTGCTTCCACAAGGTGCGCGCGCGCCCCTGGCCATAGCGAAAATACTGGCGGGCCAGCGCCTTCATCGATTCGCGCGGGTAGTAGTGCACCAGGATGCGCCGGCTGAGGTACACCTTGCCGCCCATGGCGTGGATCCGCTGGTTGATCTCCGCGTCCTCGTTGGTGATGGCCTTGGAGTCGAAGAGCCCCACCGTCTCGAAGACGCGACGCGGAAAGGCCCCCGGAAACACCGTGTCGACGAAGCCCTCCGCGTCGGCCTGGCGGAATTTGGAGTTCCCGATGCCGAGGGGGCTCTCGAGCGCCGCCGCCAGCGCCCGCTGGAAGAAGCTGCGTGCGCGCGGACGGGCAGCGCCGCCGGCGTTGTCGGCGCCCGTCTCCTGGAGCACCGCCACGCACTGACGGACGAAGTCCGCGCTGTACTCGGCGTGCACGTCCATGCGGACGATGATGTCGCCCTTGGAGGCCCGGATGGCGGCGTTGAGGCCCGCGGCCTGGATGCGATCCGGATTGTCGATCAGCCGCACGCGCGCGTCCTCGGAGGCCACGTGCTCCAGGATTTCCCGGGTCTTGTCGATGCTCATGCCATCGGCGACCAGGATCTCCATGCGGTCTTTGGGGTAGTCCTGCTCCAAGAGCGAGCGCAGGCACTCCTCGAGGTAGGCTTCTTCGTTGAGGCAGGGGATGACGATGCTGACGAACGGGTCCATGGGCTTGTGCTTCCGCTTAGATGCCGCAGCCTACGGCACCGGCTCGATCTTTCCATCGCCCGACGTGCGGAAAGCGGCGATGCCTTGCGCGCTCGCCCGAACCGTGGTCCCGCCGCCGCCGCCGTCGGGTACGATGCGCACCGTCGTGCCGTGCACGGTCACGGCGTAGCTGGCGCCGGGCGGCCCATCCGAAAGCACGTGAAGCGCCGGGGCAGGGGCCGAATAGGCGACCGCGCCCTCGAGGCGGTTCGACTCGTCCGGTCCCGCGAGCAGCACGTACGAGGCGCTCCGCCCGCGCGCAAGAACGCCGCGCGCCTTGCCCTCGGTGATACCGAGCAGGGAAACGGCGGTCGCTTGCGGGGGCGACGCCGAAGCGTCGAAGGCGGTGAGCCATCGCTGGCGGCGCTCGCGCTCGCGCGACGGACGTGACGGGTGCGACTGCGGCGCCCGGATTTCGGCCCGCCACACCTTGCCGGCGCCGAACACGTCCACCACCGTGGGCTTGACGCCCTGCGGGAGGAGCGGAAAGAGGGCGCCTGCAGAATCCGCCTCCTCGCTCCCTTGCCGCGCGCGAAATACGGGCGGCCGCGCCAGGTGGAACGCGAGCCACGACGCGGCGTGGGGATCGGCGGGCTCGGTGCGGTCGTCGATGACGAAGAGCGCGGGGCGGAAGAAGGTGATCTGCCGCGTCCACGAGGCCACGGTGCCCGGGCGGTACGCTTCCTCCAGCTTATCGCCGCGCACGACCACGAAGGCGTCGCGGTCCTCGAAGCGGCCCACCGCGGTTTTGGCCGAGGTGTTGGCGATCTGACCGTACTTGGTCACATGGCCCGGCTTGGCGTAATACACGTTGAAGAGCCCGCGCTCGGCCTTCTCGCCGAAGAGCGTCGCGTACACCTGGTTTTCGATGCGGGTCCCCTCGGACGTCTCGCGGTTCTTTCCGCCCAGGCCCCGCACCAGGTGCGTGGGGGCATAGACCATGAGCGGCCGATCGCCGCGCACGATGGAGAGCGCGCCTTGATCGAAGAGCATCTCGCCCGAGTCGGGGTTGTTCACGTAAGGCCCCGCGGTGAACGAGGCCCACACGGCGTCTTTGCCCCACGAGGAGCGCATGGCCACCGCCTGCGAGCCCTTCGCCACGTACGAGCGCGGCGACGTATCGAACGGCGCGTCGGGGGCGCTCTCGTCCCAGAGCAGCATGGCCACCCAAGGCTCGACCTGCGAAGCGCCCGACGCCTCCTTCACCTCGCGCGCGTACGCGTGAAACGCAGGGGCGATGGGATCGCTCCACAGGTTGGCAAAACCCCACGTGGCGTAGGCGAGCATGGGGTCGAACGCCGAGCCGCCGCCGTTGGCGTGGATGGTTCCGCGGTCGTCGAGCGTCTTGCGACTGGGCCACGCGAAGTGCAGGAGGTACTTCGCTTGGTCGATCGGGTACGTGTAGTCCGGCTTGCCCTCGCGGATCAGATCGATGCCCTTGGCCGTTCGCGCGGCCCACGCGGGCCAGGCCATGTTCAACGCGGCCAAGGTGCCGTAACCCCAGCCCTCGGGCCAGCCGCCGCCCGCCAGGTGCGACGCATAGAAGGGCGCGACCATGCCCTTGTGCACCTTGGTCAGAAACTCGCGCCAGTGGCCGGCCCCGCGCGAATTGTCTCCCTCGGTCGCCAGCGCACCGAGCGCCTTGGCCGCGTAGTAGCCCGCGAAGTAATTGCCCTGCGGGTGATCGCGCCCGAACCCCTCTTTCTCGTAGGCATCGATCCAGCGGTCGATGGCCTCGTAGACCTTTTGGCGCTCGCTCGGGCTCATGACCGAATGCAGCCAGTCGTAGGCGATGGCCATCCCCACGCCATAAAAGCGAATGCCATACACCGAGTCATGCTCCGGGCGCGGCGCATGGGAGCCCTCCTTCTCCGTCATCTTCTGGAGGACCTCGATCCCCTTGCGCGCGTACCCCGAAGCCGCGCCCGCGTCGAGGGTGCGTCCAATCTGATAACAAAGCGACAGCTCGACCAGCGGACCAAAATACCCTTGGCCTTGGTAGCCCTCGCCGATGCTGCCCCGGCCGGGGTAGTCGGCGCCATCCGGGTACTCGACCCGCCCCCCGGCATATTCGTCACAGCGCGACCGTAGCGCGGTCCAGGTCGATGCGTTGCCGCGCGCGCGCGTGCGCAAGCCCTCGAGCACGTCGGGCGATAAGAAAATCCGCGGATGTCCGCCGTCGATGCCCGAGGCCCCCGCGCTTGCCGAAGCCGCCACGCCGGCGTCCGCGCGCGGTGCGCGTTCGGCCACCCAGCCCGGTGTGGACGGCGCAGCCGGTGTGGAAGCAGGCGGGGGCGCTCCCCAATCGCTCGCCGGGCAAGCCGCTAAGACGGGCACGAATGAAACGAGGAGAAGAACGCCAGAGACGGGCCACGCGCGAAGCACGCGACGAAACTGTAGCACGCGTGTTGCGTGCTACGAGCGCGACGTAGGTTGCATCGCATGATAGGAAAATAGCTGTGCCGTTCACCAACGAGCAAACGACCACGAACGTTCCTGCCAACTCGCCGGAGGCGGATCGGGATCGCCTTCGCACATTGCTTGTATCCTACAGCTTTCCGCCGGTGGGAGGTGCCGGCGTGCAGCGGATGCTCAAGCTCGCGAAGTACCTGCCCGAGCACGGCGTTCTGCCCACCGTCTTGACGGTGGCGAACCCCTCGGTGCCGCTCACGGACGAATCGCTCTTGCGCGAGCTTCCACCGGGCATCGACGTGCTGCGCGCGCGCACGTTCGAGCCGGGGTACGCGGTCAAGCGCGCGGCGTGGAGCCGCACGGCGAGCCATCGAAAGAGCCGGCTGGGGGCCATCGCCAAGGAGCTGCTCGTCCCCGATCCGCAGATCCTCTGGCAGCCGGCGGCGCAGGCGGCCATGCTGCGGCAGCTCTATTTTTCGCCCCGCCCGCCCGACGTCGTGCTCATCAGCGGCCCGCCGTTCTCGCAGTTTCTTCTGGCGCCGCTGGCGCGACTCCGCGGCAAGACCGGGGTCGTCCTCGACTACCGCGACGAGTGGAGCACCTACCGCACCACCTACGAAATGATGGGCGGCCGCCTGGCGTCCAAGATCGGCGATCCGCTGGAGTCGGCGCTCCTCCGGGCCGCGCACGTGGTCATCACGGCGACCGAAGAGTTCCGCGACAACCTGCTCGGCCACTTTCGCTTTTTGCAGCCGTCGCGCGTCTACGCCATCCCGAACGGCTACGACGCCGAGGATTTTCCCTCCGAGCTCCCTTCGCCCCCGCGCGATAAGTTCGTCATCGGCTACGCCGGCACCATCTTCAAGCTCACCAGCGTGCGCGGGTTCCTCGGCGCCGTGCGCCTCTTTCACGAGCGCTCGCCGGAGCTGGCGCGCTACCTGAGCGTGCGCTTCATCGGCCGCATCGTGGACACCGAGCTCGATGCCTTCGAGGGAACGGAGGCGCTGGGGGTCGAGCGGGTCGGGTACTTGGAGCACGCCCAGTCGCTCTCGGAGCTCGCGCGCTGCCACCTCGTTTTGTGCACCCTCGACGAGGTACCCGGGGTCGAGCGCATCTACCCCGCGAAGATCTTCGAGCTGATGTACCTGGGCCGCCCTTGCCTCACGCTCTCCCCGCCCGGCGCGCTGACCCGCCTCGTCTCCCGCCATGGCCTGGGCGACGTGCTTCCCCCTCGCGACGAAGCGCGCATCTGCACCTACTTGGAGACGCGCATCCGCGCCTTCCGCGGCGGCAACGGGCACGCGCACACCGACGAAAATGGCGCTCCCTCGTTTGCGCCGCTCGGCATCGAGCGCTACGCCCGGCGCGCGCTCGCGGGCGAGTTCGCCGCCGCCATGCGCGAGGCGGCCAAGCTTGCGGAGTAAAACCGCCTGGGTTACGAGCGACGATCGATGTCGCAGGCAAAATCAGCGGTAGACCACGGCGCGCGGATCCGCCTCGCGGCGCTCGGTGCGCTGTGGGCGCTGTTCGCGGTCACCTTTGCCATCTGCCGCGCGCGAACCGGCGGCACCTTCATCTACCCGCTCGACGACAGCTACATCCACCTGGCGCTGGCCAGGACCATCTCCGAGCACGGGATCTACGGCGTCACCCCGTACGAATTTACGCCGACCTCGTCGTCGATCGTGTGGCCGCTGCTCTTGGTCGGCGCGCGGCTCCTGAGCACGAGCGATCTCGTTCCACTCCTCCTCAATGCCTCCCTGGCGTCGGCGCTGGTGCTCGTTGTGGATCGAACACTGGAGCGCGAGGGATACCGCGGAAAGGGAAGGCTTTTGGGATGCGCCGGCATTCTGTTCGCCATCCCCATCGTGCCGTTGGTGTTCATCGGCATGGAGCACACGCTCCACGTCGTGGCGGTGATCCTTCTCGTGCAAGCTTGCGTTGCCGCGCTCGCCGACGACGGCAACGAAGAGGATGAAACGGACAAAGATGACAAAGGTGACAAAGATAAGGAGGAGCGGTCGCCGAACCGTGCAACTGCTACCCACGTTGCGCGCGTAGCGATCTTCGCATCGCTGGCCATGGGGGCGCGCTACGAGACCCTCTTTGTCGTGGCCCCGCTCGGTGTTCTGGCGCTGGTGCGAGGTCGCCTTGGAGTTGCCATCGCCCTTGGGTTGGGCGCCGCGGTTCCCCTGGTGGGCTATGCCGCGTTCTCGGTGGCGAAGGGAGGCCCCGTCTTTCCGATCTCCGTCCTCCTTAAACGAAACGACATTGGCGTGGCGATGTGGCTTCCGACCTTGGGCCGGCGGCTGATCGAAAATCCGCACCTCCTGGCGCTTCTCACCTTACTTTCGCTCGATTACGTCGAAACGCGCGCGCGCGGAATCGGGCACCGGCGCCGTTCGATGCTTCTCGTGGCGGCCGGCGCCCTCGTGCTTCACACCCTCTTTGCGCAAACGGGGTGGCTCTTTCGCTACGAGGCGTACGTGGTTGCCCTGGCGTTGGTGGCGCTTTCGGGGTCGCTCATCGAACATCGTTCCCGCCCGCTCCGGCTGCTCCTGCCGCTTGCCCTGGCCCTGCTTCCCGTTTTCGTCCGAGGCATGGGCGGGCTGCGTGCGGTGCCCAAGGCCAGCGCCAACATTTATGAGCAACAAGTGCAGATGGCGCGTTTTTTGGCGCAGTATTACCGAGGTGGGCGGGTGGTGGTGCAGGACATTGGCGCCGTGAGCTATTGGGCGGATGTTCGCATCGTGGATCTCATCGGGCTCGGCAGCCTCGATGTGGCGACCTTGCAGTTGAAAGGCGCCCTCGATGGCGCCGCGATCGAGCGCCTTACGCGCGACGCGTCCATCGCCATCGTCGATGAGGGCTACACCCCCCCGCCGCACTGGCGCAAGGTGGGGCTCTGGCGAAACTCGCAAAACACGGTTTGCCGTGACGACGCCGTGTCCCTTTATGTCATCCATGCTGATGAGGAGGCTCGCCTCACCGCCTCGCTGCGTGAATTCTCGCCGCAGCTTCCCGCAGGCATCGAGCAGTCGGGACCGTACACGCGTTGAGCTGAAAGAATTGTCGCGCCCGTGGGCGAAACACGGAAGCGATAGCGGATGTTCGAGCATCGAAGGGGTGGTACAGGTCCGCCCTCCATGCGCCGATCCCCTATGACTTTGCCCTCGTGGCCGCTTGCCGTAGCACTTCTCCTCGGTACCGTCACAGCCGGGGCATTCGTGTCGGCATGCTCCCCATCCCCCACGTACAACTGGCCCGCCGAAAGTGCGCTTGGTTACAAGGTCGGGCCCGGCGACGTGCTCAAAATCAACGTCTGGAAGCACGATGAGCTGAGTCAACAGGTCACCGTGCGACCCGACGGGGCGTTTTCGCTGCCCCTTCTTGGTGACCTCCCGGCGAGCGGTCGCACGGTCACGGAAATCACGAACGACATCCAGTCGAAATTGAAGCAATTTTTTCAAGAGCAACCCCCGGCGAACGTGCAAGTCGCCGAGGTGCACTCGTATCGAATCTATGTCGTGGGCGAAGTTCAACGTGGGGGTGAATTCACCCCAAGTGGCGAGGTCACGGTTTTGCACGGTCTCGCCCTCGCGGGTGGCTTCACCCGCTTCGCCAACCCTGCACGCATCGTCATCGTCCGACGCGATGCGCGTGGAGAGCGACGCATCCCCTTCGATTTCTCCGCCGTCGTCGAGAAGGGGGAGCTTCAGCAGAACCTAGCCCTACAGTCGGGCGACACCGTGATTGTTCCCTAGAAGACAGAACCTCTGGCAATTAGCTGCAAAGGAGTTCGCTGCGCCAGAGCAGCGGATCATCGAAGCGATGGTCGAGCTTTTACGTTCACCAAGGCGTCTCCTTCTCTTCGCGTTCGAAGGAGTTCTCGTGGCGGTCGTCTTGATCGTCGCGGCGTGCGTCCGTCTTGGAATCCACGACGGCCTCACGTATCCCCATATTGCGAAGAAGGCCCTCCTGGTCGGTTTGATCGTCCAGGGAGCTGCCTACTACGCCGGCATGTACGAGCTTCACGGGCTTCAGAGCGCCCGTGCCGTGTTCGGGGGCATGCTCAAGACATTGGCGCTCGCGAGCGTCATCTTGTGGGGGCTCTTCTACGCGGTGCGCCCGCTGGAAATTGGCCGCGGCATCTTTTTGCCGGCCATCGCCTGCATGGCGGTCATCATTCCGAGCTGGCGGCTGCTCTACAACCGCATCTCGTCCAACGCCGGCTTCCTGAGGCGCACCCTCATCCTCGGAAATGGGGACCTGGCACGTGAAATTGCCATGCTCATCCGCGAGGGCCCCGACTTTGGGCTGGAGCTGGTTGGCATGCTTTCGCGCGATCGCGCGTCGTCGCCCGAGCGCGATTCGGGTGTGATCGGCACGTACTCGGAGCTGCGCGAGATCGTGGAGCGGCAAGATATCCGCTTCGTCATCGTGGCCTACCCGGATCGGCGCGGCACCTTGCCCGTCGAGCAGCTGCTCGAGGTGAAGTTCCGCGGGGTGGAGGTCGAAGAGGGGGTCAGCTTCTACGAGCGCATCGCGGGCAAAATCTTCGTGCGCGAGCTCAAACCGAGCCAGCTGATTTTCGCCGAGGGCTTTACCTCCCGGCCCACGACGCGCCGCCTCAAGAGGATTTTCGACGTGATCGTGGCCACCATCGGCATCGTGCTCTCTGCGCCGCTGATGATCCTGACGGCCATTGCCATCAAGCTCGATTCACCGGGTCCAATTCTCTATACGCAAGAGCGCGCGGGGGAATTTGGTCGCCTGTTCACAATTTTGAAATTTCGCTCGATGCGCACCGACGCCGAGAAAAACGGCGCCCAGTTCGCGAAGGAAAACGACGACCGGGTCACCATGGTCGGCCGCTTCATTCGCAAGACGCGCCTCGACGAGCTCCCGCAGCTCTGGAACGTGCTGCGCGGCGACATGAGCATGGTCGGCCCGCGCCCCGAACGCCCGGTGTTTATCGAACAACTCGATCAACAAGTGCCGTTCTTCAAGCAGCGTCTCTATGTCAAACCCGGCGTCACGGGCCACGCTCAAGTGCGCTGCAAATACGGCGCAACGGCCGACGACATGATCGAGAAGCTCCAGTACGACCTTTATTACATCAAGAGCTATTCCTTGCTGTTCGATCTGTCGATCATGCTCGACACGATCAAGGTCGTCCTGCTGCGCATCGGCGCACGTTGATTGGCGTCACTTCGTGACGCCGTTGCGTCTATTTTGGACGCGCGCCGCCGCCTGTCGGGGACGCGCGTCGCCGTGACGGTCGGAGGCGTGCGTCGCCGTGACGGTCGGAGGCGTGCGTCGCCGTGACGGTCGGAGGCGTGCGTCGCCGTGACGGTCGGAGGCGCGTGCGTCGCCGAGACCTATGACTTCTTGAGGAGCTTTTCGAATGGATTGTTCGAGAAGCTCTTCTCCTGCGGACGTTGCCCGCCCGGACCCCGCTGCGGTCCGCGGTTCGCACCCGGCGGCGGTCCACCGCGCCCCTGTTGCGGACGCGGACCCGCGTTGTGCGGTGGGCGATTTCCGCCACCTTTGCCCTGCGCGCCGCCGCCGCCGCCACCACCCGCGTGCGCCCCCTCTTTGCGGGCAGTCAGCGAGATACGCTGGCGGACGAGATCGACCTCCAGAACGCGGACCTTGAGCTTGTCGCCGACTTTGACGACTTCGTTCGGATCTTTGACGAAGCGGTCGGTCAGCTTGGAGACGTGCACCAAACCATCCTGGTGCACCCCGATATCGACGAAGGCCCCGAATGCGGTGACATTGGTGACGACGCCCTCGAGCTCCATGTCGGGGCGGAGATCCTCCATGGTGCGCACGTCGTCGCGGAATTTGGGCGGCTCGAAGGTGGCGCGCGGATCGCGGCCCGGTTTTTTGAGCTCGCTCAGGATGTCTTGGAGCGTAAAGCTGCCGACGTCGCCCTCTTGGTAGCGTTTGGGGTTGATCTTATCGACCAGCTCCGCGCGCCCCACCAGTGAGCCGACCGGCACCCCGATGTCCGCGGCCATGCGCTCCACCAGCGCGTAGCGTTCGGGGTGCACCGCGCTGGCGTCGAGCGGATTTTCACCGCCGTGGATGCGCAAGAACCCCGCCGCTTGTTCGAAGGTGCGCGGGCCCACCCCCGGCACGTCCAGCAGCGCGCGCCGGTGCTTGAACGCGCCGCGTGTATGGCGATAGTCGACGATCTTCTTCGCCAGCGAGCCCCCGATGCCGGCCACCCGCGCCAACAGCGGCGCGCTGGCGGTGTTCAGCTCCACCCCCACCCGGTTCACGCAGCTCTCCACCACGTCGTCGAGCTTTCGCGCCAGCAAGGTTTGCTGCACGTCGTGCTGGTACTGCCCCACGCCGATGCTCTTGGGGTCGATCTTGACCAGCTCCGCCAGCGGATCTTGCAGCCGCCGCGCGATGCTGATGGCGCCGCGGATCGTCAAGTCCAGATCGGGGAACTCTTCGCGCGCGATATCGCTTGCAGAATACACGCTTGCGCCGGCCTCGCTCACCGAGACGCACGGCACCTCCTGGAGGCCCTCGGCCACCAAGAGCTCGCGCGCGAACAACTCGGTCTCGCGACCGTGGGTGCCGTTTCCGACCGCGACCGCGCTGGGCTGGTGCTTTCGGACCAGCTCGCGCAGCACCTTCTTGGCCCGCTCGGTCGCCTCGGCGCCCTGCACCAAGTAGATGGTCTCGTGCGCGAGCAGCTTCCCGGTCGTGTCGACCACGGCGCATTTGCAGCCGGTGCGCTGCCCCGGATCGATGGCCAGCACCGTGCGCGGGCCGAAGGGCGCGGCCAACAAGAGCTCCCGGAGGTTCTGCGCGAACACGTCCACGGCCGCCCGATCGGAGCGGAGCTTCAGCTCGACCCGCACGTCCACCTGGGTGCTCGGCACGATCAGCCGCTTGTAGGCATCCTGCGCGGCTTGGGTCAGCTCGCCGGCGAAGGGCGAGGCGGGGACGATGCCCGCGGCGCGCTCGATCTTGGGCAGCACCGCCTCGGGCGCGAGGTCGATCGAGGCGCGCAGCACACCCTCGTTCTCGCCGCGGCGAATGGCCAAAAAGCGATGCGATGGGATGCTCGACACCGGCTCTTCGAAGCTTGCATACGCATCGAATTTGGTGGTCTTGTCGGCGAACTCCTTCGTCTTTCCCACCACCATGGCCGCGTGCTGGGTGAAGGCTTCACGCACCAGCTTGCGCACCTCTGCGTGCTCCGCGATGCGCTCCGCGCAGATGTCGCGCGCACCGGCCAAAGCGGCGGCCACGTCGGGCACCTCTTTCTTCGCGTCCACGAAGGACAGGGCGCTGGTCTTGGGATCGCCCTGTTTCGGCTGCGACCAGATGGTGTTGGCCAGAGGCTCGAGCCCGCGCTCCTTGGCGATGGTGGCGCGGGTGCGGCGCTTTGGCTTGTAGGGAAGGTAGAGATCCTCGAGCTCCGCTTTGGTCTTCGCGGCCTCGATCTTGGCTTTGAGCTCCGGCGTCAATTTCCCTTGCGACGCGATCTCTCCCAAAATGGCCGTCCGCCGCTCGTGCAGCTCGAGGAGGTACGTTCGCCGCTCCTCGATGGTGCGGATCTGCACTTCGTCCAGCCCGCCCGTGGCTTCTTTTCGGTAGCGCGCGATGAACGGAACGGTTGCCCCTTCGGCGAGCAACTTGACCACCGCCCGCACGGCGGCCGGCGCCAGCGCGAGCTCTTCGGCAATGGCCGGAACGGGATCGAAAGCACCCTCGACGGTGCCTTCGGCCAGCGTGTGGTCCGTGGATTGAACGGTTGCTTCGGGGGTGCTCATGGGTCGGCTCTTAGTACTCAAAGCGTACGTTCGGCGTCCACTGGTTCGAGGGCATGGAGCGGGGCGGTGGCGGCTCGGGCAGGCGCCGTCCGCTTGGGGCTCGCGGCGCCCGCCAACGTCTTCGACGCGGAGCATGCGCCGATTGTTTCATGTTGATGCATGGCGTCTTTCGTCTTGGGACCTGCGACGATTGACTTGGAATCTCTGGGAAGACGAGCGACGCTTGGATCGCACGCAGCATCGATCTTCGCTGGAGCTTTTGCGAGGTCCGCGGGGCAACATGGCGGTTTGCAGCGCGGAGGAGGGTTCGAATGACACGATGGGAGCTCGGTCCGGTTCCTCCGGTTTCGACGGGCGCGGCGAGGGCGTGGAGCCTTGCCCGCGCGGAGTCACACGATCGCGGCGCGCTGATCACATTGCTCGGCGCGCAATTCTTGGAGCATGACATCCGGCTCACGCCGGAGCAGCTCGCCGTCTCGGTGGACGGCGTGCTCTCCGATCCGACGCGCGGTCTGTTCATCGTGGCGCGGGTAGGAGGAAACACGGAGCCGCCGTCGGAGCGCCCGCCGGCGCCGTATCCTGGCGCACCCGTTCCGCCGGCGCCCAGCTCGCCTTCGAGCACCATCGTGGTCGGGATCGCCTTTCTCTCCTTTATGTGGACCCTCGAGCACGGGGGCGTCTCCGCTTGGCTCGACGTTCTCTATGTCGTGCCGGCCCACCGCAGCCAGGGCATCGGGCGCGCGCTCCTTACGTCGGCACTGGAAGCCTCGCAGCAGCGGGGGTGCGTCGCCGTCGACTTGGAGATCGAGGCATCGCACGCGCGGGCCGCGAACCTGTATTTGCGTTTGGGGTTTCGCCCGCACGCGCGCACCCGATGGGTCAAGCCGCTCAAGGGCAACATGTTCTAACCGCGCACGGCGTGCGGCTGCGGCTCGAGGTCGGCGACCAGGCCGGTGAGCCAACACTGCGTCGGGCCGTCCCTTCCGATTTCGAACGAGACGACGAGCTCCGAGGGCTGCCCCATGGCCCGGCCCTGAATGACGCGGATGGGACGCTCGTCCGCGGCGACGACGCCGCCTTCGAGGAGCGCAAACGCCAGCGCGGTAACGGCGACGCCCGTGGCCGCGTCCTCCGGGTAGCCGACCTCTTTTGGAAATTGGCGCGCCTCGACGATGCGCGCTTCGCGATCCACGATGGCATACGGGTAAAGGCCGGTGGAGCCGATGTCCTCGCAGAGCGCCTCCATGCGCGTGAAATCGGGCCTCAGCGCGTTGACGGCGGCGGCCGACGTCAAGGGAACGAGCGTCTTGATCCGGCTCGTCGACGCATTGACGATGGGCTCCGCCGCGCGCTCCGCGTCCGTCACCCCGAGGACCTCGGCGATGCGTGCCGCGTGCGCGATCGGATCCGGCAGCGCCCAAATGCGCCCCTTGGGCTGCGAGACGGCGACGCGCTCGGCTGGGGTACCGGCATGGAGGAGGCGGCCGTGAACGGGGCCGCTCTTGGTCCAAACGGTGACATCGGTTTTGCCTTTGGGCCACCGGCCGAGCCGGCGCAAAACCCAAAGCGTGCCGACGGTGGCATGACCGCACATCTCCATTTCGAAGTTCGGCGCGAAAAATCGAAATGCGAAATCGAACGTTCCATCGGGGGGCGCGAGGACGAAGGCGCTCTCGTGGCCCAAGCGCTCCGCCACCGCTTGCAGCTCCGCGTCCGATAATCCGTCCGCGTCGAGGGTCACCGTGGCTGGATTCCCACCGGTGCCGGCATCGAGCGCGGGATCGGAGGGCGTGAACACGCGGACGGTTCGAGAGAGCTCGGGGTGGTTCATGTTGGTCGATTGGATACTCGCATGAATCGACCACCGTCGTCTGGATTGGCGACAGGACACCGTCCGGTCCCGTGGCCACGATCATTTGTCGAAGCCATGTCCGGATTGATTCTCGATGGCTCGGCGGAGCCCGTACCAGGTCTTACGTGCACATCCTGGTACGACGATCGTGCACTGCGTCTCCGAATGGGTGAAGACGGTGCGCGCCGGCCGCCTGGGACCTGGATTCGGGCGCTCGTCCTCCACACCACGCGCGGCATCCCCGGGGGACGCGATCTCCGTCCGCAAAAGATCCTCCCCGGGCTGGGGCCCGCGCGACGAACCGCGCGCGCGACCAACCAATGGTGGTCCTCGAACGGAACGTGCGCAGGCGCGCATCTGCTCGTCGACTTCGACGGTACGGTGGCCTGCTTCGCCGATCTGGTGACCGAGATGACCTACCACGCCACCAGCGTGAACGCGCACACCATCGGCATCGAGATCGCGCAGGGGCCGAACGCGGAGCTCTGGGAAGGCCAGCTCGATGCGGTGGTGCACCTGGTCGACTGGCTCACCGCGCGCTTCGATATCCAACGTCAGATCCCCGATCTGTACCGCGGTTCGCTGGCTCGTTTGCGCGAGGGCGGCCGCGATGTGGTGGGGGTCTACGGGCACCGCGATCAGAGCGCGATGCGCGGCGAGGGCGATCCGGGCAACGAAGTCTTTCGCCGTTTGGGCGACGTGGGCTACGAGCCGTTCGATTTCGGCAGCGGCGCCGATCGCATGGCATGGCGCCCCCGTCAACGGCTCCTGGGGGTGGCCGACGATGGCGTCGCGGGGCCCATGACGTGCAACGCCATCCGCGCGTTCCAACGAAACCACGAGCTCCCCGAGACGGGCCTCGCCGACGCGGCAACGCGCGCCATTCTCGAGCGGGTCGACGAGCCGGTGTAGCGAAGTCGATCGTGTCGGCTGCGCGATTCGAGCACCGACCGCGGACGAACGCCGCCATGGGCGCCGGCGATTCGTAGCGCCGGTTCCGTAGCTCCACGCAGCGGTTCCATCGCCCGCGGCGCGACGGGCGAATGCGCTGTCGCCAATCGACCACGGTGCGGGGCCGGAACATGTCGTTCTCGGCGCACGCGTGTGAATGGTGGACTTCACCCGTGCGCGATGCATCGCGAAATCGCATCGGGCGCAGATGCGATCGCGCACGACGCGCCTGGCGCGCTACTTGCGAAGCTTCATGAAAGGGGGCGGATAGAAGCGGCTTGGTTTGTCTTGGAGATTGTCGACCTAAATGAATACCCGTTCGCGTGCACGTCGTTTCCTTGCTCTTTCGATTTTGCCTGGCTCGTTGATTCTTACGTCCTCCTCGTTCGCGTCGGCCGAAGACTACGGCGGCAGCAGCTGGCGGCGTTCGCCGTCCGTGAGCATCGCGCTCGAACGGGTGGGCGGCGGCAGCTACTCGAAGCTGGCCTCGAGCGACCATGATGATCAGTCGGCGTCGCTGAGCGCTTTTGGAATTGGCAGCGTCAATGTCAATCCTTATACGGCGCCGCGCTTGGGCGTCGACTACATCACGCCCGTGGGGGTGACGGTCGGCGGCGGGCTCGGATTTGGCCGCTTTGCGCTCTCGTCCAAATCGGGTAACCGCTCCACCGACGATGGCTCGCTCTTCATCTATACGTTGACCCCGCGGGTGGGCTACCGCATTCCCCTCGGCCCCCGCTTCGATCTCACGCCGCGCGCCGGGGTCACCTTGGCGGGTGGCTCGGCCGACGCGGGCGATCATAGCAACGAGAGCCTCGGCGTCTTTGCCGTGGCGCTCTCGGGCGAGGTGGCGGGCGCCATCCGTTTGACCCCCTCGTTCAATTTGCTGGTGGGCGCCGGGTTCGATCACACCGTGCACGCCAACAGCTCGCGCGAGTGGAAGACGACGTCCTCGGGCGGATCGACCACCACGAAGCGGTCGGAGGATATCAAAGGTTCTTTGTGGACCGCCCAAGGCTGGATTGGAATCGGAGGTTATCTCTAGCCGCGCCCGCCGCGCTCCGGCGCATCGCGCCCCCGGCGCACCCTGCTCCGGCGCGCCGCGTGCAGCATCAACGGCGAGCCCAATCCGGTAGATCCTCGGGGGTATCCCAATCGTTCCACGCGGCCTGCTCCTCGGGCGCGAGCGGCCACTCGGCCGCCCCGCACGCGGCGAAGAGCTGCTGAAACGAGCGCACCCCCGCGCCGATTCGTTCGGCCAGCACCGGCTCGACGCGCGCCGTGTCGTAGCGGGCGAGAAACGGTTCGAAGGGCCCATCGGGCGTGCGCCGCGCGGCCACGATGGGCGCGCTCATGGGAGCATCCCGAAGGCGCGTGACGAGCGCCTCCGTGACGAAGGGCATATCGCACGCGACCGCGAGGGCCGGCTCACGGCGCGCGTGCGCCAAGAGCGCCGCCAGGCCGCCCAATGGGCCGATGCCCGCGGGCGAATCGGCCAACACCACGACGTGCGGAGCCACCCCCGCATACGATGCCGCGTCGCCCACCAGCGCGGCCTCGAGATCGCACGCGTGCGCCAATCGGACCATGCGCTCCACGATGGTCTCCCCCGAGGCCGACACCGGCAAAAGCCCCTTTGGAAATCCGCCCATGCGCCGGGCGCGCCCGCCGACGAAGATCCCGAGAACGGGCCGGCGGCGGGCCCCCGCCGTCATCCCCGCGCGCCGGGTGCGGGCTCGTTGGCGGCCGGCGGCAGAAGCCCGAGCTCCTGGAGCACCCACCCAAACTTGCGTGGATCGCGCTTTGGCTCCGCCATTTTGACCAGCGCATAGCGCCCTTCCTCCTCGAGCCCTGCCCACGTCTCCGGAGGCAGCACACACCCGAGCGCATCGAGCCTCTCTTGCACCGGCGGCGGCGGACGCGGCGTATTCCAGCGCGCGCGCTCCGTTTGGTCGTGTGCGAGCGGCGAGAGAGGAACGTTGGCGCGCTCCGCGAAGCGTTGGAACACTTCGCGGTACACCGAGAGCTCCCACCCTTCTTCGACGGGAAGGTGGCAAAGCGCCAGGCGCTCCTCGCGAGGCAGCGCTTGCCAGCCTGCTAGTGAAATCTTCAATCCCACCAGATCCAATTTGCGACGCACAGAGAGCGGCACGCACGCCAGCGTGTCGTGGACGTCGCCTTCGAACACAAAGCGTTTGTACGTCATAGAATTATACGTATCATACAAAGATGTCGCGGTGGCAACCGGAGCGCAAAGAAGTGACACGCCAGCGCATCCTCGAGGCGGCCGCTCATCTCTTCCGGGAGCGCGGCTATGCCAACACCTCCGTGTCGGATGTCATGCACCGCCTGGGGCTCACGGTGGGTGGATTTTATTCGCATTTCGAGTCGAAGGAAGCGCTGCTCTCCGAGGTGATCGCCGATGGAATGGATCGGATGCGTAGCCTTCTGCTCCTTGGAATGGAACAAGCCGAAGGCTCCGATTTCATTCGCGAAGTCGCAAAAAGGTACTTGAGCCGCTTTCACCGCGATCACCCGGAGCAGGGGTGCATTCTGCCGGCATTGGCTGCCGAGGTCGGCCGTCACGGTTCGGCGCCGCGAAGCGCGATTGAGCTTTACCTGCGTGAAATTACGTCGTTTTTTGCAAAGAAGTTTGCATCGGGCCGGACCGCACCGCCGAAGGCGCGGGGCGACGGTGATGACGAAACCGCATCAAAGGGGGATGTGTTCGCCGCAGACGAGTTGGCGCTAGCGCTCACGGCCTTGTCCGTTGGAGGCGTCTTGCTCGCGCGTGCGGTCGAAGACCGGTCGTTGTCGGACTCCATCCTCCGGATTTGCCGACGTTTCGCCAACCACTACGCGCGGCGTGCCGAGCGTACGTAGTCCACCTCGAGGTATGTCGTAAATGAGAACGGACAAAACGGCCTGTATTCTTTGTTCACGCAATTGCGGTCTCGAAGTCGAAATCGATGAAGGGCGCCTGACCCGCATCCGCGGCGATCGCGAGCATCCCCTCTCGGAAGGCTATATTTGCCAAAAGGCCGCCCGGCTCGATCATTATCAAAATCACGAAGATCGTTTGAGCCATCCGCTCCGTCGCAAGAGCGATGGAACGTTCGAGCGCGTGACGTGGGACGAGGCGCTGAGCGATATCGCGCGCCGCCTGCTCGCCATTCGCGAAGCGCACGGCGGGCGAGCGTTTGCTTTTTATGGCGGGGGAGGGCAGGGCAATCACCTCGGCGGCAGCTATGGGTTGCAGCTGCTCAGGGCCATGCGCAGCCGCTTTTATTACAACGCGCTCGGGCAGGAGAAGACGGGGGACTTCTGGGTCAACGGGCGCCTCTTCGGCGATCAGCGGTGCCATATCACCGAGGACATCGACCACGCCGATTTCGTCTTGTTCATCGGCACCAACCCCTGGCAAGCGCACGGCATCCGCAACGCGCGCGACGCCATCAAGACCCTGAGCGACGATCCGCGGCGCACCATGGTGGTCATCGATCCCCGCCGCACCGAAACGGCGGAGCGGGCGGACATTCACCTGGCGCTGCGCCCCGGCACCGACGCGTTTCTCATGGCGGCCATGCTCGCCATCCTCGTGCGCGACGATCTGGTCGACCGCCGCTTTTTGGCCGAGCGCACCAGCGGCTACGATGAGCTCGAGCGCGCGCTCCGCCAGGTCCCCATCGAGGAGTTCGTCCGCCGCGCCGATGTGCCGATGGAGGACGTGATGAAGGTGGTGCGCGGCCTCGCCAGCGCCCGCAAGGCCTGCGTCCGGGTCGACCTCGGCATCCAGCAGAGCTTGCATAGTACACTCAATTCGTACCTCGAGAAGCTCCTGTTCCTGCTCACGGGCAACTTTGGAAAGGAGGGCGGGAACAACCTGCACACGGCGCTGATCCCGCTCATCGGGCACTCCAGCGAGCGCTCCCCGAGCAATTGGCGCACGAGCCACCATGGGATGTTCGGCATCGGCAAGATTTACCCGCCCAACATCCTCCCGGCGGAGATCGACCAGGCGAACGACGATCGGATCCGCGCCCTCATCGTCGATAGCTCCAACCCGGTGATGACCGGCGCCGACTCGCAGGCCTTCGAGCGCGCCTTCTCCAAGCTGGAGCTCTTGGTCGTGGTGGACGTGGCGATGACGGAGACGGCGCGCCTCGCGCACTACGTGCTGCCGGCGTCCTCGCAGCTCGAAAAGTGGGAGATGACCGGCTTCAATCTGGAGTTCCCGGAGCAAGTCTTCCACCTGCGGCACCCGCTCTTCCCCGCGCACGGCGAGACCCTCCCGGAGCCCGAGATCTACACGCGCCTTTTGGAGCACATGGGCGAGCTCCCGAAGCGCTATCCGTGGCTCGAGAGGGTGGCGCGCCTCGATCGCAAGCGGCCCGGGCTCGGGCTCTACTTTGCTGCGCTCGGGCTGGTGACCGCCGGGCACCGCAAGCTATGGCCGCGGACGAAGTGGCTCGCCGCCTCGTCGTACGCGCCCTCGATCCTGTATCGGACCTTGGGGCCGCTGCTCCCCGAGGGGGCGGCCGCGGCGGCGCTGCTCTTGCCGCTCGCGCACCTCTATGCGCTCCAGCATCGCAAGGCGGTCGAGCGCGCGGGGCATCGCGGCAAGGGGCTGGCCTTGGGCGAGTCGCTCTTTCAAGCCATCTTGAACCAGCGGTCGGGCGTCGCGATCAGCCGCCACCGCAGCGAGGATGCGTTCGCGCTGATCCGCCACCGGGACCGCCGCGTTCACCTGGCCATCCCCGAAATGCTCGAGGCGCTCGGGACGCTTCGGGCGGAGAGCGACGCGCTCGGGAGCGAGTTCCCGTTCGTGCTCATCGCGGGCGAGCGGCGCGCGTACAACGCGAACACGATTTACCGCGCCCCGAGCTGGCGGCGTCAGGATCCGGATGGCGCTCTTCGCATTCACCCGGAGGACGCCAAAGGCCTCGGTCTGGCGAACGGAGCGCGGGCGCGCTGCCGCTCGTCGCGCGGAGAGGTCGAGGTGACGATTGCCCACTACGACGCCATCCGGCGCGGGGTGGTGACCCTGCCGCACGGTTATGGGCTGCGCTATCAAGGGGGCCCAGCGGTGGGACCGGCCGTCAACCGGCTGACGTCGGCCAACCACTGCGATCCGGTGGCGCGCACGCCTTTCCACAAGTTCGTGCCCGTGAGCATCACGAAATTGTAACCTGGAAGCATGGTCCAATCGCTCCTGCGCACCCTGTGCGTTCCTCTCGTTCTACTGGGTGCGTTCGGTTGCAAAAAGAGCGGCGCGGATTTCGAGGGCGAGATCGCCCTCCAGATCCAAAGGCCCAACAGCAGCGGGTCGGAGATGGTCTTCTCCACGTCCGGGGGGCGCGTTCGGCTCGACTCGTCGGTCGATGGAAAGCACTCGCACGCCATCGTCAGGCCGGGGGGCAAGGCGTTGCTGGTGATGGACGAGGCGCAGTCGTGGCTCGAAATGGACATGCAAAAGGCGGCCGCCGCGATGGCCACCGCCGATCCCAACGGGGCGCCGGGGGTTCGCAAGACGGGCGAGAAGGAGACCATCGCCGGGCGTGAGTGCGAAATCTGGAAGATCCAGCACGCGAACGGCAAGCGCACCGAGACGTGCATCACCGAGGGCCTGGCCGCGTTCGACTTCGGCGCGCTGCTCCCCGGGGCTTCGCTCTTGCGGCCGCCGGCCAGCACCCCGGAGGCCGCGAACGAGGTGCGCACCAAGAAGATGTTCCCTCTGCGGTCCATCGAGTTCGACCCGTTCGGGAAAGAGCTATCGCGGATGGTGGTCACCCGCATCGAGGCCAAGAAGATCGACGACAGCAAGTTCGAGGTCCCTGCGAACTACAAGAAATTCGAACGCCCTTGATCAAGACCGTCGCGGCGTTGATGTTGGTCGCCTCGGGGTGCTCCCACGGGTGCTCGCGGGCGCCGAGCCCGCAGGCGTACGCGTGCGAGGGCGCGTCCCTCGCGACGGAGCGAACGGGCGCGCCCGCGGTGAGCGCGTATGCGGTGGTGGATTTTCCGCGCGGCACCGGGACCCACGAGCTCTCGGGCACCGCCTTCGACGAGGCCACGCGGACGCTCTATGCCATCGAGGACAAGGCGCCCAAGATCGTATCGTTCGTGGCGAGCCCGGATTATCGCTCCTGGTCGGCGGGCACGCCCATTTTGCTCTCGGGCTACCTCGAAGACCGCTGGGACGGCGAAGGCTTGGTGCGCCTGCCCGATGGCAGCTTTTACGTCGTCGCCAACGAGAGCGAGCCGGTGCTGGCCCACTTCGACGCGCGGGGCGCGTTCATTCAGACCATGAACGTCCCTTCGGACTACGCGAAGCAAATCTCCAACAAAGGCCTGGAGAGCCTGACCCTCTCGCCCGACGGCCGCTACTTGTTCAGCGCCAACGAGGCCGCCCTGGCATCCGACGGTCCGGGCGCCACCAAAGCGCTGGGCACCGTCGTGCGCATCTGGCGGCACGATCTCACCACGGCCAAGGACGAGGAGTTCGCCTACCGCACCGAGCCCCTGGGCGCTGGCGGCGGCGGCGGCGACATGGGCGTCTCGGAGCTGGCCGCCCTCTCCGCCGACGAGCTCTTGGTGCTGGAGCGCGGCTTCCAACACGGCTACGGCAACACCGTGCGCATCTTCCGCATCGACCTCACCGGCGCGAAGAACGTCGCAGGCGTCCCCTCCCTCGACGATACCACCGCCGTGCGCGACAAAATCCTCGTGGCCGATCTGGGCAACCTCACGTGCGCGGGCGTGACCCACAAGGGCCCGCAGCCCAACCCCATCCTCGAAAACTACGAAGCTCTCACCGTCGGCCCCCTCCTCCCCGACGGCCGCCGCCTCCTCTTCCTCGCCTCCGACGACAACGGCCGCTCCGACCAAGTCGCCCGCCTCCTCGTCCTTGCGGTGACTTCGCTCTAGCGGGGACCGCGCTCCAGCGGCTGTCGCGCGGCGTGGTAAAGCCGCACCACGTAAAACACGTCACCTCGGCGCTCGTAATACAGATGAAAGGGATGCGCGATCCACCGGTGAACGCGTCGCTCTCCGCGTTCGCTTTGGAGGACGATCATTCGGCCATCGGTTGGAAGGGAAGCGTAGTCGGAGAGCACGCGGTGGATGCGCGCGCGCTCCCGTTCGGCCACCATGGGATCGGCGGTCGCCGCGACGTAAAAAAGGTACGCGCGGAGATCGCGTTGCGCGCGTGGCGAGAGAAGGATCTTCATCCGGTGCGGCGGCGCACGCGAACTTCCTCGAGCGCTTGCAGCTCCTCTCGGAGCTCGGCCATCACATTTTCGAGGGGCAAAGCTTCCCCGCGATCGATCTCTTCGAGCGCAAGACGGATCCCGTCGACCTCTTCGGGCGTCGGTTCGAGCTCGTCGTTGGACTCGTCGGGGGGAGAACTCATCGAGGTATTCTACCAGCGGGCACGCCGCCACGCACGGACCAACGGCGAGGTCGCTTGCGGCGGTTACTTCCCCATGAACGAGTCAATCAGCCAATCCACGATGCACGCTGCGTTCTCGGCGGCGCGTTGTTGGGAGGCGAGGTAGTCTTGCGCGATCGAGGAGCGTGGGTTGACGCGATCGGCGATGGATTTGATGGCGAGGAAGGGGAGGGCGAGCTTCTGGGCGATCTGCGCGACGCCGGCGGTTTCCATGTCGATGGCGAGCGCGCCGGGGTGCTTGCGCGCCAAGGCGATTTTGCGCGCGGGATCGGCGCAGAATTCGCTGCCCGACAAGAGGGTGCCGCTGTAGAGGCTGCGGCCGGGTTGCCGTTTTAGCCCGTCGCAGATGGCCTGACGAAGGGTCGCGTCGGGGATGAAGGGAGGGGGCGGGCGCTGATCTTTGGGCAGGGAGACGTGCAGCTGTCCGGGCGCCATCAACTCTTCACCCTCCGGGGTGGAGCAGATGGCGTCGTGTTGAAGCACTTGCTCCGCGATCACCAGATCACCGATTTCGAGCTCGGGGCGCAGGGAGCCGGCGACGCCGAGGGAGAGGACCACGTGAATCGGGTAGTGGCACGCGATCAGCGCGGTGTGGAGCCCCGCGTACACGAGACCGACTCCGCTTCGGGCGACCACGATCGAGTGGGCTCCGAAGGTGGCCGCTGCCACCAGCACACCGAGTCGCGAGTTCACCGCGATGATGCGGCGGTCCGGCAGGCGGCTCAAGATCGCTTGCTCCTCGATCTCCATGGCCACCAGGATCAGCCAGGTGGGAAACGACGCGACCACGCGCACCTCCGCGTTGAAAATCGGGTGCGGCAAGCCGCACGCCGCTGCGTTGAACGGAGGGGGCGGCGAGCCGCGCGCCTCCGTGTGTGCGAGTCATATCATTTTTCCAGGCTCCAGACCGTGGGGCTGCGCGGCGTCTCGAGGTAGTAGTCCGAATATTTTCGGATGAAGATCTCGCGTCCGAGCCGTTCGGCGGCCAAGGTTGGGCCGCTGGGATCGTGGACGACCTCGCCGCGGCGGTTGCCCGAGCCGCGCACCACGCCCACGAAGTCGGAGCGCGTATAGCGCGAGAACTCTTGAATCTGATGCACGATACCGAGCTCCGCGCCCGGGTACGTCTCCTCCGAGGCGAGCACCAGGCCGATCCGTTTGCGCGCCATCTTCGCGAGCGCCTCGGCGGAGCGCGGGTGGGACGCCGCGTAGTAGCAAAACGTGCGATCGAAGAACGCCTTGGTCTGCGCGGAGAGGCCGTACCAGTAGATGGGCGAGCAGAAGACGACGCCGTCACACGCCAGGAAATCGTCGAAGAGATCGCGGAAGCCATCGGCGATGGAGCACTCGCCGTTCGGCAGACGGCACGTGCGGCAGTCGCGTAGGAAGCTCCCGATATGGTCGTCGAGGAAGCGAAGGGTCACGTCGGTCCCTGCGGATTCGGCGCCGCGGCGAACGGATTCGGCGAGCACGGCCGAGTTGCCCGCGCGCCGCGGGCTGCCCACGAGTACGAGAAGTTTCATGCGCGTGGATGTTGCGCTCGGGCACCGGCATGTAAAGTAGGCACGCGAGAGTAACCACGATGACCCACTCGACCCATGGCCGCTCGCAGTGCCCGACGGACCTCCTGCTCGCCACCCTGTCCGGCCCCTGGACGATGCACATCGTGTGGACTCTGTTCGAGGTGGGCCCCGGCCGGTTCGGCGCCCTCAAACGCCGCATCCCGGGGATCTCGTCGCGCCTCTTGACCGAGCGCCTCCGCATGCTGGAAGCGCAGGGCTTCGTCCATCGCCACGAAGAGAAGACGGTGCCGCCGCAAGTAACGTATGCCGCGACGGAGCGCTTGCAGCGCTTATGCAGCGCCCTCGAAGCGCTCGGCCACGTGGCCGACGAGTGGTACGCGGCGACACCCCGGCCCGCCGCCCGTCGCGAGCCTCCTTCCGCGACCTAGGGCCAGCGGGCGATGTCGCGCGGCGCGAACACCGGGCGAAACGCGCGGCGCGGCGGATAGGAGCGCGTCGGGCGGCGCACCACGCCCCGGCGTGAGTTGAAGGCCTCGATCATCCACCCGTTCCCCTCGTAGATGGCGACGTGGCCGGGCCACCAGAGGAGGTCGCCGGCGCGCAGTTCGTCCATGGCCACCTCCGGCAACGATCGCGCGATATCATGCGACGTTCGGGGAATGCGCACCCCGGCGCGGCTCCATGCCATTTGCGCGAGGCCCGCGCAATCGAAGCACCGGGGGCCTTCGCCTCCCCAGCAATAAGGTTTTCCGACTTGCGCCTCCGCATACGTAATCACTTCGGAAATGCGGGTGGAGGCTTCGGGCGATGCGGGCTCCGCATCGGCGACCGGCGGCGCGAGGGCCGCATTGGGCGCCCATCGCCTGTGTCCCGAGCTCGAGCAGCCAGTGAGGATGAGCATGGCACCGAGGGTTGGGACGAGTATTCGCATGTGCGTTATCGTGGCCTGCTCCCGCGGGCGGGGCCGAGTTTTTGGCAAATGAAAGAGTCCTCGTCGAGCTTGGCGCGATGGCGATGCGGTAAAGCCAATGACAGGCTACGGGCCAATGGGCGCGACCTCCTCGAGGGCTTTCGATGGCCTGGTGGTGGCCGGTCGGCGCCAGACAGGTCACGGTGGCCGCGGCGGCCGTGCTCTCCGAGCTTCGAGGCGCGCATCCCGGCGGCCCTGGCCTCACGCTGCACGGGCGGCCCGGTGCTCCGCCGCACGTATGGATTCGTGGGCTCTCGGAGGAGGACCTCCTGGCGCGCGGCCTGGTGAGCGCCGAGTCGCTCGACCCCTTCGAGGCGCGCATTCTTTTGCAGCTGCTCCCGGCGCGGGCCGAGGACGCGGTGACGAGATCCGGGCGGTGTTCGCCCATTTCGTGTAAATGGCGGGCGTGCCCCGCCGCATCGACGACCGCAACATTTGGGTGATCAACGGCGCGGTCCTGCTCCTCGGGATCGCCTACGGCGTCTCGATCGCCGTGCTGGCCATTCATCTGAGCGCCCACGGCATCCCCAAGCTGGCGATGGGCGCGCTGTCGGCCTCGTTCGCGGTGGGCATCGCGGGGCTCTCGATCCCGGCCGGGTGGCTCATCGCCCGCGCCGGCGCCAAGAAGACGATGCTCGGCGCGCTGCTCGGATATGCGGTCTGCGTCTCGGCGTTTCCGTTTCTCACCACCGTCGCCGGGTTGAGCCTCGTGCGCTTCTTCGACGGCGCCTTCTCCGTGGGCATTTGGGTCGCGGCCGAGACCGCGCTGCTCTCGCGATCGTCGCCGTCGAACAAGGCGTACGTCATGAGCCTGTACGCCATCGCGCTCGCCATCGGCTATGTGGTCGGGCCGCTCTTGGCCCGCGCCGTCGTCTCGGTGTTTCCAACCAGCGCCGCCTTCATCGCCGCCGCCATCCTCGCGTGCGCGGCCGCCGCCGTCATCTTCGCCCTGCTCGACGAACGCGCCCCGCGCGCCTCCGAGGCCAGCGGCGAGCCGCCCGCGCCGGCTACGGAATCGAGCCGCGCGGCCAGCGTCTTCTGGCGCATCAAGACGTCGTGCTTGGCCACCTTCTCGTATGGCTATTTTCAAGCGTCGGTCGTTTTGTTTTTGCCGCTCTACCTGGTGGAGAGCAAAGGCATCGAGGAGAAGCAGACCATCTACATCACGGCCTTCTTCGCGCTGGGCATGCTCAGCGCGGCCACGTGGATGGGGCGCCTCGGCGATCGCTACGGCCACCTCCTGGTGATGCGCGTCTTGGGCGCCCTGGGGGGGACCATGGTCGCGAGCTTCGTCCTGCTCCCCTCGTTCGCCTCGATGTGCGCGGCGGTTTTCGTTGCTGGGGCAACATTGGCCTCGATTTCGCCGGTGAGCCTCGCGCTGCAAGGCGTGGTGACACCGTCCGCCGATTTGGGCCGCGCCAATGGCTTTTACAATGCCTCGTACGCGGTGGGCATGCTCATCGGCCCGCCCCTCTCCGGCGTGCTGTTCACGCGCATCGGCGGTGTGGCGATGCTGCTGCACCTCGCGGCGTTGTGGGCGTTCTTCGTCTTTTTTA
The DNA here is from genome assembly GCA_037157815.1 of Sorangiineae bacterium MSr11954. NCBI lineage: Bacteria > Pseudomonadati > Myxococcota > Myxococcia > Myxococcales > Pendulisporaceae > Pendulispora > Pendulispora albinea. Next base: position 1,633,129 of record CP089984.1, read on the forward strand.
CGGCTCTCTTTGCCTCGGACGATCCCCGTCGCGCGCGCCGGATGCGCGGGGCGCCCCGTGGGCCTGAAACCACTGGACCATGGCGTCCGGCGCCGCCGCGATCCATTCATGCCCCGCCCGGGCATCCGCGATCAAGCGGCTCTCGACCCGAGCCGCCGTGAGCGCATCGCGGTAGCGCTCCGCGGTCACCATGGGCACGAGCGCATCGGCCGCGCCATGCAAGAAGAGCGTCGGAGGGTGGGCCGCGTCGAGCGCGGGGATCGAGCACGCGAGCCCCGCGCAGGTGGCGTACGAGCCCGAGTGCACCGCCAGCGCGGCAAATCGCCCCGGGTAGGCGATGGCCATGCGGCTCGTCATATAGCCTCCGCTGGAGATGCCCGCCGCGTAAAGGCGTTTGCCGTCGAGCGGCCCGAAGGTGCCATCGTCGATGGCGGAGAAGATATCCAGCATGAACGCGTGATCGGGCGCGCACTCCCAATTTTCCGAGAACGGCACGATGTTCGTATCCCAAAACGTGAGCCCGCCAACTCGGGTTTCGGGGGTCAGCACCGCAAATCCATGGTCGAGCAGCTGCTTGATCGTCCGTGTTTGGTAATACGACGAAAAAGCGGTATTTCGGTCGGCGTCCCAGGCCCACTCGGCGCTGAAGAACGAGCCCTGGAACAAGAGCACCACGGGAAAGCCGCCCTCCGGAGGCAGACCGTCGGGAACTTGCCAATGCACCTGGCGCAGCCGAACGCGCGTCGATTCCCTGGAGCAACGCACCCGCTCGTCCGTCTCGCTGCAGCGCGATGCGCGAGGCGCTTCTGCTGGCGGCGCCTGCGAGGCCCCCGTGAGCCCGTCGCGCGCCGCCGCGAAATCATTTCGTTCGGCCGAGCAAGCCGCTTGTGGAACGGATAGGCACAGCAGCGCGAGCCCCCAAAGGCCCGCCCATTTCATCGTCATGGCCCCACCCCCGAGACATATCGAAACGAACGCCTCGGAACCTGTGGGGCCTACGATGGATTGTCACGCGCGGAGCTTCGATATCCTCGTTAGTATTTCAAACCAAAGCCGTATGCAAACAGCGGATCGTAGCCCGGATCCTCCGGGTGGCTCGGGAGCTGCGACGCGGATTTGGGCCACGAAATGGGCAGCTTCCCCACGAAGTTTTTGCGCCCGAAGAGCACATCGGCCACACCTTGGCCCTCCGTTCCCGGCAGCCACGCCGCGACCAGCGCGCCCATTTTTCCGATGCGATCCGTCACGATGATCGGTCGCCCGGAGACCACCACGACGACGCATTTGGTGACCCCGCACACATTGTCGATGGCGCTTCGATCGGCCGCGTCGAGGGGCATATCGCGGCGGTCGCCAACGCCCTCCGCATAGGGGGTTTCGCCGACCACCACGACGGCGGCGTCGTAGCCTTTTGCCTGATCCGCGGTGGGCGCGGGCACGTAATCCACCTTGCTCCGGCGATCGACGCTGGCGCGCAGCCCTTCCAGAATGGTGGTTCCAACCGTCTGGCGGCCGCTGCTCCCTTGCCACGTGATGGTCCATCCGCCGGTTTGGTTGCCAAGATCGTTGGCATTGCTTCCGGCAACGAGGATCTTGGTCCCCGTTCGATCGAGCGGCAGGACGCGCCCTTCGTTCTTCAGGAGCACCAGCGACTCCTGAACGGCCTTGCGGGCCAGCGCGCGGTGCGCCTTGCCGCCGAAGCTGCGATCGAAGCGCGCATTCGAGAAGGGGTGCTCGAAGATGCCGAACCGGAACTTCTCCCGCAGGATGCGCGAGACCGCGTCGTCGATGCGCGCGACGGTGACATTTCCGGCCGCCACCTCCGCCTTGAGCGTGGTGATGAAGCGCTTGTAGTCGAACGGGACCATGACCATATCGACGCCGGCGTTGATGCCCGTGCGGACGGCGTGCGCATAATCGCCGGGGATCTGATCGATGCCCGCCCAGTCGGAGATGACGAACCCCTTGAAGCCGAGCTCCTTCTTCAACACGTCGGTGACCAAGTAGTGGTGCCCGTGCAGCTTGGTGCCGTTCCAGCTGGAGAACGAGGTCATCACCGTGGAGACTCCGCGCGCGATGGCCGCCTTGAACGGCACCAGGTGCGTGGCGCGCAGCTCGGCCTCGCTCACCCGCGTATCGCCTTGGTCGAGCAAGTAGCTGCCGCTGGTGCTGCTGCCGAACGCGGTGCCGCCGTCGCCCACGTAATGTTTGGCGGTGGCGAGGATGCTGCCCGGCCTCCCGGCGACGCCCTGGTACCCATCGACGATCGTCGAGAGCGCGCTGGCGATCTCCGGATTTTCGCCGAAGCTCTCGTAGGTTCGTCCCCAGCGCTCGTCGCGCGCCACGCAGAGGCAAGGGCTGAATGTCCAGTGCGCGCCGGTGGCCGCGACCTCCTCCGCGGTGGCCCGCCCGATGCGCCGCGCCAGCCCCGGATTGCGGGAGGCGCCGAGGCCGATGTTGTGCGGAAAAATGGTTGCACCATACACATTGTTGTGGCCGTGCACGGCGTCCACGCCATAAATGAGCGGGATCCCCAGCCGGCTTTGGAGCGCGAGCTTCTGGAAGTCGTCGATCATCTTGCGCCAATCGGCCGGTGTGTTTCCGGGCGGTGTGCTCCCGCCGCCGGAGAGCAAGCTCCCCAGCCCGAGATCGCGAATGTCAGTGACGGGGGTGCCGTGCGCCGGATCGAAGGCCAGGCGTTCGGCCTGGGTCATCTGGCCGATCTTCTCGTCGAGCGTCATGCGCGCGAGGAGGTCTCGAACGCGCGATTCGACGCGGGCTTCGGCGGCGAGGGCTTCGGCTTCGCCCTGCGCGAGCGCCTCGTCCTCGCCGGGATTTTCGTCGGGGTCGAGCGCCTCGTCGCCGAGTCGAAGCTCGGACGACGCGGGCTCGGGCGCCCCCGAGGCTACGGGTGACTCCGAATCACAGGCTACGACCGATGCCATCGTGGCTGCCGCCACGAGCAAGCTGCGGGTGATGGTGCGCATGAGCGATCCTCCAAGGATGTGGGTTCGGATGCGCGGGTCACGATGGCAGACGAGTCGATCGGGTCAATCGTGAACGTCGGCCATCTCGGCGGAACGCTCACGCAAAATCGTAATTCGATGCAAAAAAGGATTTGCAATCATCGCGCGCTGTCGTTTCGACGCATTGCAACATCGACATCGATCCAATGCGATGCACGGCGGCGGTGAAAGTGGACTTCTTCGAGCGCGTCGTGAAGTCCGAAGTATCGCAGCGGGTGGATCCATGATGCGCCGAGGACCACGTCCATCGCGGTCGAGCTCGGCCGGCCTCATTCGAACGTACCGTGCCGACCGGTGCCGCGCGTAAAACGGGTGGCGCCGGAGAGCGCTTCGCCGGCGCTGAGCGAATCCATCCCCTTCGAAAACTCGTTTTCGAGGGCGGCATGGGGAGAGAGTCCCCATTGCTCGTAGGCGCTCAGGCGATCGCCGCGCATGCAACGCTGTGGAAAGGCCGCGAGTTGGAGCGCGAGCTGCTCGGCCTCGACCATCACGTCGCTCACCAGGCGATTGACCAAACCGATTTCGAAGGCCTCCCGTGCCCCGACTGCGCGGCCGGTGAGGATCATATCGAGCGCGCGGCTCATGCCGATGGCCCTCGGCAATCGCACGGTCCCTCCATCGATCAACGGGACGCCGAAGCGCCGGCAGAAGACCCCGAAAACGGCGCTCTCGTCGGCCACGCGGAGGTCGCACCAGAGCGCGAGCTCGAGCCCTCCGGCGACGCAATAGCCCGACACGGCGGCGATGACGGGCTTCGAGAGCCGAAACCGGGTCGGTCCCATCGGTCCATGGCCGAGCGCATCGTCGGTTGGCGGTTCGAGCAGGTGCAGCCGTTCGGCCTCGCCGCTGGCCACCGCCTTGAGATCGGCGCCCGCGCAAAAGTGCCCGCCAGCCCCCGTGAGAATGGCGACCGAGAGCTCATCGTCGGCCTCGAAGCGACGAAATGCCTCGGCCAGCGCCAGCGACGTCGGACCGTCGACGGCGTTGCGAACTTCCGGGCGGCGGATCGTGACACGCAGGAGGGGCGGGCGACGCTCGACATCGACAAGAGGGCTCATGAGGACTCTCCGTGGCCACGGATTATTACATCATGATGACGAATTCGTCCATTCGTGTAATGTTGCAGTCTGCAAATGATCGAACGCGCGAACGGGGCCGCGTTGCCGAGCCTCTCGTTCTGCTGCGCCTACGCTCTGAACGGGGCCGCGTTGCCGAGTTTCTCGTTCTGCTGCGCCTACGCTCTGCGTGTACGTATGCGGGGAGCCCGACATGAGGGAGCTCTCCACATTGGCCATCGCCGTTGACGTCGGCGGAGCGCTCCACGGAGCACGTGGGCCGCGCTGCATGCGCTCATCGCCCGGAAAGGGGGTTGGCGTTATCGCGCTACGCGTCGGCGGTCGATATTCGATTCGAATCGTAAGGCTCTTGCGGAGCCATCGATCAACCCGCGGGGCGGAAGGGCGAATTCAGGAGCTGCAAGACGGGAATCGTGCCGTCCGTGGTGAAGTAAGCGGAGAGGCCCACGAAGACGATTTGGCGGAAGAAGGGGACGGCGTCGGAGCCGGTGGTTTGGATGGTGGAGAGGCGGACGTCGTAGCCTGCGCTGATGCCGAGGCCTTTGGTGAGCGGGTAGCGGGCCTCGATCGAGCCGCCGACGGCGTTGATGGTGGTCGACGCCGAGCCCGAGGCTTGAAGGCTCGCGCGCGTGGCCGTGGCTTGCGCGGTCATCATCATGTTTCGGAATTTGCCCGTGGGGTACGGGGTGCCGACCAGGGAGGCCTGCAAGCCGAGGGTGGGGCCGGAGCCAAGGCGCGGGGTCACGCTGCCGTAGGAGAAGTTGGTGACGCCGATGAAGGCCCAGCGCTCGTTCGTAAAGTGAATCTCCTCGGTGAACACCGGGAGGATGATGGGCTTTTTATCGTCGCTGAAGTTGGGCGCCGACGAGATGCTCAAGCCGACCCGGACGAGGTTGAGCCAGTCGGGGGTGAAGAGATGCGAGAGCCCCACGTCGGGGATCACTTGATGAATGCGCTGGGGCCCGGCCGCGCGCGGCGGCGACGAGGTGAAATCGAGCGAGTAAGGCGAGTACGTGTAGCGGTAGGTGACCGAGAGATCGCCCGTGTTTCGCGGGGTGATGTCGTGGAGCACGCCCACCGTGCCGTAAGGCTGGAGACCGTCGAGGCCGCGCCGATCCAGCTCTTGCCCGCCGGCCAGAATGAAGGGTGGCGCCGAGATGGTGCTGGTGACGAGCAATCCTCCGCCCTCGCGGACGCGCCATCGCGGCGAGAGCTCGTGCAGCAGGGTGAAGGCGCCCTGGACCAAGGTGAAGGTCGACTGCGTGGTGCTCGGGTCGATGGTGAAGAGGAGCGTGCCGTCGCCCACGCGGGCCGAGGTGAGGGCGGTGATGGTGCCGGAGGCGGAGACTGTGAGGGTCGAGAATTTGCCGAGGGTGACGGAGCTCGCATACGACGCTTGCGCCGTTCCATCGGGATCGTTGACCCGGTAGCCGTCGAGCGTCTGGTAATACTGGCCGCGCACGCGGAGCCGGAGGCCGTGAACGTCGGTATCGGGCTCGGTGATGCGAAAGGTGAGGGTCGACTCCAGGCCCGTGAACGCGGCCGGGTGCCGATCGACGTCATTGCGCGAGTCGGTCGTCTGGATGACGTTGTCGTTGATCCCCTGGGTGATGGCCGCGGTCGCCGCGACGTCGCTCACGTTGCCGGCGGCGTAGATCGGGAGGGCGAACATGGTAAGAGCGCGCGGGAAAGGGGAAGCGGGGAAAAAAGGAGGAGAGGCGGGCGGGCGAGGACGGGAGAGCGGGCCGAGAACGGAACGGCGCCGGGAGCGGGAAAACGGCTGGACTATGCGATCGATGCTAGCGTTTGCTCTTTCGTCGCGCGCGATCGCACACCTCGGTAGAGGGATTCGTAACGATCGGTCATTTCCTCGATGGAAAAGCGCTGGTGCGCGTAGGCGCAAGCGGCCTCGCCCATGCGCTTGCGTCGCTCGGGATCGTCGCGAAGCGCGGCCATGGCGGCGGTGAGGCCGGGGGCATCGCCATAGGGTGCCAAAATTCCGACCTGGTTCGAGACGATGCTGGGGAGCCCGCCCACGGCGGTGGCCACGATCGGCAATGCGGTGGCCATGGCCTCCGGGATCACCAGCGGCAGCCCTTCCGTTTGCGACGTCAAGCTGAACACGTCGAAGGCGGTCAGCAAATCGGGCACATCGTTTCGCGAGCCCGTAAGGATGCACCATGCACGCTTCGGCTCGGGCAGGGCCTCGATCGCCCGCTCGATATCGCGCTGCGAAGGGCCGCTGCCGACCAGGACCAGCCGGACATTTGGGCCCAGCACCTCGCTCATGGCGCGAACCAGGAGCGGGTAGTCCTTTTCGGGGGCGAGCCGGCCCACCGATCCCACCACGTACGCATCCTCGGGGATGCCCAGCTCGCGGCGCACCCGGGCGCGGGTCTCGGGGTTGGGGCCGAAGCTGGCAAGGGGGATGCCGTTGGGGATCACATGGAGCAAGGACGGCGGCACCCGCTCCTTCACGCGCGCCGCGTCGGCGGTGCCCTCGGAGACGGCCACGAAGGCGGTGGTGAACCGCGCGACCACCCGCGCCGCGTGGAGGGAGCGTTTTCCGTAGATGTTGGCGCCGTGCTTGGTGTGCACGATGCTCTTGATGCGCAAAAGCCGGGCGGCGGGCACGGCGTAGAACATGGGGGAGGGGTTGTGGGTGTGGATGGCGTCGGGCTCGAAGTCGGCCAGGGCCTTGGCCATCCGCGCGATCATCATGGCGTCGAAGCCGTGCTGCCGCGGCACGTCGATGACCGTGATCCCCTCGAACTCGCGCCGCAAAACGCCGCCCAGGGTCAGCGACGCGACCCCCACCTGATGCCCGCGGGCCATGAGCGCCCGGGCGAGGTGCAAGATGAGCCGCTCTTGCCCTCCCATGTCCAACGATTGAACGACGTGAAGGATGCGCATCGCAGTATCGTGACTACCACCGGATCGACGATGCGCGTCCTAGCCATCACCAAGATTTTCCCAAATAGCCTCGAACCGCTGAGCTCACCGTTCAACCGGCAGCAGTTCGGTGAGCTCGCCAAGCTCTGCGATTTAACCGTGCTTGCGGCCATCCCCTACGTTCCGCTGGCGCAGCGTACGGGCCTGCCGGAGCGCGCGGCCAAGCTGGCGGTGCTCCCCGAGCGCGAGGTGGTGGCGGGCATCGAGACGCACTACGTGCGGCAACTCTATGTGCCGCGGGTCGGGATCCCGGTGGCGTTGCCGCTGTATCTGGCGTCGCTCTGGCCGTTTCGGACCCTTGCCAAGCAAAGCGACATCGTCCTAGGGACGTGGGCGTACCCCGATGGGTGCGCGGCCACCGTGTTTGCCCGCTCCCTGGGCAAGCCGAGCGTGGTGAAGGTGCACGGCTCGGACTTGAACGTGGTCGCCAAGATGCCCGCCGCGCGGAGCTACATGCGCCGCATCCTGCCGCGCACGGACGCGTTGGTTTCGGTGGCGCGCCCGCTCTCACAGCTGCTCGAGGGGCTGGGGGCTCGGCCCGGATCCATCCACCTCGTTCGAAATGGGGTGGACACGTCGCTGTTCCGTCCGCGCGATCGCGGCGCGTGCCGCGACGAGCTGGGCATCGGGCGCGAGGGCTCGCTCATCGTCTTTTGCGGGCGGCTGGAGCCGCAAAAAGGTTTGGCGGAGCTCCTCGCGGCCTTCGATCAGGTGCGCGCGGTGCGGAGCGATGTGCGCTTGGCGCTCCTGGGAGACGGCGTTTCGCGCGACGAGGTGCGCGAACGCGTTTCGCGGATGAATGGGGCGCTGATCGCTCCGGGCGCGCGGCCTTTGCGTGAAATTGCGACATGGGTTGGCGCGTGCGATCTGTTCACCTTGCCGAGCCACAACGAAGGGACGCCCAACGTGGTCCTCGAGGCGCTGGCCAGCGGCCGCCCCGTGGTGGGAAGCGATGTCGGCGGCATCCCCGACTGCCTCGCCGATCCATGCTCGGGCCTGGTGGTCCCCGCGCGCGACGCCGGTGCGCTCGCACGGGCGCTGCTCGAGGCGCTCGATCGCACGTGGGATCCCGATGCGATCGTGCGCGCGGGGCCGGGCAGCTGGAAAGAGAGCGCGCGTGCGCTGCACGATGTGCTCGTGAGCACGGTGAACGCACGCCGATAACGCCAGATCTGGCGCATTGGTGACTACGATTTTTGCGTGAACGAAGGGGGGATTCGTTCCCGCCGTGCGTACTATCGACCAATCGAAGTTCGGATAGGACGCGTGGCTTCGAATCCGAAATATTTTCATCGAACCCGTCGAGAGGTTCGCCCCACCATGAACGCCAAGCTCGACCAGAACACGATATCCGCGCGGTGATCTTCGGCGCCAGCGCGGCGAAGTACGACACGAGGACGGGCTCGTTCCATGGGGCGACGTGCCGGGCGCCTCGTGGCCGTGACCTTGGAGTAGCAACCTTCGAATCCTTCGATTCGATTGGCCAATAACCCCTTAGTGAGGTTTTTCATTTCATGAACATTAAATTTGCTTTGATGACGATGCTCGCGACCCTGGCTCCCGCGGCCCTCGTGGGCTGCGCCAGCGCCGACGCGAGCGAGGGCGGCGCCCCCGAGGCGGTGGAGTTGGCGCAGGAAGCGCTGGCCGCCGGCATTCAAACGGTCAACCTGTATGCGAGCGCGCTGGGGCTGGGCGCCGCGCAAGGTCAAGACAGCGCCTCCCCGGTGGCGACGTTCAAGTTCGCCAAGGGCAACGTGAAATTCGAGACGTTCACCGGCACGCTCACCGAGGTGAATGTCACCGGCTCGCAGGGCGTCCGTTTGTCCAAGGACGTGGCCGATCTGGCCGTTCTCCTGAAGCTCGGCGCGTTCGTGTCCTTCGATGCCGGCGCGGGGAGCGGCTACTACGTGTTCGCCAACGGCAACGTGCGCATCGCGCTCGAAACGGGCAGTGTCCGCGACGTCACCTTCAAGAGCGCGTCCTCCGCCGTGTCGGGTGAGGCGGCGCTGGCGGCTGCGCGCAGCCGGCTCGGGACGTTCGTGCGCATCAGCGACTCCGGCAACTACCGCACCGCGACCTTCACCGCGGGCGCGGTGAAGTACAACAACCAGACGGGGCTCCTCGAGGACGTGACCCTCACCGGCGTGGCGGGGGCTTCGCAAAATGCAGCGGCCGCGTTGGGGCTGGGGGCTTACGTTCGCGGCACCCACGAGCGCGGCGTCGATCACGACTTCTTCGCCAAGGGCCGGGTCGACTTCAACACGTTCACGGGCAAGCTCCTCCACGTGGAGGTCAGCAATCAAAACACCCTTCCGCCCTATGTGGTGGAGCTGGCCGTCGGCCTGAAGCTGGGGAGCCACGTGGGCTCCGATGGCGCGCTGGGGACCCAAACCGAGACGTTCCAAAAGGGCGAGATCGTCTGGAACAACCATGAAGGCGGGCCGGACGGCGTTCTCAAGCAGGTCACCGTGACCACCACGGGCGGTGCGTCCGTGGAGCTTCCGCTTCCCGTCGCCCAAGCCGCGGCCGCGAACGTCTTCGGCACCTTGGTGTCGATCGAGGGCGCCGCCGGTAGCGCATACTACTCCTATGCGGATGGCGTGATCCGCTGGAGCAATGTCACCCAGACCCTCGCCGGGGTGACGTTGAAGTAGCGCCCGACGCCGCGACGGGGAGCGTCGACGTCGCGACGGGGAGCATCGACGTTGCGACACGTAGCGTCGACGTTGCGACACGTAGCGTCGACGTCGCGGCGAGAGCGTCCAACGAAACAGGCCCACTTCTTCCGCGTCTCGGGTCCACGGCGCGCAAAGAGGTGGGCCTTTTTGCGTTCACGCCCGGACGCGCGAGGGTTCAGGCCCATGCCGCCGGCGCGACACCGCGGCATGCGCAAGGACCTTAAATGCCACCAGCCCGAACCATCGGTCCGGGCTGGGATATGCTCGTTCGACGTACGCGATCGCGCGACGTGACGCGAGAGCGCGGACGCTCAGGCGTCCTTCTGATCGCGCACGCGGGCGGCCTTGCCCTGCAGGTCGCGGAGGTAGAAGAGGCGCCCGCGGCGGACGATGCCCTTGGAGACCACTTCGACCTTGTCGATGCGGGGCGAGTGGCTCAGGAAGACGCGCTCGACGCCCACGTTGAAGCTGACTTTGCGCACGGTGAAGGTGCTCCGTGCGCCGGCGCGGTGACGCTTGAGGACGACGCCTTGGAAGACCTGGATGCGGTCTTTGTCGCCTTCGACGATCCGGTAGTGAACACGGACCGTGTCACCCACGCGGAAATCGGGGAGCCCGGTGCGGAGCTGGCTCGACTCGATTTCGGCGATTTTCGGGTGCGTATTCATGACTTGGCCTTCTTTCGGAGCTCACAAACGAGCCGGAAAAACGAGACAAACGAGACAGAGACAAACGAGACGGGAACAACGGGACGCGGGCCGAGACGAAAACGTCGTTCATGACGATGCCAGTCCCGGGAAGCAGGGTGCGGCCTTAAAGCATTTGGAAATGACTCTGTCAACGCGCCCGGGTGGCTGATAGACCATGGAGACCATGACCGGCGCAAATCAGGAAATAGTCAAAACTCGCCGCGATGCAGCGCTCGCGGTCGGCGACGAAGCTCCCGATTTCGAAGCGAAAGATACCAAGGGGGAGTCCTTTCGTCTTTCGGACTACCGCGGGAAGAAAAACATCGTTCTCTACTTTTACCCCGGCGATTTTACCCCGGTCTGCACCCGCGAAGCGTGCGGTTTCCGTGATTTGTACGAGGAGCTTCGGGGAAACGATACCGAGGTCATCGGTGTCTCATCCGATACCGAGGCGAGCCATCGGGACTTCGCCGCCCGGCACCACCTTCCATTTCCGCTGGTCAGCGATCCGGAGAAGGCGATCGTGCGGCTCTACGGGGCCGAAGGGTCCATTTTCGGCCTGCTCGAACGAACCAAGCGACTGACCTTCGTCATCGACAAGAAAGGCCGTATCAGCCGAATTTTCTCCGCCGAGCTCCGCGCAGGGGTCCACTTGAACGGCGTCAAAGAGGCGCTCGCGACACTACGTTGACAGGCCGCTGACGTCTTGCTGACAGATTCTTGTTAAAGAGGCCACTTCCCTGGGGCGTAAGGAGCCGTGGACAGGATGTGATGTCCTGTTGACGACGCGGGTTTCATGCGAGGAAAAAATCCCTACAAAAAGCCGGACCACTTTACCAAGGCAGCGAAATCATCAGGGTTTCCGGCGCGCAGCGTTTACAAGCTCGAGGAGATCGATCACCGGGTGCGGCTGCTCCGGTCGGGCATGCGGGTGCTGGACCTCGGGGCCGCGCCCGGGAGCTGGGCGCTCTATGCCGCTCAAAAGATCGGTCCGAACGGTAAGCTGCTCGCGGTCGATCTCAAGCCGCTCGACGTGGGTCTGCCGCCGCAGGCATCGTTTTTCGTTGGCGATGCACTGGAGCTCGGAAACGAAGCGCTCGCGCTTCATGCGCCCTACGACGTGGTGTTGAGCGATATGGCGCCCAACACGAGCGGCAATCGCTTCGCCGATCAAGCGCGAAGCTTCGAGCTTTTCATGCGCGCGCTTGCCGTTGCAGCTAATCTGTTGAAAGTGGGCGGTGCTTTCGTCGGAAAGATCTTCATGGGGGAGGACCTGCCGGTGGCGCGTACGGAGCTTCGAAAACACTTTGCGGGCGAGCGCTTGATCCGGCCCGAGGGCACACGAACCGTGAGCTACGAGGTCTTCATCATCGGCACCGGCCGCCGCGCCGAGACGAGCGAGACGCCGGCGCCCGCGCACGAAGAGCCCGAGGAGGAAGAACATTGAGGAGGCGCCCGTCGTGATTCCGACGCCTCTTTCATCGGTCGTGGGGGAGCGGTTCGAGATCGAGCGCGAGGTCGGGCGCGGCGGCGTGGGGATCGTGTACCGCGCGTTCGATCGCGTGTCGCGCTCGTGGGTCGCCCTCAAGGTGATCGCCATCCCCGGGGTGGACGCGGGCGAAGAGGCGCGCTTCTACCGCGAGGGGCGCGTGCTCGCAGGGCTGGTGCACCCGTCCATCGTGCGGCTCGTCGCCTTTGGGCAGCTCGACGAGGGGCAGCCCTATGTGGCCATGGAGTGGCTGCAAGGCGAGGACATCTCCCAGCGGCAAAAGCGAAGCCCGCTCAGCATCGGCCAGTGTCTCGAGGTCGCCGCGCAAATCGCCGATGCGCTCTCGGCCGCGCACGCCGCGGGGATCATCCACCGCGACGTCAAGCCGTCGAACGTGATCCTGCTCGGGAGCGGCCCCGGAAAGAACGTGCCGCTGGTCGCCAAGCTCGTCGATTTCGGCGTGGCCTCGGCCGAAGACGCCAAGCTGACCCGCACCGGCGCCATCGTGGGAACCCCCGCGTACATGGCGCCCGAGCAAGCGCGCGGCGACAGCGACATCAGCGCCGCGGCAGACCTCTACGGCCTCGGCGCCACCTTGTTCGAGATGATCGCCAACCGGCCGCCGCACGTGGGCCCCACCCCGGTGGCCATCCTGGCGCGCCTGGTGACGACGCAGGCGCCGCGCCTCTCGGAGGTGGTGGCGCAGGTGCCGGTGGCGCTCGACGAGCTGATGTGGCAGCTGCTTCAAACGGTGCCGATGGATCGCCCGCAGGACGCGGAGGCGGTGGCCCGCGAGCTGCGCAAATTGGCCTCGGAGCTCGTGCTCCACAACGAGCGGGTCGAGCGCGTGGTGCCGGACGACACCGGGACGAGCACCATCACCACACCGCCCTCGAGCGGCATCTCGACCCCCTCGTTCGGCGGCTCGCGCCTGGTCACCTCGATCCTGGCGACCCACGTCCCCAAGGGCGCGCCGCGCGCGCGGCTCCTGTCGAATTTGCGGGCGCGGGGGGCCGACGCCACCGAGCTCGGGGGCGACGCGGTGGTGGCGCACCTCGGTGTGCGCAAGGCGCTGGGCGATGAAGCGGCGCGCGCGCTCGACCTGGCCATGCGCCTCTCGCGCGCCAACTCGGCGGTGGGCGTGGCCACGGGGCGCACGCGCATCGATCGCACGCGGCCCATGGGCGAGGTGGTCGACCGTGCCGCGGCGCTCGCGCGCGACGCCAAACGCGGGCAAGTACTTGCAGATACAACGACCACCGAGCTGGCGCGCGGCCGCTTCGGATTTTTGCTGCGGCCCGATGGCTCGGCCCTGGTGGGCGAGCCGGTGCCCGGCAAGTTCGAGGGCGTGGGCGGCGCACCGTTCGTCGGACGCGAGGCGGAGCTCGGGCAAGTGCTGGCCGCCTTCGAGCGCTGCGTCGATGACGCGACGCCGGTGGTGACCACCATGACCGGCGCCCCCGGCATGGGCAAGACCCGCCTGCGGCAAGAGGCGCTCTTGCGCGTGTCGTCGCACGTCTCGGGGCCGCGCGTGGTGCTCGTTCGCAGCGAGACGTTCTCCAGCACGCACGCGCTGGGCATCGCCGCCGGCATCGCACGCGGGCTCGCCGGCGTCTCCAATCGGGTGACGCAAGAAGAGGCGGCGACGGCCGTGAAGGAGCTGGTGGGCGATCACGACGGCCGCGACGGCCGCGATCTCCTCGCGCGGCTGATGGCCAACGATCCGCTCCCGGCCCTGGCCGATGCGCGCGCCGCGCGCGACGCCTTGTGGATGGCCTTCACCCAGCTGGGCATGTCGGTCGCGCGGCAAAGGCCGCTGGTGATCGGCATCGAGGACATGCAGTGGGTGGATGGCGAGAGCCTCTCGCTGCTCGATCACTTGATCGGGCGGTCGATGGGCCTACCGCTCTGGGTGTTCGCCACCACGCGCCCGGGCCTCTGGCGCGAGAACCCGGATCTCTTCGTGGGGCGCGAGCACGTCCGGGTCGAGCTGCGCCCGCTGTCGAAGAAGAGCGTGCGCACCATCGCCCGGGCGCTGCTCGGGGAGTCGGTCACCGACGCCGAAAAGACGGAGAAGGTGATCGACACCATCGTGGCGCAGGCGAGCGGCTCGCCGCTGTTCACCGAGGAGCTGGCGCGCCTCCACGCCAAGGGCCAGGACGCCACCGCCGCGCCCACCATCGAGGCCGCGATGCAGGTGCACCTCGACGCGCTGGACGACGCCGTTCGCGAGACGGCCGTGAAGCTCTCGGTCTTCGGCTTCACCGGCTGGGAGACCGGGCTCACCGCGCTCGCCGTGCCGCACGCGTCCGACAGCCTGCGCGCGCTGGCGGCCGCCGACATCGTCCGCGAGCAGGCCGTGAGCCGCTTTCACGGCACCGGCGAGTGGGCGTTCAAGCACGCCCTCATGCGCGAGGTGGCCTACGCGTCCATCGGCGAAGATCTGCTGAAGGAGCTCCACGCCCACGCCGCGAGCTGGCTCGCCAAGATGGGCGAGGACGACGCGATCGTGGCGCGGCACTTCGAGCTGGGCGGCCGCAGCGTGGAGGCCGCCGCCTACCTCGAAAAGGCCGCCGCCCGCGCGCTCGCGGCCAACGCGCTGGCCGACGCCGTCTCCATGGCCGAAAAATCGCTGGTCTTCGCCGAGGAGAAGCCGGTCGCGTTCGCGCGCGCGCAGATCCTGGACGAAGCGTGGAGCCGCCTCGATGCGCGCGCCGGCGAGCGCGACACCGCCGTGCGGGCCATGGAGGAGAACGTCTACGACGCGGCCAGCGAGATCCGCACCCGCGGCGCGCGCCTTCGGTACGAGGACGCGTGCGGCGGCGGCCAGGACACGAGCGCGCGGCTCGAGCAAGTGCGGCGCGAGGCCTGCGCCGCGGGCTTGAGCGACGAAGAGGCCCGCTCGGCGGCCGCCCTGGCCGCGCGCTACGCCTACGCGGGCGAGCTCGATCGCGCGGCGGAGGTCGCCGATCGTCTCCTGGTCATCGCACAAGAGCACGCGATCCCGGCCGCCGCCGTCGACGCATGGCAAACCTTCGCCGTGGTGGCGCAGGCGCGCGGCGAGGTGGGCGAAGCGCTCGACGCGCGAAGGTCCGCCGCGCGCGCCGCCAGCGCCGCGGGGCTGCGCACGCGCGAAGCGACCCTGACGATCAATGTCGGCTTTGCGCTCACCACCGTGGGCGCACGCGACGAGGCGCGCGCCGAAATCGAGGCCGGTATCTCGGTGGCGCAAGCCATCGGCTCCCCCGGAACGGTGCGCCACGGGCAAATGAACCTGCTGGGCTGGACCGCCACCTTTGGCGCCGATCCCAAGCTCAATCGCCTTTTGGAGGAGCCGCGATCCATTGCGGAGGGAGCGCTCACCGGGAGCTGGGTTCCCCACGACCGCGCCACCTTGGGTGTCCTCTACTACCGCGGCCTGGAGTTCCTCCGTCTGGACGACGCCACCAACGCGGGCCTTCACGCGCGCGTGCGCACGGACTACGCGGAGCACGCGCGGACCCTTTTGCGCATCGCCGCCCAGGGCTACCAGGCGACCAAGATGCTCGATGTCGTACCTGTAGCGCTCGGCTTTTTGGCGGAGGCCGAGCGCCGCTGCGGTGCGCACGCCCGAGCCTACGAGCTGGCGAAGCACGCCTCGTCCTTGGTCGAAAAGGGCTCGCCCAGCCTGCTCAACGAGACGCCTATTTTTATCGCACTTCACCGTATTTCCAGCGATTTGGGGCGGGACGATGAAGCGCGCGAGGCGATCGTGCGGGGCGTCCCGCGTCTGTTGACGCGCATGCGGGCCCTTGCGAAAACGCCATACGCTCCTAGCTATTTGCGCGAGCTGCCGACCAATGTGGAGCTGCTCCGGGTCGCCGAAGGCTTCGGCCTGGTCCCCGAGGAAATCCGCCAGGTACTCGCCACCCCGTACGACACGCCCTAATTATGTTGAAACATCGAACGAAGAGCGCCAAAGAGCCGGATTTCGTCCAGGTCATCGGTGCGCGCGAACACAACCTCAAGATCGATGAAATCGCCGTCCCCAAGCGCAAGCTGGTCGTCTTTACCGGCCCCAGTGGGTCGGGCAAATCGAGCCTCGCCTTCGACACCCTCTACGCCGAGGGCCAGCGCCGCTACATCGAGACCCTGAGCGCCTACGCCCGGCAATTTTTGGGTCAGCTGGAACGCCCCAAGGTCGATCACCTGCGCGGCCTCTCGCCCACGATTGCCATCGAGCAAAAGAGCGCCTCGTCCAATCCGCGCTCCACGGTGGGCACCATCACCGAGGTGTACGACTACCTCCGCGTCCTCTACGCCAAGCTGGGCGATCAGCACTGCCCCAAGTGCGGAAAGAAGGTCGCCGCCCAGGGCGCGCAGGCCATTACCCGCGAGATCCTGGCCCTCCCCGAGGGCACCAGCGTGACCCTGTACGCGCCGCAAGCCACCCACCGCAAAGGCGAATACCGCGAGCTCTTCGAAGACCTTCGCGCCCGCGGTTTCGTGCGCGTGCGCATCGACGGCAAAATCGAGCGCCTCGAGGACGTCACCGCGCTCGACAAAAAGAAGAAGCACTCCATCGACCTGGTGATCGACCGCATCGTGCTCAAGGCGGAAGACCGGGCGCGCATCGCCGAGGGCGTCGAGCTCGGGCTCCGCGAAGGAAAAGGGGAGCTCCGCGTCGACACCGGCAAAGGCGAGGTCCTCTTCAGCGAATCGCGTTCGTGCTGCGGCATCGCCTTCCCCGAGCTCTCGCCGCAGAGCTTCTCCTTCAACTCGCCCCTCGGCATGTGCCCCTCGTGCAACGGCTTGGGCATGCGCGACGAGGTCGACCCGGCGCTCATCATCCCGGACCCCTCGCTCTCGATCCGCGACGGCGCCATCGCCCCGTGGGCCACGGCCATGGCGCGCGGGGAGGGCTGGACCGCGCGCATCATCAACGGCGTGGCCAAGGCCTTCGGCGTCAACCTCGACATCCCGTGGAAGAAGATCCCCAAGGCCAAGCAACACGCCATCCTCTACGGGGGAGGCGAGGAGCGCATCGCCATCCGCTGGGGCAAGGAGGGCTCCACCAGCCACGGCACCTGGGCGATGAAGTACGAGGGCGTCGTCCCCAACATCGAGCGCAAGTTCCGCGAGACGGCCTCCGACTCCGCGCGCGAGCTGTACCGCCGCTACTTGCGTGAGCGCCCTTGCGATGCGTGCGGCGGCAAGCGGCTGCGGCCCGAGAGCCTGTTCGTTTTGGTGGCCGGCAAGGGCATCACGGAGATCACGGAGAAGACGATCGCGGAGGTCGCGGCGCACTTCGAGTCGATGGTGCTCCCGCCCTCGGATCGGCAGATCAGCGCGGGCGCGCTGCTCGAGATCCGCAGCCGTCTGCGCTTCTTGCTCGACGTGGGGCTGGACTACATCACCTTGGATCGCAAAGCGACCACCTTGAGCGGCGGCGAGGCGCAGCGCATTCGCCTGGCGAGCCAGCTGGGGAGCGAGCTATCCGGCGTCATGTACGTGCTCGACGAGCCGAGCATCGGGCTGCACGCGCGCGACAATTCGCATTTGATCGCGACCTTGCACCGCTTGCGCGATCTGGGCAACAGCGTCATTGTCGTGGAGCACGACGCCGAGACGATCATGGCCTCGGATCACGTGGTCGACTTCGGCCCCGGCGCGGGCCTCCTGGGCGGCAGCGTGACCTTCAGCGGGACCCCGGACGAGCTGATGGCGAGCGAGAGCCTCACGGGCTTGTACCTCTCGGGCAAGCGCCGCATCGAGGTCCCCAAGGATCGGCGCACACCGCGCGCATGGCTGGAGGTCAAGGGCGCACGCGAGCACAACCTGCGCGGAATCGACGTGAAAATTCCGGTGGGCGTGCTCACGGCGGTCACGGGGGTGAGCGGCGCGGGCAAGAGCTCGCTCGTGAACGGCATTTTGCTACCGGCGCTGGCGCACGCGCTCCACGACAGCGCCGATCCCATCGGCGCGCACGAGGCGATCCTGGGCTTGGACGCCTTCGACAAAGTGATCGCCATCGATCAAAAGCCGATCGGGCGGACCCCGCGCTCCAACCCCGGCACGTACACCAAGGCGTTCGACATGATCCGCGAGATCTTCGCCGAGCTGCCCGACGCTCGCGCGCGCGGCTATGGCGCCGGGCGATTCAGCTTCAATGTAAAGGGCGGGCGCTGCGAGTCCTGCGGCGGCGACGGCATGGTCAAAGTGGAGATGCACTTTTTGGCCGACGTCTATGTGCCGTGCTCGGCCTGCGACACGAAGCGCTACAACGCGGAGACGTTGCAAGTGCGATTCAAGGGAAAGTCGATCCACGACGTCCTCGAGTCGAGCATCGAAGAGTGCCGCGAGCACTTCCAGGCGTTTCCCGCGCTGACGCGCGTGCTCGACAAATTGGTCGAGGTGGGGCTCGGGTATATGAAGCTCGGGCAACAGGCGACCACGTTGAGCGGCGGCGAGGCGCAGCGCGTGAAGTTGAGCCGCGAGCTCGGCAAAGTGCAGACCGGGCGCACGCTCTACGTGCTGGACGAGCCGACCACGGGGCTCCATTTCGACGATATTCAGAAGCTCTTGGCCGTGTTGCAGCGGCTCGTCGATGCGGGGAACACGGTGGTCGTGATCGAGCACAATCTGGACGTCATCAAGTGCGCGGATTGGCTGATCGACCTCGGGCCGGAAGGCGGGGCTCGGGGGGGGACGTTGCTCGCCGAGGGAACGCCGGAGGCGGTCGCGCGGGTGGCGGCGTCGTATACGGGGCGGTACTTGGCGCCGTTGCTCGAGACGCGCAAGGCGCGCGTGAAAAGGGCGGTGCGGGCGGAGAATGGCGCGCCGGTGGCGGGCGAGGCGTAAAAGCGCGCGGCGCGAGGCGTGGGGGGCGTGGGCGCGCGGGGTGGGATGCAGATATCGCCGCCCAAGCCCGAGGGGCATTCGCTCGTGTTCGAGGTCGCTCGTACCGACTCAGCGCGACGATGGCCGCTCGTGGCGTGCGCGGCTCAGCATGATCTGAATCATTGCGTACAAACCGAATCCCACATCGACGATGGCGCAGGCGGCCGCGTACCAAGCAGGAACCATCGTTGCCGGTTGGTAGTGCCACGTGTCCCAAAGTAGACCGTGGGCGAAGATGCCTCCGACGGTAAACCACGGCGAGTACCGCAGGCCGAGCACGGCGAGGGTAGCAAACAGCGCCAAGCCGAGAAACTCGACGGGCAGTCCAGAAAGCTGTCCGCTTTGGACGCCACTCGCCAGGTACACGAGCGGCATTCCGGAGAGGAACATTGCAAGGAGGATCTGTTCGGCTCGCGACCAGCGCAGACCATGGATTCGAAGAATCGTGATGAGCGCGACGACGATTCCAGCGGATGCAATGGCAAGGTACGCCGGGTCCGTAAAATGGGACCAAGCCGAATCCGGCAGAAGAACGAGAGCCGCTACACCTTGCCCGTAGAGGCACACGAAGGCAAAAGCATCGCACGCCCGCGCATACCGTGGCGCCCCCGCCGATGCGCTCGTCCGAAGGTCTTCCGCCATCGCCGCGCGTGAGCGTAGCAGCGACTTGGAGGCTGGAACATGACCACGAAAATGGAACTCACCGTGGAAGCCGTTCGAGCACCTCCTTGCGCAGCTCGGCGACCCCCTCGTCACTCGGATCTACCTCGCGGCCGGATCGGGATCCCCACGGGCGCGGGATTGGCACTTACCTCGCGGCCGGATCGGGATCCCCCACGGGCGCGGGATTGGCATTTGCGTCGCGGCCGGATGGGGGTCCCCGCGGGCGCGGGATTGGCATTTACGTCGCGGCCGGATCGGATCCCCACACGCCGCCGTTCGCAGCCTGCGGCATGCTGGACCGGGCGCAACCACCGGATCTGGTCGAGAAGGCTGGGAGCGCGCTGGGATCGGATCTCGGCGCGCTCGGCGGCCGGTTGCCATAGGGCTACCGGGCGAGTCCCTCGCCGCCGTTGCTCGAGGCCGCAAGGCGCGGGCGAGGGGCAAAGGGGCAGTGCGGACGCAAAATGGGGCGCCGGTGGCAGGGGAAGGCGCGGCGTTGGTCGCCCTGGCGCGCGTTGACCAAAGCGATGGAATCGAATCGCAGGTCCGGTCAATGAACGCGAGGAGGTCCAGCTCGAACGAACGAATTTCGTTTTCGTCCGAAATGGGTCTTGAGGCAAAATAGTAATTATTTCGAATGGTTACGTCGCTGGTGCGCTCGCTGCGCCCGGCGGCTCGATGCCACGAAACGGCTGGCACGGAGCGTGTAATAGACCTTTTCGAACGACGCGACACGGTGAAGAGCCGAGCGCACGTTCCCCAAAGTTTACCGTCCCAAAAAGACGCCCCCCCAACGAACGCCAACAACCAGGAGAATTCCTATGAAGAACACCACCGACATCATGAAGCTCGTCAAGGACGAAAAAGGCGCGACGACGGTCGAGTACGGACTGCTCCTCGTTGCGATCCTCCTGATCGTCGCGGGCGCGTTCAAGGCGCTCGGCGCTGCGGTTGCCGCGGGCGCGACGAAGGCTGCTGCCGCCGTCAAGTAGTACGCTCCGACGCACGCCGCCTTTGCGGCGCTCGTGAAAGCTCGCAGGTAGGTCCAATGGGCCGGAAGGGTTTTTCCCTTCCGGCCTTTTTCCATTTCAAACTAGCGAGCTTGAAGCCAATCCGTTGCCCGAGCCACTAAATGTCGATCCCGCATCGTCGCGAATACGCGCGCATCTCGCTCGGCCGTTTCGGGGTCGACGAAGTATGCGGCATCGACGCGGGTACAGCTCTCGTTCTCGTTGCCCGACCATTCCAGCACGGCCCATTGCAGGGGTAGCCCGGCCATGAGCTGATGATCCCAGGGATACGCGAAGTGCCGGGAGGGGACCTCTTTGTGCGCGACGGCGTTCAGCAAATTACGCAGCTCATCGTCGAGCACTCCGCCGCGTTCGCGGTTCTTGAAGTCCGCAAAACATCTCGCATCATCGGCTGCCGTCTGCCGATGGACGAAATAGGCGACATCATGTCGAGGCGACACGGCAATTGGCCCGCCGCATTTGCGTGCCAAGTGGTCGCACTCCACGACGATCCATCGAATTTGCGGTTGGAATAGAGCATGATCGAACTCCAATGCAGCGAACATGCGTACCTCGCTGAGCTGGTGACGAGGGCAGAGCTCCGCCGCCGTAAATCCCCCGCCTGTTGAACTTCGCAATCACGGCGGCCATAGGGTGCGTTCGTTCTATGAGACCGTTCGCACGTGGGCGCAACGGCGACCGTTCATGTGTTACGGCCGATCGTCGAGGGCCGTTTCGTCCGTGCCGTCTGTGCCGTCCGCACAGTCACGCGCCCAGCGCGGCGCCCGATAGTGGCCCGCGCGCGCCGCCTCACGTGCGGCGCGGGCGATCCATTCGCGGTGCGGATGCAGGGCGATGCCCACGCTATGCACGGGAAAGCCCTTCTCGGTCCGGAGGGAAATGGTGGAGACACCGACGACGGTGGGCCGCGTGTCGAACGATTCGTTCAAGAGCACGCCCGATCCCGAATCCCCTCCGAGGAGGCCGGCGCCAAAGGCGATCATCCCGTCGCGAATCTGGAGGGAGAGCGTCTGCCCGTCGAACGGATAACGAAGCTCGCATGGCGCTTTTGCGCACGTGAAGCTCATATCGCGCTGATATCGCCGCAGCAATCCGCCCAGGTCCGTCGGTGCGACCGCCCCACGCCCCACGACCGCCAGCTTACCATCGCGCGGCGGCGACGTGCCCAGGTCGTGCCGGAGATCGACCCACGCGGGCTCGACGTCCCAAATGTCGTGGTCGAGCTGAAGGAGCGCGAGATCATCGGTACACCCGAAGTTGCCCGCGGGCTCGATGATCTTTTCCACTTTGATCCAAGTGGGTTGATCGACGATCGTGGAGTGGGTCGTCGTAATGCGAATTCCGTCTTCGGGGAACCACATGGCGCCGAGCCCGTAGCTGCAGTCGAAGGGGGTGGGCGGCGGCGGCTCAAGCTTTCGAAACGCGTGGCGCGCGGTCAGCACCAGGTTGGGCGCCACCAATGTGCCGCTCGCTCGGATATTGAATCCGCCCGGTACGCCCAGCCCGGGGCCGGCGCAGGAGCCGATCTCGCCATATTTCGGATCGGTATTCAACCTTCCGGCACACACCCCAACGTCGAAGGGGTGATCGGTATCGATGGGCGCATTGTAGAGCGGGCTCGTCTGAACCGCGGTGCCCTCACCCGCGCCATCGCTGCAGCCTGCTGCGCCGAGAGCGGCGGCAAAGAACACGAGTAGCGATTTTCCTAGCATTGTTTGCATGGTTTCTGTCATTCGTCGTTTGCCGCGGGATCGCCAAGCTCGATTTGACGAGTCGCGCGAACGGCGTGACCGTTCGCGGTCTTTGGCGCCCGACCCGCCGGCGCCGGCTCGCAGAGGGCGCGAGCGCGAGCGCCGCCACCACCGCGGCGCAGCCCACGCTCTTTGCCTCCATTCGCATCCGTCAAAACGGATTCCAGGCGAGCGCCTTGATGGCCTCGTGGTACGTGCGGCTCGAGCGCACACGCGCGCCACAGGTCAATCGGATCTCGTATTCGCCGTGGCGGATGGCCCGGAGCTCCCCGATGCGTGCCGTGCGTACAATGGCCGACCGATGAACGCGAATGAACGCCGCGGGGTCGAGCGCCTTTTCGAGGGTGCCGATGGGCGCGTGCAAGAGGTGCACGGTGGGGCCGACATGGATATGGACGTAGTTTTCGGCCGCCTCGATCCAGTCGATCGCATCCACGTCAACGAAGGTGACGCGGCCGGCGGCGGCGCGGATGGCGATACGGCGCATGCCGCCGGCGCCCGTTTTCGAGGTCGGCAGGGGCGCGGCCGGCGGCGGTGGCGGTGGCCGCGAGAATGGGCGGAGTTCTTCGCCGAGCTGCTTTTTGAGCGCATCGATATCGCCGAGCAGTCGAATCTTCGTGATCCGTTGCTCATCCATCGAAAAAAACGCGCTCCCGGGCCAATGGAGTTTGCGACCGGTCGGCGGCACGCCGAGAAAGACGCCACGATGAACCGCGGTGAGCGTCACCTTCACCGCCGCGCGCTCCGCCGTGGCGACCATTTCGTCAATGGTGCACGCGCACTCGCCGAGCACCGTGTGAATGGCGCGCATGTACGCGAAAAAGCTCTCATGGCCCGTGCGCGGCGCCCCGCGCGAGGCCTGAAAGACAACGTCGGTATGCAAGATCGCGCGGGCCGCATCTTCATCGGCCGCGTTCCATGCCTCATAAAAGCGCTCGACCAGCCTCCGCGCGGACGACGTCACCCGGAGCTCTTGCCAGCTCGTTATCACATTTACTGCCGTCATCACTCGCCGCCAGCGCAAACTTTACGACGATGCCGGTGGCGTGCAACGCCAAATGTGTTTTCATCGCGCCGATCTGTGGCGTGATTTGCTGCGCGGCGGCAGCTGCACCCGCGACGTTCCACGCCAATTCGAGGTTCTTGGATCGATCGAAGGCGATCACGGTCGTGTTCGTACCGGGGCTCGAGCATGGGTCCCGAGTGCCCGCGGGATTGCCGATACGGACACAAAGCATCCTCGACGATTCAAAGTCGCCGCCCGCTCGTGCGTCAGCTTCGCGGGGCTGCCATCATCGGCGGGTCCGTCAGCTAGGCAGCGGACGTTCAAACGTCCGCGCGGACGATGGACGATCGTCCGCTCAGACTTCTATTTCTACGCGTTCGCCTGGCGAATGGGGCTGATAGTTCTTTCCGCATCGTCCAGCGCAGCCAACATCATCGTCGTGCTCGAGCAGCCCGCGAATGCCCAGCGCCGCGCGCCTGGCCGGGGAGGAGAGGCAGGGCGGCAGGGCGTGGAGCTAGCTTGGCGTTTGGAACGACGAGCAGCTCCAGCGGCCCACGGAGAGATGATATTTGGTGCGCCGGCGCGTTTATGCGCTCGATGCGCTACATCGTCACGTGGTGATGCACACCACGCCGGCGGCGGCGCGTGCCACCTTGAGGTCGATGACGTCGAGCACGGTGATTTGGAGCGCCGCCGCGTCGATGCGCGCGCCGCCCTCGCTCTTCTCTTGGGCGTTGATGACGATTTTGGCGATGCCGAGATCGATTGTCTGGTTCGGCTCCTGGGTGACCAAGATGGGTCGGCCGTTGACGCTCAGGTTGAGGATCTTCACCCCCGCGGACGAGTGGGCTCGGTTTTTGGCGTCGCACCACGCTCGCGCGTCCTCCTCCACGACATCGGCGCGGATGCCCAATTCGAGCAGACCGCCCTTGCCGAAGAGTTGATTCACGGTGTCCGACACGCCCAGATCGCTCAAGAGCTGACGCAGGTCGATGCTCACCGTTCCACCATGTCCGCTATCGCCGAGCACATCGCCGAGCAGGCCGCCCGAGTACCCGCCGAAGAGGGCCGCGTTGGCGACCGACGCCCGCGAGAGCGTGCCCCACCTCGTGCTCTTGGTCGACGCGTTGGCGACGCCCGCCTTGAGCAGATCACCCAAATTCGCCGTCACGAGGCTCTCCGCCAAGTCTCCGCCTGCGGAGGGAAGCGGAGTGGTGTCGGAGACGAAGAGGTTCTCGGCGTAATCGGCGAGCCCATTGGGCTTACCAATTTTGAGTGTCGCGGCAATGGCGCGGCCCGAATGAGCCGACGCCGATGAGAAATCCCCGGTTGCGCTGGGATCTTGTGTGATTTGATCGCCTTGCAGCTCGTCGCTCGAGGAGCTCCCCGAGTCCCCCGAAGCACAACCCGCGACCCCGAATGACATGGCAAAGAGCCCGAGAATACCCGCACGAACGAAATTCGATTTCATCATGGTTCCCCCTCACATTCGACGCGCGCTTCTACAGTCGCGCGTTTCGCTCATTCTGATGTAAGGTGAGTAAATGTCGCGTCGCCCGATGCGTTCGAATCGCGCGTGAGCTGCCTTTATCGATATTGGGCCATAACCGGCGACGTGGCTCGATGTTGCGCCGTCACCAACGCTTCTTATGGTCCTTTCCCCCTACCTGGCGGCATCGGCCGCGACGAGACGCTTCACGTCGCGCTCGAAGAAGGCCGTCTCTGGGCTCCCCGTCATCGCGTAATCGGAGCCACGCGAACCCCGGCCCCCACGATCGGGAACGTATCCCATCTTCGATGGATGTAATTGGTCATTTGGCGAGGGCGCTGAGGGCGAAAGCCGTCCATACCCTCAGCGGTCACCGCGCCAATTCCGAACTTCGACACCCTGCGCTCGTCCGCACCGCGCCCCAGGAAACGGCGGCCACCATCGCCGCCGACGAGCAGGACGCCAACAAAAACAACAGCACCTGGAGCGTTTTTTCAAGTGTCCCCGCTGCGCCCCGGTCAACCATGGTCCGGCCTCGGCCGCGATCACGATGGCGTCCGATGCACCAGCGGCATCCCGGGCGTCACGCACCATGCCCCCGAGAAGCGCGTGCAGTTTGCGTTTTTTCAATCTAAGACCGAAGACTGATTCGAATTTATTTTTCGGGGTGTTCTTGCGGTCCAGGTCGAAGCACCGGCGACGCGCTGGGTAGCATCTTCAGCGTGGGGATTCCTGGACCCGAATCGGCAGCTTCTGGGCGGGCCCGCTCAAGGTTCGACGGTTCGTCCCACCGAGAAGAATCTCGCTCGGCCGGAGATTCCGCTGCTTTGGGCCTGGCCTTGCGAAAGCGGACTTCAGGGTCTCTGGTAAATGCAGGCCAGTCATGAATCAGCCGGTACCAGGTATTGTCGTACCCCCCGTCCACGCCCCCTTTGGGACCCTGCCCGAAGATGCTCACGCTTGCGCAGCTTCCTGCGACGAGCAGGCTCACACCGACGAGAACCCATGCAAACGTGCTCGAGGCTCGCACGGCGACGACCGCGCCACCGCGCTTTGGTGCCGGCGCGGTCGGAGCCGGTGTCGCGCGTAGCACTGGCGTCGTGTAATCGATCCGGCACGTCCTCTGATACGGAAGCTGCGTTTCGTGCGGTACCCGTACGGTCGAATCCGCGAGCCACTGGAGCGCATCGAGATCGTGCGGCGTGACGCTGCCCCGCTCCACCTCGGAAACGAGCTTTCGCCGTGCGACGAGCGCGGTCCCCAGGGTGTTTTCCACCCATTGGCCGACTTTCATCGATGACGGCAAATCCATGCATTCATCGATGTCCTCCGCCATGTGACGGGCGGTGGCGTACCGCTCGTTCACATTTGCTGCGAGCGCCTTCAGCACGATCCGATCGACCTCCGGCGGTACGTCGGGGTTGATGGCTGATGGAGGCGGAAAGTCGGATGTCAAGATCGCCTGAAAGAGGGCGAGCTCGTGCTCCTGGCAGAACAAACGCCGGCATGTGAGCGTCTCCCAGAGCACGACACCCGCCGAGTAGATGTCGGATTGCCGGGTCACCGAGCCTGCGATTTGATCGGGTGCCATATAAGGGATCTTCCCTTTGAGCTGACCCTGGCTCGTACTTTCTTGAATGCGCCTCGAGGCTTTGGCCACACCAAAGTCGACCACGCGCGCGACACCATCGGCGCCAATGAGCACGTTTTGAGGTGACATATCACGATGGACGATGTCCAGCGGACGCCCGAGCTCGTCCGTGGCCTCGTGGGCAGCATGCAGTCCGTTGAGCATCCCCAGGGTCAGGGAAAGGGTGATGGGAATGGGAATCAATTGATTCCGGCGCGCGGACGCACGAAGCAGCGCCGCCAACGAGTCGCCCTGCACGTATTCGAGAACGAGAAAGATTTCCCCGTTCTGCTCGACGACGTCGAGGGTCGGCACCACGTTGGGGTGCTGTACCCGTGCCACCAAACGTGCCTCGTCGATGAAACTCGAAACGAATTTGGGATCACGCGCAAAATGAGCGTGAAGGCGTTTGATCGCGACCGTGCGTCCAAATCCGGCCGCACCATGCGCGCGCCCCAAATACACGGTGGCCATGCCGCCGGACGCGAGCTCGACGAGGAGCGAATAGCGGCCAACTTGGAGCGGCTCCCGCATCGGTCGTCATTATGTTCAATGCAGCACCCGGACGCAAAACGTTCAATGGTCGCCAGCATCGCGTGTTTATCGTTGGCAGAGCTGCGCTCGATGTGCACCGGCCAGCACGCCGGCCGAAAGCGGTTGAAGCGTCACTCGAAAACGAGCCAAGTGCCCATGCAAGTGCCCATGGGGGAAGCGGCACGAAGCGGGTCGGCTTCTTCCGCATTCATGGTGCGCGGTTCGTCGCGTTTCTGGCCGAATACATCCTCGGCCAAATCGTGTCGTGTGTCGTGTAAAGGATGGTGTCCAGCTCGAAACGCCTGAGCTCGCGCGCGTGATTCGATCGCGGCGCCGCCTACGGGCGAAATCGCGCTTGGGGTTGCGCTGTATGCCGGTTGCTCTGTTTTGGAGTGGGATATCGAGCCGGGTATCGCGCCCGCAGCGGTATCGGCGGCGTATCACCCAATCTACTTCGACGAGGATGCGTCAATGCCACGCTGTATACGATCCGTATGATGAACAACGGCAAAGTTACGCAATGTTTCGATGGATTCCAGCACCTCTCGAACGATACGGGCGGCTAAAAGATTTATTTCGATAGCATTTCCCAACAGGTAGTGCGGCCGCGTACCCGCGGTTCGAGTGGCACCTTCCAGTTTTGCAGCAATTACCACGCGGGCGTCCGGACGTCTCAGGCGCCGCTCGTCGTAGGCCAAGCGTCGGGGTTTGAAAACGGCGAGCCGGCCAATCGATCTGGCCCGTAGACCAGGTGGCGCGCGGCGGATCGCGAAACGCTCGCCGCCGATGAGGGACGTATGTTGCCCTCGTCTGCAGGCGAAGAATCGCGTTGGTGGCCAGGCCGACATCGATTGAATCATGGACTCGCGATAAAGGGAGATCGGATGAGTTGCAATATCGTGTTTTGCGATGTCGTAAGGTGACTGATCGTACGCGTGGCCATGGTGGTTGCCGGGTAGTGAATGTGGGCGCTCTTTTTTGCCTGCAGGCACCGTTTGCGCGACGCATACTTGGTCGGGCGTCGCCGCAATCGGCGGCGTTCGTGTGCGCGGAGAGAACCATGCGCCTCCACCTCGTTCATCCGTTGTGCTTTATTTTGCTCGTCCATTGCGATGCTGCGAAATCGCATGCTCCCCGAGCCGAGAACGGGGTGCCTCCTCCGGCCGCGGCGGTATCCGTTGCGCCTGGCGCCGTCGCGACGGGGCCATCCGCGTTGGCAATTCGGGGGACGACGTATGAGACGTACGAGGAAAGGGTGGCCCGTATTCGCGCGGGTGATCGCAACGTGGACTTCAGGGAGCTTCGCGTCGCATATCTGAGGAGCGCGAGCTATCCGAAGAGCAAGCGGGACGTGGACGAGCTGTCGGTGCTCGAGAAGGAGATGCTCGCGGCCGTGAAGAAAGGCGACGCGGAGACCATCATCGCTCGATGCGATGCATTCATCGAACGGGACTTCATCGACCTCGGCGCGCATCGGCTGTTGAAACATGCTCACAAGCAGCTCGGCCACCGCGACTTGGCCGAGTTTCATCGGTTCGTCGAGCTCGGCCTGCTGTCGTCGATCACGGCAGGGCACGATGGCAAGAGCCCAGCCACGGCTTGGCACGTCGTCAGGATCAAGGAGGAGTACTTCATTCTTCGTATGCTCGGCGCGGAGCCTCAGCTACAGCGCCTTCAGTTCATCGACGGTCATAACTACGACGTCATGGAGACGATCGACGAAAAAACGAAGCAGAACGCGACCTACTACTTCAATATCGATATTCACATCGAGGCTCTCGCCGGAAGACTCTCTCCCGGCACGAACCTCTAAGGCCCCCACGCCGCCTCCAGCGCAATACCCCGCTGGAGGCTCCCCGCGTCGGGGTTCGAGGCTGGAAATGTCAGGCTCTTGATGGGCGCAATGAAGCACAAAATGGCGTTTGCAGCCACGTCCGCACCCGGCGCCACCTTCACCTGCAACCCCGTCAGGTTCCCGTCGGCTCCAATCAACGCCACCACCCGCGCGGCTCCGCGTACGAGCTTGCGCTGCGGAACCAAATCCGACGCACAGCGCTGAAGCGCATCGGCCACTGTATTGGTCGCCCGCTCGGCAAGATCGCGCGATAGCCCACGCCCCTCGGCCAGTGCGACGCTGGCGAGCGGGCGGCGTGCGACGAACTCATATCCGTCTTTCGGCGCCTGCGGCGCAGGCGCATCGTGCGGATCCACGCCGCGCACGTCGCGCGATTCGGCCACCACATCGCGCGCGCTCCCGCCGCAGCCCGCCGCCATCATCATCGTCGCCGCCGCCGCGGTCATCGTCATCGCCGCGGCCATCGCGGAAGCCCCTGAACCCGCAGAACACGAGGCGCCCGTGCGTACGCGGAACAACCGTGCGAGCGCCAAACCCCCAGCTCGAGCCGAAGAAAGACGCATCGCACGGAAGAACGCACACCCCACTGATGCGACACGTGCCGCCGGTTCTACGCGTGCCGCCGGTTCTACGCGCACCGCCGATGCGACGCGTGCCGCCGGTTCGACGCGTGCCGCCGATGCGACGCGCCCCGCCGATGCGACGCGAGCCGCCGATGCGACGCGAGCCGCCGATGCGACACGCCCCACCGATGCGACGCGTGCCGCCGGTTCGACGCGCCCCGCTGATTCGGCGCGCCCCACCGGTTCGACGCGTGCCGCCGATGCGACGCGCCCCGCTGATTTGACGCGTGCCGCCGGTTCGACGCGCCCCGCTGGTTCGACGCGCCCCACCGATGCGACGCGCCCCGTCGGTTCGACGCGCCCCACCGATGCGACGCGTGCCGCCGATGCGACGCGTGCCGCCGATGCGGCCATCAACCGCCGCCGAGTGCGTGACGGGCGATGATGATGCGCTGGATTTGGCTCGTGCCCTCGTAGATTTGAAGGACCTTCGCGTCGCGCATCAGTTTTTCGACGGGGTAATCCTTTACGTAGCCGTTGCCGCCGAAGATTTGGACGGCGTCGAGCGCGCATTGCATGGCGGCGTCGGCGCCGAAGGCCTTGGCGTAGCTGGAGACGATGGGGTTGCGGATGCCCTTGTCGAGGTTCCAGGCTCCCTTGCGCACGAGGAGGCTCGTCGCCTCGATGCGGATGGCCATCTCCGCGATCATGGCTTGCACCATCTGGTGTTGCGCGATGGGCACGCCGAAGGTCTTGCGCTCTTTGGCGTAAGCGACGCTTTCGTCCAGGCAGCGGCGCATCAGGCCGACGGCGATGGCACCGATGTCGGGGCGCGTCTGGTTGAAGGTCTCCATCGCCAGCTTGAAGCCGTGGCCGGGGGCCGCCAGCACTTGCGCGGCCGGCACCCGCACGTCTTCGAGCACCACCTGGCAGGTGTCGCTCGCGCGCTGACCCATCTTGTCCTCGTGCTTGCCGATGCTCAGCCCCGGCGCGTCGCGGTGGACGATGAAGGCGCCGATGCCCTTGTGGCGCAGGTCGGGGTTCTCCGTGGCGAAGATGGTGTAGAAGCTCGCGAGCGATGCGTTGGTGATCCAGCACTTGGTGCCATTGAGGACATAGCCGCCGGCCGAGTCCTTCACCGCGCGCGTCTGGATCCCGGCGACGTCGCTCCCTGCGGCCGGCTCCGTGGTGGCGTAGCTGGCCAAGATTTGTTCGGAGGCGAGCCAGCCGAGGTACTTCTTCTTCTGCTCCTCCGTGCCGCCAAGCTTGATGGGCGTGAGGGCGAGGGTGTTCGCCGTCATGCTCGTCTGGATGCCCGTGCACGCGTACGCGAGCTCCTCGGTGATGAACGAGGAGTCCACGTCGGAGAGACCCTGTCCGCCGTACTCGCTCGGAAGCGTCGGGTTGACCAGCCCGATCTTCCACGCCTCCTCGAAGATGGGACGTGGGAAGTGCGCTTCGCGATCACACTCGGCTACAACCGGGATGATGCGCTCGCGGGCAAAACGACGCGCGGTGTCAATCAGGGCGCGCTGTTCTTCGGTCAGCTCGAAATCGATCATGCTTCGCTCCTCCGTCTCGTGTCGCTCGTGTCGCTCGTGTCGCTCGTGTCGCTCGTGTCGCTCGTGTCGCTCGTGTCGTCGTCGTGGTGACGTCGTCGTCGTGGTGCGTGGGGCTCGCGCTTCTTTCGACTTCCTTCGCGTTCTTTCGTGGTTACTCGCGTGCGCGTTGGCGTCGGCGTTCCATGTCTGCGCGGGCTGCGCGTACGCCGAACATGTACCCGAGCACGATTCCGATGAGGAGAACGCCGGGGATGAAAATGAGGTGGTCAGGGGTCATGAAATTTTTGTCTCATGTCTGGAACGATGTGCGCCTGGTTGCAACGGATGTACGCGTGGTCCAAGAGAGGGCCACGTTAGAAGGTTTGCGCTCCGGCCGGTCGTGGGCTTCGGTCAGGCGTTCCGATTTGCACGCGCACTTTAAGACCACTGGGAGGCGTCACTTCGGAAATGGCTGAATTCACGTAAATGTCATCTTGGATCGTTTCTCGCAGTTCCTTGGACTGCGATGTCCGAAGGCCACTTCGACTCTGTCGACTTGCTCCCACCTACTCTCACTGCCACCGCCCTCGCCGAGGAACTGGCGGAGTATGAGGCCGCTCTCGCGGCCGTCCACTTCGACGGTCATTTCGACGAAGTACCGAGCTACGAGCCTTTCGATTCCCAACCGGTCCTTTCGGAGCCCGTCAGCTCCCGAGCGACCTTGCCGTTCCCGCCCGCTACGACTGCGAGCAGCGCGACGTCCGGCACCTTCGACATCGGCGGCTTTACCTCGCATGTGGACCTCGTGAGCGCGGCGGGGTTCTTGGCCGAGGAAGAGGACGAAGAGGTCCCTCCGACCATGCGGTCGCCGTCCAGCACGCACCTCATCACGGTGAGCGAGCGCCCTGTTCGGGTCACCATGGAGGAATCCCCGGGCTCGGGGCGTCAGTCGACCGAGATCCTGACCACCGTCAAGGTCGCCTGAGCCGACGAGCTCGCCGATCGGAGCCGCACAACCGCCGACAACGTTCACAGGAGGGGGGGAAGGCGGGAAGATTTCTCGGGGTTTCCCGTAACTTCCCGCCTCGAGGAACTCTCTCTCTTCCCGTCTTCCCACCTTCCTGTGGGTTTCATCTTCCGTCGACGCGCGACGTCGGCGATGCCCCGGCCGCTGCTTCTACGACGCCGTAGAGCCTGCGGCCGGTTTCGATTTGGCCTTCAGATTGGCGGCCGCCTTGTCGAGGACGCGGTCCAAGTCGTCGAGGCGTGCATTCAGCGACGCCTGCTTTCGCCAGAGCAGCAGAAGCCATCCCATGAGGATGACCCAGAGCACCGTGTAGGCCTCCACGAGCAGCGTTTCGCCGCTGCGCGTTTCGCCGCCGCCATCGACGGCTTGAAACTGCGTGCCGTGCGTGTCGGCTGTGTCTTTTGCGCCCGCGCTGGGGGCCGAGCTGTGGTCCGAGGTGGGTGCGTTCGGAGCGCCCTGCGCGCTCTGGGATTGCTCGATCATGCTTCGGTCCTGGCAGCCGGTTTCTCAGAAGATTCGGAAGAAGACGCGGAGGAAGAGGCCGCGTTCGACGTGTGGGCGTATGGTTCGGCGTCGGCATCGTCACGATCGTCGAGGCCGAGATCGATGGCGTCTTCCTCGCAGCGGGCGAGGCGATTTTTGGCGACTTCGAGTCGGACCCTTGCCCACAAAAGGGCAATCGCAAACAGGGTGAAGGCGAGAAAGCTCAACATGAGCGCGAGCTTCATGTTCGGATCGGCCAGCCCGCCGCCCTTGCCCGTGATGACCGCCGGGTGCTGCCCGCTCCACTTCTGCACGCTGAAGTGGATGATCGGCAAATTGGCCGCGCCAAGGATGCCGAGAGCGGCTGCAAACCGGCGCTCGCCTTCGCCGTCGCCCGTGAAGGCGCGAAGGACCAAGTATGCGACATAAATAAGCACGGAGAGCAGCGACGTCGTGAGCCGCGGGTCCCACGTCCAGTAGTAGCCCCACGCCTTGGCCGCCCAGAGCGGGCCGGTGGTCAGCACGATGGCGCCGAAGACGACCGCGAGCTCCGCGCCCGCGCGCGCGAGGGCGTCGCGTCCGTCGGTGGGGCGAATGAGATAGGCCGCCGAGCCGAGGAAGCAGGCGAAGGCGCCGATGTACATCGAGTAGGCGCTGGGGACGTGGAAGTAGAAGATCTTCTGCACGATGCCCATGGTCTTCTCGACCGGCGCGCGCATGAACACGACGTGGATGGTCGCGATGAAGAGGAGCGTGGCCACGCCCACCAGCGCGAGAAAGACGACGTTGGCGCCGCCTTGGTTACGCGATCTTCGAGCTGCCGACATCGGAAGCTCGTACGCTAGCAAGAACCGCTGGACTCGGCCGCCAAATCCGCGATGACTTCGTCGAACCAGCGGCCGACCATGCGGCGGAAGGGCCACATCCAGCCGTAGTCCGGACCGACGAACCGGTCGACGATGTGCTTTCGTAGCAGCTTGGCGGACGGCAACCCAAAGACTTCATAAGTAGCCCGAATCGTCTCGGTATAAGCCTCCCACTCGATGCGTGCGCGTCCATAGGCAAGACCGAGCGGGAAGAAGGGAATCAGATAGACGAACGCCATGGTGATGTCCCCCATGCGTGCCCGCTGCCTGAGGTGGACTCGCTCATGGCGGAGCAGGATGTAGCGATCGGCATCGCTCATCGTGTCGAAGCTATCTGGTACCCACAGTTTTCCGAAGAGAACGGTATGGTATTGTGTCAGGTAGGTTCGCATCCGGCCCAGTGTGAGGACCAGGAGCGCGCGGTGGATGGCGCGCTGCAGCCGGTTATGACGCTTCTTCAAAATTTCAAAGGTGGGAAACTCCGCCTTCATCTCGTCGATGAGCGTCTCGGCGCGCGAACCGCCCGCGATCGGCTTCCCCGGAGGGGATCCGTTGCCCATCAGGCGTTCTCCTCGCCGTCGACCTCGAGGGTGCGGCGGCGCATGAAGCCAAGGCCCGTAAAACGAAAGCCGGCGCGGGTGAAGGCGCTCGCCATCGGGCTGGCGTTGGCCGACGCTCCGTCGATGGTCGTGATGAACAGCACCTTGCGCTGCCCGGAATCGACCAAGCGCCCCAGCCCCTCGACCAGCGCGCGCTCGGCCGCGCCGCGCAAGGGTTCGTGCGACGGGAGGAATGTCATCAACGAGTCGGCGCTGCGCGCGAGGTAGCCCACCAGCTTTCCGTCGTACACGATCACGTACGCGCCCGCGATCCTCTTGGGGCTCGTCCGATTGTCGGCCGTGTCGGGCGCGGCCGGCCAGGGCAGGATGGCGCCATAGGGGTTGCTCGGATCGGTGGCCGCCAGGATGAAGCAGCGCGGCTCGTCCTCGGTCGCGCGAAAGCTGCGGAGGCGATCGTCGGCGCCGGGCAGGGCAAACTGGGTCGCGCCTTGCCCGGCGATGAAGTAGCCGCGGCGGATCTTGCCCGCCTCCTCCATGGCCTTGAACACGTCGTAGACGGCGGAGAAGCCGCCCGTGATGCGCTCGGCTTGCACCGCCTCGCGGGTGACCACGCCGTAGCGTTCGAGCAGGGCGCGGGCGAGGGCGACGCGCCTCGCGGTGTCGGGCGCGGACGAGGTGCGCAAGGACCAGCGGCCTTCGGTGCCGGGGGTGCCGCCGAAGGAGCCGCGGCGGTGGCGGTGGCGCTCCTCGGAGGCGCGTGCATTCTGCAAGCTTCGCAGCGGCTCGAGGGTGTCGTTGGTGATCTCGCCCGCCCACACCATGTCCCACAAAGCGTCTTTGAGCTCCGTGGGGAAGCCGCCGAGCTCGCGCGCGATGTCCTTGAAGAAGACGGCGCCGCGGCGGTTCAAATAGTCGCGGATGCGCTGGTGCACCTTGCCCTCGCAGGGCGTGCGCGCGAGGGCGAGCAAGGGCTCGTTCTCGGCCAAATACAGGGCGATGCGGCCGTCGTTTGCGCCGAGCGACTCCACGCCGGCCCACGTGACCTCGCCCGAGGCGCAGAGGGCGTCGAGATCCCAGGGGCGAAAGCCCTCGACCCGCGCCGGGAGGATTTCGCTCTCGAGCACGGAGGCCGGGATGGGGCACCCTTCGAGCTGCGCGATGGCCGAGAGCAGCGCTTCGGGGCCGCGGCGCCGGCGGCCGACCCCTTGCCACGCGGGGAGAAAGCGCCCGAGCGCGTCGGCGTCGACCGGCTCCACCTCGCGCCGCAGACGCGCGAGCGCCTTGCGCCGCAGGGCGCGCAGCACCTCGGCGTCGCAGTACTCGGAGATCTCCTCGCGGCCCACGGTGAAGGCGCCCTGCACCACCCGGCCCTCGCCGATGAGGCGCTCCAACGTCACGATGGCCACCGCGGGGCCCCAACCGAAGCGCTCGGCCACCGCATCGGCGGTGAACGGGCCGTGGGTGCGCGCGTAGCGGGCCACCAGATCGCCGACCGGATCGGCCACCGGGTCGAGCAGCTCGAAGGCGATGCCGCGCGGGAGCGCCACGCCGACGGCATCGCGCAAGCGCGACGCGTCCTCGATGGCCGCGTAGCGCTTCTGGCCCGCGATCTCCACGGCGATGATGCGGCGGCTGTTCACCAGCTCCTCGAGCCACGCGCGAACGGTGTCGGCGTCGATGCTGGAGTCGACCCTGGCGTGCACTTCGCTCAAGGTCAGATCGCCCACCGCGAGGAAGAGATCGTGCAGCCCGTCCAGGTGGCGCGCGGGGTAGGTGAGGTGCTGCAGGTACTGCTCGTGCTCGCGCACCAGCTCGGGGTCGAGCAGCTTGCGGAGCTCGTCCTCGCCGAGCAGTTCGCGCAGCTGCACATGGTCGATGGTGAGCGCCTGCGCGCGGCGCTCGGCCAGCGGCGCGTCGTTCTCGTACATGAAGTTGCCGACGAACATGAACAAGAGCGACGCCGCGAACGGGGAGGGGCGATCGGTGTCGATGGTCACCACGCGCATCTTTCGCGTCTCGATGCGCTGGAGCACGTCGATGAGGCCCGGCAAGTCGAAGACGTCGCGCAGGCACTCCCGGTACGTCTCGAGCAAAATGGGGAAGCTCGGGAAGCGCGCGGCCACGCTGAGCAGATCGCGCGCGCGGCGGCGCTGCGCCCAGAGCGGGGTGCGCTTGCCGATCTGGCGCCGCGGCAGCAAGAGGGCGCGCGCGGCGTTCTCGCGGAAGCGCGCCGCGAAGAGGGCGCTCTGGCCGAGCGCGCCGGTGATCAGCTCCTCGACGCTCTCGGAGGGCGGCAGAAAGAGCTCGCTCTTCGGCGGCTCGTGGGTGCCGGTCACGCGAAAGACGATGCCGTCGTCGTTGTAGATGACGTCGGCCTCGCCGGCGTGCTCGGCGCGCAGGCGCGCGATGACGCACGTGGCCCACGGCGCGTGTACGCGCGAGCCGAAGGGGCTCAAAATGGAGATGCGGAAGTCGCCCACCTCGTCGACGAAGCGCTCGATGACCAGCGCTTTGTCGCTCGGGACCTCGCCGGCGAAGTCGAGCTGATCGCGCACGTACTGCACGCAGGCCTGGGCGGCCGCCGTGTCGAGCCCGTGCTTCTTCTCCAGGCGCAGGGCGGCCGCGTCGGGCGCGAGCTTGGCCATGAGGCGGGTCAGCTCGCCGATGGCCGCGCCGAACGCGTGCGATCGGCCCGCGCGATCGCCGCGCCAGAAGGGCATCTTTCCGGGGTGGCCGGCGGCGGGCGAGACCAGCACTTTGTCGGTGGTGATCTCGTCCACCCGCCACGAGGAGGCGCCGAGGAGGAACACGTCGCCCAGGCGAAGCTCGAAGACCATCTCCTCATCGAGCTCGCCGACCCGCCGTCCGGCGCCTTCGCCGCCGTTCAGGAACACGCCGTACAGGCCGCGGTCGGGGATCGTCCCGGCGTTGGCGATGGCCAGCGCATGCGCGCCCGTCCGCGCGGAGATCTTGCCGCTCTTGCGGTCCCACGTGAGCCGCGGGCGAAGGCCGGCAAACTCGTCGGAGGGGTAGCGCCCGGAGAGCATGTCGAGCACGCCGTCGAAGGCCGAGCGCGGCAGGTCCGCGTACGGCGCCGCCCTTCGCACCAGCGCATAGAGCGCGCCCTCGGTGGTCGGCTCGAGGGCGACGATGGCCACGATCTGCTGCGCGAGCACGTCGAGGGGCGAGCGCGGGTAGAAGGTCTCCTCCACCTCGCCCGCGCGCATGGCGGCGCTGGCGGCGGCGCAGGCGAGGAGATCGGCGCGGTGCTTGGGGATGAGCACGCCGGTCGAGGTGCCCGCGACGGTGTGCCCCGCGCGGCCCACGCGCTGGATGCCCGACGCGATGGATGGCGGCGCCTCGATTTGCACGACCAAGTCGACCGCGCCCATGTCGATGCCCAGCTCGAGCGACGAGGTGGCCACGATGGCGGGCAGCTCGCCGTACTTGAGGCGGTCCTCGATGGCGGTGCGCTTCTCCAGCGCCAGCGATCCATGGTGCGCCAGCGCGATCTCCGCCCCCGCGCGCTCGTTGAGGGCGGCGGCCAGTCGCTCGGCGAGGCGGCGGCTGTTGACGAACACCATGGTGGAGCGATGCTGCGCGATCAACCCGAGCAGGCGCTCGTGCACCTCGGGCCAGACCGTCTGCGGTCCGCTGCTGGCGGCGGACTTGTGGCCCGGAGGTCCACCGTTTGCGTGTTCGGATTTGGACGCCGACTTGGAGCCGTTGGCGCTCGGTGATTTGTACTCGCCGACGCCATTGGAGCTCGCGATATGAGGCATTTGCGGCGCCTCGACCCGAAGCTCGATTCGCTTCGGCTCGCTGGCATCGACGATGGTGACCGGGCGCGGCTTGCCGTCGTGCAATCCACCGAGCAGCCGCGACACCTCATCGAGCGGGCGCTGCGTGGCCGAGAGGCCGATGCGCTGCACGGGCGTCTTCTTCTCGCGCAGCACCTCGAGGCGCTCGAGGGAGAGCGCCAGGTGCGCGCCGCGCTTGGTCGGGACCAGCTGGTGGATCTCGTCGAGGATGACCGTCTCGACATCGGCCAGCATGCTGCGCGCGGCCGACGTGAGCATCAAGTAGAGCGACTCCGGCGTGGTGATGAGGATGTCGGGCGGCGTCCTGCGCATTTGCGCGCGCTCTTTGGGCGGCGTATCGCCGGTGCGCACGAGCACCGTGGGCTCGTGGACGACCGTTTCCCGCTCCCGAGCGATGCCGAGCACCCCCGAGAGCGGCGTTCGTAGATTTTTCTGAACGTCGACGGCGAGCGCCTTGAGCGGAGAAATATAGAGCACGCGTATGCCGCGTCGCGGCGATGGTGCCAGCCCGTTGGCCGGCGCGCGCACGATGCTCCGCTTGCCGGACTTTGGCGGTGAAGGCGGTGTCGTCCACATCAGCGCGTCGATGGCCCAGAGAAAGGCTGCCAAGGTCTTTCCCGAGCCGGTCGGCGCCAGGAGCAAGGTGGACTCGCCGCGCGCGATGGGGGCCCACGCCAGGACCTGCGCCCGAGTTGGCTTGCCGAGCGCGCCCTCGAACCACGTGCGCACCGGCTCGTGGAACGCGGAGAGCGGATTTCCGCCGTCGTCGCGGATGGCGCGGCGCGCGGGGAGCACGCTGGCATCGGCGATGGAAGAGGGGGCGGATTCGAGGCGCGACGTTCGCTTCGGCACGGCCGCAACAGGTTGGAGCCTTTGTGGCCATCGCGCCAGAGAGAAGCCGCAAGCTACGTCATCAGGTGTGCGCGCGTGCGATGAGCGGTTGTGTTCTGCCGGGTCACCCGGGCAGATGCGCTCTGGCTCTTGGACGGCCGATTGCGGCCCCCTATATTCGGCGTATGCGTCCTGTGAACGTCTTCGGCGATTCGGCGAAGTTCCGACAGAACATCGAAATCGGCCCGCACCTCCTTCATGCCGACGAACCGACCGAACTCGGTGGAGAGGACGCCGGCCCCGAGCCGCACGAGTTCCTCCTCGCCGCGCTCGGTGCCTGCACCTCCATGACCGTCAAAATGTACGCCGAGCGCAAAAACGTGCCCCTGCGCAACATCCGGGTCGAGCTGCGCGGCGACAAAACCGCCGACGGTTTCATCATCCACCGCGAGCTTTTCCTCGACGGCGACTTGAGCGAAGCCGAACGCACCCGCCTCCTCGAAATCGCCGAAAAGTGCCCCGTGCACAAAACCCTGAGCGGCACCATTCGCATCAGCAGCAAACTGGGTTAGCGCCGCACGACCCCGCGCGTGCCGTCGCGCGGGACGCGCACGCGAGCGCTCGGTTATCCGAGCACGTCGTTCTCCGCGACCCCGCGGCCGAGGAACCAGTCGGTGGCGCGCACCGCTTTGCGGCCCTCGAGCTGCACGGTGACCAGCTCCACGGCGCCCTCGCCGCAGGCCACCACGACGTGTGTCTTGTCGGCCAGAATGACGGTGCCGGGCGGTGCGCCTTCGCGGGACGCGGGGGAGACGCGCGTGGCGTGGATCTTCACGGTCTTGCCGCCTTCTCCGTCGCGCAGCTTGGTGAAGGCCCCCGGCCATGGATTGACGCCGCGTACGTGATCGTGGACGCGTTTGGCGGGGAGGGTGAAGTCGATTTTGCCCTCTTCTTTTCGCAGAGGGGGCGCGAGGGTCGCGCGCGAATCGTCTTGTTTCTGGGGTAGAAAGTCGCCGCGGATGTAGCGCGCGAAGCACGAACGAATGGCGTCGGCGCCCATTTGGGCGAGGCGGTCGGCGAGCTCGCCGGCGGTCTCGTTCTCGCCGATGGTGGTCGGAAAGCTCGTGATCATGTTGCCGGTGTCCATGCCCTCGTCCAATTGCATGAGGGTGATGCCGGTCTCCGTTTCACCCGCCATGATGGCGCGCGAAATGGGGGCCGCGCCGCGGAACTTGGGCAGGATCGACGCGTGGACGTTCAAGCACCCCAGACGCGGCCCCGCGAGCACGTCGGAGGGTAAGATGCGGCCGTAGGCGACGACCAGCGCCACGTCCACCGCTTGCGCGCGCACCCACGCGCCGAAGGCGCCCGTCTTGAGCTTGGTCGGCTGCACCACCGGGATGCCGAGCTCCAAGGCGCGCGCCTTGACCGGCGGCGGCGTGAGGGTGAGCCCGCGGCCCACGGGGCGATCGGGCTGGCAGACCACGCCCACCACGGTCGCGACCGACGTGAGCGCTTCCAGGCAGGGGACCGAGAAACCAGGTGTTCCAAAAAAGATGGCGCGGGTCACTACTTTCCAACCTCGATATCGATCTTCGGTGACGTGAGCTCGTGCTCCGATCCTTCCATCACGTGCAGGAGCGGCGTGATGACGTGGAGCTGGTATTTCCCGGGCGGCAGCGGACCCGCCGGCTTGGTCGGATAGCCCATTTCGAGCGGCGTACCTTTGTACTTCTCGGGCGCCCACTTCGTACGCACCGCGTCCCAACCCAGCTTGACGCGCGCGGTTCCGTAGGGGCTCACGATGACCCGCGCGGTGCCGCGCGTGGCCGGCGTGCGCTCGGTGGCATCTTTGGGCGGGGGCGGCGGCTCGCCCTTGGGCAGATCGACGCGCTTGCCGCGCTTGGCGTCATAGGCCTCCACGCTGAAGCGCGGCACGGGGTCGATGAGGAAGTCGAGCGAGAGCGGCAGCTTGCCCTTGTTCACATAGGTGACGACGATGTCGAGGTGCGAGCCCGGGGTGACCTTGGTGCTGCCGGCGAGCGCCTTCACCTCGAGCACGTCTTTGACCTCGCGGTACTTCGGATCCTTCTCGTTCTCGATCTCGCACACCCTCTGGATGAGCGCCGTCTCCAAGTTGATATCGCGCCCGGTGCACACCGCGCGGCTCGTCGTGACCTCGGGCTCCGCTTCGTGCGCCGGCGCCCCCGCGTCCTCCGAGGGGGCCGCGGCCGACGAGGTCGACGTGTCGCTGCTCGCCGGCGCAGCAGGTGGCGCCGAAGAGCCTCCGCAGGCGGAGAGCGCCATCGAAACCCCCAGGGAACCTACGACGAGAACAGCCAATCCAGCGCGTTTCATCGGAACCTCTGCGTTTCAAAGTCGGGCGCCGCGGCGCACCTCCGGGTTGAAAGTCGTCCGCACCGCTGCGGACCGGATGCTGCCATCCACCACCCGCGGCGACCGCGGGCGCTGGACCTGCGGCATCCTACTCCACTATCGGATGCAATTCTGAAACTCCTCCGTGGCCCGCGCTTTCATGGCGCAGGCGAACTGCGCCTTCGACAGATCGCGGTAGCACGCGCTCTTGAACCCGACGAAGTTCGGATCCTGCGCCACCGTCGCCTTGATCATGCCGCGCGCTTGCTCGAGCTCCTTGCCTGACATGCCCTTGAGCGGCGCGCCATCGCCGGTGACCACCACGTCGATGTAGCGGTCCATCAGCTGATCGCACTCCGCCTTCGAGAGCTCCCCTTTGCCGCCGCGCGCTCCACCGCCGGAGCCGCTCGACGCCGCTGCGGTGCCCTTCGAAGTCTTCCCGCCGCTCCCTTTGCCGGACGATGCCGTCGCCGGCGCGCTGGGGGCACTCGGCTCGGCAGCCGGCGGGGGGCTCGCGGCGGCCGGCGGGGCGGCCGCTTGGGTCACATCTTCCCCCACCTCGGGATCGGGGCGCTTGGCCTCGCGCCGCGCCGACTCCGTGTTGATGGGGACCTCCTCCGTCTTGGGCGGGGGCGCCGAGCTCCCCCCGCACGCGCCGAGGCCGAGAAAAAAGGTCGTCGTCAGGGCCAAAAGAGTGACTCGCGACATCATCGACCGACAGCTTAGCGTCTTTTGCCGTCCACCGACATGGTCCTCGGTCCGTGCACCCCAGAGCTCCGAACGGCGCGGGATCAGTCCAGGCAAGCCTCCCAGTCATTCGGCGTTTTTGCGTGCATCGCGCAGTCGTACTCGTGGTGGCGAACCTTGGCTTCGCACTGGTCCTCCACCTGGGCAAAGTCCTTCTCGGTCTTGCGGATCGCGCGCTTCATCTCGCGCGCCACGTCGCGCTGGGCGGGCGAGAGGCGACCGAGCTCCGGATCGAGGTCGATGCTCATGTCGATGTAGCGGTCCAACATTTCCGTGCATTGTGCACGCGTTATCCCGCGCCCGCGCACGAGGAAGAACAGACCCGCGAGCGCACAGACCGCGGCGACGGCGGCGAGGATGGGGACGTAGTTGCGATGGCGCGGGCGGGGCATCAGGGCTTCGGGAAGAACGGCGCGAGCGCGAACGCGAACTGCATGGCCACCAGCTTCTTGCCCCGCACCGCCACGTGCGAATCGGCGATGGCCTCGTCGGGGGCGAGCTTTCCCGCGAGCAGCTTCTCGAAGACGCTCACCTTGGTCTCGATCTCGGCATCGGCCGCGCTCGTCTTCAGGCCGTGCTTCTTCCCGCCGGCGGCCGACACCCGCAGCCCCACGGGCTCGATCTTGCGCCCGATCTCCAGATCGAGCAGGCGCAGCTCGATCGTCCCGCTCGCTTGCACGAGCCGCTTGAGGATGCGCGGATCGGTGATGAGCTTCACCCCTTGCGCGGGGACGAAGCTGGGCGCGAACCGCCGTTCGCCGCCCAAGTCGTCCAGAAAAAACGCCAACCCGGGCGCGTCGACCGTGAGCCACAGATGCGCGCTCTCCTCGTCGCGCATTTGTTTCACGGAGATTTCGCGACCGCGGATCGCGCAGAAATACCCGGAGCCGAGGGGCGCGCCCTCGATGTGCACGCCCACGGCGAGCTCGCCTGCGCTCGCGTCCGCCGGGACGAGCGCGCGGTGGGCGTCGGGCAAAACTTGTTCGAAGAACGACTCGACGCTCGTGCCGGCAGGGACAAAGTTAGGTAGCATCGCCCACCCTGTATAATGCCTT
This sequence comes from Sorangiineae bacterium MSr11954, assembly GCA_037157815.1. Classification (NCBI taxonomy): domain Bacteria; kingdom Pseudomonadati; phylum Myxococcota; class Myxococcia; order Myxococcales; family Pendulisporaceae; genus Pendulispora; species Pendulispora albinea. Next base: position 1,675,747 of record CP089984.1, read on the forward strand.
CCGACCAACCCTTGATCGCCAAACGCCCGTTCCCTGGCTCGGCCACGGCAAAGCCGGCCCTCCGCGTCCTCCTCTGCGAGAACATCCACCCCAGCGCGAACGAGGCGTTCTCCGCCGCCGACCTGCACATCGAGACCCTGTCCTACGCCCCGAAGGAAGAAGAGCTTCGCGAGCGTCTGCGTGACATCGACGTCCTCGGCATCCGAAGCAAAACCCTGGTGCGCGCCTCCACCCTCGAGCATGCGCACCGTCTTTTGTCCATCGGGTGCTTCTGCATCGGCACCAACCAAGTCGACATCCACGGCGCCAATATGCGCGGGGTCCCCGTCTTCAACGCCCCCTTCAGCAACACCCGAAGCGTGGCGGAGATGATTTTGGCCGAGGTGGTCATGCTCGCGCGCCAGCTCGGGGATCGTTCGCGCGAGGTGCACGACGGCCAATGGCGCAAGGTGGCCACCGGCTGCTACGAGGTGCGCGGCAAGACCTTGGGCATCGTGGGCTACGGCCACATCGGCACCCAAGTGGGCATTCTGGCCGAAGCCTTTGGCATGAGGGTCCTCTATTTCGATATCGCGACCAAGCTCCCCATCGGCAACGCGCGCTCCGTGGCCTCGCTCGGCGAGCTCCTCGCCAACTCCGACTTCGTCACCCTGCACGTCCCCGCCACCCGCGAGACCAGCCGCATGATCGGCTCCGCGGAGCTGTCGGTCATGAAGAAGGGCGGCTACCTCCTCAACGCGAGCCGCGGCCAAGTCGTCGACATCGACGCCCTCGCCACCGCCATTCGCTCCAAGCACCTGGGCGGCGCCGCCGTCGACGTCTACCCCGAGGAGCCCGAGTCCAACGGCGATCAGTTCGCGAGCGAGCTGCGCAACCTGCCCAATGTCATCCTGACCCCCCACGTGGGCGGATCGACCGAAGAGGCGCAAGAGTCCATCGGCCGCGAGGTCTCCATCGCGCTGACCAAATTCGTCGTGGCCGGCACCACCGCGGGCGCCGTGAATTTCCCCGCCGTGGAGCTGCCGCAGGTCGGCGGCACGCACCGCGTGCTCAACGTGCACCGCAATGTCCCCGGCGTTCTCCGCGACATCAACCGCATCGTGTCCGACCGCAACGCGAACATCCACAGCCAGGTGCTCGCGACCGACGCGAACATCGGTTACCTGATCATGGACTTGGACCAAGACGTTTCGGCCGACGTGTGCAGCGACATCGCCGCCCTGTCGACCAACATCCGGACGCGCATCAGCAATTAGCGCGGGCGCGATCCGCCGAGGCTACCCACGTCCTCGGGCGGGTTGGGTACGCGAGAACCCAGTCGAAACCTCGGCCGCGCGAGGATCCTCGCGCGGCGCCCCTCTCCGTGGGCCGGCATACGCTTTGCGAATGACGCGGCATTCCAACACGGACATAGGGGTACTCGAAAATGCGTTTCTCTTATATGCGCAGCGCGACTCTCTCCGCGCTCGCGCCGTTCATCCTGCTCGCGTGCGGCGCTTCATCGACCGATGCTTCCTCGGACGTGGGCGATCCCGGCGCCGCCGAGCAGGAGGTGGCGAGCGGCAACCTCGCCGCCCCCAAGACCTCGACATTCATGGTCGTCGCGCCGCCGAGCGCGCCCAGCAACGCCCGCGTCTTCATCGGGGGCACGTACAACAAGCTCGGGGTGGAGATCGGGCCGCTGGAGACCACGGGGCATTGGTGGGATCTCGTGTCGTATCCGCTCAAGACGGACACGATTCAAACCTTGCCGCCGGGCCTCACCACGGTGCAAGCGGGCGTCTTCTCCGTCGATATCAAGAACGTGCCGCAGCCCACCCTCGGCATCAGCAAAACGGACACGCTCACGCCGTACGTCAACGTTTACCGGATCGTCAATGGCGTCTCCAAGAAGATCAATCGTGATTATCTGCCGCTCACGTCGGACGGAACGGAGACCATGGCCGTCCTTCCGGGCACGTACAAGATAGCGTATGGATACAGCGAGGCAGACGGTCCGATCTTCGATATCGCGGGCGGCGAAACCAAACGCATCCAAGCATGGGACTACGCCGCGCGAAGGGTCGCAAAAGTCGTAGCGCCGCCCGTCCGCAAGTTCGAGACCGTTCCCTGCGCGCTCGTGTACGCGGGCGCGACCGTCCAGCATTATTTCCTGTATTATGGCAGGACCCATCGCATGATCCTCCCCGATGGGACCAGCTCCGCCGAGTTTGGCGTGCCCGCGGGCTCGTCCTATGAATATCGTTTGTCGATGGAGGGCATTTACCTGACCGACGATGGAGCGCTGTTGGAGGTACCGGTCCCCCTCGGCGAGCGCGGACAAGGCGCATTGCCGTTTCGAATCGGACGCGTCGACGTCGACGACGTCGCCGTTCCACAAAGCGACGGCAGCACGAAGATGGTCCGCGGCACGTACCAGGTATTTCGGAAGTACGGCGTCGACTCGGGCGGCCGCGATCTGTTTTCGACCGCCAACGCGGCGTGCAAACGCGATTCGACGTTCTCGACGCGCACGGGCGTGGATCTCCCGCCAGGGCGGTACAAGCTCGTCGTGAGCTACCGCGCGGCCGATGGCACACAGAAACAGAACGTCAGCGTGGTCGATCTTTAGAGTGGGGAATCGAATGCGTACGATGCTCGGTAGCGCCCTCGCGCTCGTATGGATCGTGGCCGCGTGCAGCTCCAGCTCCAACGAGGATCCCTCGCCGGGGACGGTGGATGGCCGCGATGGCGGAGGCGGCAACTCGGGGGATTCGGGCGGAGGCTCCAGCGGTTCGAGCTCCGATGGCGCGCTGAAGATCGTGAGCCTCACCTCGGACGTGCAAGCCATCACGGGGCTTCACGACCCGCGCCCCACCGTGTCCCACGCGGTGACATTCGTCGCCATCGTCACCGCCCGGGACGGCCTCGACACCATCGCGGGCGGACAGATCGTCGACGAGGTGGGGAAGACGTATGCCGCCTTCGGCACCGGCGCGCAGAAGGGGACGTATACGGCGTCGGTGGAGTGGGCGCAGATCAATCGCATTTCGCCCATTACGTTCCGGGCGCCGAAAGCGGGGCGAAAGTTCATCGCGCAGTTCTTCGACAATGGCGGGCGCAAGGCCGAAGCGCCGCTCGACGTCTCGTTCTTCTGCGGAAACGATCGACACCCCGACGCTTGGAATGCCTGCAGTGGCACCTGCCAACACCCCATCGAGAACCGCACGTCGTGCGGGTGCGATGCCGTCGACTGCACCAAAGCTCACCCAGCGAACACCGTCGGCAACGACTACTGCTGGAATGGCGCCTGCAAGTTCGTGATGACGTACCAAGCGGGGGTATCCTCTGCTCCGGATCGTTGTTTCGAAGGGAGCACCGCCCTCCCCGAGCTCCTCGATTGCACCGACGTCTGCCCCAAAAGGACGGATCCACCGGCGGGCGAGGAATATCCATCGTTGACCGATTGTCGGACCGTGAAGAACGCCTCGAGGATGCCGAGCGGTTCGACATTCAAAACGGGCAAAGCCTACCGCTGCTACTGTTGAACGATGTCGGTGGAGCGGACAATCATGTGCGTATCCAGCTGAGCTGCTGCATCGTTGCACCGAGAACCGTCCATCCACCTACGCGCTCACGCTTGCGCTATTCGCTCCTCGTTCGCTCCGCAGTCCGCCCCTCCATTGGATCGAAAACCTGGTATCGCTTACCCCCCTGAAGGAGGCGAGATGGTTCGACGATTCTCGAAGTTTTCGCGGTTTGCTGCAAATGCCCTGGTGCCGCTGGTCTCGCTCGCATCGCTTGGATCGCTTGTATCGGCCACCAACGGTTGCTCGAACACCACCAACGCCCCCGCATCGGCGCCCGCTCCCCTCGTCTCCGTTCAGGCCGAAAAGGACGCGCAAGGCAATTACACGCTGTCTTGGGATCCCGTCGCGGCCGACGCCACCGTCGAGGTGACGGCGGGGACCTCGCCCGATGCCATCGATCACGGCCGAGTCCTCGCGCGCGCGGCCGCCAGCGCCCGCAAGGTGACGGTGTCGGGGCTCGACGCGGGTAAGCGGTGGTACTTCGAAGTAGGGCCCAGCGGTGGGGCGAGCACCGTGGTGGGCGAGCGCCATGTGCGGCTCACGGGTGCGAGCAATTACCGCGATCTCGGAGGCTACATCGCCGCCGATGGGCGCGCGGTGCGATGGGGCGCCGCGTTTCGATCGGATCACCTGGGGAAGATCGACGCGCGCGACGTCGATTACCTCACCGGCATGGGGGTGAAGCTCGCGTTCGACTTCCGCACGGACAAAGAGGTGCAAAAGTCCCCCGACACGATCGCCGACGGCGCGCGGATCGCGTACGAGCGCGGCGCCATCGTTCTGCCCATCGACCCCAAGGCCATCCTCGAGTCGGGGACGGTCATCGACGAGCCCTTTCTGACCAAGGTGTACACGGATATCATCGACACCAACGCCGCCGTCTTCGCCAAGCTCTTTCGCCAATTGGGCGAAACCGGCACCCGCAGCATGGTCTTTCACTGCACCGGCGGCAAAGACCGCGCGGGCATCGCGTCGGCGCTGCTCCTCGCCTTCCTAGGCGTCTCCGACGACACCATCACCCGCGATTATGCGCTCAGCGATACGTACAACGCCCAATCCGTCAAAGCGCAAGAAGATGCCATGCGCGCGCAAGGGCAAGATCCCGCCAAGTTGGGTGTGGCCCTGAAGTCCCCGCCCGGGGTGGTTCAGGGCATGCTCGACCACGTGCGATCCAAATATGGATCGGTCGACGCCTACCTGAAGTCCGGAGGGCTCGACGACCTAGCCCTCGCCAAGGTGCGCGCGGCCCTCCTGACCGAAGCGCACCCCACGCGCTGAACGCCTACAGGAGCACTTTGCCGGGGTTCAAAATCCCATGGGGATCGAACGCCTGCTTGAGCGCATGCAAGAGCGCGATCTCGTCCTTGGAACGTGTAAAGTGCAAATAATTGCGTTTCAGCAACCCGATGCCGTGCTCCGCGGAGATGCTCCCGCGGTGCGCGCGCACGAGGGCGAACAAATCGAGATCGCGGTCCTTGGCCTGCCGTAGAAACTCCTCTTTTGGCATCGCGTCGGGCTTCATCACGTTGATGTGCAGGTTGCCGTCGCCGATGTGGCCGAAGAGGCAAATCTCCAATCCAGGGTAGCGGGTCGAAAAGACCTGCTCGAACTCCGCGCAAAAGGACTCCAGCTCCGCGATGGGCAGGGCGATATCGTTCTTGTGCGGCAGCCCGGTGGCCGAGAGGCTCTCGCCGATGCCTTCGCGCAGCTCCCACAGCGCGGCGGCGTCGGACGAGTGCTGCGCCAAGGTGCCGTCTTGAACCAGCTGCCGTTCGAAGAGGGAGGTGAGCCAAGGCTCCAAGGCCTCGGTGCTCGGCGCGCCCTCGAGCTCGAGCAGCACGTAAAAGGGGCTGGGCGACGCGAAGGGGGCCCGCACGGCGCGGTGGCGCATCAGGCGCTGCAAGCAGGAGAGGGTGAAGAACTCGTAGGCCGAAATGAGATAGGGCGTTTGCTTGACCTCGCGGAAGAGGCGCAAAACATCGGCGAGATCGTTCACGGCAAAGAGGAACACATCGAGCTTTCCCGGCCGGCGCGAGAGCTTCAAGGTCGCCTCGGTGATGACGCCCAAGGTCCCCTCGCTGCCGATGAAGAGCTGCCGCAGATCGGCCCCGGTGTTGTTCTTTTCGAGCGCGCCGCCCAGCTCCAGCACGCGCCCGTCGGCCAGCACCACCTGGAGCCCGAGCACCCATTGGCGGGTCAGGCCATAGCGGATCACTTTGACGCCGCCCGCGTTGGTGGCGATGTTTCCGCCCACTTGGCTCGAGCCCTTGGACGAGAAATCGACGGGCCACGTGAGGCCGTGCGGCTCACAGTGCTCGTGCACGGCGGCCGTGACCGCGCCGGCTTGAACGCGGACCGTGTTGCCCACGGTGTCGACGGGATCCATGCGGCGCATGCGGGTCAGGGAGAGAACGAGCTCGCCGTTCGCGGCGACGGCGCCGCCTGCGAGGCCCGTGCGGCCGCCCGAGGGGACCACCGGGAGGCGGCGTTGATTGCAGAATGCAAGGATTGACGCGACGTCCTCCGTGGTGCGCGGAAGGGCCAAGGCCGACGCGTTGGGCGCGTAAACGCGGGTGTAATCGAGCCCGAAGGCCGCGAGCTCGCCCGGATCGCGGGTGACGATGCCCGGGAAAAGTCGCTCGAGTTCGCTCCAGGCAGAGTCGGAGGCGGGTTCGGATCTGTGGGGATTCGGGGGCTCGCGGTCCGCGGGCGGGGAGGTGCGATCGGACATGGGGCGCACATGATAGCGCTCGCCGGCGGCTCGACGTAGCATTCGCGGCCATGGAACGTGTCATCAACTTCAATGCCGGTCCCGCTGCCCTTCCGCTCGCCGCGCTCGAACGCGCCCGCGACGAGCTACTCGACTTTGCCGGCACCGGCATGAGCGTCATGGAGCATAGCCACCGCGGCAAAGACTACGAGCGCGTTCACGACGAGGCGATCGCCCTGCTTCGCGAGATTGCCGGTATCGGCGACGACACCGAGGTTCTCTTCGTGCAAGGCGGCGCCACGCAGCAGTTCGCGCAGATCCCGCTCAATTTCCTGCCGGACGGTGGGTCCGCCGACTACATCGTTCATGGCGCGTGGGGTGAAAAGGCGCTGTCCGAGGCGCAAGCCGCCACCAAATGGTCCGGCGGGAAGGTGCGCGTGGCCGCCACCACCGTGCACGATAAACAATATACGCGCGTGCCGGCCGAGGCCGAGATTGCGCGCGATCCCCAGGCCGCGTACCTGCACGTGACCAGCAACGAGACCATCCACGGCGTGCAGTTCCACGAGCTCCCCAAGGCGGACGCGGTGCCGTTGGTCTGCGACATGTCCAGCGACTTCCTCTGGCGCAAGACGGACTTTTCGCCGTTCTCGTTCGTCTACGCGGGGGCGCAGAAGAACGTGGGGCCGTCGGGGATCGTGATCGTGCTCGCGAAGAAGGACTTCATCGCGCGGGGGCGCAAAGACCTGCCGAAGATCTTTCAATATCGGACGGTGGCCGAGAACAACTCGCTCTACAATACGCCGCCGACATTTGCGATTTACCTGATTCGCAATGTGCTCGACTGGATCAAGAAGGGCGGGGGCCTCGCGCGCATCGAAGAACAGAACCGGCAAAAGGCGGCGCTGATCTACGGGGCCATCGACGCGAACGCATCGTTCTACGTGTCGCCCGTGGAGAAGGCGAGCCGCTCGACCATGAATGTCGTCTTCCGGCTGCCGTCGGAGGAGCTGGAGGCGCGGTTCCTCGCCGAGGCCAAGAAGCTGAAGATGGTGGGCCTCAAGGGCCACCGCTCCGTTGGCGGGATCCGTGCTTCGCTCTACAACGCGGTCAGCCTCGAGTGGACCAAGACCTTGGTCGACTTCATGCGCGACTTCGCGAAGAAGGCATAAACATCTGCGACAAAAAGGGGCCCGACCGCCGCGCAAGATCGGCCGGCGAAAAAGATCCGTCGCGGGTGACGGAATCGGGTCCCTCACGCCAAGTCATGACGAGAGGGACCAAACTTCCTTGGCTTAGTGACTTACTTCTTTTTCGTCGTCGCCGTCTTGAGCGCGCGCTCGAGGGCATCGGCGAGATCGGCCGGAACGGTCGCGCCGCGGCCCCACTGATCGGCCTTCACCAAGGTCGTCTGCGCGGCGCGCGCGATTTTGGCGCGGCGGCCCCGTCCGAGCGCGCGGAAAGCGATTTGCGATTCGGTGGCAACGATTCGGAGGGACGGCTGAAGAAATCCACGCATGACGATAATTCTCCTAGAGGATCGCGAGCGAGCGGTATACAGCCCCCGCGGCGGTCAGCGCAAGGTGAAGGAGCAATCGGCGCTTGGCTTCAGGGTCAAGCGATTTTCCGCGGGGTTCGCGAGGTCGAAGACCAGGGCGCCCGTGAGGGTGGCGGTGCCGGTGAGCGCTTTGTTGCCGAGGACGGAGCCCAAAAGCCCCAGGGGGCCGGCCAAATTCGGCTGCGAGGCGGCCGTACCGCTGCCGAGCTCGGTGCAGGGGATGGGCGTGCTCTCGAAGGTGAAATCGAGGCGCGGGGGGATCCCGCGAACCGTTCCCCCCAGGGTGCCGCCAAAGGGGCCGACGGCGACGATGCCGTCCTGAATCGAGGCGCGGTCGCCTTGGCCCTTCCACTTGCCGCCGATCTTCACGTCGAGGGCGCTCGAGAAGCGGCCGACGTGTACGCCCCACGATTGAAAGACGAGCGCGCCTTCCGTTTCGGGGGCGGCGGTGCCGGGCGCGGCGCTGGGAGCTGACGCGCCGGAGGTGCCGGGGGCGGGCGATGTGGTGAGGGCGCTGGCGTCGACCTCGATTTCCGGATCGTCTTCGGCCGTGAGGCCGAAGGCCGAAAAGGGGAGGCCCAGGCTCTTCAGGTGCGTGCGCGGTATTTTGACGTCCAGGTTCTCCTTGCCGGCGCCGCGCGCCAGAATCACCTGCGGAACCTGGGGCTTCGACGGATCGAGCATCACCCGCAGGGTCATCGTATCGCGCGTGCGATCGAAGGTCGTTCGCCAGGGGCCGAAGGGGCTCGCGCCCAGGGAGCCCGTGATCTTCTCCGCGCCCAGGTGCGCTTCATCGCCCAGCGCCGGGGTGGAGAGGAGCTCGCCGCTCACGCCCTCGACCTCCAGCGACGTGCTCGCCCCCGCGAAGCGCGCCAAGTGAACCAGCGCGTTCGCAAACGTGACCCGCCGCAGATCGCCCCCCGCGGGGCCGGCCCCGCGCGCACTCTCCAGCTCGTTCGCCGCGACCAAGAGATCGGGGACGGTGACATCGAGCCCATGAAGATGGATAGCGGCCGCCGAGAAGCCCGCCAGATCGACGTTGGCCTCCTCGGCCTTGGCCACCGCGCCGGGGATCTTCTCGTGGCGCGCCTCCAGGCCAAAAAGCCGAACGCCCAAGAGCGAGAGGCGCGCTTTGGCGACGGTCAGCTGAATCCCGCGGGCGGCCGCGTCCGAGATGGCCCGGCGGCGCACGATCTCGGGCAAGACGAAGAACAAGGTCACGAGCCCCAGCGCGACGATGGCGAGGGCGATACCGAAACGTGAGCCCAAACGGGAACGAGACTTGGTCGCCATCGTTACGTGGTCCACGTGGTGCCGATGCGGCGGCGAAGGGCGATGGCCTCCCCGGAGAGCGCGAAGCGGGCCACGTCGCCGCCGAACGAGTGCTCGAGGACCGCCGCGAGCGCGGGGGCGCCGAAGCGCTCCATGGAGCGCGCGAGGCTGGGATCGATGGTGCAGAGCTCTTCGAGGGTGGCCAGAAGGTCGCCCGTGATGAGCGACGTCGCGCGCATCTCGGCGCGGGCGAGGGCGCTGATGAAGCCGTCCACGGGGATGGGGCGGCCTTGCGGCGCGGCCAGGTGGGGGCCGAGCTCCTCGAGCACCTTCTTCTGCTTTCGCGACATGGCGCGCGCGACGTTGGGCTCGTACTGCGCGACCAGCTTCTGCGAGAGCACGTCGAGCTCGTCGGCGCCGTAGCCGTGCACCACTTGGCGCGCGCACGCGATGAGCAAGCCCTCGATGTGCGGAGGCGGGAGCTCCTCCAGCCAAGGCACGCCGAGCGAGGCGCGGGTGAGCGCGCGGGCGATCGACGCCAGCTGCGCGGGCTCCGGCATCTCCGAGAGCCGCTTGGGCACCACGATCCAGAGCGTGTCCTGCGCGAGCACGCGGGTGCGCGTGACGCTGGGCGAGATCACGAGCTCCAGATCCTCCATGCCGAGGGTGCGCAGCACGCGGTCGAACAGCACCCGGGTGGGGTGCCCGCTGCGCGAGCTCACGCGGTCGCGGCTGGTGATGCCGAGCTCCGACAGATCGGCGCGCAGGATCTTCGACTCGATGCCGGCGACGGCGGCCGCCACCTCGAGCAGCACGTGGCGGCCCTCGACGGGCAGCACGTGGGTGACGATGGTGGGGCGATCGAGCTGCACGTTCTGGCTCTCGGTCGAGGCGATGAGCCGGCGCGATCGCAGCCACGCGAGGCGGCCTTCGTCGACATCGCCCGCGACCGCGCGCAGCTCGCTCACCACCAGCGCCTCTTCCATGCGGCGATCGTTCTGCAAGGTCCGCTCCAGCAGCGCGATGGCCGCCGGGGGCTCGCTGAGGGCGAGGAGTGGCGCGGAGGTGGGGAGCACCATGCCGAGCAGGTGCCGCGCCGCCTCGTCGTTGGCGTTGGCCCGGGCGAGGGCGCGCGCGAGCTCGAAGCGCGTCTCGTGCATGGTCGCGTTGAGCTGCACCGCTTGCTGCAGGTGCCCGATGCCCTCGCGCAGCCGCTGGAGCGACTCGATCTCGAGCTGCCCCAAGGTGGCGAGCCAGCGCGCGTCCACCACGCCGACCTCGCGCCCGCGGGCGATGACGGCCATGAGCGCGCGCGCGAACGCCACGTGATCGCGGCCGCTGGAGGTGCGAAAGTGGGCCGAGAGGCGGCCGAACGCCATCATGCTGGCGGGGGTTCGGGCCACGGCCTCCACCAGCGCGCGCTCGACGGCCACCGGATCGCCCAGGCGCATGCGCAGATCGGCCAGCTTGAGCAAGAGCTCGCACCGCTGCTCCGGATCTTCTTCGACCCGCGCGAGCCGCTCGACCAAGTCGGCCACCTCGGTGCGCGTCTCGTCATCCATGACGCTCACCGGATCGAACGCCACCCCGGTCTCGAGCTCGGGCGGCGCCGTGTGCTGCGCGGTGATGTGGCGCAAGACCCCCCGCAGCGCCCGCGCGTTCAGCGGATCGAGGGCGAGCGCGGTGCGCAAGGTGCGCTCCGATTCGGAGGGGCGGTTCATCACGTGCTCGTAGATGCTCGAGAGCGAGAAGAGCGCCGTGAGCCGCGGCCCCGGCTCGCGCCCGAGCGCCACCACCGACTCGAGCGCGTCCACCGCCTCGGGCCACGTGCGCTGCGCCACGCAGAGCTCCGCCAAGGTGAGCAGCGAGGAAATATGGTTCGGCGCCGCCTCGCGCACGCGCCGCATGGCCGCGATGCCGAGCGGCAGATCGCCCAATTTCTCGCGCGCCACCCGGGCGATCTCCGCGCCCAGGAGCACGATGGCGCCTTCGGCGCGCGCCCGCTTGAGCGCCTGCCGGAACACCTCGACGATCTGCTCGGACTGGTTCGTCTCGCGCCGCACGGTGGCCAGGCGCCCGGCCGCCATCACGCTATCGGGGTTGGCCGACAGCGCCTTCTCCAGCAAGTCCGCCGCGCGCGCGGTGCGGCGCTCGGGCGAGCCGAGGACATCGGACGCCACGGGGCCGAGCAAGAGCTCCGCCGCGTCGATCAAGTAGCGGGCGCGCGCGCTCGGCAGGATGGAGAGATCGGCGAGCGAGATGGCCGCGGTGACCGCGGACTCCACGTCCGCGAGCCGCGGGGCGATGCGGGCGATGCCGGTGGCGGCGGCCACGCTGAGCGGATCGTACGCGAGGATGGTGCGGTAGCGGTCGAGCGCCTCGCGGAGCATGGCCAGCATCGGCGCGTCGGTGATGCCCTCCACCTCGACGGTGCCGCGCAGCGAGGGGTCGTTGGCCGCGTTCTCCAAGATGAGCGCCAGCCGGAGCTGGATGGCGCGGCGCGTCCCCTCGTCGGAGGCGAGGGCGTGCAGCGAACGAAGCGCGGTGAGCACCGTCTTGCGCGTGCGCTTGTCGCCTTTGCGCGCGCTCGCCATCTCGCGGCGTTCGATCGCGTAGAGCGCGCCCGGCTCGGTGGGATCGAGCTGCAAGATGCGCTGGTAGGTCTGCAGCGGATCGCCGCCAGCCTGCCGCCATTCTTCGAGGCTGGCCAGGTGCCAGAGCGCGCCGAGGCGGGCGCGCAGGTTGGAGAAGACGTCGCCTTGGCGCGACAGGACATGGGCGAGCCGCGCCCAGTCGTTGGTCCTTCGGCTGACGCCTTCCAAGGTGCGAAGCGCGGGGATGTGGCGCTTGTCGATCTCGAGCACGATCTCCAGCAGCTTGGTGGCCTGCGGAATATCGCGCCCGGTGCGGAGATAGAGCTGGGCCAGGCCGAAGGAGAGGCGCGCGGCGGACGCGGGGTGCATCTTGTGCTCGAGCCGCCGCACCTGGAGGCTCAAGAGGTTCGTGGTGTTGAACGACAGCGCCTTGCCCTTGGCGGTGGCGATCACCGCGTGGCGCATGATCGCGCGCTCGAGCCGCTCGGCGATCAGCTCGTCCTCGGGCGTCTCGGCCAGCGCGCGCGCGTAGGTGGTGGCGGCGCGCTCGTCGTTGGCCAGGCGGTGCTCGTCGATCTCGGCGGCGCGCACCAAGTAGCGGGCGCGGTCCTCCAGGCCCGAGCAATCGTTCGCCAAGGTCTCCATGGCGTCGCGCAGGGTGACGTAGTCGCCGGTCGCCTCCAGCATGCGCACGATCTCGTCGGGCGGCACGGGGTGGTTCGGATCGATGGCCCGCGCCGCGGAGAGCGAGACCATGGCGTCCTTCGGCGAGCGAAGCCGCAGCTCCTGGATCTGCGCGAGCTCCAGCCACAGATCGAGCCGGTCCCTCGGCACCGGCGCGCACTGGATGCGCGCCTTCAACGAGGCGGCCGCGCGCTCCCAGCGCCCCGCCTCCGCATGGAACCGCGTCTCGAGCGCCCGCGCCGCCTCGTTCGTCGGATCGTAGGCGAGGACCTCGTCGAGCAAGGCGAGCGCCCGCTCGCGATCCACGCGCGCGAGCACGCCGATGGCGCGCACCCGCAGCGCGATCATATCGTCCCGCTCCGTCGCCAGCCGCGCTTCGTCGAGCAGCGCCCGCGCCAGCGCGCGATCGTCTCCGATCTTGGTCGCCGTGCGCGCGAGCCCCAGCACCGCCCCGCGCCGATCGGGCTCCAGCCGCAAGATCTGCTCGTACGTGCGCGCCGCGCGCCTCACGTCGCCCAAGAGCTCCTCGCACAGGAGCGCGATCTTCTCCAGGCTCGAGACCTTGCGCCCGGGATCCTTCGTCAGCTCGACCGCCTGCGCATACAGGTCGATGACCGCCCGCGCCTCGCGATCCGTGGCCTCCGAGGTGGCCGGCGCCAGCAAGCGCGCCAGCGCCTCCAGCACCTCGGGATCCCCCGGCGAAACGACCCACGCCGCGCGCAGATGCTCGACGGCCGTACCGGGCTTCGCGAGCTCGTGCTCGGCAATTTGCGCGGCTCTGACGAGCGCCCGCGCGCGCCGGGCGGCATCTTCCGCGCGCGCGGCCTCGGTGACCCACAGGTCGACCCTTTGCTCGTGGAGGCTCGAGGCGGAGAGGAGCCGGTCGAGCGTCTCGAGCAAGGTGATGTCGCGCGGCTCGATGGCGAGCGCCGCCTGGGTATGCTCGATGGCGGAGTGGATCTCGCCGAGCTGCTCGTCGATGCGGGCGAGCATGCGCAGCTCGTGGGTGAGCACCAGCGGGTCGACCAAGAAGCGCAGCCGCGCGCGCCGCGCCCGCGCGGCCTCCGCCCAGTCGTTGAACTGCTCGTGCAGCCGCACCAGCTCGTCGAGCACCCGCCGATCGACGCTGTTCGACGTGGGCGCACGCGCCGCGGCCCGCTGGAGGAAGCCGATGGCCCTCTCCGGCTCGTTCAGCCGATGGTACGCGATGCACGCGGCGTCGAGCTCGAGCCTCGCCGCGCGGTTCGGATCCGTCTCGAGCTCCGCCTCTTCCTGGAGCAAGAGGCAGAGGGCCGCCGGATCGTCGTGCGACGCCACGTGCCGCACGGCCTCGTCGCGCACGGGTCCCACGCTGGGATCGAGCGCCACCGCCCGCTCGAGCGCCGCGCGCGCCTCCTCCACTTTGTAGAGCTTGAACTCGAGGATCTGCGCCCGCTCGGCGTGGAGCCACGCCGCCAATTTCGGCTCGCTCGCGTACGCCTCGGCCATGCTGGCCAGGTGCCGGGCCAAAACGTCGTACGCCTCCGCGTAGGCGGCCGGATCGTCGGCCGCGCGGCTGGTCGCGGTGTACGCGCGGGTGGTGAGATCCGCCTCGAGCCCCTTGAGCGCCGCGGGGTGATGCGGCGCGCGCGCCCGGGCCTGCTCCCAAATGGAGCGCACGAAGTCGGGGCTCTCGCCGCGCGCATCGAGCAGCCGCGCCTTCTCGACCAACAGCTCGATGGTCGACCCATCCTCCGTGGACGCCGCGAGCTCGTTCTCGAGGTGCTCCAACATGGCCGGCAGCGCCGCGCGCCCATGGCATTTGCGCCGCAAGAGCGCGTGCGCCGCCGCCATCCTCGGGTCGACGCGCAAGGCAGCCTGCGCATGCGCGATCGCCAGCGCATCGTCCCCGCGCAACATCTCGGCCGCCACCGACATCTCGATGTGCGCGCGGGCGAGCCCGATCTTGTCGAGCTCGGGGGAGGTATCGGGATCCGCGATGCGCCCCGGGAGCGCGCTCGTGCGCCCCGCCGCACCCAAAATGTCGATGCGCGCGCGCAAAAGGTCGAGCAGCGCCTCGGGGTGCGCAGCATCGTGCGCCGCCCGCCGCGCCACCGTACCGCCCGTCAGATCGGGATCGATCTTCTTCGAGGCGCCGTGCGCGCCATTCTCACCGTTCGCCTCGAGGGCAGGCGCGAGCTCGAACGGGGCGGGCAGCACGATGGCCACCTTCCTTGCCCCCGGCGCCGCATCCTGCCGGGCCACGGGCGCCGCCGCCGCGCGCAGCACGTGCACTTCGCGGTCGATATCCCACGTCTCACCCGCGCTGGACGCGAGGAGATGATCGATGGAGGAGACACCACTTACGGAATCCACGATTCGGTGCAAACCTCAGGCTCGGTGAACCGAAGTGGACGGAGTCCACATAGGCAGTCGGAGCGTAGCGAAGTGAAAGGTTCCATCGTTGCACGATTTTAGCCCTGATCAGACACCCTTGTGTTGCCCCAAAGAGCCGCCGCATAAAATGCGGACGCACCGGCGATGGTGGCTCTTGGTATGTCCAGTGGTCCTGAGCCTCGGCTGTACATTTCTTGCAAACTTCGACGACCCGTCGCCCAAGCCGGGGCCCGGCGGCGAAGACGGTGGGGTGGAAGCCTCCGCGGTGGCCGACGGGGGCCCGAGCAACTGCCCCGGCTACATGCTCGACCCCAAGGCACAACCCTGCTCCGTGAACCGCGGTCGCGCGCGGGGGATCTACTGCGCGTGCAACGGATTGGCAAATTACCAGGGCTCCCGGGACGATCTGGTCATCTGCGATGGCGACGGCGGCATCGTCGAGGTCACGGCCTGCTCCAATGGATGTGCATTCTATCCAGCCGGCATTCCCGACTCGTGCGATCCCTGCGCCGGCCGCGCCGACGGCAAATGGTGCGCAACGGAGTTCGGCGTCGACGCGGGCCGCGTGCTCATGTCGTGTCAAGCTGGGCGGCAAGCGCCAGGAAGTGCGTTTCAGTGCCCTGCACGGTGCACGGGGGCAGGTCCCGGAGCGGCGTGCAATTAACGCAACCTGCGTTGGAACGGGTCCGATGAATCCGATGAATCGGATGAACCCCATGAAGGATCGTGCGAATGGATTCGGGTTTTCAGGCTGCGCATCGAAGGAGAGCGTGGTGCACCCTCGCTCGTTGGGCTTGGCCGCTTCTGCCCGCATCCACGATCGCCTGCAGCGCACCTTCCGAAGCCAGCTTGCACGCGGAGGGCGCGGAACATCGCGCGGGCAACGCCCTGTCGTCGACCATCCTCGAAGGAAGGCCACCGGAACACTACCGGCGCGATGCCGAGCCAGGGCTCGATGCCGCCTGTGAGGCGATCAACACGTGCTACCGCGGTGCACCGGTGGTCGTTCGGGTTCGAGCTCGATTCGATACGGATGGTCAAGCGACGAACGTCAAGCTCGAGGAGCCTCGGGCCGTGTTGCGGGACTTCATCGCCAGCTGCGTGGAGAGTCGATTTCGACATGCTCGGATAGGGCCCCTTCCCGACGGGCCGATCACGGTGGAGAAGCCGTGCATCGTGGGCCAAGCCGAGTCGTGGGAATGCCCGCCCGGCGGCGAATGCACCGCCGTTCCCGCTCCGGAGATACCGATTCGTCCCATGCCGCGATGGTGAACGTCATCGCGGAGAGGGCACCTTTGCAGCGCCGCAGCCGAACCCTACACTCGCGCGCTGCATGCAACTCCTCCCCGATTCGCGCGATCTCGCCCTTTTCATTTCGGCTGCCCTGGTGCTCTTCGTGATCCCAGGTCCCGCCGTGCTGTACACCGTTACACGAAGCGTCGATCAAGGACGCGGCGCGGGGGTGGCGTCGGCTGCCGGGGTGGCGACGGGGAGCCTCGCGCACGTGCTCGCGGCCGCGGTGGGGCTCTCGGCGCTGCTCGTGTCGTCGGCTGCGGCCTTCTCTATTGTTAAGTACGTGGGCGCTGCGTATCTCATTTATCTGGGGATCAAAAAATTTCGTGAGGGCCCGGTGGCGGCCGACGACGTAAAGCGTGCGGCGCCTGTTCCGCTTCGTGAGGTGTACGCGCAGGGGGTGCTGGTTGGCGTCTTGAATCCAAAAACGGCGCTGTTCTTCTTTGCGTTCCTTCCGCAGTTCGTCGATCCGGCGCGCGGACATGTGGCCTTGCAGTTCTCTGCCTTGGGGGTGCTCTTCGCGGTGATGGGATTTGCGAGCGACTCGATTTGGGCCCTCATGGCAGGATCGGCCGCGCGCTGGCTCCGTGGCAATGCCGGCTTCTTACGCCGTCAGCATTATGTGGCGGGGACGGTGTATGTCGGGTTGGGGCTCGCTACCGCCGTGAGCGGGGCAAAGCACAAATAGTCGCGGCGACGCGATCATCGCGCGACGACGTAGCGTACTTCGTGCGCCTCCGTCATGTCCGGTACCTCCCAGCGGTCCAACATGGCGTGGATGTTCTTATCGGGAACGGCGGCCTCGCGCGCGCGATTCTGCGACCAAAGCACGTCATTGGGCGCCTCGATGTACACGACGGTGATGCGCGCGTGATAGTCGGCCAAAAGCGACAGGAGTGGCGCGCGAAAGCGGCGTGAGATGTTGGTCGCGTTCCATACGAAGCGCTCGCCGCGGCGCAGGTGTTCTTTGGCCCGCTCGCGCGCGGCTTGAATGACCTGGCCCTGATTGTCGGTGGGATCGATGTCGAGCTCGTCCCGCAGGCCATCCAAGGAGACGACCGGCCAATCGGCGAAATGCGTTCGCACGTAGGTGTCTTTGCCCGAGCCTGGAAGTCCGGACATGACCACCACGGAGACTTTGGTGTCGTCCCACGCCTCGATGTCGGGGTGCCGGCCCTCGGAGTGAAAGAAGGTGTAGCGGGTGTGCGGCGATGCAAATGCGCGCGGCGAATCGAGGCAGCCTTCGTCGCGGCAGTACTCGCGGTAAAGGTCGATGTTGTCCACGATGCGCTGCAAATCGCGGCAGATGCGGCCGCGGATATCGGCTTCGGCCACCAGCGCGAGCAAATGGCATTGTGCCACCAGGCTGATCTCGGCCGCCAGGCGCCGGGCGTCGTCGCGCTCGATGAGAAAAAACGGAACTTGGTGGTGCCGGATGAGGCCGCACACCAGCTCGCGGATCGCAAAGGGCTCGCCGAGCTCCCACAGGATCCGGCGCGCCATGAGCTCGCCGCGGCGGGAGTGGCCCTTGGCCGTGATCCGGCCATCGTCCTCGGTGCGTGTGGTCGCGGGCTTGGCCACGTCGTGCAAGAGGCAGGCAAGGTACACGGCGCGCCTCTGGGGATCGGGGAGGTTGCGCCATGCGGGCATGGCCGCCAAGGTTTCGAGCACCATGCGCGTGTGGATCCATACGTTGCCCTCCGCGTGGTGAATCGGATCTTGCGGGCAGGCTTCGAGCGCGCGCAGCCAGGGGAAAACCTGCAGCGCGTCCCAGGGCACGCGGTAGTCGGGCGCCTCGGGCAGATCGATGCGTGCGGGTGCGACCATCGCCTTGCTATAGCGCGAAGCCGCGCGGGGCGCGATCTGCTACGGTGCAAGGGTCGTGTCGTCCAAGTATCCGCGCTCGTTTCATCTGCCATGGTCGCCGGGGGGCACGTCGGACGACAAGCGTCTGCGCGACGTGTCGGGGCTCCTCGGGGTTCCCGTGGTCGTCACCGAAAAGTGCGATGGCAGCAACCTGACGTACACGCGCCAAAATGTCTTTTCGCGCTCGCACGCCGGGCCGCCTTCGCACAAAAGCTTCGACCTCGCCAAGGCCACGCACGCGCGCCTGCGCCACCTCATTTCCGAGGGGACCTCGATTTTTTGCGAGTACTGCTACGCGGTGCACTCGATACCGTACGAGGCGCTCCCGGACTACTCCCTCGTGTTCGGCGTGCGCGACGACGAAGGCGAGCGATGGTGGGAATGGGATAGGGTCGCCGCGCAAGCCGCCGATCTCGGCCTCCCCACGGTGCCCGTCCTCTTTCGCGGCGTCCTCGCGAAGGAGCGGGATCTTCAGGAGCTGACCGAGGAGCTCTCCGCCGAGCCCTCCGTCTTCGGCGGCACCCGCGAAGGCATCGTCGTGCGGCGCGCGGCGTCGTTCTCCAGCGCCGAGTTTTCGAAGAGCCTCGCCAAGTGGGTCCGCAAGGATCACGTGACCACCGATGAGCACTGGATGCACCAGAACATCACGCCGCAGCGTCTTCGCGCAGGGCCCGGCGGCTCGGCGTAGCGTCTTCGCTCAGCGCCCGGCGGCTCGGTGTAGCGCTTCGAGGAGCGCGCCTCGGATCGGCTCGAAGTCGCGCGCGATGGCCTCCCACGTTTCGTAGGCGCCCGCGCAGAGCTGCTCCGACCAGGGGACGGCCACGCGGAAATCGGCGATGCGCCCCGTCTCCGCGATCTGCGCGGCAAAGGCCGGCACCCGCAGCGCGTGCACGATCCGCTTTCGCGCGGCTTCGGGCTCGCGGTCGAACGTCTTTCGCGCCTTGTTCCAATCCGAGTCGGATTTCCCCTTTGCCGACGCAAAGAGGCGGTTCGTGTGGGGCCGATACCGAAACGGCGGACGCGCTTCTTTGAGCCGGTGCTCGGCGGGCGCAAAGAGGCCCTCGAGCGCGAAAATGCTCTGCTCCTCGAGCGCCTTGGCGTAGGTGCCGGCGCCGTGCACCACCACGTTCAGGTCCTCGCCCCAGAGCAAATCCTGGCGGGCTCGCTCGTCGGCGAGGACCACCAGGAAGTCCCGATCGGACCCGGGGCGCGCGGTGCCATACACGTGCGAGCCGCAACGAACGCAAAAGCGCACCTGGCGGTCGTCGCGTCGCAAGGTGTGTAGGACCCGGGCATAGTCATCCATGCGGCGGCCGAGTCTACGCCGATTTGCGAGGGTCAGTCCGCGGTTCGGGTGTCTCGCAGCCATGCGCTCGGCGCGCGCCCGGTCCATCGCCGAAAGGCGCGGGTGAACGAGGCTTGCTCCTGGAACCCCAAGGTTCGTGCGATGCGGGCGAGCGGCTCGCGGGATGCGAGGAGGCGCAGCGCCTCGTCGTGGCGCACGTCGTCGAGCAGCGCGCGGTAGCTCGTGCCCGATTCACGCAAGCGGCGCTGCAGCGAGCGAGTCGATACGGAGAGCTCGCGCGAGAGTCGCGCCTCCGTGGCCCTCGCATGTCGGAGCAGGCGGAGGAGCGCGGTGCGCGCCACGAGGAGAAACGACGGTTGCGAGGTGAGATGATCGCGCGCCACGTCGCGCAAGGCTTGCTGCAGGCGGGGATCGGCCGTCTTCAAGCGAATGGCGCAAGCTCCCTCGGCGAGGCACACCGCCGACGCGCGGCTCCCAAAGCGGACCTTCGTACCCCATAGCTGCTCCCAGCGCGCCGCGCTCGCCACCTCGGCGCGCGCGAGGTGCACGTGCGCGGCGCGCCAAGGGGCTTCGGCGAGCGCCTGCAGCCGCGAGAGCGTGATGGCGAGGGTGAGCTCGTCGCTCCATTCGTGGCCCTCGAAGAGGGGCACATTGTGGATGCGGACCCACACGCATCCGCGATGGCTCCGGTCGATCTCCAGGGAGACGCCCTCGGCGACCAGTCCGAAGCTCGCGCGCAGCGCTTCGAGCGCCTCGCCCACGGTGCCGGCCGAGGCGACCAGGTAATCGAAGATGCCGAACGATCCCATGGGCAGCCGCTGGGCAACTTCGACCGCCAGCGAGTCGCGCCCGCAGAGGGTCATGGCGTGCTTCCACATGCGCGCGAAGTGCTCGTCGGTGAGGTGCGCGCCGGGGATCGCCAGATCGCGGTCGGCGATGCCGGCGGCGGCGCGGATGGCCTCCGCGTCCAGGCCCACCAACTCAAGGCCCTCGAGCATGGCGCGCGCCGCGATCGCCGGGAGCGACATGGATCAGCGGGCTCGCGCGAGCCCGCGGCCGCGGCGCTGGTCCCGCCCGGGCGCGGTCACCGATTGTCGCAATTGGACAAAACATCGGCGCGTGCGGGCAAGCGCGGGCGGGAAGGGGAGCGCAAATAAGGGAGTCGAATGGATACGATGGCGCACCAAACGTTTCGTAGCATGGTTGCCGTGAGCTCGCGGGTGCCGCCCCCAGGATGGAAGACGATGGTCGCCTTGATGCTGTTCGGCGCCGTCGCCATGATCGTCTATTGGGGCATCTGGTTCTTCGGCGACCGAAGCATCCTGGCCACGCAGTCCACCGATGCGTATTCTATCTTCGAGAACGCGTTCCCCTTGGCCGACGCGTGGCTGGGGGCGACCAGCCTCCTCGCGTCCATCGCCCTGATCCGGCAGAGGCCCGTGGGGCTTCTGTGGACCTTGCTCGCTGCGAGCGCGGCCATCTACCTCGGCTGCATGGATGTACTCTACAACCTCGAGAACGGCGTCTACCGGGGTGGAGATGCGGGCGCCGTCGCGACCGAGGTGGCCATCAACGTGTTCTCCTTCGGTACCGGCATCTACGGGATCGTCTTTGCGTGGCGCGGCCGCGCGTTCCTCGCGCAGGAATCGTGAGAGCCCGCACGCGCCCCGCGCCTGAGTCTGGTGGCCTCCGCGGCTTCCACGCGACTCCGCGCCGGGCGATGCTAACTTTATCGGCGCACGCATGCTTACGAACAACGAAGACGTCGCGGCGCTGGAAACCATGGCCGCGCAGCTGCGCGGGCGGCGGGTGGTCGCGCTGACGGGCGCGGGGATCAGCACGGAATCCGGGATACCCGACTACCGCAGCCCCGAGTCGCTCGCGCGCCCTCGGCGGCCGCTCCACGGTCCCGAGTTCATCCGCTCGGCGGCCCTCCGGCGCCGCTATTGGGCGCGGTCCATGGTGGGGTGGGAGCGCTTTCGCCTGGCGCGGCCCGGCTTGTCGCACGCGGCGCTCGCGCAGCTCGAGGCGCGCGGCGTGGTGACCGGCGTGATCACGCAAAACGTCGACCGCCTTCACGCCGCGGCGGGCAGCCGGCGCGTGACCGAGCTTCACGGCGCGCTGGCCGAGGTCGTCTGCCTCGAGTGCCACGCCATCGAGGATCGCGACGCGCTGCAGGCTCGCATGCGCGACCTGAACCCCGACTGGCTCGATGGCCCCATCCCCATGGCGCCCGACGGCGACGCCGATTTGCCCGAGGACATGGTGGCGTCGTTTCGAGTCCCCACCTGCGTGCAGTGCGAGGGCGTGCTCAAGCCCCGCGTCGTCTTCTTCGGCCACAACGTCGCGCGCCCGGTCGTCGACGAAGCGTACGCCAAGGTGGACGATGCGGACGTGCTCCTCGTCGCGGGCACCTCGCTGGCCGTCTTCTCGGGCTACCGCTTCCTCCTTCGCGCCGTGGACCGCAAAATTCCCATCGCCATCGTCAACCGCGGCCCCGTTCGCGGCGAGGAGCGCGCGACCCTCAAAATCGAGGCGAGCACCGGGGAGACGTTGGCGGCGCTGGCCCGTGCCCTCTGCGATTCACCGCATGACTCGGACGTGGTTTGGTGACGGGGTGACGGGGGACGAGCCCGCCCGAGACGTCGATGAGGCCGAAAAGGGCGAGGGCGCGCGCCCGACCGTCCTCCTCGTCGAAGACGATGCGCGCCTCGCCGCCTTGGTGCGCGGCTACCTCGACGAGCACGGGTTCACCGTGGACGTGGTGACCCGCGGCGATCGCGCGGCCGACCGGATCCGGCAGACGAACCCCGACGTCGTTCTTCTCGACATCGGCCTGCCCGGTCAGGACGGCTTGTCGGTGTGCCGCGAAATTCGCGCCGGCTACGCGGGCGCCATCGTCATGATGACCGCACGCGGCGACGAGATCGACGAGGTGCTGGGCCTGGAGATCGGCGCCGACGACTACGTCGCCAAACCGGTCCGGCCCCGCGCCTTGGTCGCGCGCCTTCGCGCCAACCTGCGCCGCATCGCCGAACGCACGCCGCGGGCGGGCGAGCGGGGCGTTCGGGTGGTGGGCGCTCTCTCGATCGATCCCGGGCAGCGCACGGTCTGCTACCGCGGGGCGCGCGTGCCCGTGTCCACCTCCGAGTTCGAGCTGCTCGAAATCCTCGCGCGCCGCGCGGGGCACACCGTTTCGCGCGAGGAGCTTCTGGGCGAGTCGCGCGGGCTTCGCTACGACGGGTTGAATCGGTCGATCGATTTGCGCATTTCGCGCCTTCGCCGAAAGCTGGGGGACGACTCGGAGAACCCGGAGCTCATCGTCTCCGTGCGCGGCGTCGGGTACATGTTGGTCACGCGGCCGTGAACCGGCTCTTTCTTCGTACGTACATTGGATTGTGCGTCACGTACGTGATCGCGACCTTGATTGGCATGGCGTTTCTGTATCCCTCGACGCGCGCCGATGTGAAAGAGTCGTACGAGCGGACCTTCGGCGGAGGGCTCTCGCTGGCCGTCGATCGCATCGCGGGTGCACCGCGCGGTGAGCGCGCGAAGCTCCTCGCCGAGCTCGAAGTGCGGTTCGGTTGCCCCGTCGCCGTGCTCCCGTGGGACTCCGCGCGCATCGAGGATGCCGTGCGGGCCGATCTCGCGGCGGGGGCCTCCAAGAGCTGGTGGTTTTCGGCGCTGGAGGGGGGAGCGTTTCTCGCGGCGGCGTTGCCGGATTCGGCGGCGTTGCCGGATTCGGCGGGTTCGGCGGGTGCGGTAGGGTCGACGGGTGCGGTAGGGTCGACGGAACGGCTCGAGGTGGTTCGGCTTGGCCCGCTGCCCGGTCCGAACACCCCGGGCCCGCTGCGGGTCGGGATCGTGCTTGCGGCGATGGGCGCGATCGCGGCCATCGGCGCCTTCGTCTTGCTTCGCACGATTGCGCGCCCCTTCAACGCGATGGCGGACGATCTTCGCCGTCGGGTGACGGCGCAGCGCGATCTGCTCCGCGCCGTATCGCACGAGCTACGCACCCCGCTTTCGCGCATTCGGTTCGCCATCGACCGTCTCGCGGACACCGATTCGGCCGACGCGCGCGCCGAGCAGCTCCAGGAAATCGACGGCGACTTCGGCGAGCTGGACGCGCTGGTCGACGAGCTCTTGACCTTGTCGCGCTTGGAGCACGGCGACGATCCGCTCCGCCTCGAGCGCATCGCGGTGCGCCCCTTTCTCGAGGAGCTCGCGACGGAGTTTCCTCGGATCGAGGTCGACCTCGCCGAGGACATCGCGCCGCTTCGAGCCGATCGGCGCCTCCTCCGGCGCGCGCTCGTCAATGTCGTCCGCAACGCCTGCCGGCACGCCAAGGCCCGTGTTCGCGTGCATGTGCAGGCCGCGCCGGCGCCATCCCACCTTCGCATCGTGGTGGAAGACGATGGCGATGGCATTCCGGAGAGCGAACGCGAACGCGTCTTCGAGCCGTTCGTGCGGCTCGCAACCGATGGCCGCGGGGTCGGGCTCGGGCTCTCCATCGTGCGCCGCATCGCCTCGCGCCATGGCGGCTCGGTGTGGATCGAGCAGGCGTCGCTCGGCGGTTGCCATGTCGTCCTCGAGCTTCCGGTAGGCGGATAGCCGGCGAGGATACGAACCGATACACACCGTTACCATCGGTGACGGCCGTCCGCCCCCGCCGCGAGCTACATGAAGCTTCGAACATGGAGCCCCGCGAAACACCGAACCCCGCCGTCCCGTCCTCGATGCCCAAGCCCGAACCCCGCCCGCGCACGGAGCCGCGCCCGCGCCCAGGCGCGTGCTCCCGCGCGCTCCGATGCGGGGCTCTCGCGCTGAGCGGCGCCCTTGCCCTCGGCTGTAGCTCGTCGGAGGATCCGCTCCCGCCGCCGGACACGTCGGGCGTCTTGACGATCGACATCTCCGTCTTCGCCCGGCATTTTCCGCCGAACGACTTCGCGTCCATCGCGAAATACCAAGCAGCCGTCGGCAAACCAAGCCGGTACATGGGCGACGCGTACGGCCTCCACGTCATGCAGCCCATCGCCAAAGCGACCTTGCTCCGCGATCTGGTGCCCTCGTCCGCGTCGCTCGTCTCCGACCATGGAAACAGCGTGACGCTCGCCTTCGGCCCGGCGAATCGCGTCGTATTTCACTTCAACAAGACCTTGAACGTGCCCAATAAGTTCACGGACACCGGCCACGATTACGCCTTCATCGAAGCCGAGAACGTGGACCAGCTGCTCGCCGGCCTCGACGCATTCCACGCGGCGCTGGACGCGCGGGGCCTCACGGCCACGTACTTGATCCCCAACCCGAGCTTTGCGCTCGAGCAAGAGGTGACGGCCCTCGCCGCCGCCTCGGACGAGCGGATCGCACCGACCGAGGATCGGGATCTCCGCGGCTTTCGCGCAGCAGGCGCCGACGCCCTCCTGGCCGTGCCGGACGGGCAGCACGGAGACCAGGCGCGCTACGACGAGCTGGTCGGCATCTTGGAGCACGAGACGTTCGACTGGTTCGGCATCGAAATGTATCCCCGCGACCTTCAGCCCCAAATCGACACGTACCTCACGGCACCGGAGGGATCGGCCGAGCTCGTCCTCGCGAAGAAGAAGCTGCTCGCGGCGTCGTGGACGTACTTCCACGAGCCGAACCTCGAGGACAATCACTACCTGCGGCTGCTCGACATTTGCCGAAGGCGAAAGCTTCGCGCGTACGGGATGGACACCAATCGATTTCAAGACTTCTTCGGCCATGGCGAAGTGCCTTTTGGGGCCATGGTTCGAAACAAGTATTGGGTCGATAGCCTCCCCGAGTCCGGCCGCGGCGTCGTGTTCGGAGGCTCGCTCCACTTCAACGACGAGTCGCCCGTCGCGGGGCGCCCGCCGCTGCACGTTTACGACTTCCTCGCGCCCGTTTACCGCGGCCCGCGGCTCTCGATGTATCCGTCCAAATCCAATTAGCGCGCCGGAGCGGCGCCTTTAAAACGGCCGGCCGTGGCCTTTGCCCTCGGCCACGGGGAGCAAGTCGCTGCACGCCTCGAGCGGCAGCGGCTGGTGCTCTTCGGGATCGCGCGCCACGTCGAAGCAGTTCCACGCGTGGTCGCTCTGATTGCCAATCAATTTGCGGGTCCCGCGGATGGCGCCCCAGTTCTTGAAGGCGCACGCCCAGAGCTCGCTGCAGTTGGTCAAAAAGGCGACCTTGTCGGGCGAGCTGCCGCCGCGCAAGAGGCTCTCGCCCGGCATGCGCGCGCGGAAGGTGGCGAGGCGGGGCTCGTCCCAGAGGCCCATCAAATCGAGCACGGTGGGGAGCACGTCGAAGGTCGTGAGCGGGGTGTCCGAGAGGGCGCGAAGGTGGCGCTCTTCGTCTTCGGTCAAGGTTCCGGCGGGGGCGTCGATCCAGAAGGGGATGCGGATCTCCTCCTCGTAGAGGGTGCCGGTGTGTCCGACCGCGCCCTTTTCGCGCAGCTGCTCGCCGTGGTCGGAGAGAAAGACGATGACCGTGCGCGCTCCATCGGGGCGCGCGCGCACCTCTTCGATCAGCCGGCCCACCGCACGATCCTGCAGATAAACGGCGTCGTGGTAGCGGTTGCGGATCTCCAGCTCGTAGCCGGGGCCCGTGGCCTCGTCCTCCGGGAGGAAGGGCGCATAGGCGTGATCGACCTTGTAGGGGAAGTGCGTATTCGAGAGGTGCACCACGCCCGCGTAGGGCTCGCGAAGCTGTCCCACGTCGCCGATGACGTAGTCGACCAGCTTTCCATCGTCGGCCCCCACCTCGAGGCTCGGATCGCGTTCGAGCTGGGTGGCGCTCACGGTGCGCGTCACCGGAATTCCGCTGAGCCACGCGCCGGAGTTGCCGAAGAGCATGTTCTGCGACGTCCAATACGCCGAGTCGAGCTGTGCGGCGTGCAGGTACTCCCAGAGCAGCGGCGCCGAGTGCAAGGTCTTGCGCGACTCGTCTTGGCCGACGCCGCTCCACATGACCGACAGCGAAATGGCGGTGGTCGAGTCCACGCTGCGCATCTGGGTCATGGCGATGCGGTGCGGGGCCTGCGCGTGCGAGAAGGGCGTGACGAGGCAGTTCGAATCTTGGGGCCGCAGGCACACGCTCATGGCGCGCACCGACTCGGTGAGCACCAGCAGCACGTTGCGCCGCACGGTTGGGTGCGCGCGGACGGAGGGGACGTCTTCGGGCGAGCGCGCGCCCGGGTGCACGCGCTCCACCGTCTCGTTGTGGTCCCAGCGGGCGCGCGAGAGCTGGCCCATGGCCGAGAGGTACATCACGTCGGGGGGCTGGCCCTGCTCGGCGCCGTGCGTCGGCGATACGAAGAGCGCGCAAAGCAGCGCCACCACCGCCGTGTCCCGTGCGATGTGCGTGCTTCGCCGGCGCGGCGGGGCGAGGACCCGCACGATGAGCGGCAGAAGGAGCGCGATGAGCACCGGGGGCAAGATGGTCTGCGCGAAGGTGGCGCGATCGCTCCAGAGCTGCTGGCCGATGCTGGGCATCATCGAGGTGCCCACCAGCACCGCCTGATGATCCATGTACGCCATGTAGCGGGTGTAGGTGTACGACTGGGCGCCGAGCGCAAAGCCCGCGAGCACCACCAGCACGGCCCACGCGATCCAGCGCACGCCGCCGCGCTTGCGCGCCGCCATCACCACCAGCGATGCCCAGAGCGCTCCGCTGACCCCCACGCACGCCAGATAGAAGACGAGGCCCGGGGTGTCGAAGTGGCCGAGGTGCCCCGGGCGCCGGATGGCATCGGCCAGGGCGATGGCCAGCGGCGCGAGGACGAGGAGCGCCCGTGCGGCGCGGCGGCGAAAGCGAACGAGCCGTCTTCGGACGGGGGGAAACAGACGCAGGACGCTTGGCTGCCGGGCGGCGTCCACTCCTTCGGCATTCGGGGCTCTACGCGACATGGTGCCTCGAGGCCCTTGCGCACCTCGACTTGTGACGGTGCCGCGACGAAGCCGTGGCGACACGGAAACGGCGTCAATACACCACGCGACTCACCGCACAGGCAAGCAACGTTATGTGCCGGCCCGGTATTGGCACACCCTGGACGCGCTCCGTGTCATGCGCTTCACAGAACGAACGTTCACACGCCACACGGTCGGATGGCATTTTCGCGCAAATTCGCGCTAGTTCGGTCTGGTACGCGACTTGAAGGAAGCCCCGCAACTCGACGCCCTACCGCGTGCGAGCACTTGCTCTTCCCTGCTTCCTTATCTCTTTCCTTCGCTTCTCGCTTTTTGATGGGGGGAGCTGCTTTTCCGATGCTCTCGACTGGGGGGTGGAGAGCCGCTTCGCCTTTCTTCGCGTGCTCTCGACTCCTGTCCCTTGGCGGGGAAGCTGGGCGGGAGCTGCTTCTCGGAGGCTCTCGACCTTTCCCTGGTGGAGTGGGGGAGGCGGGTTGGGAGCCGCTTCATCTTTCTTTCTTCCCGTGCCCTCGACCCTTGCCCCTCGCGGCGGGATGGGTTGGGGGAGCCGTTTCTTCCGGTTTGCCTGTTCGTTCCCGGTCGCTTCTTCTCTGTTCTTTCTTTTTTCGCAGCTCGTCTCTTTCGTTCCGGTTCCCGGTTATGCCGTCCCGGCCGCTTCGTGCCCGGCCGCGGAGGGCCTCGCGGATTCGTCCCGACCTGCCGCCTCCCCGCTCCTCGTCGGAAGAGGAGCGGGGTCGGGCTTCCTTGCGTCTATTCGCATCATCGCATATATGAGAGGGGATGCTCGAAAGCGCCCTCCCTCCCAATCGCTGGGACCTGTATCGGGTCCTCTCCGAGCCTGTTCGGCTGCGGCTCCTGGCGTTGGCCGCGGAAGAGGAGCTGGCGATTGGCGAGCTGGCGGAGCTTCTTGGCGAGAGCCAGCCCAATGTGTCGCGCCATATCGCACCGCTCAAGCAAGCGGGCCTGGTGGTCGTGCGCAAGCAAGGCACGCGCGCCCTGGTCCGCCTTCGCGATGGCGCGACCGCCGATGCCGTGATCGCCGATGCGCTGGCGAGCGGGCGCTCGCTCTGCGAAGCGGATTGCGCCGCCGTGGGCACCTCGGTCCAGGCGCGCATCGATGATGTGCTCCGCGCCCGGGATGCGGTCGCCCGTGAGTACTTTGCCGCGCCGCGTGCAGGCGGTGCAAACGGTGCGGTCGGCGATTCGTCGGCGGGGCCCCGTCCGCCCGTGGAGCTGGGCGCGTACCTCGCGGCCCTCGCCGTGCTCTTGCCGCGTCGCGGTGTCGCGGTGGACGTCGGGACGGGCGATGGAGGCCTGCTCGAGGTCCTCGCCCCCGTGTTCGAGCGCGTGATCGCGCTGGATCGCTCGGGCGTGCAGCTCGCCGAGGCGCGGGCGCGCGTGAAGGCCCGCGGATTTTCCAATGTCACCTTGCTCGAAGGCGATCTCGCGGGTGACGAGGCCCGGCGCGCGGTGGGGCAGGGGGCCGACGTCGTGTTCGCCGCCCGATTGTTGCATCATGCAGCCAAACCGGCGGCGCTGGTCCAAACCCTGGCCGCGCTGGTCGCGCCGGGCGGCTCCTTGGTGGTGCTCGACTACGCCCGGCACGAGGACGAGTCGATGCGCAACGCCGCCGATCTCTGGCTCGGGTTCGAGCCCGCGGAGCTCAAAAAATTCGCGCGCGCGGCGGGGCTCGAGAGGGCCCTGGTCGTGCCGCTTTCGTCCGCACTCATCACGTCCGGACCGGATCATCACCTCCCCTGGCAGGTGCTCGTCGCAACCAAACCGACGGCGCACCCGGCAGGCGAGGCGGCGGCCGGCACGTAACGTTTCATTTCGCGTTCATCAATGGAGTACAGGGAGAGACCGATGGCTGAAAATTACAAAATCAAAGATATCAAACTTGCCGAGTGGGGCCGCAAAGAAATCGAGATTGCGGAGTCGGAGATGCCCGGTCTCATGGCCCTTCGCCAAGAGTACGGCGCGAGCAAGCCGCTGGCGGGCGCGCGCATCGCCGGCTGCCTCCACATGACCTTGCAGACGGCGGTCCTCATCGAGACCCTGACGGCGCTCGGCGCCGAGGTCACCTGGACGAGCTGCAACATCTACTCGACCCAGGACCACGCGGCGGCGGCCATCGCGGCCACCGGCGTGCCGGTCTTCGCCTGGAAGGGCGAGACCGAGGAAGAGTACTACGAGTGCATCGAGGCGCAGCTCAAGGCCTTCAAGGGCGGCAAGGGCCCCAACTTGATCCTCGACGACGGCGGCGACCTCACGCTCGTCGTCCACCAGAAGCACCCGCAGCTCTTCTCGGGCCCCGATCCGATCCGCGGCCTGTCCGAGGAGACCACCACGGGCGTGCACCGGCTCTACGAGATGCACAAGAAGGGCGAGCTCAAGGTCCCCGCCATCAATGTCAACGACTCGGTCACCAAGTCGAAGTTCGATAATCTCTACGGCTGCCGCGAGTCGCTCGGCGACGGTCTGAAGCGGGCCACCGGCGTCATGTTCGCCGGCAAGGTCGCCGTCGTGTGCGGCTACGGCGATGTCGGCAAGGGGTGCGCGCAGTCGCTCCGCGGCCTCGGCGCCCGCGTCATCATCACCGAGATCGATCCGATCATCGCGCTCCAGGCGGCGATGGAAGGCTACCAGGTCACGACCCTCGAGAAGGTCGCGCCGCTGGGCGACATCTTCGTCACGGCCACGGGCTGCATGAACGTCATCCGCGGTGAACACATGCGCGCGATGAAGGACCAGGCGATCCTCTGCAACATCGGCCACTTCGACACCGAGATCGACGTCGCGTGGCTCGAGAAGAACCCGGAGATCAAAGAGAACAACATCAAGCCGCAGGTCGACCAGTTCATCTTCCCCGACGGCAAGCGCATCACCTTGCTCGCCCGCGGCCGCCTCGTGAACCTCGGATGCGCCAACGGTCACCCGTCGTTCGTCATGTCGAGCTCCTTCTCGAACCAGACCCTCGCGCAGATCGCCCTCTGGACGGAGACGAAGAACTACCCCGTCGGCGTCCACGTTCTGCCGAAGAAGCTCGACGAAAAAGTCGCGGCTCTCCACTTGGGGAAGCTCGGCGTCGAGCTGACCACGCTCACCGCCGAACAAGCGGCTTACCTCGGCGTTCCCGTCGAGGGCCCGTTCAAGCCGGATCACTACCGCTACTGATCCTTCCGCAGCCGTAGCGCGGTCGTGGCTCTTCGAGCTTCGACGCATTTCGACGGGCACGTCATCGCGACGTGCCCGTTAGCTTATCTGCGGTCCGACCTCCTTCCGTTGGTCTCGTTGAACTACCTTGGAGCGCGCTCGATCGCGCGGGATCCCGCTGGATCTCGTTGGATCGAGTCGCGGAGCGCGATTTGGTTGCAGACTAGTTTGAAAATCGCGCGTTCTGATTTAGACTAAGTCTTATTCTCTCTCAGCGGTGAACGCACGGCGCTGCGCGCGTGTGTGTGGCGATCGCATCGATCATGGTAGGCTGCGTTGACGCGTCGAAAGTCGGGAGGTCCCGGCCTGGGCGACGATGATCGCGATGATCAGGTGCGTGATCGTCGCGATCGCGCGAACGGGGAAGTTCGCAAAACGAAATGGCGATGATTCCTCCCGGCGGTGTGCGTCGAACGCCGGCACGCGCAGTGCAATCCGCGCGGCGTCTCCGGCCGTTCGCAGGGAAAGCGTTTGTCGTGCGGGAATGGTCGAATGCTCTTACGCCGACCCCGCGAGCGCGCCGGAGGCTTCTGCAGCTCGAAATGCGCGAACGGCCATAATTCGTAAGGTCTGTTCCCATATTCATGTCGAGACGCGAAGCCCGTTCGAGACGGCGCGTGCCGGGCTCGTTCGCAAATTCGAAATCGACGACCATTCACCAGGAGGGATGACATGCACCGTTGGAGCGGCGGCATCCTTGCCATTGTCATTGTCGCTGCCGCCTCGTTCGCGGGGCCCGCGCGCGGCGCCGATCCCGACGCGGCCGGCAGCAAGGAAGCAAAACGGATCTTCACGCAGCGCTGCACGGCGTGCCACACCTTCGGAAAGGGCGCGAAGGTTTGCGCGGACCTCAAGGGCGTTACCGAGCGCCGCGATCGGGCATGGCTGATCAAGTTCATTCGCTCCGCGCAGAGCCTGGTCGACGCCGGCGACCCCACCGCGACGGCGCTCTACGAAGAATACAAACGCATGCGAATGCCCGATTGGAACGATCTCTCGGATGAGCAGATTGGCACCTTGCTCGATTGGTTTGCCGCCAACGGCCCCGAGCACATCGACCTCGACAATCTGTCCGCCGATCTGGCGACACCAGGAGACATCGACGCAGGCCGCGCGCTCTTCGCGGGCGCGACCCGGCTCACCAGCGGAGGGATCGCGTGCAAAAACTGCCACAACGTGAGCGATGGCCGCGCGGGCACCGCCGGGAGCCTGGGGCCAGACCTCACGGGCACGTATACGCGCTACGGCGATCGCGCGCTCGGCGCGTTCCTCAAGCGCCCCTGCTTCCGCCGCGCGCCCGACTCCGCCGCCAACGAGTACCTGACGGCGCAGGAGATCTTTGCCTTGAAATCTTACCTACGCCGGGTCGCGCTCGATACCTCGAGCCATCCCATTGGAGCAAAGCGATGAAGTTTGCGATCCTCTTCGCCGTCATTCCTTACGTGGCCGCCGCGACCTTCGTCGTGGGGCTGATCGGTCGCTTTCTGCTCCTCGGCAAGCGTTGGCCGGCGCAACCCGTATGGTCCCGCGCGTCCCAGCGCCGCAAGCCGGGTCATCGCGCGCTCGCGGGCGCCGTGATCATTCTGGTGACCCTGGCGCACCTCGCGGTGCTCCTCGCGCCGGGCGCCGTCCTGGCGTGGAACGCGGTCGCGTGGCGTCTGTACGCGCTGGAGGGGGCCGCGTTCGCCGTGGGCCTGCTCGCGCTGGTGCTCGGCGCGCGCGCCCTCCGGCGCTGCTTCGGGAATCGAGCGCCCTCGGCGGCCGCCGAGATCACCGACGTGGTCTTTCTCGCGCTCCTGCTCACCGGGATCGTGAGCGGCTTGGGCCTCGCGGCCTTCTACCGTTGGGGCTCCTCGTGGGCCGCGGTCACCTTGACACCGTACGTCGCGTCGTTGACCCATGCGCGCCCGCAGACCGAGTTCCTCTCCGAGATGCCGTTCCTGGTGCAGCTCCACGTGTTCACGGCCTTCGCCGCCCTGGCGCTCTTTCCCTTCAGCAGCGTGGCGTTGGCCGCCATGATGGCCACCCGGCGCGCGCTCACCCCGCCGGGGGAGCAGCCGCAATCCGGATCGCGCTGGCGCATCCTCGGTGACCGGCGGCGTCGCGCATGAAAGCCGTCAAAGCCCTGGCGCTCACCGTGACCGTGGCCGGCACCGCGGGCCTGGTGTACCAGCCGCCGGTCGACCTCACGGACATTCCCAACCGCATCCCCGAGGCGCCGCCGTATGTCACGGCCGAGGCGGAGAGCTTTCCGCCGCCCTACGAAGAGCTCTGGCGCTCGCAGAACCACCCCGCCCAGTGCAAGAACTGCCACGCCACCATCTTCGAGCAGTGGAACGGCTCCATGATGTCCAACGCGTGGCGCGATCCGGTCTGGCGCGGCGCGTTCCTTTTGCTCGCGCGCGCCGTCTCCACCAACGGAGAGTGCGACACCCCCGCGCCGCCCGATGGCACGCCCAAGGCCCGCCACAATCCCTTCGCCAAGGAGGGGGCGTGCGCTTCGGAGTTCTCCCTCGCCTCGGGCACCCACACGGTGTCGCGCCCCGGCTCGTTGCTCGACGGGTTTTGCTCGCGCTGCCATATGCCGGCCAATTTCATCGACAACGTGCCCCTGCACAACGTGACCGTCGATCGCGAGACCGGGCTGGAGTCGGGCAAGCTCGATCCGCGCTTCAATCCCACCTCCGACAATGGGACGGGGTTCGCGTTCGCAACCCTGGATTCGCAATATCGAAATACCGAGCCCGGCAAAAACGGCGTCTTCTGCGCCGTCTGCCATAGCTTCACGGCCACCCGCGATACGCCCTTCCACAATTATGCGCGCAGCGGCAACGAATACGCTCCGGCCGTGGGCGAGCGGACCCGCGCCGAGCTGCTCCCTCCGGCCCAAGAGGACGCCTTTGGCGTCGCCGACCCGACGGTGCGAAACCTGGGCTACAGCATCGGCGCCGGCTCCTACCGCCTCTCGCCCCACGCCATCGCCAACCCCGAGCGCGTGGGGCCGCTCGCCGCGAACGCGCCGCTCTCGCCCATCGATACGAACACCAGCCAGGTCTTCGGACAAGACGTCCCGTACCAGGTGGTGGACCCCTCCAAGCACCGCGGCTTCCACCAAGCCATGTTCGTTCGATCCGAGATGTGCGCCTCCTGCCACGACGTGACGAACGCCTTGCCCATCCGCAACCACGTGGGCAAATGGGTGGGCGGATTTCCCATCGAGCGCACGTACACGGAGTGGGCAAACAGCCGCTACGCCGATCGCCCCGGCAATCGCAACTTCGATCCGCGCACCAAACGCGATTGCCAGAGCTGCCATATGCAACAAGATTTCGGCCAGCCCGGCACCGCCCAAACCCTGTACGAAAACGGCGAGCCGGGACGCCCGCTGCCCATCCCCAACGCGCCCGTCGCCGAGGGCGGCAAGCCGCGCCCCTTCTTTACGCACCACTTCGTGGGTGGAAATGCGCTGGTGCCCCATCTCATCGGCAAAGGCATCGACTCGGCCGGCCGCGTGGCGCCGTACCCCGAGCTGCTCGCCACCAGCTTCTCCTCGGCGGACCACAAGAGCCCGTACTCACGCGCCGTCTGGGCGCACACCGACCGCAAAGGCCCGTACGCGCAGCAAGCGCGCATGGCGTGGGACCGGCTGCGGCACGTGCTTCGAATGGATCTCACCAGCTCGCGCTCCGCGCGCGCCGGCGAGCCGCTCCCCATCGCCATCACCTTGGCCAACACCGGCAGCGGGCACGATTTTCCCACCGGCTTCCCCGAGGGCCGCAACGCGTGGCTGGCGGTGCACGCCTACGACCTCGCCACCGGCACCGAGCTCCCCATCCGCGACGCGGTGTGGGGCCGCACCTCGGTCGGCATCGGCAACTTGACCACTGAAGAAATGGTCGACCCCAGCTTCCCCGGCTGCAACTGGAAGCTCCCGGCCGGCTCCGCCGATCCCTATGCGCCTCAGTTCAAGGCGGTGGCATCCCTCGGCGATGGCTGCCCCACGCTCGATCTGCCCTATGCCGCCCCGCTGAACCTCGTCACCAACAAGGCGGGCTTGCCCATCGACGAGGGCGGCCGCGTGGTGGATGCCTCGAACCCGACGGGGCTCGTACAGTTCAAGGACATCAACGGCAACGGCGATCTGTTCGACGATTCGTTCTTGAGCGACACGCGCTTCAAGCCCATGCCGCAGCCGGAGGCGACGAAGGCCATCCATCGCTACTCGGTCATGGTCCCCGCCGGAACGCGCGGCCCCATCGCGGTGGCGGCCTCGGTGTACTACCAATCCGTGGAGGCCATCGTGGCCCTGAAGTTCCTCGGCAACATGGCCGACACCAACGAAAACTTCGTGCTCGAGCCGTGCGTCCTCGGCGGCCGTTGCGATGGCCGCAAGCCCTCCACCGAGCCCGCGGTGGTCGAAGGCGCTCCGCCCGTTCCCATGGTCGCGCGCAGCCTGGAGATCCCCATCGATGGCGTGGCGCCAGACACCTCGGCGCCGCGCGTGCAGACCTACCCCGCGCCCAACGCCGACCGCGTTTACCCGGACGTGGTGGTCAAGGCCTTCGTCTCCAAGCCCATACGCGCCCTGGATGCGCGCACCTTTACCCTGGAGGGCCCGCACGGCCCCGTGCCCGCTTGGGTCGATCCCATTGGCGACGGCGCCTG
Source organism: Sorangiineae bacterium MSr11954 (assembly GCA_037157815.1). Taxonomy (NCBI): domain Bacteria; kingdom Pseudomonadati; phylum Myxococcota; class Myxococcia; order Myxococcales; family Pendulisporaceae; genus Pendulispora; species Pendulispora albinea. The sequence goes on from CP089984.1 coordinate 1,710,784, forward strand.
GGGGCTCTTTCCGAATGCCATTCGCCTCGAGCCCGGGAAGACGTACACGGCGCGCATCAAGGCCGGCGTCTGCGACCTCGCCAGCAACTGCACCACCCGCGATCTCGTCTGGTCGTTTACGGTGGCGGCCGACGACACGCAGGCCGCCGGCGACACCACCATCCTCGCGGGGTTCATACGCTGAGCGCCCTCCGCGCGCGGCGTGCACGGTGACCGGCGCTACTCCGCGCGCGTATCTTTCTTGGCGGCCGTGGCCAGATCCTTGGCCCAGATCACCAGCTGATCGGGGTTCGGCCCCTCCAGCATGATGCGGAGCTTGGGCTCCGTGCCGCTCCAGCGAATGAGGATGCGCCCCTCGTCGCCAAGCCCCTTTTTCACCTTGTCGCTCAAGGCGCTGAGGGTCGGCATTTCCTCCAGCGGCTTTCGTGCAGCGAGGTTTACGTTTTCCAGCACCTGCGGCACGCGCTCCATCGAGGCGTGCGCGAGGGAGGAGAGCGGCTTTCCGGTGCGCATCATCAGCGCCAGGACCTGCAGCGCCGCGATGGTCCCGTCGCCGGTGGACGCATGATCGAGAAAGATCAAGTGCCCCGATTGCTCACCGCCCAAATTGTAGCCGCCCGAGCGCATGGCCTCGACCACGTAGCGATCGCCCACCGCGGTGCGGATCATCTTGCCGCCCATGGTCTCGATCGCCCGTTCCAAGCCCAAGTTGCTCATCACGGTGGCCACCAATGTATTTTTTTTCAGCTCGCCGGCCATGAGCATCCGGCTGGCGCACATGGCCATCACCGCGTCGCCGTCGACGATTTGACCTTTTTCGTCAACCACGATGAGCCGGTCGGCATCGCCATCCAGCGCAATACCGATGTGTGCACGACGTCGCACCACCTCGGCCCGCACATTATCGGGGTGCAATGCACCGGCGTCGCGGTTGATGTTCGTGCCATTGGGCTTGACCCCCAGGCACCAAAGGCTGGCCCCCAGCTCCGCAAAGACACTGGGCGCCGTTTTGTAGGCCGCGCCATGGGCGGCGTCGACCACCACGCGCACACCGTCCAAGGTGAGATCGCGCGGGAATGTGTTCTTTGCAAAAGTGACGTAGCGTCCGCGCGCGTCTTCCAGTTTTTCGGCGCGCCCGATGCCGGGCCCCGTGGGGCGGGGGCTGAGGAGCGCGTCTTGGCCCATCAAGCGCTCGATTTCCGCCTCTTCTTCGTCGGGCAGCTTGAAGCCGTCCTCGCCAAAAATCTTGATCCCGTTGTCCTGATATGGATTATGGCTGGCGCTGATCACGATTCCCGCGTCGGCCCGCATGGCGGTCGTCAAATGGGCTACCGCAGGGGTGGGGACCGGCCCGCAGAGAATGACCCGACCGCCCATCGAGCAGATTCCAGCGGCGAGGGCTTGCTCCAGCATGTAACCGGAAAGCCTCGTATCTTTGCCAATGAGGACGCGCGGAACGTGCTTTTTCCCGCGCCCCACCAGGAACGTGACCGCGCGTCCGAGCTGCATCGCCAGCTCGGGGGTCATCGGCATTTCGTTGGCCGTCCCCCGCACACCGTCGGTCCCGAATAAATTGCGCATCACCGTGGGCCGTGCAGGAAGCACGGGCTCTGGAGCGTCTGCAGCCGTCGCGGGGATAGAGCCCGCTTCCGATCCATTACCTTGTGTCGAGCGCGCGTTCCGCTTGTTCGTGCTGGGCGTTTTTTCGGTCGATCTCATTCGGGCCCGGAACATTACACGAAAGACGACCCCGTACGGGGCCGAGAGCACCCCATCCGAACGGCCTCCAGCTGCTCTTGCAGGTGCCTAAGGCGCCCGCCTCGCGCAGAAAGCGCGACCCACCGCGATCGACGATCTCGTCATGTCTGCTGAATCCCTGCTGGATTCGTTTTTGTGCGACCCTATTGCTCCCTCCGGAGCGCGAAAACGAATGCGGAACGCACGTGCAGCAGTAGGCCGGGCCCTCCTTGCGGTGTTGGGGCTTATCCTGGTCATTGGAATTCTTGGTGGAGTCAAAGGTTGGCAAATCTCCAACCTGATGGCGATGGGAAAGGAGGCCGCCAAACAAGGGCCGCCACCCGAGTCGGTCGGTACGGCCGTCGCGAGCGAACAGACCTGGGAGGGAACGTTGTCGGCCGTGGGAAGCGTAACTTCCCTCAAAGGGGTGGCTCTGAGCAACGATGCCCCAGGTGTGGTAACTCGGATCAGCTTCGAGTCCGGGCAGGTCGTTCGACAGGGTCAAGTTCTCGTCGAACTCGATGTGAACGTCGAGCGCACGCAGCTTGCATCGGCCGAAGCTCGTAAGGAGCTGGCCATGACGAACGTCACGCGCACCCGTGCGCTCGTCGAGAAGGGCGCCATCGCGCAGTCCCAACTCGACACCGACGACGCGCAGCTCAAGACCGCCACGGCCGACGTCGAGAACATCAAAGCGCAGATCGCGCGCAAGCAGATTCGGGCGCCCTTCTCGGGCCGGCTCGGCATTCGCAACGTCAACCTCGGTCAGTATTTGAGCCCGGGCACCTCGCTGACGGTGCTCGAAGCCATCAACGCCGTGTACGTGGACTTCACCCTCCCGCAGCAGCGGCTCTCCGATATTACGGTCGGTATGCCCGTTCGCCTCGAGAGCACCGAGGACGCGGGCGCGCCGCGTGAAGGAACGGTCGCGGCCGTCGACCCTTCCATCGATACGGCGACCCGCGCGATCAAGGTGCGGGCAAGCGTGCCGAACAAGGACGAGAAGCTTCGGCCCGGTATGTTCGTCAACGTTTCGGTCGTTCTGCCCACGCGGGCGAGCACGGTGACCGTGCCCCTCCCGGCCGTGGTCCACGCGCCGTACGGGGACTCGGTCTTCGTGGCCGAGGACAAGAAGGCGGATGCTCCGGGTGGTACCAAGACGCCGGATGGCAGGCCCATCAAGACCGCGCGGCAGCAGTTCGTGCGGGTGGGGGAGGCGCGCGGCGACTTCGTCGAGATCCTCGATGGGATCAAGGCGGGCCAGGAGGTCGTGACCTCGGGCGCGTTCAAACTGCGCAACGGCGCGCCCATCACGATCGATAACAAGGTGCAGCCAAAACCGCAGCTCAACCCTGCGGTCGAGAACAAGTGAGCGGAGAAGGCCATGAAATTGACCGATCTGTTCATCCGCCGGCCCGTTCTGGCCATCGTCGTCAACTTGGTGATCATCGTCGCCGGGTTGCAGGCGATTCGCACCTTGAACACGCGGCAGTACCCGAAGCTCGAGAGCGCGACGGTCACTGTCAAAACGGTGTACGTCGGCGCCGCCGCCGACTTGGTTCGAGGCTTCATCACCACCCCGCTGGAGCGCGCCATCGCGGCGGCCGACGGCATCGACTACATCGAGTCGCAGAGCGTTCAGGGATTATCGACCATCAACGTCCGCCTGAAGCTCAACTTCAACGCGGGTGACGCGTTGGCCGACATCAGCGCGCGCGTCAACCAAGTGCGCGCCGATTTGCCTCCAGAAGCGGAGGTGCCGGCCATCAACATCGAGCCCTCGGACGCGGCCATCGCCGCGATGTATCTGAGCTTCAGCTCCACCATCCTGGCGGAGAACCAGGTCACCGACTACCTGACCCGCATCATTCAGCCGCGCCTCACGGCCATCGACGGCGTGCAGCGCGCCGACATCCTCGGCGGGCGCTCGTTCGCCATCCGCGCGTGGCTCAAGCCCGAGCGCATGGCGGCGCTCAACATCAGCCCCGCGCAGGTTCGCCAGGCGTTGGCGGCGAACAACTACCTGTCCGCGGTCGGTGAGACCAAGGGCCAGCTCATGACGGTCAACCTGTCGGCGACCACCGACCTGAAGACCCTCGACGAGTTCAAGAAGCTGGTGGTCAAGCAGCAAGGCGACACCTTGGTCCGCCTCTCCGACGTGGCCGACGTGGTGCTCGGCGCCGAGACCTACGACCAAGACGTGCGCATGAGCGGCACCCAGGCCGTCTTCATGGGCGTGTGGGTGCTCCCCAGCGCCAACTCGCTGGACGTCATCAAGAAGGTGCGCCGCGAGATCGAGATCGTGCAGAAAGAGCTGCCGACCGGCATGCAAGCCTTCGTGGCCTACGACTCGACGCAGTACATCGAGAGCGCCATCCACGAGGTTACGCACACGCTCATCGAGACGATCCTCATCGTCATGGTGGTCATCTTCCTGTTCCTCGGGTCCATCCGCACGGTCATCGTGCCGGTCCTGGCGATCCCGGTGTCGCTCATCGGCGCCGTGTTCCTGATGCAGGTCATGGGCTTCACCGTGAACCTCTTGACCCTCCTGGCCATCGTGCTCTCGGTCGGTCTCGTGGTCGACGACGCCATCGTCGTGGTCGAGAACGTGGACCGCAACATCCAGCTCGGAAAGAACTCCCTGCAGGCGGCGCTCGCGGGCGCTCGGGAGCTCGTCGGGCCCATCATCGCCATGACGATCACCCTCGCGGCCGTGTACGCGCCCGTCGGCTTCCAGGGCGGATTGACGGGCGCGCTCTTCCGCGAGTTCGCCTTCACCCTGGCGGGCGCGGTGTTCATCTCGGGCGTGGTGGCGCTCACGCTCTCGCCCATGATGGCCTCCAAGGTGCTCGCCGGGCAGCACAGCAACCGGTGGCTGGTCACGCATGTCGATCGCGCGTTCGACGCCGTCCGCCGCGCGTACACCCGCATGTTGAACGCGACCCTCGCGCACCGCGGCATGGTGTACTTCGCGTGGGGCGGCATCACGCTCCTCATCGCGCCGCTGTACATGTTCTCGCCCAACGAGCTCGCGCCCAACGAGGATCAGGGCATCGTCTTCACGTCGCTCCAGCTGCCGCCCAACGCGACCATGGAGCAGATGACGCCTTACGTGACCGAGATCGACCGCATCTTCAAGACGGTGCCCGAGTTCGAGCACAGCTTCCAGATCACGTCGCCCAAGTTCGCGGTCGGAGGCTTGCTGGTCAAGCCGTGGGATCAGCGCAAGCGCAACATCTTCGACATTCAGAACGAGGTCACGCCGGCGATGTCCGGGATCACGGGGGTTCGGGCGCCGGCCTTCTTGCTCCCGCCGCTGCCGAACCCGGGCCTTTTGCCGGTGGAGTTCGTGATCGCGTCCACGGCGCCGCACGACGAGATTTTGCGGTTCGCCGAGCAGCTGCAGCTCGAGGCGATGAAGAGCGGTCAGTTCATGTTCCCGCCGTTCGCGGACGTGCTGATCGACCAAGCCAAGACGGAGATCGTGCTCGATCGCGACAAGGTCTCGACCATGGGCCTGAGCATGCAGGCGGTGGGCGCGGATCTCTCGGCCATGTTGGGCGGTAACTTCGTGAACCGCTTCAACATCGACGGTCGCAGCTACAAGGTCATCCCGCAGATCGAGCGCGCGGGGCGCCTCACGCCCGAGGATCTGATGAACGTCCACGTGACGGGTCCGAAGGGCGAGCTCATTCCGCTCAGCTCCATCGCCAAGCTCAAAGACGGCGTGGAGCCGAGGACGCTCAACCGCTTCCAGCAGCTCAACGCGGTCAAGCTCTCGGGCATGGCCACGCAGTCCGTCGACGGCGCGCTGCAGGCGCTCGAGAAGAAGGCGCAGGAGATCCTTCCCCAGGGCTACCGCGTGGACTACACCGGCGGCTCGCGGCAGCTGCGCACGGAGAGCGGCAAGTTCCTCCCGGCCATGGGGCTGGCGCTCTTGCTCATCTTCCTGGTGCTCGCGGCGCAGTTCAACTCGTTCCGCGATCCGTTCGTCATTCTGGCGGGCTCCGTTCCGCTGGCCATGTTCGGTGCGCTCATCTTCACCTTCCTGAAGTTCACCGGGCCGCCGGGCATGCGCTTTCCGCTCACGGAGGGGTGGACCACGACCTTGAACATTTATTCGCAGGTCGGTCTGGTCACCCTCGTGGGCCTCATCGCGAAGAACGGCATCCTCATCGTGGAGTTCGCGAACCATCGGCAGGTGGAGGGTGGGCTGAGCAAGCTCGAGGCGGTGCGCGAGGCCGCTCAAACGCGCTTGCGTCCCATCTTGATGACCACCGTCGCGACCATCGCCGGGCACTTTCCGCTGACCCTCGTGACGGGGCCGGGCGCCGTGGCGCGTAACTCCATCGGCATCGTGCTGGTGGGCGGTATGTTCATCGGTACGCTGTTCACGCTCTTCGTCGTTCCGTCGGTGTACGTGCTTCTTGCGAAGGATCACAGCAAGGAGCGCGCGCACGCGGAGGAGCCGGAGAAAGAGGAGCACCACGCGGAGCCTTCGGCGACGAACGGTGGTGGGATGCTGCGCGGTGAGGAGCCGAGCGTGATCATCGAGTAGGGGATCGCACGGGGCCAAAAAAAAACGGGAAGCGTCGGTGAGACGCTTCCCGTTTCGTTTTTGTCCGCGCGTGAGCTGAGCCGCGCGCGCCCTAGTCGCGGAAATTGATGAACTGCAACTCGAGGGGGAGATTCGCTTCTTTGACGAGTTGAATCGCGGATTGCAGGTCGTCGCGGTTTTTTCCGCTGACGCGCACTTGGGCTTCTTGGATGGACGCCTGGACCTTGATTTTGCTGTCCTTGATGCGGCGGACGAGGTCCTTGGCGTGGTCGCCGTCGATTCCCTCTTTCACTTTGACGAGCATTTTCGAGCCGCCTTTGCCGGTGGGCTCCGGCTTTTGCGGATCGAGATGCTTGAGGCTCACTTTGCGCTTCACGAGCTTGTCCTGCAGAACGGAGTAGGCAGCCTTGACCCGCTCCTCGCTCGCGGACCGGATGGTGATTCCTTCTTCGTTGCGCTCGATGGCTGTACCGGTGTCCTTGAAGTCGAACCGCTGCGCGATTTCCTTCTGAGACTGGTTCAAGGCGTTATCGACCTCGTTCCACTGCACCTTCGAGACGATGTCGAAGCTCGGCATGACAGAAACCTCCCAAGGGACTCCCCGATGAGTACTGCACGGGTGCGAACGTAAGGGATGCGAAGTTTATCACAAGAGGTGCGCCCTCTCTAGGGCGAGACGCGCCGCGCGATCGCGCCCCGCGAGCCCGCGCGCGACATGTCTCGAAACGCGACACTCGAACGAGGACGCGACATCGCGATCGAGGCTGGCGCGCCGTGATTGCTAGAGCGCGACCGGCGGATCGCCTTCGATGCCGAGCAGCTTTCCCCGCGCCTCGCCCACGAGAAAGATCGATCCCGTCACCAGGACGAGCCCGCGTCCCACGCGCGTGCGCGCCTCCGCGATGGCCTCCTCGAACGAGCCCGCGACCAGCCCCGCGCAGCGCGCCGCGATCGCGCGCGGATCGGCCGGCTTTCGCCCCTTGGGCGTCACATAGATGCGCGTGGCGGCGAAGGGCGCGATGCGATCGATCATGTTCGGCCACGCCTTGTCCGCCAGCGCGCCGAAGATCAAGGCCGTCTCCGATGGAACGAGCGCGCCTCGCGCTTGCAACGATCCGAGCTGCTCCGCCAGCGATCCCGCCCCGTCCGGGTTGTGCGCCGCATCGAGGAGAACGGGGCCCTCGGCCGTCTCGAGCCGCTCGAGCCTCCCCGCCCATGTCACGTTGGCGATGCCGCGCGCGCGCGTCTCGGGCGCGATCCCGAGCCGCTCGCCGATGACCCACGCGATGCGCGCATTGTCCAGTTGATGCGCGCCCGGCAGCCCGATGTGCGCGATGTTCGCGCCGGCCGCGAGCTCCGCCGCGCGGGACGTGGTGGCGCCGGCGCGGGACGCGACCTCCACGATGGCGCTTTCTACCTCGGCGCTCATGGGCCCCAGCACGATGTCGAGCCCCGGCTTGGCGATGGCCGCCTTCTCGCGCGCGATCTCCGGCAAGGTGTTGCCCAGCTTGTCCTGGTGGTCGAACGCGATGCGCGTGATGGCCGCCGAACGCGGCGAAGGGATCACGTTGGTCGCGTCCAGCCGCCCGCCGAGCCCCACCTCCAGCACCGCCAGATCCACCCGCGCCTCGCGAAACGCCAGGAACGCGGTCAAGGTCGCCGCCTCGAAGAACGTGAGCCCCGGCTCGCGTCGGAGCACGTCGTGGAGCAGCTCGGCCAAGACGGCGTCGTCGAGAGGCTCGCCCCCCACGCGAATGCGCTCCGCGAAGCGATGCAGGTGCGGCGACGTGTAGAGCCCCGTTTTTTTCCCCGCCTCGCGCGCGATGCGCTCCACCATGGCGGCCGTCGAGCCCTTGCCGTTGGTGCCCGCGATGTGCACCGCCTCGTAGGCGCGCTCGGGAAAATCGAATCGCGTGCATGCTGCATGCATCGACGCCAAGCCCAGCTCGATGCCGCGCGGCACGCGCGCGTAGAGGTCCTGCAGCACCAGCTCGAGGCGCGGAGCACCCACGGGCTGCTCTCTACTCGGCGGCGCCGTCGGGTCGAGGGCGCGAGGCGCCGTCGGGCCGGGGACGCGCGAACGGGAGCGAAAACGGAGCGAGGTGACCGAGGACCAACGCCAGCTCGTTCTTCATCTCGAGCCGGCTGGTGATGCGGTCGACCATACCGTGCTCGAGCAAAAATTCACTGCGTTGAAAGCCCTCGGGGAGCTTTTGGCGGATGGTCGTCTCGATGACGCGCGGCCCGGCGAACCCGATGAGCGCCTTGGGCTCGGCGATGTTCACGTCGCCCAGCAGCGCAAAGCTGGCCGCCACACCGCCGGTGGTCGGGTGCAAAAGAACGCTGATGTACGGCAGGCGAGCCGTGCGATGGCGCTCGAGCGCGGCCACCGTCTTGGCCATTTGCATCAGGCTGAGGATGCCCTCCTGCATGCGCGCGCCGCCCGACGATTGCAGGAGCACCACCGGCAGCCGCGAGCTGGTCGCGCGCTCGAAGAGCCGCGCGATCTTCTCGCCCACCACGGAGCCCATCGATCCGCCCATGAAGCCGAAGAGAAAAGCTCCCCATGCGATGGGGCGCCCGCCGATGGAGCCATGGCCGATCTCGATGGCCTCGGCGGCCTTCGAGGCCTTTTGCGTGGCGGTGATCCGCTCGCCGTACGGCTTGCCGTCCGAAAATTGAAGGGGATCGGCCGGCTTGAGATGCGCGTCCCACTCCTCGAGCTCGCCATTGTCGAGCAGCAGGTCCCGCCAACGCGGCGCAGCAAGCTTGTGGTGCTGCCCGCAGTCTGGGCACACTTCGAAGTTGGCGAAGAGCGTTTCGGTGGGGATGGTGGCGCCGCACCCGTCGCATTTGCGAAAAACGCCCTTACCGAAGCTTTTCTTTTCGCTCGCATCGAGCTCGGAGGTTTTGCGGGTCGGCCAATCCATCACGTGGGTGCCCTGGTCCTAGCACAAATTGTTGCCCATTCGCTCCTCTCGCGGAATCCTTTCGAACGATGCAAAGTGCACTTCGCGGTGCGCGCGTGCGCACGTGCCGCCACTCGACGGTCGGTCTCGGACGGATTTGGCTCGCCGGCCTTGCGCTCCTCGCGCCCATCCCACCCTCGTTCGCGTTATCCGCGTGCGGAGGTGGTCATGCCAGCACGCGACCAGCCGAGGCGGAGCATAACGCCCACCTGGAGCTATCGACCGTTCATCGGAGCGATGGGGCGAGCTCGGGCAACTCGGCGCTTCCCGAGGGACCTCGAAAGCCCGCCGAAGAACCCGAAAAGCGCGACAAGCGCGATCCGCGGGCCGAGTTTCGCGCGTGGCTCGAGCCGCGCATCCCCAAGGGCGGCGCCATCGAGGCCGGGGGCGGTGAAGCGATCCGCGTGGTCCACACCATCGATCCGAAGGACACGCACCTGTCCATCGCCAAGGCGTACCTCGATATCACCGATGTGTACCTGGCGGACGATCTGGCCGCAGAGCTCAAGAAAAAGAAGCCGCGGCTCGCCGGCACGGTGGAGATCCCGCACCTGCTCTCCGAGCCATACAAAGACGCAGAGCACGATCGCCTCGGCTGGCCCGAGGACAAGGCGCTGCGGGGCATCTTCCTGGTCGGCGCCATGGCGGCCAAACCCTGGATTGAAACGCTGGATCGCCTGGTCGCGCACGGCATGAACGCGGTGGTGCTCGACGGCAAGGACTACATGGGGCCCGTCACGTACCCCTCGAAGGTCCCCGTGGCCATCGAGACCGGGGCCACGAAAAAGGCGCCCATCGCCGATCTCGCGCGCGCCATCCGCTTTGCGCACGCGCGCGGCGTGCGGGTCATCATGCGCAACAGCTGCTTTCACGATCCCTGGGCCGCGGTGAAGGCCCCGCGCCTATCCATCCGCGGCAAATGGGGCGGCCCGTACCCGGTCGACTGGCTCGATCCCGCCAACGAGGAAGCGCAAAATTACATCGTCGAGCTGACCAAAGAGGAAATCGACGCCGGCGCCGACGAGATCCAGCTCGACTACGTGCGCTTCCCCGTGCAGCGCGGCCTGGGCAACGCCGTGCTGCCCCCGCCCGATGGATCGCGCGAGAAGGTCATCGTCGGCTTCGTGCGCAAGGTGCACGAGGTCACCAAGGCGCGCGGCGTTCCTCTTTCACTGGATATCTTTGGGGTGACCGCCACCGGCACCATCACCGACGTGCACAACCTGGGGCAGGACATCGCGCTGCTCGGCCCCGAGGTCGAAGCCCTCTCGCCCATGACCTACCCGGCCCACTACGACAAAGGGTTCATGGGCTGGGACGCGCCCGGCACGCACCCGGAGATCGTCGGCATCGGCACGCGCGAGACCTTGGCGAAGCTCTCCAAGGTGAACGGGGCGAAGGGTGCCGGCGGCGACAACGCCAAGCCTCTGGCGGTGGTTCGCCCGTGGCTGCAAGCCTTCGGGTGGCGCGCGCCCAACTACGGGCCGAAGTACTTGCTGACCGAGGCCGCCGAGGCCGAAAAAGCCGGCAGCACCGGCTGGCTAATGTGGAACCCCGGCTGCAACTACGCCGAGGCGTGGCGCGGCTTTCCCCTCGTCGCCAAGGAGCGCAAAGAGCGGGTGGCGAGCACCCGCGACTGATCGCGCCAGGTCGTCCTTCGCGTTGCCGCGTCGTTCGCGTTGTCGCGTCGTTCGCGTTGCCGCGTCGTTCGCGTTGCTCGCGTTTTGCGCGCCCCAACGTCATTCGCGGGCATCGCCCGGCGGCGTGCACCCCAGCGTTCGTGCGTGGGTTCGCGCCTCGTCGGCGGTCTTCGAGCGCGGCTTGGCGCTGCCCCAGCGCTGGAGCACCACGCCGTAGGCCTCGCACGCGCCGGGCACGTCGCCCGCGCGCTCCTTGGCGAGGCCGAGCCAGAGCTCCCCCTCGGTGTAGAGGAAGGGCCTGGACAGATCGCGGCAGCGCCGGGTCGCCGGTTGCAGCAAGCGCACGGCCTCCTCCGCGTGGCCGGCCATGAGCGCGATGCGCCCCTCGAGCACCTGCGCGGGGGACACGCCCAAGCCGACGCTCGCGGCAAATTCGCCCTCGGGCGGACGGCTCGCCCAGATGCGTTCGGCTTCCGCGCGCGCATGGCTCACGGGGCCGTAGCCGTACGCCCACGCATCGCGGGGGCCCAAGGTCGCGCGCGTGCGCTGCTCCCAGGACTGCGCCTTGCCGCGCCAGCTCGGAGGCGTAAGCCGGCCCTCGCCAAAGAGGAGACCCAGCATCCTCGGCTCGAGCCCGAAGACGTTGTCGCGGCTCTCGTGGGTCATGTCGATGTCCGAGCCCATCCACACGTCCTTGCGGAGAAGGTACTGCTCGGCGATGGCCGCGGCCTGCTTCGTTTGGCCCGTCTCCGCGAACAGCTCGAAGAGCAGATCCAGCGCGCGCTGGTGCGCGGCCAGCGCCGACGAGCTCTCCACCTTCTTCGCCAGCTCGTCGGCCAGCTCCCTAGCGCGCTCGAAGTGGCCGCGGAGCGCCGCCAGCCGCGCCCGATCGTGCAGCCGCACGACGGGCACCAACTCGGGCGGCAAGAGGCTCCAGCGCCGCGCGAGCACCTCTTCGACCGCCGCCTCGGGGGCGCCGGCGCTCGCCTTGGCCTGGGCGAGGAGCGCGTGCCCGCGTTCGCTGTCCGGGGCGCGCTCCAACCATCGTTCGATGCTCTCGGCCGAGCGCGCGCAGTCGCCTTGGTCGAGGGCGATGGTGCTGGCGTCGAGCAGGCAATCGGTGGACGCCGGCCGCACCGTGAGGCACCTCTGGAACGCGGCGAGGGCCTCGTCGAGCTTGCCCATGCGCCAGAGCGCGCGGCCCTCCGCCTGCCACGCATCGCCGCTCTCGGGATCGAGCACCGCGGCGCGCTTCGCCAGCTCGATCGTGTGCACGTGATACGCCGCGGTCTTCACGTAGTTGACCCGCGCGATGGCCGTCGTGGACAGGAGCTCCGAGTCGAGCGGGTATCGCGCGATGGCCTCTTCGAGCACCTTGATCTGGGCGATGCGATCGGGCGGCTCGAAGAGCACCACGTTCGACCACGCGTCGAGCAGCATGCGATCGCGCTCGCTCAGCGCGTCGCGGAGCCGGGTCGCGCGCTGGAACTGCTCGCGCTGTTTGGCAATGGGATAATGGCTTTCACCGGTAATGACCAATCGCAATTGGACCTCCGGGCAAAACGGGTCCACCTCCGCCGCCTTTTCCATGGCCATATGCCCGCGATCCCAATTCGATTCTTGCAAATACGATAACCCACTTCGATACAGCGCCGCCGCCTGGGGGCTGCACTGGGGCGAAATGGGAAGATCCGTCACCACCGTCGCCGCCGGGGCCGGCGCTGCCCCTGCCCCCGCCCCTGGTGAGACCGAGGTCGCGCGCCGCCCGGCGATGAAGCTCCCCGCCACGGTGACGCCGGCCGCGAGCGCCAAGATCGCGAGCAAAATGCGGGCCCGATGCGGAGCATCCCACCACGAAGCCCGCCCGCGCGCCCGCTCGGCGTTGCGCGCCCGTTCGGCGTTGCGCGCCGGCTCGGCGTTGCCCGCCGGCTCGGCGTTGCGCGCCGCATCGTTCGTGCGGCCCGTGCCCATGGCGCGGTTCGAGCCGAAGGCGTCCGCCGCGCCGTTTCCGCCTTGAAGCGCCTGGGGCGCGGCGGCTTGGAGCGCCGAGAGCACATGGTTCATCGACGGAAAGCGCTTGTCGCGGTCCTTGGCGAGCGCCCGTCCCAGGATGCTCGCGATCCGGGGCGGAATGTCGCCGCGCAGCGGCTTCATGGTGCCATAGGAGCCTTGGAGATCGAGCCCCTTGGTCCAAGGCAGCTCGCCGGTGAACAGCTCGTAGGCGGTGACCGCCCACCCAAATTGGTCCGCGCGCCCGTCGGAGTCTTCGCTGTGCAGCTGCTCGGGGGCCACGTAGCCGGGGGTTCCCAGGTGCCGCGTGGTCAGGCTCTCCGTCGTCCGTTTCTCATCGCCGGGGGCTTCGAGCTCCTCGAGGGTCGAATCGTGGTAGCGCGCGATCCCGAAGTCGAGCACCTTGATGCTCCCTTCGGCGGTGAGCATCACATTGTCGGGTTTGACATCGCGGTGCACCAGGCCTTTGTCGTGGGCGGCGGCCAAAACGCCTGCAACTTCCATCATCCAGCGCACCCGCTCGTCGAACGGGGCGCTCGATCGCGTCCCCACCAACGTGCGGAGCGAGCGCCCCTCGACGAGCTCCATGGCGATGAAGGCCACGCCATCGTGCTCGCCCACATCGTGAATGGCGACGACCCTCGGATGATTCAGCGCGGCGGCGGCGCGCGCCTCGCGCAAGACGCGTTCCGACTCTTTGGACAGCGCGCTGCGCGTGCGATCGCGGTGCAGCACCTTGAGCGCCACCACGCGCTGCAGTTTCGTATCGAAAGCGCGAAACAAAACGCCCATGCCGCCGACGCCCACATAGCTATCGATGCGATATCGGTCCGCAAATGTCGTACCCGGCTGAAGTTCCGATTCACCGGCCACGGTGCGCAAACGGTGCAGAACGTCGTCGGAGAGGTATCGCGCCATGGACCGGGCCTGGAAACCACGCAAAACACGCGCCTTCCATCATCAGCCGATTTTGCCAGCGTTGCCTAAAACCACAGATGTCATCGAGCTGTCAATACGTCGATCCATGTGGTCATGTGTGACAATCGTAGGTTTTTGCAAATCGAATTCTTGTTGTATGGTGTCTCCTGCAGGCGGGAGTCTGCATGGATCGGAACGAAGTCTGTTCCACTTGGTCCCGCGTGTTTCTCGCGCGGGGCATATGAAACGGAGGCCATCATGTCCGCTCCGGGCATTCCGCAGAATCGCATTGCGTCGCTCATGGTTGCCAAGGCATCGATTTCGGCTGCAGTTTTTGGCGCCGCGGTCATGGCTTGCAGTCAAGGAAATTCCGAATCGTCGTCGTGCCCCGCGGGTACTTCTGGCGAGATCTCTCCTGTCTCGGTGTCGCAGGCACCCCTCGGAAAAACCTTCAGAGTCGGCCCAGGCAAGGAATATTCGACCATCAACGCGGTTACTTCGCTCGTTGGTCCTGGGGATCTGGTGGAAGTTTACGCTCAATCCTCGCCGTATGCGGGGGGCGTCATCTTCAAGAACTCGGGCACGAAGGAGAACCCCATACGCGTGCGCGGCATTCGCGCAGGTACCGCACGCCCCATCATTTCGGGCGGCGACACCACAGTTCAGTTCGATGGAAGCCACTATGTTTTCGAAGGCTTCGACATCAAATCAGGAAATATTCGCAATGTCTTCCATCACGCGGACGACATCACCATCGCCGACACCGTCGTCCACGACTGCGTAGGCCACGGTATCCTCGGGGCCGACGACGACTCGGGATCCCTCACACTCGATCACGTCGAGGTTTATGCTTGCGGCAGCGGCACCACCAAGCACCCGATCTACATCGCGACCGACGAAAATACGCATCCGGGCTCCGTATTCCGAATGCAGTACAGCTATGTGCACGATGGCAAAGGTGGGAACAACGTCAAAAGCCGGGCGGAGCGAAATGAGCTCTATTACAATTGGATCGAGGGCGGTTATTACCGCGAAATCGAGCTGATTGGGCCCGAAAACGGCGTCGCGGAAGGGTTGAAACGCGAAGACTCCGATGTCGTGGGCAACGTATTCGTCAAAACGACAACGCAGCCAGAGACCACCAATGTCGCCCGCGTCGGTGGCGATGGTGACGCCGATACGTCGGGCCGGTACCGATTCGTCAACAATACGTTCATTTTGCGAGCGAATTCGACCGCGGCCGTGATTCAAGTTTTCGATAAGGTCGAATCCATCGAGCTCCACAACAACGTGTTCTACAAGGTGGGCGGCGGTGCAGTGAACGTCGTTCGTACCACCGAGGCCAAGTGGGTCGCAGGCGAAATCATCGCCGGCTCGAACAATTGGCTTCCCGCGGGCACCACGCTCCCCAGCACGGTGACGGGTAGCATCACCGGCACCGATCCGGGCTTCGTGAATATCGGAAATTACGATGTGCGCGTGACGGCCTCCAGCATACTCATTGGCAAAGGCCTTATTCCGACGGTGAGCCCCGCCGGACATGTGTTCCCATCGCCCCTGGTCGCTCCGCGTTCCAGTCCGCCCATGCGCACCGTCGATCCGGCGGGTACCGCCGTGGGTCGCGCGTCGCTCCCGCGCATCGCCCTCGGCGCCTTTGAAAATGGCGCGCAATCCACCGCGCCGTCCCCCGGCGGGGCCGTCGTGCCGCCCACCGGTGGCGGTGCAAGCTCTGCGGGCGATCCTGCTGCACCTGGCGGCCCGGGAGGCGGCGATCCCTCCGGCGCCGGCGGTGAAGGGTGCCACTGAGCTGGCGTGCGAGCGTGCGAGCGTGCGAGAAGGAGCCTCGAGGAATTCACCGCCAGGGCGCTAAGGTCGCCAAGAGAGAAGATATAAAATTCCAACCATGCTTGGTTGTCCTGGCGGTTCACTCTCTTGGTTTGGTTGGTTTTGATCCTGGGGCTGGGCGGTCACGAGATTCGGCGTAGGTCTTCGGGGCCGGGGGCAACGACGACCCGGTTGCGACCGAGCTCCTTGGCGCGGTACATGGCCATGTCGGCGCGCTGCTGGAAGGATTGCAAGGTTTCGGCACCATCCCAGGTGGCCACGCCGATGCTCACGGTTTGCGCAATGGCCCGTTCGCCGGCCACGTCGAGCGGATGAAGGTCGAGGTTCTCGCGAATGCGCTCGGCGGTGGCGTGGGCGTGGTTGCGGGTGGTGGCGGGCATGACCAACGTGAACTCTTCGCCGCCCCGGCGGACGAAGATATCGACCCTCCGCACCCGCGTGCGCACGCGATCGGCGAAGACGCGAAGCACCGCGTCGCCGACGGCGTGGCCGTGCGCATCGTTGACCCGCTTGAAATGGTCCAGATCCATCAAGAGCATGCTCAGCGCCTGACCCGTGCGCCGCGCGCGCTCCATTTCTTCGTGCAGCCGCGGCACGAGGTAGCGCAGGTTGTAGGCGAGGGTCAGATCGTCGGTCATGGCCAAGCGACCGAGCCGGGCACGCTCGATGGGCGGCGACGAGCAGTTGGCGAGCAGCCGCCCGAGCAGCTGATGGTCGCCCGTAAAGCGCCCGGGGTGCGGCGAGGAGACCGACAGCACCCCAATCACCGATCCGCCGGACCAGAGGGGCTCCGCGAGCAAGGAGCGCACGTGAAAGCCCTGATGATTCGGTGTGCGATTGGGCAGAAAGCGCGGGTCCGCGTGCACATCGGCGACAATCACGCCCTCGGCTTGGGCCACCACCCACCCGATGAGCCCCTCGCCCCGGCGAAAGGTCATCGGACGATGCTGGCGGCCCTCACCCGATCGCGCTCCTACAAGTAGCTCATTGTACGAACTGTCGAGCAGCCGAATCGACGCGTGGTCGCCGGGCAAAAGCCGCAGCGCCGCATCGGTGACGTTTTGGAGCGCGTCCTCGAGGCGGCGGTGGCTTTCGGTGAGGTGCGCCGTGAGCTCCAGCAAAACGACCAGCGCATCGCGATCGCTCGGCTTCCTCGGCTCGTTCTGTGTCCCCACCTCGTTTGGCATCCCCACCCGGCAGAATGTTACACGGACATCTGGGCGAGATCGCTCGGCACCTTCAAGGTGGGCTCCGTTTTCTCCTGAACGTCGCGTGCGCTGAGCCCGGGTGCCACCTCGCGCAAGACGAGCCCGTCCGGTGTCACATCGATGGTGGCCAGATCGGTGATGATCCGGTGCACCACGCGCCGGCCGGTGAGGGGGAGGGAACACTCGCGGAGGATCTTTGGCGCACCGCCCTTG
The DNA here is from genome assembly GCA_037157815.1 of Sorangiineae bacterium MSr11954. Lineage (NCBI taxonomy): Bacteria > Pseudomonadati > Myxococcota > Myxococcia > Myxococcales > Pendulisporaceae > Pendulispora > Pendulispora albinea. The sequence continues at coordinate 1,727,885 of CP089984.1, forward strand.
GCCGCGTGATCCATGATCACGACCACGCGCTTGGCGCTGGCCACGAGATCCATGGCGCCGCCCATGCCTTTGACCATCTTGCCGGGGATCATCCAGTTGGCGAGATCGCCGAGCTCGGAGACCTGCATGGCGCCCAGGATGGCCAAATCGATGTGCCCGCCGCGGATCTGTCCAAAGCTCTCGGCGCTGGAGAAGATCGCGGAGCCGGGCAGCATGGTGACCGTCTCTTTGCCCGCGTTGATGAGATCGGGATCGAGCTCGCTCGCGTGCGGGTAGGGGCCGATGCCGAGCAGCCCGTTCTCGCTTTGGAGCACCACCTCCACCCCTTGCGGGATGTAGTTGGCGACCAAGGTGGGCATGCCGATTCCGAGGTTGACGTAGTAGCCGTCCTTGAGCTCCTGGGCGGCGCGCTGGGCAATTTGTTCGCGGGTAAGTCCGACTTGGGACATGGACTAGCTCCTCACCGTGCGGCGCTCGATGCGCTTCTCGTACGAAGGCCCTTGGAAGATGCGGTGCACGTAGATGCCCGGCGTGTGAATCTGCGAGGGCTCGAGCTCACCCACGGGGACGATCTCCTCCACCTCGGCGATGGTGACGGTGGCGGCGGACGCCATCATCGGGTTGAAGTTCATGGCCGTGTGGCGGTAGACGAGGTTGCCGAAGCGGTCACCCTTCCACGCTTTCACGATCGCGAAATCGCCGCGGATGGCGCGCTCGAGGACGTACGCACGCCCGTCGAACTCGCGCACTTCCTTGGCGGGAGAGGCCTTGGCCACCGAGCCATCGGCCGCGTACTTCAGCGGTAGCCCGCCGTCGCTCACCGCGGTGCCGGCGCCGGTGGGTGTGTAGAATGCAGGTATTCCGGCGCCGCCCGCGCGCAAGCGCTCGGCCAGCGTGCCCTGGGGAACGAGCTCGACCTCGAGCTCACCGGAGAGGTACTGTCGCTCGAACTCTTTGTTCTCGCCGACGTAGCTCGAGACCATCTTCACGATTTGTTTGTTCGCGAGGAGAATGCCGAGGCCGAAATCATCGACCCCGCAGTTGTTCGAGACGAACGTGAGATCCTTCGTTCCGAGCTCCCGTAGGGCGCGGATGCAGTTCTCGGGGATGCCGCAAAGCCCGAATCCACCTGCCAGAAGGGTCGCGCCGTTCGGAATGTCGGCACACGCCTCGCGGGCGCTCTTGACCACCTTGTCCACGGATAACCTCCAACGTGCCGCACGGTAGCCCGAGGCTCTGCTCCTCGTCGAGGGGTAGCTGCAGCACATTTTTTGGCCGCATCCCATCGCGTGTGTTTGGTTTGGCCCATGGTGCCGGCGCGGCTTGGCCTCTTCGTCACGGTCTGCGCCGTGATTCTCTCATCGACCGCGGGGGCCCGGCCGGCGGGCGCGCCCCGTGTGATGCACAGCGCCGTAGCGATGAGCGCGGCGGCCATGCGCATCGGACGAAGCGTGGGCTCGCCGACGACGGGCCACCTGATCGGTGGATCGCACATCGAAGAAACGCCGTACTTGCGCGTGGTGCCCTTCTATGCGGGCAGCGATGCGCGCTGGGGCCTCGGTCCTCTGGTGGACATGATCGAGCGCGCCGCGCGGCAGGTGCGCAAGAAGTACCCCGACGCGGTGCTCTCGGTGGGGCACCTCTCGCGGCGCGGCGGAGGCGAGATCGATCGGCATGCCTCGCACGAGAGCGGTCGCGACGCGGACATCGCGTTCTATGTGAAGAACTACGCGGGCAAGCCCGTCCTCTCCGATCGCTTCGTCCCCTTTCGCGCCGATGGCACCGCCGGCACCTGGCCGGGCGCCTACTTCGACGATGAGCGCAACTGGCTCCTGGTCACGTCGTTCGTCACCGATCCGGTCGCGCACGTGAGCCACATTTTCGTGGCCTCGCCCCTTCGCGCGCGCTTGCTCGCGTACGCGGCCCGCATCGGGGCCCCCGTCGCCGTTCGCAACCGCGCGGCGGAGCTTCTGATGCAGCCGCGCGGCTCGCTTCCGCACGACGACCATTTCCATGTGCGCATCACGTGCCCGAGCGGGATGCACGAGTGCATCGAGTTCCCCATGCGCAAGGGCGGTCCGGTGTATGCGCGCGTCCCGGCGCCGCACCCACCGCATGCGCGAGGGCGCGCGAACCCCGGGAGCGTGGCGCATGGTGCGGGGCGCACGCCCTCCGCCGACCCGGCCGCGCGGCCGGCGCAGGCGGGATCGAGCCAATCCAGCAAGCCGGATCGAAAGGGTCCGACATCGGCATCCGATGCGCCCTGGTGGGATCCGCCCCCCGCGGTGCTCTCCACGCCGAGCGGCCCCGCCGATCCGGTCGACCCCATCGACGATGCGGACGGGGACCTTTAGCGCGAAGGTTCGGCGCCCGAGCTCCTTTCGAACCCGCTATCCCGCGCAAGCGCCGTGGTAGACTTCGCAAACCTATGGCAGAAACGTTGAGTTTTGCCTCATCCCAGAGTTTCGCGTCCAACGAGCATCGGGCCACCTTGGTCGGACGCGCAGCCGAGATGCACGAGCTGCACGACGCGCTCCGCAATGTGCGCGACAAGGGCCGCGCGCGCACGGTGACCATCCTCGGCGCCGCCGGGATCGGGAAGACCCGGCTGGTGCGCGACTTCTTGAGCAAGATGCGCGGCCCGCACGACAGGGCGCCGCGCGTGTTTCGCGGCAGCGCGCGCGCGGTCGACGCGGAGTTCGGGATCTTTGCGCGCATCCTCCGCGCGCGTTTTGGCTTGGTCGATGGGATGGACCCCGAGGCCGCGATGGCCCAGCTGCGGAGCCAGGTCACCACCGTCCTCGGCGACACGAATGTCGGCGACATCTGTTACTTCCTCGGCAAGCTGGTGGGCCTCGATTTTCCGCCCTCGCCCTTGATCCATGCCGTCGAAGCGGCGCCGGGCGAGGGCACGTCGGGCGCGAGCCTCTTGCGCCGCGCCATCGTCAAGCGCTTCCTCGAGGCCGACGCCGGCGCCAATGGCTCCTCCGGTCCGGCCTCGGGCGGTTCGTCAGGTGGCTTTTCGGGTGGGCCCGGCGGGCGCGCGCCCATCGTCTTGGTGTTCGACGATCTTCATCATGCGCACGACGCGTCGCTCGATCTGCTCAGTTACTTGATCGACCATCTGCAGGCGCCGATTCTCGTCTTGTGCATGGCGCGGCCCGAGATCCTGGCGCGCCGCGACACGTGGTTCTCGCACGGGAGCGGGCGCCATCACTGGATGGAGCTCGCGCCGCTCTCCGAGGCCGACGCGCAGTCGGCCATGAACGATCTGCTCTCGCCCTCCGGCGACGATCCGGCGCGCCCGGAGCTGGTGGAGGCCGCGTGCAACCTGGCCGGCGGCAACCCTGCGCTGCTCGATCAGATGGTCCGCATCTTCCTCGATATGGGCGTGCTCGAGGCGGAGGACGAGCTGGCGGAGGAGGAGCGCTGGCGCATCCACGTCGATAAGCTCGAGGACGTGCGCCTGCCGCTCACCGTGGAGGACGCCGTTCAAGCGCGCATCGCCGCCTTGGCGCCGGCCGAGCGCGATCTGCTCGAGCGGGCGGCCACCATGGGCGCGGTGTTCTGGCTGGGGGGGCTCTTGGCCATCCACCGGCTGGAGCAACCCACGCCGGAGTTCTGGGCGGCGGGCGACTCCGAGGAGATCCTCGCCATGCGCCAGGTCCTGCGCGATCTGACGGAGCGCGATTACATCCTCAAGCTACCCGACAGCACCTTTCCGCATGACGAGGAGTACGTCTTCAAGCACAACCTCGAGCGCGAGGCGCTGGTGAAGCTCATCCCGCCTTTGACCGCGCGCCGCTACCACGCGCAGCTGGCCGACTGGCTCTCGTTCAAGGCGCAAGTGCATGCGCACGAGGAGACCATGGGCATGCTCGCGCGCCATCGGGAGGCGGCGGGCGCGCCCTCGCAGGCCGCGGCGGCGTTTCTGGAGGCGGGGGACGTGGCCCGCGCGCAATATGCCAACTCCAAGGCGGTGGAGTACTACGCGCTCGGCCTCTCGCTCTTGAGCGGCGCGGGCATCGAGGCCAACCCCGATCAGCGCATCTTCGGGCTGCACCACTACGGCGACGTGCTCCAGGCCCTCGGCCGCAACGAGGACGCGCTCAGCGCCTTTCGCGAGATGCTCACCCGCGCCCACCGGCTCGATCTGCGCGCCCGCGGCGGCGCCGCCCACGGCCGCATCGGCCGTCTTTACCGCGACACGGGGCAGCTCGACGAGGCCAAGCGCCACCTCGACACCGCCCTCGCGCTCTTCGCCGAGTCGGAGGACGAGCGCGGCATCGCCAGCACGGTCGACGACATCGGCAAGCTCCACTTCCTGCGCGGCGACTACCACCGCGCGCTGGAGTACACGGGCCGCGCCTTGGCCATGCGCCGGCAGATCGGCGATCGGCGCTCCATCGCGCTGTCCTTGAACAACTTGGGCAAGGTCTATCAAGACTCGGGGCAGTTCACGCGCGCGCTCGAGTGCTTCGAGCAGGCGCTGCAGATCCGCCGGGAGATTGGCGACTTGGTGGGGGTCGTCATCAGCTTGAACGATCTCGGCATGGTGGCCGAGGAGCAGCACGACGATCACCGGGCGCTGCCCCTCTACCACGAGGCGTACGAGGTCGCCAAGGGCATCGCCGATCGCAACCGCATGGCGCTGGTGCTCACCAATTTGGGCAAGACGCTCAATCGGGTGGGCGAGGTCGAAAAGGCCATTTTCTATTTGAAACAAGCCGAGGAGCTGGCCGACGAGCTGGGCGACAAAGTCGGCCTGGCGGAGGCCGTCCGCGGCCTCGGTCGCGCCTATCTGGCGCGGCGCGAGTACACGAAGGCGCGCGAGTGCATGCTGCGCGCGATGGAGATGTTCACCGAAGTTCAAAACAAGGTCGAGGTGGGGATCGCGCTGCGCGCGCTGGCCGAGGTGAGCGCCGAGGGGAGCGCGGGCGGCGAGTGGCAGGAGAACGCGCGCGCCTATGTGCTGCAGTCGATCGAGGTGTTCGAGGAGATCGGCAACGACGTGGAGCTCGCGCGAAGCTGCCGCGCCTACGCCGCCATGCTGCACCTCGCCGCCAAGGCCGAGGGCGATCCGAACCTCGCCGCCGAGGCGGATTCGTATGCGCGCCGCGCCGAGGAGATCTTCGAGAAGCTCAACATCCGCGCGTTCGGCATCGATCCCGATGCGTTCTTCGCCAGCCGCCAACAGGGTTCGTGACGACCGGCGCCTGAGTCGTCACGCAAACGGCACGTGGACGTGCTTTGCGGTTTCCCACGGCGGTCGATGCAGGCGTGAACGATCCCGGCGCCGCGACGATGTGTCGCATGGTCGTGCTCGGGTCTCGCTTCTAATCATCGAGGCTCGAACCTCGCAGAAGGGAGCATGCGGCATGATCGTGGGTCGGCGTAGCTTCAGTGCAGGAATTTCGGCTTTTTTGGCAGGGTGTGCGCTCGATGCAAAGGACGGCGAGGCGCCGAAGGAGACGACGGCGCCTCTCGGCGCGCCCGACGTGGACGCGGACGCGGACGAAGGCAACGATGCGGCAGATGGGTCGAGCGGCCCGCTGCAAATTGGGATGTTGCTGTATCCCAACTTCACGGCGCAGGACTTCGTGGGCCCGCAGTTGATCTTCGCGGGCCTCGGCGATGTGAAGCTCCATGTCCTGTGGAAGGACACGAAGGTGGTGGTGAGCGACAGCGGGCTTGGCATCCAGGCCACCACCCCGCTGCACGCGTGCCCCAAGCGCCTCGATATCTTGTTCATCCCCGGCGGCCACGGCACCGCCGATGCGATGCTGGATCGGGAGCTGGTCGCGTTCGTGGCGCACCGTGGAAGGCGCGCCCGCTATGTGACCAGCGTGTGCACGGGCTCGCTCTTGCTCGGCGCCGCGGGGCTCCTCTGCGGTTACCGGGCTGCGACCCACTGGGCCTACCGTGACATCTTGCCGATCTTGGGCGCGACCCCGGTGTCCGAGCGCGTGGTTCGCGATCGCAACCGCATCACGGGCGGGGGCGTGACGGCCGGGATCGATTTTGCGCTGACCATCTCCGCCCAGCTGCGCGGCGACGACTACGCGAAGCTGCAGGAGCTGATGTTCGAGTACGCGCCCGAGCCGCCGTTCGATACGGGCACCCCCGAAGCTGCCGGCCCCGAGCTGACGAGCCGGGCGCGCACCCTCGCCGCCCCGGGGGTCGAGAGGACGCGCCGGGCGGCGTTGGCCCACGCGCCGCATTGCCGGACCTGAAGGTTTCGCGCGATGCTCCGCGGATCGGCCATCGCCGGATGGCGCATGGGGAGCGACTTTGCAAGGCCGCGCTTGTCGGCAGAGGCATCCGTTATTATAGAGGGTGCTCTAGTATAGCGGAAAGCTCAAGGAGTCAGCCATGGCCACCATTCGCATTGGAAGCATCGCGCCTGATTTCACGCAGTCGTCGACCGAGGGAGACATCTCGTTTCATCAGTGGATCGGAAGCAGCTGGGCGGTGCTCTTCTCGCACCCCAAGGACTTCACGCCCGTGTGCACCACGGAGCTGGGCACCGTGGCCAAGCTCAAGCCCGAGTTCGAAAAGCGGAACGTGAAGGTCATCGCCGTGAGCGTCGACGACGTCGATTCGCACAAGCGCTGGACGGGGGACATCGAGGAGACGCAAAAGACGAAGCTGAATTACCCGATCCTCGGGGACTCCGACCGCAAAGTCGCCACCCTCTACGACATGATTCACCCGGAGGCGAACGACACGCTCACCGTCCGCTCCGTCTTCATCATCGACCCGAACAAGAAGGTCCGCGCGACCATCACCTACCCGGCGAGCACCGGCCGCCACTTCGACGAGGTGTTGCGCGTCATCGACTCGCTGCAGCTCACCGACAGCCACTCCGTGGCCACCCCCGCCAACTGGACCCAGGGCAACGACGTGGTGATCCTGCCGTCGATTCAGGATCCCGACGTCATCAAGCAAAAGTTCCCCAAGGGCCACACGGTGCTGAAGCCGTACCTTCGCATCACGCCGCAGCCGAACAAGTAAGGTCGGCCGGGGCGGTGCTCGAAACCGCCCCTGAATCAAACCGCCAGGGCGCCAGGGTCGCAAACGCGAGAAAACAAGAGCAAACGAGAAGAGCCGAACTCACACCAAAACCCTGGCGCTCCTCGGGTCCTGGCGGTTGGCGCTCTCTCTCTTTCAATACTGAATTACGCTCTCGACTTTGACGGGCATGAGCCGATCGCGGCCGCCGAGGAACGACAGCTCCACGACGAAGGCGTATGCCACCACATAACCGCCTTGCTTGCGCACCAAATCGGCCGCCGCTTTGGCGGTGCCGCCGGTGGCGAGCAGATCGTCCACCACGATGACGCGCGCTTCTTCGGTCACCGACCCTTTGTGCATCTCGAGGGTCGCCACGCTGTACTCGGTCTCGTAGGTGACCTCGTCGCACGCGGCGGGGAGCTTGCCGGGTTTGCGCGCGGGCACGAAGCTCGCGTTCAGGCGCGCGGCGAGGGCGCCGCCGAAGATGAATCCGCGCGCTTCCACGCCCACGATGGCGTCGATGTGCTCTCCGATGAAGCGCTCCGCGATGGCGTCGAGCACGATGTGGAAGGCGCGCGGGCTCGCGAGCAGCGGGGTGATGTCCTTGAACAGGATCCCAGGCTTTGGAAAGTCCGCGATGTTGCGGATTTTGGAGGCCGCGAAGCTGAGTGCATCGCGCGGCACGGTAAGCTCCGCAGCTTCCCCCTCACGCCGAGGAAAATCCGAAGGCGTCTTTTTCTTGGCTCCCATCGTTCCCGCTCCCTTCGATATCGACCTACGACGGGCTGCTCGTGCGCGGCGGCCCGACCGTCGATGATGGCATGAACGCCGCGCGGTCGATCAAGAATCGACTTGGTCTTCGCCGGCGCTCCCCGTGGTCCGATCGGCGCCGGCGTCGCGCGCCAACGTGCTCGTCAGCGTGCCGCGCGTGGTGTCGGTCAGATCGAGCATCAACGCGGTCAGGGTAGCGTAGCCGCGATCGAAGGCGTCGGTGTCGGTACCCGGGCTCTGCTCGTGGGTGACCCCCGGACCACCCAGCCAGAAGTACTCACGGCCCCGCGGATCCTGACGAAAATCGACCAGCTCCTCGTAGATGCGCATCCCCAGCCGCGCCGGTTCCACCTTGCCGTTCCAGTCGCGCGGAACGTTGACCGAAAGCAGCGGCGCGGGCTCCGCGACCTGCCGCGCGCCGCTCGTCATGACCGCCTTCGACGCGTGTTTTCGGCCGGAACAGGCCTGATGCAAGCCGAGCGCGAGCCGCGCGCACAGCCGCGACGCGGCGGCGAAATCCGCCTGGGTATGGGCGCTGGTGGCCAGGGCCGGGATGCCCTGCAGGGCGCCCTCGCGTGCGGCGGCCACCGTGCCGGAGTAAAAGACGTCTTGGCCCAGGTTCAGCCCGTGATTGAGCCCCGAGACGACCAAGTCCGGCCGGCGCGGGAGCACGCGCCCGCCCGCGTGCAGCGCCACGTAAATACAGTCCGCCGGTGTGCCATCGACGGCGAAGATGCCTTCTTCGACCATGCGCAGCCGCAGCGGGCGATGCAACGTGAGCGCATGGCTCGACGCACTTTGTTCGCTCTCGGGCGCGATGAGGACCACGTCCCCGATTTCCAGGAGCGCATCGCGCATCGTTCGGATGCCGCGGCTCGAATATCCATCGTCGTTGGCCAGCACGATCAGAGGTCGCGTCACTTTTCGCCTTTCTTGTGGGAGGAGCGGCCCTCGTGGCTTCGATGCCGGTGCTCTTTCGACTTCGACTCGGCATCCGAGCTGCCCGATCCGGCCGGTGCCGCGTCGGCCGATGCATCCGGCGCGCCGCTCTGCGGGCTGGGAAGAGGGAGCTTGGCGAGGGTGTCGCGCGCCCGCGTCTTGTAGGGAGGGTCGACCACGTTGGAAGCCACCACCTCTTCCAACACTTTTCGGCGCGCGGCAAGGTCGGGATCCGTCTGCGCCCCCGCAATGGCGGCCTCGGCCCAACGATTCTCGAGGCTCTTGAACTCCGCGGACTGCCGAAAGGGCGCGCTGGGTGGGAGGGCCATTTGGATGCGATCGTGCGCCGTCAGGCAGTCGCCGGCCGCGCAAAGCTTGGTCGCTTCGTCGATGGACACCTGCTCGGCGGACACGGGCGCCGCCGGGGTGGCCGCGTTGGCGTGCCCCGGTGCGTCTTTGGCGCTTTCGTCGGCCCGAATCCCGAGCTTGCTGCAGGGATCGAGCAAGGTCCCCAGGGCCAGAAAAATGGCTCCGCGAAGTACGAAGGACATGGACGGAATCTTCGTTGAGAAGCCAGCAAAGGTCTACACTTGCATCGAAGAGGTCGCTGCCACCACCGGCCTAACGCGCCAGGAGGTGCCTGCTGGGGTCGACAAACGCGAGCGGGGTGGGCGAGGATGGCAGGCCATGCGTTTTTGGGATCTGGTCTCGCGCCTGTCATTCAAGCCGAGCCACCTTCAAGTCGCGCTCCTTCTCGGTTGTGCTGTCATGGGTTGCGGCGGTGAGTCGCACCCGACGCGCCACCCGATGGGCGTCGCGGAGCGTGGAGACGCATCCACGGAAAGGAATGTTCGCTTGCCGAAACCTGGAGCTGTGACCGAGACCCTGCACGGCGTGACCGTCGAAGATCCCTTTCGCTGGCTCGAAGACGGCGACGCCCCCGACGTGAAAGCGTGGACGGATCAACAGAACGAGAAGACGCGCAAATTCCTCGAGCTCGCCCCGTCGCACGAGGTGCTCCGGCGTGAAATCTCCGAGCTGCTCCATGTGGGCGTGGTCGGCGCGCCGTTCGTGGCCACACCGGCCCCCGGGCAGCGCCGCTACTTCCATATGAAGCGCGAGGGCGAGCAGAACCAGCCAACCCTGTACGTTCGCGACAAGGTGGACGGTCCGGACCGGGTGCTCATCGACGCATCGGCCCTCTCGGCCGACGGTACGAGCGCCATCGACTGGTGGTACCCGTCACGCGACGGCAAGTTCGTCGCCTGGGGCCGCAGCGAGGACGGCAGCGAGGACAGCACCCTCTTCATCCGCGACGTCAAGACGGGCAAAGACCTGCCCGATCGCATCCCGTACGCCCGCTACGCGTCGGTGGCGTGGGAGCCTGGAAACAAGGCCTTCTACTACACGCGCCACCCCGAGCCGGGCTCCGTGCCGCCGGGCGACGAGAAGTACTACTCCAAGGTGTTCCGCCACGTGGTGGGCGCCGATCCCAAAGACGACGTGCTCGTCTTCGGCTCGGGCCGCGAGAAGACCGACACGCCCGGCGTGGTGCTGTCCCCGAACGGGCGCTGGCTGGTGGTGTCCGTGCACCAGGGGTGGGCCAAGAGCGAAGTGTACATGCAGGATTTGCACGCGAAGGGCGCGGGCACGAACGCGAACAAGTGGACGGAGGTGGCGGTGAGGACCGAGGCCCTCTTCGATCCCATCGTGCGCGACGATCGCATGTACATCCTCACCAACGACGGCGCGCCGCACTACCGTCTCTTTGCGGTCGACTACAAGCAGCCGGATCGCACGCACTGGAAGGAGCTGATCGTCGAAGGGCCCGACGTGCTCACCGGGGTGGACATCATCGGCAAGACCATCGTGGCGACGTACCTGCACGAGGCCTCCACCCGCATCGAGCGCTTCGATCTGCAGGGCAAGGCCAAGGGGCCGATTCCGCTGCCCGGCATCGGCACGGCCATGGTGAGCGGCGCGCACGACGGGGACGAGGCGTTCGTCGAGTTCTTCTCGTACGCCACGCCGCCCACGGTGTCGCGCGTCGACCTGAAGAACAGCGCCAGCAAGCCCGAAATTTGGGATCGGGTGGGCGAGAAGTTCGCGAACGAGAAGATCAACGTGAACCTCCTGCACGCCACCTCGAAGGACGGCACGAAGATCCCGATGTTCGTCGTCTCCGGCGAGGGCTTCACCAAGAACGGCGAGACGCCCACCGTCCTCTGGGGCTACGGGGGCTTCAACCAACTGATGACCCCCACCTTCAGCGCCCGCACCCTGGCGACCGTGCGCCACGGCGGCGTATGGGTGTTCACCATTTTGCGCGGGGGCGGGGAGTTCGGCGAAGAGTGGCACAAGGCGGGGATGCTCGCGAACAAGCAAAACGTGTTCGACGACTTCATCGCGTGCGCGGAAGAGGTGATCGCGCAGAAAATCACCAACCCGTCCCGTCTCGCCATCGGGGGCGGCTCCAACGGCGGCCTCCTCACCTCGGTGGCGGCCACCCAGCGGCCCGAGCTCTTTCGGGCAGGGCTCTCGCTGGTGCCGCTCACCGACATGGTGCGCTACACGCACTTCCGCATCGCCCAAGCGTGGATCCCGGAGTACGGCGATCCGGCCAACCCGGAGCAGTTCAAGGTGCTCTACGCATACTCGCCCTACCACCACGTGAAGGACGGTGTGCGCTACCCCGCCATGCTGTTCACCAGCGCCGAGAGCGATGCGCGCGTCGATCCCATGCACGCGCGCAAGATGGCGGCGCGCATGCAGGAGGCGCAGGGAGCGCCGGATCGGCCCATTCTGCTTCGGCTCGAGACCAAGGCGGGGCATGGGGCGGGGAAGCCGACGCACAAGTTGGTCGACGAGGTGACCGACGAGTTGAGCTTCTTGTTTCACGAGCTCGGGGTGAAGTGATTCGTGCTTTGCGCGGTGCGGGGGCTTTGTGGAGGGAAAGCGCCGGTGCGCCGGGTGAAGAGGCGGTGCTTCGCGGAGTGTGCCGAGCGGTACGAGAGGCGGTGCTTTGCGCCGGGTGAAAGAGGCGCTACTTCGCGGAGGGTGCCGAGGCGGTGCTTTGCGGAGGGTGTCGAGGCGGTGCTTCGCGGAGGGGGGAAGCGCTGGTGCGCCGGGTGAAGAGGCGGTGCTTCGCGGAGGGTGCCGAGGCGGTGCTTTGCGGAGGGGGGCGGGGCGGTGCCTTGCGGAGGGGGAAAGCGCCGGTGCGCCGGATGAAGAGGCGGTGCTCCCGCGGAGCGCGCAGAGCGGTGCGAGAGGCGGTGCTTTGCGCCGGGTGAAAGAGGCGCTGCTTCGCGGAGGGTGCCGAGGCGGTGCTTCGCGGAGGGGGCCGAGCGGTGCTTTGCGGAGGGGGAAAGCGCCGGTGGGACGGGTGAAAGGAGTCGTCATTTTGCCCGGTTTGGGGGAACCGTGCTTTGGTCGAGGGGACGGGATCCGTTTCGGGAGGGCACGTGGTTCTCGAGGTGAAAAGACGTAGAAATTAGGGGGAAAACGGCGGGTTGAAAAAAAGGAGGTGGGTTACTGGACAGGTGTTCAGGGTATCGATAATGTCGGGCCCATGGATATTCGAGCTCCGTTTGCGACCCACGTTTTGCGTGTCTTGTTCGAATCCGCCCGCGATCGCGCCCCCGTCGATGCGGACGAAATCATCGTCCGCGTCGTCGAGCAACTTCCCCCCCGCGGGGATCGGAGCGATCTCGTCCCCGTCCTTCGCATCGCCCTTCGTATGCTCGAGCGCTCCCGGCTCGTGGAGTTCGAAGACCACGACCGCATCCGGCTCACGATGACCGGCTTGGCGCTCGCCGTTTCGCTTCCCCCGGTGTCGGCCCCCACCCCCGTGGCTCCTCCCGGCCCCTCGTCCAAACCCCCGACCCGAACGAGCGGCCACCCCGCGGCCGCGGCATAACCGACGATGGATCTTCGCGCTTGGCTCACCGATTGGCGCGTGCTCGCCGTCGCGCTGATCCTGGCCGGGATCGCCGTTCATGTCGTATTTCGTTCGTTCGAAGCATGGCTGCGGCGCGTTCGCATGCGCGCGCGGCTGGCGCGTGCCGCCGAAGGTGAGGCGGGCGCTGCCGAGTGGCTCGAAGGGCTCGGTTACGAGATCCTGGGGGCCCAAATCGTTGCAAATTACGTCATCTGGATCGACCGAGAGCCGTTCACCGTAGGGCTTCGCGCCGACTACCTCGTGCAGAAACGCGGCGCACGCTATGTGGCCGAGGTGAAGACCGGCAAGCTGGCCCCCCGCATCGACACGGCGGCGACCCGCCGGCAGCTCTTGGAATACCGCGTGGCGTTCGACGTCGACGGCGTTTTGCTGGTCGACGCGGACGCACGCCGGGTGCAGTCCGTCACGTTCTCGATGCTCGAGTAGCTGTACGCGAGCCGTACCGGGCGATGTGAGGCGACATCGGTGCTAGCCTCGCGTTCCCAAAATGCAGGCACGGCAACCACGAGAGCGGTACGAGGCGGGAAAAGCAGCACGAACGAGTGAAGCGCAGGCCCTCGACGCGCGTTCGCGCACGGTTGGTCTTCTGCGTCTCGTCGTCGCCCTGGGCGCGATTGCGCTGCTCGGCGCCATCGTGTGGGTGCCCCTTCCCGGGGGCGCGTGGGCCGCCGAAGCCGTTCTCTTCGTCGTCTTCGCGGCGCTGGTGGTGGTGCATGCCCGCATCCACGCGAAGAAAGATCTGGCCGAGTCGGCGCTGCGCTTCCACGAGCGCGGGCTCGCGCGCCTCGATGGTCGATGGCAGGAGTCGGGCCCCACGGGCGAAGGCTTCGCCACGCCCAACCACCCGTACGCGGGCGATCTCGATCTGTTCGGTCCGAGCTCGCTCTTTCGCTTCCTCGATCGCACCGAGACCCTCTTCGGCGCCGCGCACCTGGCCTCGTGGCTCAAAGGCGCCATCGGCGACTTTCCGAACGGCGTGCGCGAGCGCCAAGAGGCCGCGCGCGAGCTCGCCGAGCACCACGCGTTCCGCGAAGGGCTCTCCGCCACCGGCGCGCTGGTCGGCGAAGACAAGCCCGATCCGGAGCCGTTCCTCACGTGGGCCGAGGGCTCCGCGCCGCTCGAGGCCGGCCCTCTCCTGATCGCGGCGGCGAGGATCCTGCCGATCCTGACCACCACCGCGCTGGTCCTCGCGTCCTATCTTCCGACGGGCGTCTGGATCGGGCTCCTCTTGTTGCAGCTCGCGGTCACATGGCCCAAGTGGGCGGTGGTCTCGCGCATCGTCGCGTCGGTATCCACCATGGAGGGGGGCTTTTCGCGCTTCTCCGAGATGCTGGCCGCCGTGGAGGCCGAGCGCCTCGAGTCGCGGCTGCTCCAGCAGCACAAGGCGCGCATGTTGTCCACCGGTACCAGCGCCACGCATGAAATGTCGCGGCTCGCGCGCGTCCTCTCCTTCGTGGGCGCGCGCGAAAATGCCGTGTTCCGGCTGATCATCGGGCCGCTGCTCCTCTGGGACATCAACTGCGCCATCTCGCTCGAGAAATGGCGGCTCCGCGCGGGCTCGAGCGCGCGCGCGTGGCTCTCCACCTTGGGCGAGGTGGAAGCCCTTTCGAGCTTGGCCGCGCTAGCGCACGACTACCCCGAGTACACCTGGCCCGTCCTCGCCGACTCCCCGCGCTTGATCGCCAAAGAGCTGGGGCACCCCCTGATCCTCGCCTCCAAGCGGGTCGCCAACGACGTGGAGCTGAGAGGTCCGACCGCCGTGCTCTTGGTGACCGGCTCGAACATGTCGGGCAAGTCGACCCTCCTGCGCGCGGTCGGCATCAACGCGGTGCTCGCCCTGGCCGGCGCGCCCGTCTGCGCCAAGGAGCTCACCATCGGCGAGGTGCGCGTGGCCACCAGCATGCGCGTTCGCGACTCCCTCGCCGAGGGCGTCTCGCACTTCTACGCCGAGCTGCAGCGCCTCAAGATGGTGCTCGACATGGCCCGTGGCGAGCGCACCGTGCTCTTTCTCCTCGACGAGATCCTCCACGGCACCAACACGCGCGAGCGCCTCATCGGCGCCCGCGCCATCGTGCGCAAGCTGGTGGCGCAAAAGGCGATGGGCGCGGTCTCCACGCACGATCTCGGCATCGCCGATCTGGAGGCCGAGCTCCCGCACGCGGTGAAGAACGTCCACTTCCAGGAACAAGTCACCGACGACAAAATGACCTTCGACTACAAGCTCCGCGAAGGCGTCGTGCAGAGCTCGAACGCGCTCATGCTGATGAAATTGGTCGGCCTCGACGTCGTCGACGTGACCCAACCCAAGGCCGCGACGGCCGAGCCGAGCTAGAGGTCGAGCGCGCAGTCGCGCATCATCCGGGTCGACCCACTCGAGCACGTTGGCGATGACGGCCCGCGCCAGCGCTACGTAGCAAGGTTGCTACGGGCCGAGCCCTCCAAAGAGCAGGGGAACGACGTGCAGCGCGACCATGCCGGACACCAAGGTGACGAGCACGTTGCGCGTGACCAGCGCGGCAGCCAGCGCGACCAGGGCGGCGAGGAGCCGCGGATCGGTGGGATGGGTGATGAGGGCGCCGTCGCGCAGGAGCACGGCCGGGGCCACGAGGGCCGCAAAGGCGGCAGGGGGGACGAACCGCAAGAGGCGGCGGATGGCCGGTCGCGCCAGCCAGGCGGAGGCGCTGGCGCTGAACTCGATACAGGAGAGCCGGTAGCCCAAGGTGGCGGCGCCGACGGCGAACAGGGTCAACCAGGTGCCATTCATGCTCGTGTTCCTTCCGCGTTGGGGGCCGGCTTGCCGCCGCCCGTGAAGACCTCCCACGCGGCGCCCGCGGCGATGCCGACGAGCATCGCGCAGAACAGCCCGAGCTTCAGCGGCATGGCGAAGAGCAGCACCGACGCCACCGCGCCCGTGAGCGCCGCCACCCGGCTCGCGCCGTCGGCCAGCGAAGGCACCAGGAGCGCGATGAAGGTGAGGGGGATGGCGAAATCCAGCCCCCACGCCGGCGACAGCTGCGCGCCGAACAGCACGCCCATCAGGGTGGACAGCTGCCACGTCGTCCAGAGCGTGAGGCCCGCGCCGAGGTAGTGCCAATGACGGTAGTCGGGCCCCGAGAGGTCTCGGCTCTCCGCATAGCGGCCGATGGCCACGGCGTAGGCCTCATCGGTCAAGAGATACGCGAGCGGCACCCGCCAGCGGCGCGGCAGGTGCGCGACATTGGGGGCCATCGATGCGCTGTAGAGCACGTGGCGGACGTTGAGGACCACCGCGGTGAGCGCGACCACCAGCGGGTTGCCGCCGGCGCCGAGCATCTGCGCGATCACCAGCTGCGCGGAGCCCGCAAAGACGATGCTCGACGAGAGCTGGGCGGCCAGGGGGGACATGCCGGCGTGAACCGCCAAAACACCGTAAATCATGCCGAAGGGCGCGACGCCGAGCTGCAGAGGCAGCTCCCTGCGCACGCCGCGAAAAAACTCGTTCGAACGCGAATTCGCCATTGCGCCGAACATGCCAACCCGCGCGCGGCAGGTCTTGAACGATCTTGCGCAGCCTTGCGCCGCCGCCCGTGGTGACGAGGAGCACGACCCCCGCCGCACCCGCGATGGGCGCGAGCTCCAGGTCGAACGGGGCCGGGCCGCCCCCATGCTCCGCCGCTCGCCGCGCCGGGCGGCGAACCGTTCGCGGCCGCGCCCGACGTCGACTTCCGACCTCGACTCAGGGACGGAGGGCGAAGCGGGCGGGGGTTACCCCGGTGATGCGCTTGAAATGCCGCGTGAGGTGCGCCTGATCGGCGAAGCCGACGGTGGCTGCCACGTCGGCCAAGGCCATGGGCCCCCGCGATCCGCGCAAGAGACGGCACGCTTGCGTGACCCGCCGCTGGACGACGTAGCGGTGGGGGCTCATGCCGGTGGTGCGCGCGAACAAGCGCGCGAAGTGGAAGTCGGACATGCCGGCGCACTGCGCGAGATCGCCCAAGGTGAGCGGCTCCGCGAAATCGGCTTCTACTCGGTCGATCGCGCGAAGGATGCCGGCGGGGGCATCGGGGCGCGGGCGCGGCAGCACCAGGGTGCCCTCCGCGTGGCGCTCGACCAAGGTGGTGAGCAAGCCCGCGAAGCGCGACTCGCGTTCGAGCTGCGACTCGCCGCGCTCGGAGGCCACGTGCATCGCGCGCATGGCAAAGGCGAGCGCCGGATCGCGAAGCACGGTCTGACGAAAGTGCGGGAGGCCCTTCACCCCGGCGGCCTCCGCGGCTTCGGCGAACACGCGCGCCGGGATGTAGAACATGCGGTACTGCCAGCCTTCTTCGGTGCCGCGCTCGCCGGTGTGCGCTTCGCCCGGCTCGACGATGACGACCTCGCCCGCGGTCGCCACCCGATCGTGGCCGCGGTAGCGGTAGGCCTCCACCCCGTTTTCGATCAGGCCGATCGCGTATTCATCGTGCACGTGCGGCGAAAAGTGGTGCGAGACGAACCGCGCGAGCAAAAACTCGGTGCCATCGAGCTCCGGGTCCCGCCAAAAGCGGGCTTGCTCGGCGCCGCAGCTCGCGTCGTGGCCTGCCATCAGCCGCCGATGGCGCGGATCGAGACCGAGGCGGCGCTCTCCTCTGTGCAGCCGCGAAAGGTCTCGCCGTCGGGTTTCATCGTCCACGCCTCTTGAAGAAGCGCATCGATGCCGACGACGTCCCCCGCGCGCGCGGCCTGCTCGGCGGCCACGCCGTCGTTCGTCGCCAGGCACGGGCGCAGCACGCCGTCGCTGGAGACGCGCAGCCGGTCGCACCCTTTGCAGTACGTGTCGGTGGTGCCGCTGATGAAGCCGACCTTGCGCCGCGGATCGTGGCGCGCGCGCACGTAGCGCGCGGGGCCTCGATCGTGCTCCCGCTCGGGGGGCTCGTCGACCAGCAGATCGGCCAGGCGCGCGCGCATCTCGGCCGCGGGCACCACCCGGTCGCGCATCTTGGCGCCTTCGCCGATGAGCATCACCTCGAGGAAGCGCGGTACGATCCGGCGCTCCCACGCGTAGTGGACCAAGGCCGGGAGCTCGTCGTCGTTCTCGCCGCGCAGCACCACGGCATTGAGCTTCACCTCGTCGAAGCCGGCCGCGCACGCCGCCTCGATGCCCTCGAGCACCGGGGCGAGCTCCCCGCCGCGCGTGAGCCGCGCGAAGCGCTGGGGGTCGAGCGTGTCGAGCGAAATGGTGATGCGCCGGAGGCCCGCGTCTTTGAGCGGACGCGCCAGCTTGGTGAGGCGGGTGGCGTTGGTGGTGAGCGCCAGATCGTCCAGGGAAAGGGCCCCGAGGCGGCGTACGACCTCCACCACGTCGCGGTGCAGGAGGGGCTCACCCCCCGTCAAACGAACGCGCCGGACGCCTGCCCGAACGAGCCCGGCCGCCATGGTGGACCAGGCCTCGAGATCGAGCCTGCGCTCCAGATAGCCCTCGCTGCGATTCGGGCGACAATAAACACATGCCAGATCGCAGCGATCGGTCAGCGAAAGACGAACCGATCGCGGCTGGGCGCGGCCTTCGCGGCCGCTTTCGGTTTTTGCAATCGGGAGATGGAACAACGTGGTCTCGGCCCCTTGCTTCGTCTACGTACGAAGCTCAAACGCGTATCATGCGTCCACAACTCAGTTGTGGGAAGGGGCTCTCTCATGCCAAGCGCGATTCGTATCGTCACCGTCACGGTGAGTGATACACGAACGGAAGATACGGACGAGTCTGGTAAAATCCTGCGGGAACGCCTCGAGTCCGCGGGGTTTGGGGTGGCGGGACACCGCATCGTCCGCGACGAGCCCGACGTGATCGTCGAGCTCGTGCGGGGCTTTGCCAGCGAGCCCCCGATGGACGCCGTGATCCTCACCGGTGGCACCGGCATCGCACCGCGCGATCGCACCTACGAGGCGCTCGAATCCTTGTTCGACAAGCGCCTCGATGGCTTTGGCGAAGCCTTCCGCCGCCTCTCGTGGGACGCCATCGGGCCGCGTGCGATCCTCTCGCGCGCGACCTCGGGCGTGGTGGGACGCACCGTGGTCTTCTCACTTCCCGGGAGCACCAACGCCGTGCGTCTAGGGGTCGACGCGCTCATCGCACCGACCTTGGAGCACGCCGTCGCACTCGCGTCGGGAAAAGGTGGGCACCATCACCATGGGGCCAAGTAGAGGCCCCATGCGCATCCGCGTTCTCTACTTCGCCGCCGTGCGCGAGCTCGTCGCGCTCGACGAAGAGTCCTTGGACCTGCCCGAGGAGGTCACCACAGTAGGTGCATTCTACACGTACATCGCGCAGAAGCACCCGGAGCTCGCCGGTCGCTTGGCGCACGTCCGCGTCGCGCGCAACGAGGTGTTTGCGACGGCCCGCGAGTCGATCGCGCCGGGCGATGTGCTGGCGCTGATTCCCCCGGTGTCGGGGGGGGCCTGAGCTGAGCAATAAAAAGCCCTGTTGGGTGCGGTGGGGGGTGCTACCTTGTCGAGCATGAAGTCAAGCGCAAAGATGAAGGCGAGCGCGCCCTCCCGGGAGGAGCATCCGGCCCTTCGCGCCTTGCATCACGCGCCGAAGGGCGAGGCGCTGACTGTCGAGGAGCGCGCCCGCCGAGAGATGGTGCGACGCGATCCGCGGCCCGCTATTGCGCACGAGCAGATCAAGAGGGAGCTCGAAGAACGCCGCCAGCGTGGTGAATGAATATCGCATGGGGGGCGGACGCCTATGCGGATTGGCGTCGCCTGAGATTCGCGGACGCCGAGGCGGTGGCCACCGCCGTCGAACGCTGGGCGTCGACCGGTGAAGGGCTCGTCTATGCCGCCGGCGGCGGTGAATTCCGGCTCTTCGTCGGCCGGCACGTGGTCGTGTTCTTCGTGACCGAACGCGAGCCCACGATGCATGTCTGGCACGTGCACCGCGCCTGAACTCTACGCCTCGTGGTCCGCGTGCTCGTGCGGTGCATGCTCGTGCGCCGCGTGGTCGTGGTCTGCGTGCTCGTGCGCCGCGTGGTCGTGGTCTGCGTGCTCGTGCGCCGCGTGGTCGTGATCGGGGCTGCAGCGGGCATCGACCCAGCCCACCCACCATGCGCCGTGGGGGCCGTATTCGCGTTTCCAGATGGGGACGCGCTCTTTGATGCGATCAATGAGGAGGCGGCAGGCGCGGAAGGCTTCGTCGCGGTGGGGGGCGCTGGCGGCGCAGACGACGGCGATGTCGCTGACGGAGAGGGCGCCGACCCGGTGGAGGGCGGCGAGCTGGACGCCGGGGATTTCGCCCTCGATTTCGGCGGCGATGCGCGCGAGCTCGGCGCGGGCCATCGGCAGGTACGCTTGGTATTCGAGCTTGACGACGGCGCGGCCCTCGTTCTGCTCGCGCACGACGCCGAGGAAGGTGGTGACGGCCCCTGCGCCTGCGTGGGATACGTGCGCGACGGCTTCTTCGGATGCGATGGGGTCCTGCCGGATGTCGAGCAGCATGGTTAGATCTTCCGTGAGTAGTCGCCGGTTTTTCCGCCCGACTTTTCGAGCAGCGCGACGTCGTAGGTGATGGCGCGGTCCACGGCCTTGAGCATGTCATAAAGCGTCAGCGCCGCGAGGCTCGCGCCGACCATCGCCTCCATTTCGACCCCCGTGCGATCGCGCGCCTCCGTGGTGCACTCGATGTCGACCCCATCGGCGACCGGGGTCAGCTCGACGGTGACCCGCGTGAGCGCGATGCCATGGCAGAGCGGGATGAGCTCCGGTGTGCGCTTGGCCGCCATGATGCCGGCGATGCGCGCTGCAGCGAGCACATCCCCCTTTGGCGCCGTGCCCGACTGAACCAGGCGCGCCGTTTCGGGCTTCATGCGCACGCGCGCCCGCGCCCGCGCGCGGCGCACCGTGATGTCTTTGGCACCAACGTCGACCATGTGCGCTTCGCCGCGATCGGACAAATGCGTGAGCTTCGGCTCGGCGGAGTCGTTCGGTACCGTGTCGCGTGCGCCATCGCTCGACCCTTCGTCGCGCTCCTCGTTCTTCGATTGTTCGTTCACGCTCCCAGCTCCTCGAGCAAGTAGACCTCGACGTCGTCGCCCACGCGAAGCTCCGCGCAGTCGGCAGGAATGGCGAGGAGCGCATCGGCGCGGGCGAGCGCCGCCATCGCGCCGCTGGCTTGGTTGTCCAGCGGGGTGGCGATCCAGCTGGCGCCGTCGCGGACGAGCGCGGCGCGCGCGAACTCGAGCCGCCCGGGCTCGCGCGACACCGATCGACCGGCGCGCGCCCAAAAGGCGCGGGGAAGGGGATCGCCGTCGCCTTGCATGGCGCGCAGAAGGGGAAGGCCGAAGAAGGCGAAGGTCACCATGGCCGAGACGGGGTTGCCGGGGAGCCCCAGCACGATGCCGTTGCCGCGCGTGCCGACCGCCAGCGGCTTTCCGGGCTTCATGGCCACCCGGTAGAAATTCAAATCGACCCCAATCGCCTCGAGCGCCGGACGAACGCGATCGTGATCGCCCACGCTCACCCCGCCCACCGAGATCACCACGTCGGCGCCGGCCAGCGCGGCCTCGAAGGCTTGCTTGGTCGCCTCTAGATCGTCGCGCACGAACGGGGCCACCGCCACCATCGCCCCCGCGCGGCGCGCCATGGTCGCGAGGCCCACGGTGTTCGAGTCGGCGATGGAGCCCGGCGGGCCCGCCGTTCCCGGGGAGCGCAGCTCGTCGCCCGTGGCCAGCAGCACCACGCGCGGCCGGCGGAACACCGTGAGCCACGCGCGATCGACGGTGGCCGCGAGCGACACGTGCGCCGCGCGCAGCCGCGTACCGCGCGCGATGGCCACGGCGCCCGCGCGAAGATCGTCGCCGCGCCGGCGCAGGAATTGTCCTTCCTTCACCGGGCGCACGAACCGCGCGCGATCCCCCGCGCGCTCCACGTGCTCTTGCATCACCACCGCGTCGGCCTCGAGAGGGAGGCTCGCCCCCGTGAAGATGCGCGTCACCGCCCGGGGCTCGAGCCGCGCGGGGGCGCTGCCTCCCGCCCGGCTCTCCCCGAGGACCGGAAATTCCCAGGGACCGTCGCCCGCGAAGTCGGCCGCGCGGACCGCGTACCCGTCCATCGTGCTGGCATCGAACGCCGGGACGTCGACCGGGCAGAGCACATCTTCGGCGAGCACTCGCCCATGAGCTCCATCGAGCCCCACCCGCTCGGCCCCCATGCGCGGCGCGAGCCCGAGCACCCGTTCTTGTGCATCGCGAAAGTTCAACATGCGGGAACTGTATCGCGTGTTCGGCGCGTGTTCGTCAAAGCTCGTCGTCGGCGAACGCCATGACCTCGCGGATCGCGGTCGTCCCCGATGCGACCGCGATGAGCCGGTCGAGCCCCACGGCGTTTCCGCCCGAATCGGGCATCCCGCGCTCGAGCGCCTGGAGAAACCGCTCGTCGATGGGGTAAACCGGCAGCCCGCGCTCCCGGCGATCGCGCTGATCTTGCTCGAAACGCGCGCGCTGCTCGACCGGATCGGTGAGCTCGCCGAAGCCGTTGCAGAGCTCGACCCCTGCCACATACAGCTCGAAGCGCTCCGCCACCCGCGGATCGGCGGGCTTTTTTCGAGCGAGCGAGGCTTGCGGTGCCGGGTACTCGGTGAGGAACAGCGCGTGGTCGAGCTCGGCGATGCGCGGCTCCACCTCGTCGACCAGCACCCGGAAGAACCGATCTTCGTCGGACGTGGCCATGGCGAGCGTCTCGTCCGGCGCGATCTTCGCGAACCGCTCGTACGCCTCGCACAGCGTCATGCGCGCAAAGGGCGCGCGGGTGGCGATGCGGCGGGCGCCCAGGCGAACTTCGCCGCCGGTGACCGCTTCGACGAGCTCCTCGGTGTCCCGCATCACCTCCGGGACCCCGGCGTTCGCCCGGTAAAACTCGAGGATCGTAAACTCGGGGTTGTGGCGCGAGCCGAGCTCCCCCTGCCGAAACGCCCGCGTGATCTGAAAGATGCGCGCGTAGCCATCGGCCAAAAGGCGCTTCATTTGATACTCGGGCGACGTGCTCAGATAACGCCCGCCCACCTGAAACGCCTGCAGGTGCAGATCGAGCCCCGGCGACGGGATCAAGAGCGGCGTATCCACCTCGAGAAAGTCCCGCTGCTCGAAGAACGCGCGCACCTGCCGCACGATCTCCGCGCGCCTCCGGAGCAGCTTCGCTCCCGCGTTCGACCCTGCGGGCCCCGCGTTCGGTCCGGCCGACCCCGCGTTCGCCGAGCTCACGGCTGCAGCCCGCGCAGGAGCACGTCGGAGAGCTGCCGGGCGGAGCGCGCCAGCGCCCCTTGCTCGGCGCGGCCAAGGGCCCAGAGCAGCGCGATTCCATCGAGCGCACCGAACGTGGCGCGCGCCACCAGGTGCGGCGAGATATCCTTTCGGAAGTCGCCGGCGGCTTGCCCCTCGGTGACCACCTGCGCGATGGCGTCGAGGTAGGCCCCGAACTTGGGCGCGGCGTACTCCTTGATGAGCTTGGACGACTGCCGGATGATCACGGTGATGACCTCCGCCAGATCGCGCTCCCCCTCGAGGAGACCGAGCTGCATCTCGATGACCCGACGCAGCTTCGCGGGCGCATCGGGGAGGTTGGTGAGCTCCACGTTCATGTGGGCCAGGAGCTTCTCGACCCGGTCCTCGAACAGCGACACCAAGAGCTCGTCCTTGGATCGGAAGTACAGGTAGATGGTGCCGTCGGCCACGCCCGCAGCTTTGGCCACCTCGCTGACGCGCGTGCCGTGAAAGCCGCTCTTGGCGAACACTTTGACGGCGGCCGCGAGGATGCGCTCGCGTTTGTCGCCACCGCGTGTTCGCGCGGGCTTCGCATTGGGCTTCGGCCCGGGAGGGGGAACGGGTCGTCGCATTCGACTGACTGACGATTCAGTCACTTCGCCGACGTAGCAAAACGTATGCTAGAGGTCAATGAGCCAACGTGGGAATCAACGTGCGGCGAGGAAGACATGCTCCGCATAAGCAGCGAGCTGATGCGCCATCCATGGGCCTAAAACCGCCAAAACGGCCACCACGGCCAGCAATCGGGGTAGGTGGGACAAGGTGGGGTCTTGAATCTGCGACGCGGCTTGAAAGGCGGCGACCAGAAGCCCCACGATGGCCGCCACCGCGACCACGGGCAGCGACAGCACCACGGTGAGCATCAGCGCCTCCTGGGCGTGCTGAATCAAAGACCCAATCGGCATCGGCTCACCCGTCCCACCCTTTCCACCTACGGTTCAATGCGTCGATAAAATTGCTCAACCGGCGCTGTCGGCGGCGTCGGCGTCGCTACCCGAGTCGACGGGGGCATCCGTTTGGGCGTCGGTTCCCGTGTCCGCGGCGTCCGCCCCGGTGTCGGCGCTGCCGTCGGGCGGTGAGGGATCGCTCGGGTTGGCGCTGCGGATGCACTCGGAGACGGTGCTGGGGCGATCCGTGGGGCAGCAGCGGAAGTTGAAGCGGTCCGTCTCGCCGGCGTTTACGCGGATGCACTGCAGGCCCGCCGCACAGTCGCTGTCGCCATTTCGGCTGTCGCAGCGCTCTCCTTCGGCTTGATCCGAGCAGCCGGGGGCGAAAAGGGCTCCGAGAGCTCCAAAGGCGCAAAGGGCGAGGACGAAGAAGCGGGTACGCACGGGCAGGAGGTGTACCCGAAGTTGTTCCGCTTGAATAGAAAGCAGTAGCGGCCGATGCGCGCACAATCGCTATGGGACCCCGCCAGCGATCACGCTACAAGCGAGGGCAACACCATGAAACTAAGCGAGCTGAAGGTCATTGTTACGGGCGGAGCGCAGGGAATGGGGCGTCACTTTGCGGCGCGGCTCGCGGAGGGGGGCGCTCAGGTCGCGATCGCCGACGTGCTCGAGGTCGATCGCAAGGCCGTCGCCGACGAGGCGAGCGCGCTCGGGGGCGGCAACGCGGGCGAGCTTTTGGGCCGGCTGCACGCGCGCAAGGTCAATGTGGCGGACGAGAAGGAGGTGGGCGAGCTCGTGGAGTGGGCGCACGCGGAGATGGGCGGCTTGAACGCCGTCATCAACAACGCGGGCATCCTGCGCGATGGGCTCCTCGTGAAGAAGGACAAGGAGACCGGCAAGGTCAAGACCCTCAGCCTGGAGAACTGGAACGCCGTCATCGGCGTCAACCTCACGGGCGCCACCTTGGTCGTGCGCGACGCGGTGAAGAAAATGGTCGAGACGGGCACCCGCCCCGGCGTCATCGTGAACATGTCGAGCATCGCGCGCCACGGCAACCGCGGGCAATCGAACTACTCGGCCGCCAAGGCCGCCTTGGCCGCCAACACCCGCACGTGGTCGGCGGAGTTCGCCCCGTTCGGCGTTCGCGTCGGCGCGATCGCGCCCGGCATGATCGAAACGCCGATGACCCAAGGGATGAACCAGAAAGCGCGCGACGCCTTGGTCGCGGCCATCCCGGTCGGGCGCATCGGCGTGCCGGAGGACATCTGGGTCGCCGTCAAATTCGTGCTCGAGTGCGACTACTTCAACGGCCGCACCATCGACGTCGACGGCGGTTTGAGCTTTTAGCCCTTACGACTTGAGCACCTTCGCGAGCTCACCGGCGGTGTGCATTTCCGTGACGATATCGCACCCGCCGATGAACTTTCCGCCCACGTAGAGCTGGGGGATGGTCGGCCAATTGGAGAAATCCTTGATTCCCTGGCGAATCGCGGGATCGGCCAGCACATTGACCGTTTCGAAGGCGATCCCTTCTTTCTTGAGAATTTGCACGACGGCGTTGGAAAAGCCGCACTGTGGGAAGTTCTTCGTCCCCTTCATGAAGAGGACGACATGATTGGTTTGAACGAGCTCCTGGATGCGCGCGGATACGTCACTCATGGGGCCATCATCATATGTCCGATTGCTGGCGGGAAAAGGGTGGACTGTTTCGGACATCTTCCCCGAATTTCGCTTGCACGCATGGTGCTCGTCACTCATGCAGTAAGCAGCGGCCGCTCGAAGCGCCCGCCGAGAATCGGAGTCGATGGCAGCAACGCAGGCGAGCACATTTGCTCGGACATACAGCGCCGCGGTAGAGCTTGAAGCAACGAGCCCCGACGTGGAGGTCCGCCTCGGGGTCCATGACGCAAGTCGTCTGGAGTGGAGCGTCGCAGTGCCACTCCCTGTACGGGGCGACGTCCACTATGCCATCGACGTCGAGCTCGATATTCCGTCCAATGCCTTTGCGCGCCACGCGCCATGGGACCAGCTGCAGTCGTTTACCCGCTTGGACGGGCCGGAGTTTGGCTGCGGGCGCCCTTCGACCTTCGACCCCGCCGAAGGATCGCGCGCGCACCGCCCGCGCGAAACCCGCCGGGGCCCCGAGGTGGTCACCATCGACTCCCTGCGACGCGACGCTGTGGCCCTCGCGAATCGCCTGGCGCGCGCGAGCGACGGCTTTGCGCGCCATTGCCGGTTCGCCGCTTCGCAGGTCGAACGCGCCACCGTGCAAGACATGGAGGGCGCCCTCGTCATCTGGATCGACGCCGCCATCGCCATGGCCAAAGACGCCCGCTCCAAGCTGGTGCACCGCGAGCTGGAGGAGGAGGCGCAGGAGCTCCGGTGCGAGCGCGCGCTGGTGGACGAGTACGCGAGCGTGCGGCTGCTCGATATGCTCTCGGGGGCCACGCGATCCTTGGAGCTCCTGCTCGACTCGGAGTCACCCGAGGCCGAGGACTTTCCCGCGGTGGTGAACGCGGTGGCCACCAGGGTGGCCGAGGCGCTCGAACGCGAGCTGTCGTACCGCGCCAGCAAGGGCTACGTGAACGCCGACCCCCACGCGCCGGCCACCTCGGAGAAGTACCTGGATCGCGCCAGCCAGCTGAAAAAGCACTTCCAGGAGGTGCTCTTTCTGGAGGCGGAGGTTCACCAGGTCGCGGAGCGGATTCACCACTGGGTGGCGGCGTTCGTGGCGGTGGTGGCCTCCACGTGGGCCTTCGCCTGGCAGGTCGCGCTTTTGAACCACCGGCCCACGACCGGCACCACCGTCGGCTCGGGCCTCGTGCTCTTGGCGGTGATCGCTGGGCTGGTCTACGCGGCCAAGGATCGCATCAAGGAGCTGGGCCGGACCTGGATCGCCGGCAATGTGCACCGCTTTTATGCGCAGCGCGTGGCGCGCTACCGGGCGCCGGCGCGGCGGCTGCCGAAGCGGGACGTGATCGTCAGCGCCCGCGAGTCGTTCGACCAAGAGACCCGCCGCAGGCCCGATCCGCTCAACCCGGTGAGCGGCGCGTCGCGGGAGGGGACGCTCCTGCGCTACATGCACAAGGGCACCGTGTCGCCGCAGCGCGAGCTGGCAGCCTCCGGGGTGCGGCGCATCAAGCACGTCTTCCGCTACGACTTTTCGCCCTTGTTTGCCCGCTTGGACGACGCGGTCAAGCAGGTGCCGGTGCTCGATGGCAACCCGCGCCGCGTGCGGTTCATCGATGCCGCGCGCGTCTACCGGCTCCCGGTGTCCGTACGCGTTCAGTGCGGGGCCACGACGTCGGTCGAGAAGGCCACCCTCGTTTTGCACAAGCGCGGCCTCGATCGCCTGGAACGCTCGGGATCGCTGGACGGAAAAGAGAGCGGCATCGAGCCGGAGCATTGACGAGCAGGCCCAGAGCGTCGAGAAGGGGCGTGTGACGTCCGTCGACCGAGGCCAGCGCGAAGCCATTTTCCCCGATTTTCGTGATGCGTGGATCGTACACCGCGATCCGGCGCTGCTCGTGATCGACAAACCGGCGGGGATCCCCAGCCAAGCGGCCGACCCGGCGCACGCGGACGATGTGGTCTCGCGGCTCAAGGCCTTTGGCGAGTCCTACCTCGGGGTGCATCAACGGCTCGATCAGGACACGTCGGGGGTGATGGTCTTCACCCGCGCGCGCGAGCACAACGCGGCCCTCGCCGCGCAGTTCGAGGGCCGCAAGGTGGAGAAGCGCTACCTCGCGTGCGTCGAGGGGTGGCCGAAGAACAAGGACCGGGTCACCTTGCGCGAGCGCCTGGTGTCGGAGAAGGACAAAAAACCGAAGCTGGCCGTGACCCACGTGGAGGTGCGCAAGCGGCAGGGCACGCGCGCGCTGCTCGAGCTGGTGCTCGAGACGGGGCGCATGCACCAGGCGCGCGTGCAGCTCGCGCACGCCGGGGCGCCCATCGCGGGCGATACGATGTACGGCGGGGTCTATGCGCCGCGCCTCTTGCTCCACGCGCGGCAGATCGCCTTCGCGCATCCGGTGTCGAAGCAGCGCGTGATCTTTTCGGCCCCGGTGCCGTACGAGTTCGAAACATGGCTCCGCGGGGGGGCCTCGCCCGACGAAATGCCGCGCGACGATCGCGGCCTGGGCGAGGCGCTGGAGCGCGCGGTGCTGCGGCGCTACACCCTGGGGCGCAGCGCCGGCGATACGGCCTTTCGATTGGTGCATGGCGAGGGCGATGGGCTCTCCGGGCTGGTCGTGGACGTGTACGGCGATCATCTGGTGGCGGAGTTCCCCTTGGAGTCGGAGGCCGCGCAGCGCGAGCGGGTGCTCGATCGGCTGGCCGCCCTGGGGTTCGCGGGCATCTACTTGAAGCTCCGGCCGCGCCAGTCGAACACCTTGGTCGACACGCGCCGCGACGATCTGGCCCCGCGCGAGCCGGTGCGCGGGGTGGCTGCGCCCGAGGCGTTGGGCGTTCTGGAGGGCGGGATCCCGTACGAGGTTCGTCTGGGCGACGGTCTGTCGACCGGCATCTTCCTCGATCAGCGCGAGAACCGCGCCCGGGTGCGCGCGCTCGCCGGGGGCCTGCGGGTCGCCAATCTCTTCGCGTACACGTGCGCCTTCAGCGTGGCGGCAGCGACCGGGGGTGCCAAGGCTACGGCCAGCGTCGATGCGTCCATGGTGGCGCTCGAGCGCGGTCGCGCCAACCTGCAGCGCGCGGGGCTCTTGAGCGACGCACACACGTTCCACGCCGAGGACGCGTTCGCGTGGCTCGGGCGCGCCGCGCGCCGCGGGCAAAAGTTCGACCTGGTGATCCTCGATCCGCCGAGCTACTCGAAGACGCGGACCCGCCGCTTCGTCGCGGCCGACGACTATCCGGAGCTCTTGGCCAACGCCTTGGCCGTGCTCGATCGCGGCGGTCGGGTCTTGGCGTGCACCAACCACCGCGGCATCTTGCGCGGCAAGTTTCGCAAGCTGCTGGCCAAGGGGGCCGAAATGGCCGGGCGTGAGGTGTGGCAAATGAAGGATCTACCTCTGCCGCGGGAGTTTCCGGTCGCCGCCGGGGGTGAGCCGCACATGAAGAGCGTGCTCCTGACGGTTGCGTAGGGCGCGCCGCCGATCGCGTCCTCGACCTGTAAGGTCGCCGCCCTCCGCCCGTTCAAGCCCTGTCCACGACGCCAGTCGAAGCAGGTTTGGAGAGGTTTGGAGAGGGAGGAGCGCCCATGCGGGTCCTTTTGTGCTTCGTTCTCATAGTGCTCACCGCGTGCGCCGGAGAAAACGCCCGCACGAACGCGCCCAAAGGCCCGGACTACCGCGGATCGGAGTCGATCCACGCCTACGTGTCCACGGCGGAGGAGGCGCCAGCCTCGCCATCGATGGCGCCCCCGCCCGCCGCGCCGCGGTTGACCGCCAAGGCGCCGTCGTCCGACGCCGAGTCCTCCTCCGGAGGTTGGCAAGCGCCGCCCCCGCCCGCCCCCGCGCCGCTCTCCCCCAACGACTCCCCCCGCAACGCGCCAAAGCCCAGCGCCGAGGCGCACACCCGCCCGGGCCTCGGCACCGAGTGGGGCGAGACGCGCTCGTCGTACGTGCGCGACGTCCGCTTCGTGCGCGCCGATCGCGATCGGCCCTTTGCGGTCGCGACCATGAACTACAACGACCGCCGCGGCGTCGACGCGCTGGCCGCGCACGTGGCGGGCCGCGCCCCCATTCGCGACTTCGTGGCCGGCGGCGGCGCCATCACCGTGTCCATCCGCGACGAGAACGGCGAGCCGCTCGACGCCGTGAAGCTCGGCGACCGAACCTTGGTCATCGGCCACCCGGGCGATCGCTACAGCATCGTGCTGATGAACCACACCGACCACCGCTTCGAGGCGGTGGCCACCGTGGACGGGCTCGACGTCATCAACGGCCGCCCCGGCACCCTCGAGAACCGCGGCTATGTGCTCATGCCCTTCGCCACCCTGACCATCGACGGCTTCCGTCAAAGCCACGATGTCGTCGCAGCTTTTCGCTTTGCGAGGGTCGCCGAATCCTACGCCGCCCGCACGGGCAGCGCCCGCAATGTCGGCGTCATCGGCGTCGCCTTCTTCACGGAGGCCGGCGACTCGTTCGAGCCGTACACCGGCCGTGAGCTGTACCTGCGCGACACCGCCATCCCGTTTCCGGCATCCGATCCCCGCTTCGCCCAGCCTCCGCGCTGATCCGCGCTATTCGGCGGCCGCCTCGGCCGAGGCGGGCGCCGTGGCCGTCTTGGCCTGGCTATGCTCGCTATGGGTGGCCGACAAGCGCTTCATCATCGGCAGCAAGATGATGGCGAGCACCGTGCCGCCGACGGCCACGAAGCCCAGCTTGTTGAACAAGTCCGTGTAGAGCGCCAGGCTCTCCATTGGATTGGTCATGTCCTTCGGAATGCTGGCGAGGTTGGCGATGACGCTGCCGAGGTACTGCGAGATGCCCGTGGCCACGTAGTACGCACCCATCATGAAGCCGCCCATGCGCTCGGGCACGTAGCGGGCAATCATCGCCAGACCGAGGCCGCTGACGAGCAGCTCACCCAGCGAGTAGGAGCCGTAGCCCCAAATCATGATCCAGGATGAGACGCGCCCCTCCACCGCGAAGCGACCGCCCACGCCGTAGATGAAGAAGCCGATGGCCACCACCGCAAAGCCCAGCGCGAACTTCCCGGCGATGGGCAGATCCTTGCCGCGTTTTCCAAAGTACGTGTACGACCAGGCCAAGATCGGGCTCAGGACCATGATCCAGAGAGGGTTCAAGGCTTGATACTGCGCCGGCAGCCAGTCGAAGAGGTGGATGCCGAAAATCGAAAACTCCGCGCTCACGTTGCGCAGCGCGAACAGGGCCAGCGACGTGGACATCTGCTGGTAGAAAATGAAGAACAAGAGGGTCTGAACGGTGAGCACCAGCGCCGCGATCAGGCCCGAGCGCTCGCTGCGCGTGCTCTTCGCGATCAGGTAGGCGAAGATGGCGAGGATGACGACGCCTGCAAAATACACACAACCCTTCGCCACGGCGTCGTGTTGCAGGATGAAGGCGACCACGAACAAGGTCACCACGCCCGTTCCCAGCACCGCCGCCAGCTTGCCTTTGTGCACGGGGTGTTTGTCCGGCGGCGAGCCGATATGGGACAGCGTCCGGAACATGAAGGCGTAGTTGATCAAGCCCGTGATGAGCCCGCCCATGCACACGGCGAACGCCACGTTCCAACCCCAGTGGTCCTTGATCCACGGGGTGAGCAGGATCGACACGGTCGAGCCGATGTTGACCGCCATGTAATAAAGGGTGAAGGCGCTATCGATTTTGGAGTCGTCGCCCTCGTAGATCTTGCGCACCAGGTTTCCGGCGTTGGGCTTGAACAAGCCATTGCCGACCACGACCACACCCAGCGCGCAGTACAGGAAGTACTGGCTATCCGTGGGGACCGACAGCAACCCGTAGCCGAGGGCGAGGATGCAGGCGCCAATCATCATCGTGCGGCGCGTGCCGAGCAGCTGGTCGCCGACCCATCCGCCAATGGCCGGCGCCGCGTACACCAGGGCGGTAAACGCGCCCCAGGTCAGGTTGGCCTTGTCATCGTCGAAGCCGAGACGCTCTACCATGAAGTAGATCATCAAGGCCTGCATGCCGTAGTAGCCAAAGCGCTCCCACAGCTCGATGAGGAACACGGTGCTGAACGATCGGGTCTGGGAGACGGGCGGATTCATAGTGGCCATGAATCGCGCCAGAGTAGCGCACTCGGATTGCATTTGGGATACCCGATCCCTTGCCACTGTGCGTCACGAACGCCTTTTCTGTGCCACTTCGAGTTGCGGCCCACCGCGTCGGTGGTATGGCGCAGCGGCTGGCTCAGTCGGAGAACTGCGACTCGATCCCCACGATGGTCACCTTGGGCCCCGCGAACCGCCCGCGGGCAAAGGCGAAGTAGAGCACGAGGATCACCACCACCACCGAGGCGAGCATCACGGCCGCGTTCCAGTTCGGCGGGAGACAGCAGATGACGAGCACCGCCAACGACCAAAGCACCGCGCCCAGCGCCAAGGGGATGCCGAGCCGCCCCAGGTTCCACGGCCCGCGATGCCGCCACTTTCCTACCGCGCGCGCGTGCACGCCGAGCGCGATGGGCATCGCGTACGACAGGTAGAGGCCCGTGGTGGCGAGCGAAGCGACCGCTAGGAAGACCGCGTCGCTGAAGGGCAACGTGATGAGCACCAAGGTGAGCGGCCCGAGGGTCGAGGCGAGAATGGCAAACAGTGGCGTTTGATGCGATGGGCTCACCCGACGCAATACGGAGGCGCCGGGAAGCCCGCCATCGCGGCAGAACGCGAACAGCATGCGCGAGGCGCTGGTGACGCTCGACAAGCCGCAGAACCACATGGCGATGACGGCGAGCCCCATGGTCGCGTTGCCCGCGCGCTCGCCAAAGGCATGACGCAGCACGTGCAGCGCCGGCTCTTTGTCGCCGGCGGTGGCCGGCAGATCGACGATGGCCAAGGTCAGCGCCGCGACCAGCGCATAGCCTGCGATGGCGCTGACGGCCACCGACGAGACGATGCCCCAAGGCGCGCGCCGCGCGGGATCGTGCGTCTCCTCGCTCACGTGGGCCGATGCGTCATAGCCGGTGAAGGTCCACATGCCCAGCACCAAGGCGTTGAGGAATCCAAAGCCGTAGTTGCCGTCCTCGCGTGTCGTAAAGCCGGTTTGCCCGAGGAACGCGAGGGGCTCCGCGCGGCCCCAGAGCAGCAGCACCCCCACGATGACGATGACCCCCACCACGTGCACGGTGGCCGAAAAGTTGTTGAGCCACGCCACGAGCTTCACCGAGAACGCGTTGATGAGCCCATGCGACGTCAGGATCGCGATCAGCAAGGGGACGTGCGCGCTCGACGGCAGGTGCAACGTCCCGGCGATGGCTTGCGCGCAGCCGAGATCGATGGCGGCCACGATGGCGCACTGGCCGGCGAGGTTCATCATGGCCGTGAACCAGCCCCACCCGGGCCCCCCGAGCAGCGCCGACCAGTGGTAGAGCGCGCCCGCGGTGGGAAACGCGCTCGCCAGCTCCCCCATGGCCATCGCGACGATCAATGTGCCGATGCTCACGATCGGCCAGCCGTAGCCGAGCGCGGCCGGGCCTCCGCCGCCGAGCGCCACGCCGTACGTGGTCATCACGCCGGTGAGGATGCTGATGATCGAAAAGCTGATGGCGAAGCTCGAGAAGCCCCCCATCGCGCGAAGGAGCTCCTGCGCGTATCCAAGCCGCGAGAGCAGGCGCGCATCGTCATCGTCGCGGGGCGGACGTTGGGACGGCGGAATGGGGCTCTGCGTCACGTTCGAGCTCGACGTCTCGTCGGTATGGGAGGTGTCGGAGGTCACGCTGCATTCAAGCTTACGCCCAGATCGACCTTGACAGACCAGTCTCGTCGGTTTCTCGTTCGCGCCGCCGTATGAGTACAGCATCACCGCTTGTAGACCCCCCGTTGCCTCCTCGAAATCCCCCTGAATCGTCCGGAGTTACCCAGACCTCGCCGCAAAATGCGCCGACCACGGGGCACCCGCGCGGCCTCTATGTGCTGTTCGGCACGGAGATGTGGGAGCGCTTTTGTTATTACGGGATGCGCGCGCTGCTCGTCCTCTACTTCGTCGAGCACCACGGCTGGCAACCGTCGCGGGCCAGCTCCGTCTTCAAGTGGTACACGAGCCTCATCTACCTCTCGCCGCTCCTCGGAGGCTTCCTCGCCGATCGGTACTTGGGCCTGCGCCCGTCGATCGTGGCGGGCGCGGTGTTCATGGGCATCGGCTCCTTCTTCCTGACCCAGGACGCCCTCCCGGTCTTCTACACGGGGCTCGTGCTCTTGGTGATCGGCAATGGGTTCTTCAAGCCGAACGTCACCACGTTGGTCGGGCGCATGTACCGGCCCGGCGATGCCCGGCGCGATCGCGCGTTCACGATCTTCTACATGGGCATCAACCTGGGCGGCATGCTGGGGCCCCTCGTGTGCGGCCAATGGCTGCGCGCGCACTACGGCTTCAACTACGGATTCGGCGCCACGGGCGTGGCGATGATTTTCAGCCTGCTCCTGTTCGTCGGCTTTCGCAAACAGGTGGAGCGCGACGTGCTCGCGGCAGGCAATACCTTGGCCGTCGGCGCCTTGGTCGGGCAGGAGTCGGCGGCCAAGCGCCAAGGTGAGATGGACGAGGCCAAGCCCGCGGCCAAAGGGTTCGCGCCCATGGCCGGACGCGGGTTCATCATGCTCATGGGCGTGCTCTTCGGCGCGCTGATTCCCGTGTACTTCGTGTCGCAATACATCCAGGGGCACGTCCCGCTCTCGGCCGTGTTCATGCCGGTGGCCGTGGCGGGCATCGCCATTTGGATGACCGCGAGCCTCCTGTCGGTGAAGGGGGCAGGGAGGGACAAGAGCCTCGTCATCTTCATTTTGTTCGTGTTCCAGCTCCTGTTCTGGATGGCCTTCGAGCAGGCGGGCAACTCCCTCAGCTTCTGGGCGGAGTTCAACACCGTGCGCAAAATGGTCTTCTTCGATATGGAGGCCGAGGCGTACCAGGCGGTCAACGGCCTGGGCATCGTGCTGGTTGCTCCGATCTTCGCGTGGATCTGGCTCCGCCTGCACCGGGTCGGGCGCGAGCCTTCGACCGGGATGAAGATGGCGATTTCCATGGTGTTCTTGGCCCTGTCGCTCCTCGCCATGGTGGGCGCGGCCGTGGCCGAGAACGCCACCGAGTCGCGGGTCGCGCTGGAGAGGGTGCCGGAGGCGATCGATCTGTCGACGTTCGACGCGGGGCGCTTCCAGTTCGACGCGGCCAAGCGCGAGCTCGTCGTTCGCGGCACGCTCCCGTCCTTCGTCGTCCACGATGTGCTCAAGCAGAGCGCCGATCCCAAGTACGTGGAGTCGGTGGAGGCGTTCGTGCGCGAATCGGCGCAGGCGTCGCCCGAGCACCCCGCATCGGGCAAGCTGCAAGGCGTGCCAGCCGAATACGATCCCACGGGCGCCATCGCCAAGACGAAGCCGTCGTGGGACGCGGCGTCCGCCACGCTCACCGTGAACGAGCCCATCGATCCGCCTTCGCGGACCGCGCTCCTCAGCGAAGGCGCACCCGCCGAGTGGCGCAACCCGGTGCGCGAGCTGGCGAAGAAAAGCGACGCCGCGCGGGTGACCGGCTTCTGGCTCGTTCTCAGCTACCTCCTGGCCACGTTCGGAGAGCTCTGCATCTCGCCCGTCGGTTACTCCATGGTGACCAAGCTGGCGCCCACGCGCTTTGCGTCGCTCTTCATGGGGGTGTGGCTCCTGTCGAACTCCGTGGCGCAGTACATCGGCGGGAGCATCAGCGAGTCGTGGGGGAAGGTGACACCCACTCATTACTTCACGCTCTTCGTCGCGAGCTCGGCGGTCGGCGCCCTCCTCCTCTTCTTGTTGGTGCGTCCCGTTCGAAAGTTGATGCACGATGTGCATTGAGCCTCATCGCGATCCGTCCGAATAAAATATGAATATCGAATGATGGCAAATGCACATCGGTAATCCCGGAGCATCGCGAGCACGGAATACTGCGCGTTGGGCTCGTGCGGGAGGGAGGCCTCCCGACGGAGAGCCGGTGAGACGGTCATGCGATCGACAACGCGCAGTCGGTGAGGTTTCTCTCGCGGTCGAATTACGCAAGAAGTTCACGATCCGTCCTCGGATTAGCCTTTCTACGAGCGTGAAGTGTATACCTCGGTAACCCCGTTTGGAGCCGTCGCCGGCGGCATTACCAGGGTGCGCGGGCTGTCCGAGGCATAGGACCGACACCACTTGCAAGGGGTGACGAACATCCAATTCCGCCAAACGTGCGATTCGCGGAGCGCGGGGCGTCCTCTTCGCCGGCGGGCCCAATTTCGTAGTATGGACGAGTGTGGGCAGCTCGGTCGGTGCATTCAGCACGGGGTGGGCGCGCCGGATTCCCGCCTTCGTCCCCGGGCTCGTTCGGCGCGTCGACTCGACGTGGCTGCGCACCCCGGAATCGACTTGGCTGCTCCAGACCGGACTCCGTCAATCTTTTGACCCTCCCGGGATCGTGCGGAGAACCGCACGATCCCACTCACTCCGGCGGCGCGGTCAGCGAGCGCTCCAAAGAGGAGTCCTGGCGGAGTTTGTAATATAGAGTAGCTGGCCGTATCCCGAGGAGCGCGGCGGCGCGCGCACGATTGCCGTGGGCGACGCGCAACGCTTCTTCGATGGCGCGGCGTTCGAGCCACTCCAGTTGCGCCGGTAACTGAATCACCGACGGCTGCTCGTCCTGCGCGCTGTGATCCCGTGTGCGACGGATGCCGATTGGAAAGTCCCTCGGTAGAACGAGGGGGCCGTCGCCGAGAACGAGGGCGTGCTCGATGGCATTGCGCAGCTCGCGCACGTTGCCCGGCCACGAATAACCACGAATGATCTCGAGCGACTCGGGGGAAAAACCGTCCACCCGCCGCCCGCTGTTCGCCGACAGGTCGGAGAGGAGCTGCTTCGCGAGCATCACCAGGTCTTGCCCGCGCTCTCGAAGCGGCGGGACCAACGCCTTGACCACGGAGATACGAAAGAACAAGTCGCTGCGAAACGTTCCAGCGGCGATCATGGCTTCCAGGTCACGATTCGTTGCCACCAGGATTCGCGCCTCCAAAGGCAGTGAACGGTTCGAGCCCAGTCGCTCGAAGCGCCTGTCCTCGAGCACGCGAAGCAGCTTGGCCTGACTCGCCAGTGGGAGCTCGCCAATCTCGTCGAGTAGGACCGTCCCTCGCCCGGCGGCTTCGAACGCGCCGGCTTGATCGGAGACCGCGCCCGTAAAGGCGCCCCGCGTATGCCCGAACAATTCGCTTTCGACCAGATTCTCCGGAATGGACGCACAATTGATGACACGAAGTGGTTCGCCTTTTCGTACACCGGATTCGTGAATCAGTCGCGCCACGAAGGTTTTGCCGACGCCGGTTTCGCCCATCAAAAGCACGGTGGCGTTGGAGGCGGCCAGCTTTGGAATCAGGCGAGCGAGCTCTTGGGCCGCCGCCGATGACCCCAAATAGAGATGTGTCCCCTCGGCCCCCTCGGCTCGCTCGGGGTCGCGTTCCTTCTCGGGGGCCGCCCGCATCGTGACCTGGGCCAGCCGCGACGCGTAGATGCGAGCGGCCACGAGAATGAGCCGCCGCAATGAATCGGTGATACGGCTTGGATGGATCGCGGTGGTAAATGTGACCCATCCCGCCGGCGTCCCCTGGACGGCGACCGCGAGCTTTCCATGCCCTTCTTCCGTTACCGTCTCCACCAGGGGCGGCCTATTCCCCGGGCCGTGCGGATATTCACTGTGGGGGACGAACTCGGCGGTCGTGCACTCGGCCCGCGCCCGCGCCCAGGCCGCGAGCGCGGTCTCGACGGCCGCTATGTCGTGGGCCGCGCATAGCGCCTCGTCCAGGGCGCACGCGGCCACCAAGCCGTGGACATCGGCGCCAGTCTCCGCGAGCAGGGTGCGGATAGCGGCCGATCCACCACGCTCGGGTCGGGGCCCGGGCTCGCTACCCGCGAACCCTGCGTCGGGATGTGTTGCGCTCCGAGGCGTCGACTCGTTGCTGATCGTACTGGATTTCTGCACGTCGGTCGCGCGCGAATTCATTGCGCCTTTCTCCTTCCGCGATGCTCGTGTAGCCGTGGCCAATTTGTCGTGACGTCGCGAAGCCCATTGCAAGCCCACATCCCCGTCCCCTCATCCACTTGCTCATCAGCTATCCGTTGGATCGGTATATGCGTCCGACTTCGACCCAGAAAAGTTCCTCACGGACATTGGGGCGGCTTCGATGTGTGTGCCCGACACCGAAAACGAGTGGTTCTCTATCCGACTTCTAGTCAAAATTTTCGAACTACGAGTTTCCCCGGGCGGTCCCGAGGTTCACGGCCCCGAGGTTCACGGGTCGGGGCCGGGTCGACAGGACACATCTCGAACACGCGCGGGTTCATTGGGCCTTCCGCGAAGCTCGTGGGGAGGACGCTGGAAGTATCCTGTCATACTCGTTCTCTCGGCTATCGGTAAGCCGACGATCGAATTGAAAATGGAAATACGTCGGTCCTGTACCTCGTATTCCCTACGAGGCCTGCGAGCATTGGTGCGAGTTCGATGTCCCGCCAACGTACCAGAGAGCGATGATTGGTTGAGCTTCGGCCCGGTCACTCCCATCCAAATTTCGAAATACATCCCTTTGTAGGTGGCTCTCGATGGTGTCGTGTGTACAACGATACCGCGTTGGACACGGCCAACGTCGCGCGTCGTTTTGCGACCCGCGTGTCGCCGAAGTGCGAAGGGGGAAGGGATGACGGCGGATTGCGCCATGGGCCACGCCTTGTCAGGTTTCGTTTTCGAATATTGAAATTTCGAATGCAAGAGGTTCGCCGTCCGGTTCACGTTTGTAAGGGAGTCGGTTGTGGCGTGGATGTTGCTTGTGCGTACAGTAGCGCGTAGTCGGTAATCGCCGTGGAATATATAAAACAACTACGATTGGTGGCAATGGATCCATATCGAGGCGGGCTCGAGTCCAAATGGGATTTGGTCGGCCCCGTCGTGCCGAGACAACGTCTACCGTCTTGTGACGGATTCGGGGCAGAATAAAACATTCCCGCCTCCAAATCATATTCGTATCCAGAATGTCCAACGGTGTCGCCTAAGTCGGGCGACCGTGTCCATCGCACGGCGGCCGGCGAGGCATCCCTCGTTGCGGTGGGCTCGTGCATTCTGTTGAGCTCGCAGTATCGAAGAGCACGAAAGAGAGGTTAGGCTTGAGCGCAGAGACAGCGACTGCATCCGACAACATCCATCGTTTTCGCAACAACGGAACCGCCATCAAAGATGGAAATCAAGCGTGGAATGCCGCGCTCGAAGGCGGCCTAATCGATATACGTGTCGACTATGACGCAAATGGCCGTTTGCGTCGTCTCGATGGCCATCGCTTCGTCAACTTGTGTTCCTGCTCGTACTTGGGTCTAGCCAGCCACCCGGCCATTCTCGAAGGGGCGATCGACGCCTTGCGCTCGCAGGGCGCCATGGATCTGCCGATCACGCGGATCCGGCTCCGACTCAATCTGCTCGAGGAGTTCGAGGACGAGCTCACGAAGCTGATGGGAGCGCGCACCGTATGCGCCGTCACCTGCAGCTCGGCTACCGCCGGTGTGCTGCCCTTGGTGGCGTCGGGGCACATGACGGAGGACGGCCGCCCGCGCGTCATGGTGTTCGACAAGTTCGCGCATTTTTCGATGAACCTCATCAAACCGATCTGCGCGGACGAGACCGAGGTGCTCACGGCGCGGCACAACGATCTCAACTTCCTCGAGGACGTGTGCAAGAAGAAGGAGCGGGTCGCTTACGTCTGCGACGGCGTGTACTCGACGGGCGGCTCGGCCCCCATCAAAGAGCTGCTAACCCTGCAGGATCGCTACGGCCTCTATCTCTTCATCGACGACTCGCACTCGCTCTCCTTGTGGGGCGAGCATGGTCAGGGCTACGCGCGCTCGCAGATGGCGGAGGTCAACCCCCTCACGACCATCGTGGCCTCGCTGGGCAAAGGGTGGGGCACCAGCGGCGGGATCATCATGCTGGGTGCGCCGCAGTTCGAGGCGGTGCTGGCGCGCTTCGGTGGGCCGCTCGCCTGGTCGCAGGGGCTCAACGTGCCGTCCATCGGCGCGAGCATGGCGTCGCTCAAGCTCCATCGGACCCCCGAGCTCGGACGTTTGCAGCGCTCCCTGCGCGACAACATTCTCCTCTTCGACGAGCTGGTCACCACCCCCGAGCGCGGCGATGGCTTCCCGCTCAAGGTGATCCGCGTGGGCGAGGCCGAGGACGCGGTGCGGGCTTCGGCCGGCATCCTGGAGCGAGGCTTTTACACGTCGGCCGTCTTCTTCCCCATCGTCAAGAAGGGCGAGGCCGGTCTTCGGATCATGCTGCGCGCCGATCTCACCCCCGACGACATTCGCGCGTTCGCGGCCGCGGTGCACGAGTTCGTGCCCCACAGGAAATGACCCGCCGTATGCGCGCCGTCGTAACGGAAAAACCAGGCGGGCCGTCCGTGCTCGCCATCGGGGAAGTGCCGACCCCCGCGCCGGGGCCCGGCCAGATCTTGGTGCGGGTGAGGGCGGCCGCGCTCAACCACGCCGACATTTACCAGCGCGAGGGGGAGTTCCCTCCTTCGCCGGGCGAGTCCGAGATCCTCGGGGTCGAGATCGCCGGAGACGTGGTGGCCCTCGGGCCGGGCGCGCAAACCGCGATCGGCACGCCGGTGTTCGGGCTGGTGGGGGGCGGCGCATATGCCGACTATTGCGTCATCGACGAGCGGATGTCCTTCGAGGTCCCGCCCGGCTATTCCTACGCCGAGGCCGCGTCCCTTCCGGAGGTCTACTTCACGGCCGACACCACCATGTTCCGGCTCGGCGGGCTCTCCTCCGGGCAGGCCGTCCTCGTTCACGGCGGCGCCAGCGGTCTCGGCACCGCGTGCATTCAAATGGCCAAGAGCGCGGGCGCGCGGGTGGTGTGCACGGTGGGGTCGAACGCAAAGGCGGCGCGGGCGTTGGCGCTCGGCGCCGATCGCGTCGTCAATTACCGTGAGCAGGATTTCGTCGAGGAAGTGCGCGCCTTTACGGGGGGCGAGGGCGTCGATCTGATCGAGGACATCGTCGGCGCCGACTACTTCACGCGCAACCTCTCGGCGTTGAAGGACGGCGGCCGTTTGCTGCAAGTGGGGGTGATGAGCGGCACGATGTGTGCGCTCGATCTCGACACCATCGTGCTGCGCCGGCTCCAGCTGATCGGGTCGGTCATGCGCCCCTTGGGCATCGAGGACAAGCGCCGCATCGCGCAGCGGTTCCGCGAACGCTGGCTGCCCTTGCTCGCGGCGCGGAGCCTCGTGCCCGTGATCGATTCACTGTTCGACGTGGCCGACGTGGTGCAAGCCCACGAGCGCCTCCAGCGCAGTGATCACTTCGGAAAGATCATCCTCGACCTCCATCGAGCCAATGACCTCGCGGCAGCAGCTCTGCACCTCGAGGCCACGAACGTTCACTACACGAGGACAGCGTCATGAAACGTATCGATATGCAGCAAGTGAAGAGCGCTCTCATCGACATCAGCCCCTACGATCTCACATTGGGCGGCATCGACACCGTGCAGACGGGCGAATTGCCCAGGCGCATTGCTCGGGAGATCCTCGGTGGATTCTGCGTATGCCACGGCACCGCCAAAGTTTTGGCCCGGCATGGTCTGGACGTGCGCGCCGACCGCGTGAAGGGATACGAGCTGCTCGAGTCCCTGTTCCAGAGCGCGCTCGCGCTCATCGACCAGAGGCCGTTCAGCGTCACCCCGCGGTCGTCGAGCTTGAACCGCATGGACGTGGACGGGTTCAACCTCAATGGCGGTTTCTCCCACGACGGGCAGATCACGGCCCGAGCGTTCATGACCGCGAAGTGCATCCACTTCGACGCCGCCACCCCCTTCATCGCCAACATCTACGGCCCCAACAAGAACGTCAAAGACGGCCTCCCGCTCATCTGCGACGTCAAGCGCTACTGCAAGGACAAGGGCGTGAGCGCGGCCAGCATGGTCGACAACCTCCCCAACAATTACAACATCGCGCTCCGGAGCGAGTACTACGAAGATCTCCTGTACGATTACTCGTTCTGCTACGATCTCGATCTGGAGAACGACATCATCGTCGTCATGCTCCTGAACGAGATCGAATACGGCGTAGCGCACGGCGCCACCGATCCGAGCCCGCGCGTCAAAGGGCAGCCCGTGGAGCGGCCCATTCGCCATATCGAGCTCCAGTACGCGGAGGAGCACCACTATCAAGAGTGGTACGATTACTACAAGCTCAAGCTGACTCCGGCCGAGGACTACAAGGGCGAGAACCTCTCGCTCCCGTACCACGGACCGCTGGAGCGCCCCTTCACCAACATCGTTCCGGTACGCGCGTGAGCGCGCCAACTCGAGAGGCGTGTGGGTAAAAGCAATGGAGAATACGCGGGCCTACGTCAAAGTCGGCGAGAACCGGTATCGGGAGTCGCCGGGGCTGTACTTCGAAGAGTTCACGGTGGGGACCGTCATCGAGCACCGCCCGGGCCGCACGTTGACCGAAGCGGACAACGTTTGGCAGTCGCTCATCAACATGAATCATTCTCCATTGCACATCGACGCCGCGTACTGCGAGAAGACGGAGTTTCGTAAGCCGCTCATCTCCAGCCTCGTGACGTTCTCGGTCATCAACGGCATGAGCGTGAACAGCCTGACCGCCAAGGGCATTGCCAACTTGGGGTGGGACAAGGTCAGGCTGCTCGCGCCGTGCTTCGCGGGGGATACGGTCTACGCCGAAAGCAAGGTGCTGTCCGCGCGTTTGTCCCAGAGCCGGCCGCACCAAGGGATCGTGACGTGCGAGACGCGGGGGGTGAAGGCCGATGGCACGGTCATCCTCACCTGCGAGCGCACGTTCATCATCCCGACTCGAGATCATACGAGCCATCGCGACGCACGCTACTGAGCCGCGCCGCGCGCCATCGTGCACGTTCGTGCCCCCCGACTCGGAAGGGAAGCTTTTGCCATGCATGTGAGTTATCTTTATACCCCCGCTTTGCGGTTCGATTCCTTGATTGCCAATCGACGAAGCCTCATCGCGGATGCGGTGGTCGTCGACATCGAAGACTCCATTCATATCAACGCCAAGGCCGACGCGCGGGCCAAGGTCGCGACCATCGACGTGTCGCCGCTGGTCGAGCTCGGGGTCCGCGTCGGGCTTCGGATGAACAGCTTGGCCTCGCCCGAGGGGCTCAAGGACATGGATGTCCTGCTCCGTCTGGGGGCAGAGCGGGGGCGGCTGCCATTCGAATTCGTTTTGGTCCCCAAGGTGGGCCACGCGAACGACGTCAAGATGTACAGGTCTCTGTTCAACACCTTGCGCGAGCCGCCGGAGCTTTATCCCTTCATCGAGACGGTGCAGGCGGTAGAGAACGCCGATGGCATCGCCGCCGTGAGCGACGGGCTGGCCTTCGGGCAGGCGGACTTGATCGCCGAGCTGTATAGCCCGAACGAGAACTACATCAACCATGCGCGCGCGCAGATGTGCGTGGCGGCGGCCAAGTACAAGCTCCAGGCCATCGACACCAACTCGTTCGAGATCGAAGATCTGACGCGCTTCGAGGCGGAGTGCGTTGCAGCCAAGGGGTACGGATTCACGGCCAAAGCCGCGATCCACCCGAGGCAAGTGCCGGCGATCAACTCGGTCTTCTCGGTCACGCCGGCGACGATCGCGAAGTATCAAAAGCTCATCGAGACGTACCAGCGCTCCGACGTCGGCTTCGTTTTGGTCGATGGTCAAGCCGTCGCGCCGCCCTTCGTGGCCAAGGCGCGTCGCATGCTCGAGCTCTACGACCGTTATCAGAAGCACGTTCAGAAGAAGCACGGCAAGGAGGCCTCATGAGCCGCGATACCATCACCATCCTCGATACGACGTTGCGGGACGGAGAGCAGAGTCCCGGTATCAATCTGAATCTGCAGGACAAGGTCGATATTGCCCGCATCCTCGAGCAGCTGAAGGTGGATGTCATCGAGGCCGGCTTCGCGGCCTCGAGCGACGGTGATTTCGAGGCCATCAAGGCGGTGGCG
Source organism: Sorangiineae bacterium MSr11954 (assembly GCA_037157815.1). Lineage (NCBI taxonomy): Bacteria > Pseudomonadati > Myxococcota > Myxococcia > Myxococcales > Pendulisporaceae > Pendulispora > Pendulispora albinea. Next base: position 1,771,386 of record CP089984.1, read on the forward strand.
CGCACGGTCAAAGACAGCACCGTTTGCAGTTTGAGCCGGGCGGTGGAGCGCGACATCGAGCGGACGGCGGAGGCGGTGCGCCCCGCGAAGTCGGGCCGGATTCATATCGTGCTCTCGACCTCGCCCGTGCACATGAAGTACAAGCTGCAGCAGCAGCCGGAGGCGGTGCTCGAGCAAGGCGTCGCGGCCGTGAAGTACGCGCGGAAGTTCGGGAGCGATATCGAATTTTCGTGCGAGGACGCCAGCCGCTCGGAGTTCGAATTTTTGAAGCGGATGGTGGAGGCGGTGATCAAGGCCGGTGTCACCACCATCAGCCTGCCCGACACCGTCGGCTTTTCCATGCCGCCCGAGTACGGAGGGCTCATCGGCCGGCTCCTCAACGAGGTGCCCAACGCCGACAAGGCGACCTTCTCCGCCCATTGCCACGACGATTTGGGGCTCGCCGTCGCCAATTCGCTGGCGGCGGTCGCCGCGGGGGCGCGTCAGGTCGAGTGCACGGTCAACGGCATCGGCGAGCGGGCCGGAAATGCGTCGCTCGAAGAGGTCGTGATGGCGATCAAAACGCGGCACGATCTCCTCAAGGTACGCACCGGGGTCGAGACCCGATTTCTCGTTCCCGCGTCGCGCTTGGTGGCGGAGCGCACGGGGTTCGAAGTGCAGCGGAACAAAGCCATCGTCGGCAAGAATGCCTTTGCGCACGAGTCGGGCATTCACCAGGACGGGATGCTGAAGAATCCGCTCACATACCAGATCATGGCCCCCGAGACGGTGGGCGGGGAAGATTACCAATTGGTGCTCGGTAAGCACTCGGGGCGCGCCGGATACCGATCGGAGATGGAGCGGCTCGGGGTGAAGTTCTCGTCCGATGCTGCGCTGAGCGAGGCGTTCCGCCGCTTCAAAAAGATTGCCGACCAAAAGACACACCTGGACGACAGAGATCTGCTCGCCACGGTGAATTCTCCCACGGTGTAGGAAAGAGAGTGAGCCGCATGTCTACTGCAGAAGCCAAAGAAGAAATTGCGCGTCGCGAAATAGCCGCAGTGCTCGCCGACATCGATGCCCACCCGTGGCCGACGGAGATCGCGGAGGCGAGGGTCCTGTACGACCAAATGGGGCCGCCGGTCGCAGCGGATATCCGGATCGACACGTTCGAGATCGCGGGCAGGCGCGCGTCGTTCTCGATACCGCCGGTCGCCGAGTCGGACCGTGCCGTGTTCTTCTTGCATGGCGGAGGTTACGCCTACGGTTCGCTGGAGAGCCATGCGGGCATGGCCGCGGAGCTCGCGCGCGCCTCGAAGTGCGTGGTGCTGTCGCTGCAGTACCGGCTCGCGCCGGAGCATCCGTTTCCGGCCGCGCTCGATGACGCGACGGCCGCCTACGAGTGGCTCTTGAACCGCGGCTTCAAGCCCGAAAAGATCGCGTTCGTCGGGGACTCCGCGGGCGGCGGTCTCGTCATGTCCACCCTCGTGACCTTGAAGGCCAAGAATCGTCCGTTGCCAGGTGCCACGGTCGCCATCTCGCCGTGGGTCGACCTCGAGCACGAGGGCGAGAGCTGGACGACCCGCCAGAAGCTCGATCCGATGCTCGATCGACCGCTGGTCGATCTTCTGTCGGCGAATTATCTGAAAGGGCAGCCGCGCCCCCATCCCGTGGTCACCACGGTCAACGCCGATCTCCGTGGGATGCCGCCCATGCTGATTCAGGTCGGCGAGCGCGAGGTCCTCTTCAGCGACGCCGATCGACTCGCCAAGAAAGCGCGCGCCGATGGCGTGGAGGTGATCTTCGAGGAGTGGCCCGAAATGGTCCACGTGTGGCACCTCTACTTCCACATGCTGGGCGCGGGGCGCGAGGCGATCACGCGGGTCGGTGATTTCATTTATGCGAAGACGGGCTCGGGGGCCAAAGCGAACGGGAACGGCGGATGAACGACATACCCCTCATCGACATCTCCGGCGCCAAGGTCAAGGGCAGCCGGGAGGAGCAAGAGGTTGCTCGTCAGCTCGATCAGGCGTGCCGTGAGATTGGTTTCTTCACCTTGCATGGCCACGGCATTCCGCGATCGGTGTTCGAAGACGCTTTTACGGGGTTGCATACCTTCTTCAAGCGGCCGCTCGCGGACAAGCTCCCATGCAGGCTCGGCGGCGGCGGTACCTTGGCCGCCGACCCGTACACGCCTTATGGCTACAGCGGTCTTCTGGAGGAGAACGCGTTTGCGCATATGGGGTTGTTGGGCAAACCGAGCGACTATGTCGAGAAGTTCAGCGCCGGGCGCCTCATCCTCTCGGACGAGACGCCGCTCCCCTTCACCGATGACGATCCGGGGCGCGATTTGAGGCGGAAGCTCAAGGTCTATTACCGGGCGTGCGAGCAGCTCGCCGCCCGGGTGACCGAGCTGTTCACCCTGTCGCTCGGCCTGCCGAGGGATTACTTCGCCGTTCGCATCGACAGATCGAACGACTCCATGCGCGGGCATTACTACCCTGGGTTCTCCGGCGAGCTGGCCAACGATCAAGGGATGGGTGAGCACTGCGACAGTACGCTCATCAGCCTCTTGACGCACACCGCCCCCGGGATCGAGGTGAAGACGCGGGATGGAAAGTGGATCACGCCGCAGTTCCGCGAGGTGGATCACTTCATCGTGAACATCGGTGATTTGATGGCCCATTGGACGAAGAACGCTTATGTGTCGACGCCGCATCGGGTGGTTCTGCACCCCGAGCCGCGGTACTCCATCGCGTTCTTCAAGCTCACCAACGAGGACGAGATGGTGCAGTTCGGGAACAAGCAAATGGACGCGCTGCTCCAACGGGACCGTCCCGGGGTCTCGCCATGACGGTCGAGACGGGTGTGCCGCGCACCTTGTTCGACAAGGTGTGGGACGATCATGTGGTGGCCATACCGGAGGACGCGCCGGCGGTGCTCTATGTCGATTTGCACCTGCTGCACGAGGTGACGTCGCCGCAGGCCTTCGCCGGGCTGCGCGCGCGCGGTCTTCGCGTGCGGCGTCCGGACAGATCGGTGGGCACCATGGATCACTCGACGCCGACCCGCCCCGGCGGGCTCGCGCTCGCCGACGACATGGCGCGCGCGCAGCTGCGGCAGCTGGAGGCCAACTGCGCCGCGCATGGCATCGTCCTGCACGCGCTCGGATCGGCGGGGCACGGCATCGTGCACGTGATCGGCCCCGAGCAAGGGCTGACCCAGCCCGGCATGGTCATCGTATGCGGCGACTCGCACACGGCGACCCACGGGGCATTCGGCGCGCTGGCCTTCGGCATCGGCACCAGCGAGGTCGAGCACGTGCTGGCGACGCAGTGCCTCTTGCAGCGCCGGCCCAAAACGTTGCGCGTCACCTTCGACGGGCGGCCGCCCCCGGGGGTCACGGCCAAAGATCTGATCCTCGCTTTGATCGCCAAGATTGGAACGGGCGGCGCGACCGGGCACGTGATCGAGTACGCGGGTGAAGCGATTCGCGCGCTCGACATGGAAGGGCGCATGACCATCTGCAACATGTCGATCGAGGCGGGGGCGCGGGCCGGGATGATCGCGCCCGACGACGTCACCTTCGAGTACCTCCGGGGTCGGGCGCACGCCCCGCGCGGCCGCGACTTCGAGGACGCGGTGCGAAGGTGGCGCTCCTTGCCCACCGACGACGGCGCGTCGTTCGATCGCGAGCTTCGCATCGACGTGACCGCGCTCGAGCCGATGATCACCTGGGGTACCAACCCCGGGCAGGGGATCGGCATTTCGCAGCCGGTCCCCGATCCGGCGCACGCCTCCGATCCGGAGGCGCGGGCATCGCTCGAGAGCGCGCTGCGCTACACGCGCGCCACGCCGGGCCAGCCCTTGCTCGGGGTCAAGGTCGACGTGGTGTTCGTGGGCTCGTGCACCAACTCGCGCATCGGCGATCTGCGCGCGGCCGCCCAGATCCTTCGTGGCCGCCGGGTGGCGCCGAACGTGCGCATGCTGGTGGTCCCCGGCAGCGCCGCGGTGAAGGCGCAGGCCCAATCCGAGGGGCTCGATCGCGTGTTTCGCGACGCCGGGGCCGAGTGGCGCGAGCCGGGTTGCTCGATGTGCATTGCCATGAATGGCGATCAGCTGCAGCCCGGTCAGCTGGCGGTGTCGACGTCGAATCGCAACTTCGAGGGGCGTCAGGGCAAGGGCGGCCGCACGTTGCTGGCTTCGCCGATCACGGCGGCGGCGGCAGCGGTGGCGGGTCATGTGACCGATCCACGGTTACTGCTGCCCGAGGTGAACGGTCTTTCGCATGATTTGCGCGAGAGGAGCTCGGCATGAGCGTTCCGCAGTTCACGCGGCTGGTGTCGCGGGTGGTCGTATTGCTCGACACGGACGTCGATACGGACCAAATCATTCCGGCGCGTTACCTCAAGGTCACCGACAAGGCCGGCCTGGGCGACGCGCTCTTTGCCGACTGGCGCGCGCGCCCCGGCTTTCCCATCGGAGCCCCCGAGAGCGCGGGCGCTCACATTCTGCTGGCGGGCAACAACTTCGGGTGCGGCTCGTCGCGCGAGCACGCCCCGTGGGCGCTGGTGGCCGGCGGCTTCCGCGCCATCGTGTCCACCTCGTTTGCCGATATCTTTCGCGGCAATGCGCTGAAGAACGGCTTGGTCCCGGTGGTCGTGCCGCCCGCTGTTCACGCGAAGCTGGTGGCGGCGCGCACCGCGCAGCCCGGGCTGCAGGTCACGATCGATCTCGAAGCGCAAGAGCTCCGCGCCGAGGGCGTGCCGGTCACCCCCTTCACCATCGATGGGTTTGCCCGTCGCTGCTTGCTCGATGGTGTCGACGAGCTTGGCTTCCTTCTTCGTTATGTCCCGGATATCGTTCGTCACGAAGAGCGGCGCGCGCTTCCCGGGACGATCCTGAGCGCCGTCGTCGAAGAGGAGAGCGCATGAGCGAGGCCTATTGCCCTTGGACCGTTTACAAGAGAGCGGTCGACCCGAAGCTGCTCCATCGTCACAAGCACCAGGCATTGGGCGAGGGACTTGCGGCGCTGATCGACACGGAGGTAGGGGTGCGTGTGTCGGAGGGTCGGTTCTTCGACGACGAGCCGCTGAGCGCCCTTTTGGGGGACATCGTAAAGAAGGCGGAGAACGATCTGACCATCCACTTCGATTGGTCGACGATGGGCCGGTTGCAAATGACGCGCTACCGGCCCGGTGGGAAATACGAGTGGCACGTGGACAACGATTTTCTGCTGGAGCCAACGGGTTTGCAGCGGAAGTGGACGGTGGTGGTGGGGATTAGCCGACCTGGGATTGATTTTACCGGCGGTGGATTGGAGCTGATGTGGACGAACGCCACGCGCCACGCGGTGTACCTGGACGAGGGGGACGCGGTGGTGTTCCCGTCGACCCTCTTGCACCGAGGCGGTCCGGTGCATGAAGGGGAGCGGTGGATTCTGGTGGCCTGGGCTCAGGGCCAAGCGCTGCGTTGAGCGAGCGATTGCATGCCGACCACCTGCCCGCCGAGGCCTCGCAGGAGCTCTCTTCCGCCTGGGTGACGCGAACCGCACCTTGGCGCGTCGTTACCCGGGCGAGAGCCTCGCTTGCCGGCCCGTGCACACCGGCGCCCGTCAACGGTACACGCCGATATGTGCTTATAACATCTGTTCAGTGTGGGAGTGTGGTTGGCGCATACGAACGATTTGAATTCCAATTGTGAACATTTGAATTTTGCGGATCCGCTGCAGAGGGCGGCTCTGGCGGATACTCACTGTGGTATGACTTTCGCTCACCGAGGCCCGATCATGAATTTTGCCACGTACAATCGACCCTGGCTCGAGGAGATGCAGGCCCAAGTGCCGTATATTCGTCGCAGCGGTGCCCTCGAGCGACTGCAGTCGTTGCTGGTTGAACAAGGGGCGCACAAAACGCCATTGCTGCCGATCCCCTTGTCGATCGACAAGCGCACATTCGATGCGCTGGCCACGGCAGGCCTGAACCTCTTATCGGCACAGACGAAGATCTTGCGGTACCTGCACGGGCGGTGCTCGCGGGCCGAGATGCTTCGCCGCTTCGATATGCCCGAGACGATGGAGCCCGTCGTCGACTGGGACGAGCTCCTCGTTGGCGCGCACACCATCTGTCGTGCCGACGTGCTCCCATCCAATGATGGATATTACTTCTGCGAGCTCAATCCCGATTCGTCCGTGGGAGGTACGGAGGTCTCCGATTGCCTGCAAGTGCTGTGCAACGGCTTGCGGTGGCCGCTGACGGAGACCATGGAGTCGCCGCAGCAGGCGACCGTGCAGTTGCTCCGCCGCGTCGTGGAGCAAAAGGGACTGCAGCGCATCGTCTTGTGCGATTGGACGGCGAATCGAGGCAGTGGCTACTTCAGCTTCGACCTGCTCCGCAAGCACCTGGCGCGAGCGCTGCCGGAGCTCGAAATCCACCTCGTCTACCATACCGAGTACCCCGAAGCCTGGCTCACCCCCGAAGAAGGGCGGCGCACCTTGGTGCACCGCGGCTTCATGTACAACGATATGGATGATGGAGGCGCCTTCGTTCACCGCCTCGTAAACAGCGGGGCCACCATCATCAATACGTTGGAAACCGAGATGCGGATGCACAAGAGCTGGTTTTCGATGTTCTGCGACCCCGCCTACCACCACCTGCTCACCGCCGGCGAGGTCGAATCGATCGCTCGATACGTGCCGCATACCGTGGCCGTCAACCGCGACAACCTCGAGGAGCTGCTGCGCCGGAAGGCGGATCTGGTGTTCAAGCTCGGCGCGTCGTACGGGGGCGAGGCCGTTTTGATCGGGGCCAATCACTCCGCCGATGCGCTCCGCGAGGCGATCGCGGCCAAAGGTCTGAAGCTCTGGATTGCCCAGAAGGCGATTGTGTTCGACGGCATCGATCTGCCCTACACCTCCGATTTCCAGTTCACCCGGCACAATGTCGTGCTCGGCCTTTTCCTGATCGATGGGCGCGCCAGCGGGGTGACCGTGGGCGCGAGCCACGGCAGCAAAGTCGTCAATATTCACACTGGAAAGGCGGGCTATTCATGGGCCGTCCCCATGACCGCCGAGGAGCAAGCTCGGTACCTTACCGCGATGCGCCACGGGAACGCGCAGCCTTAGCAAGGGCGGCGCGGCTGGTGCGCCCGTCGCGGTGAGGTGACATGATCGAGTCCCGTCCATCGTTGGTCCGAAATCTCCGCGGCCTACCCGGAGTGTTGTGGTTTTTGCTCGTCGGCGCCTTCATCAATCGTTTCGGCACCTTCTTGCTGCCGTTTCTGGTGCTCTATTTGACGAGTCGAGGCTTCTCGGAGGCGCAAGCAGGTTTGGCCCTCAGCGCGTACGGCATCGGCAACTTCGCCGCCTCGTTCATCGGCGGGCATCTGAGCGATCACATCGGCCGTCGCAACACGATTGTGATCTCGATGCTCGCCTCGGCCGTGGTGGTGCTCGCGCTGTCGCAGGCTCAAAGCTTGGCCCTGCTGATCGTGCTCACGCTGTGCGCGGGGGCCGCCGCCGATACGTTCCGACCCGCCGCGGAGGCGCTGGTCGTCGACCTGTGTACCCCCGAGCAGCAGCTCACCGCCGCGGCGCTGTACCGGTTCGCGGCCCACCTCGGCTTCGCGCTCGGCCCCATCGCGGCGGGCCTCCTCGTCAATCGCTCGTACAACTTGTTGTTCGCCGCCGACGCCGCGAGCTCGGTGCTGTTCGGCTTGATCGCCCTCGCGTTCTTACCATGGGGGGCGCGCCACCCTGCGCCCGAAGGCAAGCAAGGGCGCTGGCTGACCACCGCGCTCTCCGACTGGCGCTTCGTGCGCTTTCTCGTTGCGTCGCTGGCGATCACCACGGTGACCGTGCAGATGGACGCCACCTTGGGGCTGCACATCCTGCGGGTCGGGCACTCCGCCTCCACCTACGGAATGCTGATGTCGGTCAACGGCGCGTTGATCGTTTTGTTCGAGGTCAGCATGACGGTGGTGACCCAGCGCTTTCCCCAGCGCACGGTGATGGCCGTCGGTTACGTGATGACCGCGGCCGGCTTCGCGTTGACCGCGGTGGCCATGAGCAAGCTCGCCATCGGATTGACCATCGCCCTGTGGACATTTGGCGAGATGGCCTTCTCCCCCGTCGCGAACGTGCACGTCGCCCAGCTCGCACCACCCCACCTGCGGGGCCGCTATATGGGCCTCTTCAACGCGAGCCTCGCCATTTCGCTGATCCTCGGCCCCGTGATCGGCACGATGACGTTCGCCTACAGCGAATCGCTGGTGTGGTCGGGCTGCGGCATCTTGGGGGTCGCGGCGGCGGTCTTGATCTTAATCTAGACGAGCGCCGCGCACGCGAGCGCCGTCGTATCGTGCTGAATATCATCGAGCGCCTTGGCCGAAGCGACTCCGCGGCCTCGCCTCGAACGAGCTCGCGACGAATGCTCTCGAACAATCGTGAATCCCGAATTTTTGTTTTGCGTAAAACATATTTACTCTCGATGCTTTCAGAATCGTCCCTAGATGCGTAAGGTATGGAAAAGCTGATAAGGATCGTGCGTGGTATCTCGGCGCGGGTGCGGTTCGGTGCGCGAGCGGCGCTGCCGCTCGCGCTCGTCGTCGTTGCATGCTCCGGCCCTCCGGCGCTGCGTCCGGCCGCCGAGACGCCCGCGGCCCAAAGGGCGTCGGCGCCCCAAAGGTCGTCGGCGCCACGGGCGCACCGTTTGGTCGCCGAGTGGGAGCCGGCGCTCGGCGCGATGTTGGCGTGGCCGCTCTCCGTGCCCCACGACCTGGTGATCAAGATCGCGAAGGACGCTCGGCTCTACACCCTATGCGCGGATCGAGCCGGTTGCGACGAGGCCAAGAGCTGGTACGAGCGCTGGGGGATCGATCTTGCGCGGGTCGAATTCCTCGTGGTGCCGCAATCCTCCGACGCGTCGTGGATCCGCGACTACGGTCCCCACACCCTGGTGGACGATGCCGGCCGAGTCGAGCTCGCCGATGCCCGCTACGATCTGGGATCGCCGACCTCGGGGTTGCCGTGCGACGCGCCGCTGGGCACCGTCCAGAACGGCGGCCAGCCGGTGTCGGCCGCGCACGCGGGTCCGGCCGGTTACAGCGTCGCGGCCGAGGACGCGGCCCCGGCGGCGATCGCCCGCGCGCTCGGCCTGGCCCATCGCCCGCTCGGGTTCGCGCTGACCGGCGGCAACCTCGCCACGGACGGTCATGGCCTCGCCCTTTCGACGTGCATCCAGGCCAACGAGAACCGGGCGATGGGTCTCGCGGACGATCAGTTTCGGACCCTGGTGCGCGAGCAGCTGGGGGTCGCGCGCTATGTCTTGGTCTCGAACTACGAGAGCACCGGCATCCAGCACATCGACTGTCTGCTCAAGATCCTCGACTCGAAGCGGATCCTGGTCGCGCGCCCGCCGGTCGATCATCCGGCGAGCGCGCTCATCGAGCGGATCGTCACCCAGGAGCTCATGCCCCTCACCACCTTCGAGGGCAAGCCGTTCGAGATCCTGCGGATCGACACCGCGCGCTTCCGAGGCGACGAGCTCGCGGCCTACGCCAACGCGCTCATTCTGAACGACCGGGTCTACGTGCCGCTCTTCGGCATCGCCGAGGACCAGCGCGCGCTCGCGACCTGGCGGGCGGCGATGCCGGGATCGAAGGTCGAGGGGTTTCCGTTCGTGCTCGCCGACGAGCCGATCCTCGCGCCCTCGACGAAGATGTATCGGGATATCGGCTGGAACGGGGGGGACGCTCTCCATTGCCGGGTGCGGGCCGTGTTCGATCCCGCCCGCCTCGCGCGCGCCGCAAAAGGCGCCCCTCGTTGAGCGAACCGCTAGAAATACTGACTGAGCCCGGTCTGCAATAGCCAAGTCGACTCCGGCGCGCGCAGCCACGCCGAGTCGACGCGCAGAACGAGGCCGGCAAGAAAGGTCGGAATCAGGCGCGCCCCCACCCCCGCGCTGAATGCACCGACCCAATCGCTGAGGCGCCCGTATTCGTCCATGCTTCGAAATTGGGCCCCGTCGGCGAAGAGGACGCCCTGGAGAGCCCAGCGCTCCGCGAATCGCCACGCTTGGCGGAATTCGATGTTCGCCACCCCCTGCAGGTGGTCTCGATAATAAGCGTCCGACAACCCGCGCACCCCGGTGACGCTGCCGACGCTCGCGCTCCAATTGGGATCGCCGCGGTTGTACACCTCACCGGTGGCTTGAATCATGATGACCGTCGTCGGGCTCAGGCCAATCGCCTGAACGTACTGGAGAAGTGCGTAATGCCCCTTCTCGGCGGGACCAATCCGTGCACCGAGTTGCCCTCGGAAGGTGATCCGAAATCCCGCGGGCACGAGATCGTGAAACTTGTATCGATCCCATGCTGCCTCGAGCCATTGCCCGACATAGACCGAGGGCCGAAGATGGACCGGGCCCTCGACGTCGGCATAACTCTCCCCGTGAACTTGGACGCCGATTTCGATGCGCAACGGAGACGAATACGCATAGGGCAAAGTGAAACCGGTGAGCCCCCCGACACGGCGGCGCAGCCACGATACCTTGGAGGGGAAACGCAATTCCGATGTCTGGTAATAGAGCGCTACGAACGGCGCCAGCTGATGGGGGTCGTAGGGATGATCGGAGTACGACACGCGCGCGCTGGGCGCCCTCTCGGCGTAACTGGCATATCCCCAGATCTTCTTCGCCTGCCCAAATGCGTTGTACTCGTCGGCGCCGAGGAGAAGATACGTGTCGGCGAGGGTGCGCCCCGTGGAGAGGCTGATTCGCGGACTGATCGTGAACTTCTTGCGTAATTCGACGACGAGCACCTGCGACGCGAAGCGAACGTCGACGCGATCGAAGATCCCGAGGTTGGTGATGCGCCGTTGGTACTCGTCGATTTCGTCGTCGGTATACGTCGCTGGAGCGGGGCGCGGCAGGATGGCAAGGAGGGTATCGTTCGAGATTCCATCGGCCCCATGGAATTCGACCTGGGTCACTCGGTGGAGCCCCGATGCCGCTGCACGCGCACTCGCAAGGAATACGAGTAGGAACGCGAACCGTCTCACCCCATTGGGCCAGATACGCCACAGCGACATTGTAGGATAGTGCTCGCGAAGCTAGGGAATATTGGCGCGCCGGAGAGAGGCCGAACCGCGCGGATCGGCAGCATGAAACCGTACCGACTGCGCATTGTCAATGGCTCGACCATGGGCCACGCACCATGTTCTTCGATTCGAGGCGTTCCACGAAATGTCGAAACGAATACATTTTGTCGATGGTGTCGCATGTACAGCAATGCGGCCTTTGGATACGAGGCGTGGACCGCGCTTGGACCGGACCGCGCGCCGACGAACGGCGGTGGCGCGGTGGGATGCACGTTCCGATGTTTGTTTTCGAATATTGAAACTTCGAATGCTTGAGGTTCGCGTTGGTTTCACCTTGTCAGGGAGTCGGCGTCAGAGAGTCGGCTCTGGCGTGGATGTTGCTTACCCGCTTACCGTGGACGTAGCTTACGATGGTACGCAGGGTCGAGTGTGGTTGGTAATCGCTGGAAAATAAGCGACTACGATGGATGCGGGTGAACCCATATCGAGGCGGCGAATCGAAATGGGTTTTCGTGGGCTCCGTCGTGTCGGCGATCGCGTTTACCGTCTCGTGACGGGTTCGGGCGAGAGGAAACATTCTTGTTTCAAATACGACGCCCGCCCCGGCACTAAGAGCACGAAAGAGAGGCTAGGCTTGAGCGCAGACAGAGCGACGACACCCGGCAGCATGCATCGTTTTCGAAGCACTGGAATCGCTATCGAAGATGGAAATCGAGCATGGGAAGCCGCGCTCGAAGGCGGGCTGTTCGATAGTTGCGCCGACGATCGCGTAAATGGTCGTTCCTTACTCGGCGATGTCTTGGAGATCGTTCGTCACGAAGAGCGGCGCGCGCAAATGGCGCCTATGGGAGGCATGGCATGAACGCAACGATCGTCTTGCTCCCTGGCGACGGCATCGGCCCCGAGGTCGTGCGCGAGGCGCGCTCGGTTCTCGAGGTGGTCGCCCGGCGTTTCGGTCACCGTTTCACCTTTACGGAGCACTTGATCGGCGGCGCGTCGATCGATGCGCACGGCACGGCGCTGGCCGACGATGCGCTCGCCGCGTGCCGCGCCTCGGACGCGGTGTTGCTCGGTGCGGTGGGCGGTCCGGCCTGGAGCGATCCCAACGCGAAGGTGCGCCCCGAACAAGGATTGCTCGGCCTGCGCAAGGCCCTCGGCCTTTGGGCGAACCTTCGGCCCGTGCGACCGATCCCCGAGCTCGCGGATTGCTCACCGCTCCGGCCCGAGCGGCTCGCGGGGGTCGACTTGCTCGTCGTTCGGGAGCTCACAGGCGGCTTGTATTTCGGCCCGCGCGTGAGCGATGTGGTCGACGGCCGGCGCCGCGCCTTCGATACGCTCGAATATACGGAGCACGAGATCGCGCGGGTGGTCACCCTGGCGTTCGAGCTGGCGCGCGAGCGGCAGGGAAGGGTGACCTCGATCGACAAGGCCAATGTGCTCGAGTCATCGCGGCTATGGCGCCAGATTGCCATCGAAGTTGGCCAGCGCCACCCCGATGTCGCCCTCGATCACCAGCTGGTGGACTCCGCGGCCATGCGGCTCATCACCGCGCCCGCGTCGTTCGACGTCATCGTGACGGAGAACATGTTCGGCGATATCCTCACCGACGAAGCGGCCATCCTGGCTGGCTCGCTCGGCCTGTGCCCGAGCGCCTCGCTCGGCCATGGTCCGCGCGGACTGTACGAGCCGATTCATGGCTCGGCGCCCGACATTGCGGGCAAGGGGATCGCCAACCCGATTGGAACGATCCTCAGCGCCGCCATGCTCTTGCGCCACTCGCTCCGGCTCGAGGCCGAGGCGCGGGCGATCGAGTACGCGGTGGCCGCCACCATCGCGAGCGGAGCTCGAACCGCGGACATTGCAGCACCGGGGTCCAAGGACGCCGTGGCTTCGACGGCGGAGATGGGGGCACGGATCCGCGATTACCTCGGCAAAGTCGAGGTCGAAGCCGTCGAAGAGGAGAGCGCATGAGCGAGGCGTATTGCCCGTGGACCGTTTACAAGAGAGCGGTCGATCCGAAGCTGCTCCATCGCCACAAGCACCAGGCATTGGGCGAGGGACTTGCGTCGCTGATCGACACGGAGGTAGGGGTGCGTGTGTCGGAGGGTCGGTTCTTCGACGACGAGCCGCTGAGCGCCCTTTTGGGCGATATCGTAAAGAAGGCGGAGAACGAGCTGACCATCCACTTCGATTGGTCGACGATGGGCCGGTTGCAAATGACGCGCTACCGGCCCGGTGGGAAATACGAGTGGCACGTGGACAACGATTTTCTGCTGGAGCCAACGGGTTTGCAGCGGAAGTGGACGGTGGTGGTGGGGATTAGCCGACCTGGGATTGATTTTACCGGCGGTGGGTTGGAGCTGATGTGGACGAACGCCACGCGCCACGCGGTGTACCTGGACGAGGGGGACGCGGTGGTGTTCCCGTCGACCCTCTTGCACCGAGGCGGTCCGGTGCATGAAGGGGAGCGGTGGATTCTGGTGGCCTGGGCTCAGGGCCAAGCGCTGCGTTGAGCGAGCGATTGCATGTCCACGACTTTGCCCGCCGAAGGGTTGCAGGCGGTCCTCTCCCGCCTGGGTGACGCGAACCGCACCTTGGCGCGCCGTTACCCGGGCGAGAGCCTCGCCCGCCAGCCCGTGCACACCGTCTATGGCGGTGCCCACTTGTTTCGCGCCGAGACCGCCGGGCGCCTGGGCACCCTCGCCCTGCAGTCGCTCGAACGGCATGCGCCCGACGCCGCCGCCTTGGCGCGCGTCCTGGAGCTCCCGGAGGCGCTCGCCGACGCGGTCTACGAGCGCGTGGTGGCCAAGTTGCACCGGGAGCCGGTGGAGGACTACCGCCTCGATTTCGAAGATGGCTTCGGCGATCGACCCCACGCCGAAGAAGACGCCACGGCTTTGTCCGCGGCGGGCGAGGTCGCGCGCGGGCTCCGCGAGGGAACCTTGCCGGCCTCGATTGGCATTCGCATCAAGTCCTTGTCCGACGAGACCAAAGCGCGCTCGGCCCGCACCTTGGACATGTTCGTATCGACGGTGCTCGCGCAGGGCGGCGCGCTGCCGCCGGGCTTCGTGGTCACCTTGCCCAAGGTCATGCTCCCCGAGCAGGTCACGGCCTTGGTGGAGCTGCTCCGGCTTCTGGAGCGCGCCAACGGGCTGCCGGAGGGCGCGATCGCCGTCGAGCTCATGATCGAGTCGACCCAGGCGCTGCTGACGGCCGACGGGCGCACCAACCTGCCTGCGATGCTGGCCGCGGCCCAAGGACGCTGCCGAGGCGTTCACTTGGGCGTCTTCGATTACACGGCCTCCGCCAACATCACCGCGCAGCACCAAGGGCCGGAGCACCCCGCCTGCGATTTTGCGCGGCACTTGATGCAGGTGGCGGTGACCGGAACCGGCGCGTGCGTGGCGGACGGTCCCACCACGGTGATCCCCGTGGGGCCGACGGCCGACGTGCACCGCGCATGGCGGCTCTCGTACCGTGCCATTCAGCGCGCCCTGATAAGCGGCTTCTACCAGGGCTGGGACTTGCACCCTGCGCAGATTCCGGTGCGTTACGCGGCGTGCTACGCGTTCTTTTTGGGCGGGGTGGTGGTGGCGGCCGAGCGGCTGGGGAACTTCATCCGCAAGGCGGGCCAGGCGACCATGGTCGGAAACGTCTTCGATGACGCGGCCACCGGTCAAGGGCTGCTGAACTTTTTCCTGCGCGCGCGGAACTGCGGGGCGGTGACCTTGGACGAGGTGCAGGCCACCGGTCTCACCTTGGAAGAGCTCGAAGGGCGCTCGTTTCTACGCATCGTCGAGGCGCGACGTCATGTGATAGGAAGCAAGGAACGGAGCACGCATGCCTCTTCAGACCATCGCTGAGAAGTCCGGTTACCGCGCGACCAGCACCCACGCCGAGGTCATGGCGTTCATCCAGGAGCTCCAGCAGCTCGGGAGCCCCTACCTGCGCGTCTCGAACTTTGGCCATACGCCCCAAGGGCGGGAGCTTCCGCTCTTGGTTCTGTCCTCCACGGGGGTGTCGGATCCGGCGGCGGCGCGCGCGCTGGGGCGACCGGTGGTGCTGCTTCAGAATTGCATCCACGCGGGCGAGGTGGAGGGAAAAGAGTCGGTGCTGATGCTCGTTCGGGATCTGCTCACCCGGGGCGACGAAGGCCTGCTCGAGAAGCTGACGGTGGTGGTGCTGCCCATTTTCAATGCGGATGGCAACGACGCCATGGATCCCGAGAACCGGGCGCTCCACATCGAGCGGCTCATCGGGCAAGACGGGCCTCCGCGGGTGGGCACCCGGGTCAACGCCAAGGGCATCAACCTCAATCGCGATTACATTCGCCAAGAGGCCCCCGAGATGCGCCTGCTCCAGACCCGCGTCTGCCACACCTGGGAGCCCGATCTCTCCGTCGATTCGCACGCGACCAACGGCTCCGTGCACCGCTTCGCCATGACGCACGACATTCCGCACACCGTGGAGTCGGGGCGCAGGGAGCCCATCGACTTCATGCGGCACACGCTCGTTCCCGAGATATCGCAGGGGGTGCGCCGCAACTTTGGTCTGGAGTCGGGCTGGTACGGCAACTTCGTCGAGGACGAGCGCACCCTCGATGAACGCGGAACGGCCGATCCGAACGCGCCGGTCGGCGAGGGGTGGATGACGTATCCGCACCATCCGCGCTTTGGAGGCAATTACCGCGGGCTGACCAATCGCCTCGATCTGCTGCTCGAGTGCTATTCGTACCTTACGTTCGAGGAGCGGGTGCGCACGACCTACGCGTGGCTGATCGAGACGCTTCGCGCCGCCGCGGGCAAGGCCGATGCGATTCGCGATTTGATTGAGGCGAGCCGGATGCCCCCGGCCCGCGTCGCCGTGGGCTACGGTCTCGAGGCCATGCCCGAGCCCGTGAAGGTTCTCACACGCCGGCCGCGCACGCGCGAGGGCGAGCCGCACGAGGTGGACATTCCGTTCCTGGCCCGCTTCGTCGGCACCAACGTGGTCGACCGTCCCCGCGCTTATGTGCTGCCCGCGCACCTCGGTCCGTTCTTGCGCGGCCATGGATTGCGGGTGGAGGAAGCGCCGGCCCAGGCGCTCGTGGAGATCCCGCGCTTCGAGGGGTTCTCCGCCAAGAGCGCGCGCGCCATCCTCGAGGCGTCCACCGTTGGCCAGTGCGACGTGTCGTGGACGCGCGAGGCACGTTCAATCCCGCCCGGCTCCTTGCTGCTGCCGACCGAGCAGCCCTTGGGCGCGGTGGCCGTGTATTTGAGCGAGCCCGAAAGCGACGATGGTGTGGTGACGAATGGCTTGCTCCCGGTGCCGAAGGTGGGCGAGGAGTTCGCCGTTTTGCGCGTCGTGGACGGGTAAACGAGGCGACTCGGGTGCACGAAGGTGTGCACCTTCGAGGCACCCGGCGAAATGCGGGTAGCGCAGGGAGGGCGGAAGCGGCAATGTCCGTGGGGCGTTCGTTCGCGACGGTCCCCATGAGACGGCAAAGCGCTTTCGGCTTTTTTCTGGTGTCGCTTTTTGCGTGTAGGGCGCATGAGCACCCGCCGGCCGCGCACGATCGCGTTGCGGCCGCACCGGTGGCGCGCCCGGCGGCCGCCGTTGGCGGCGCCGTCGAAGCACCTGCGCCGCGAAGGACGGCCGGTGCCGTGGGGCCGGTCGGCCTCCGCGATTTGGGGCTCCCATCGCCCGCTGCGCTCGCGGAGAACGATGCCGCGGTGAAACGTCTCGCGCGGGGCGACGTCGGGCCGGCCGTCGCGGGGCTCGAGAAGGCGCTCCAGTCTGCACCGGGGTTCGTCCTCGCGCGTTACAACCTGGCGTGTGCGCGCGCCCGAGCGGGCGACATGGAGGGCGCGGAGCGCGAGCTCACCCAAGTATTCGAGGCGGATTTCATTGGCTTGCGCGCGCAAGCGTCGCGCGACCCCGATCTGGTGGATTTTCGGGCCAGCGATCCGGGCAAACGCCTCTTTGCAAAGGTTTTCGAGCTCGAAGCGCGGTATCGCGCATCGCTCTCGAGTGAGCGCGGGCTGCGCGCGATGCTATGGCAGGCGCGGACGGAGCGCGCGACCGATCCCGAAAATCTTCGCGTGGGCGTTTGGGATTCGTCCACGTCGCGCTTCGTGGCCGTGAGCGAGCGCGAACGGGGGCCCTTGTCTGCATACGTGGCCAGCGATTTGCCGTTTGCCATTCTCACGACCGGCTCGAGACCGACGATGTTGGCTGGTGACCTCGCCGATCACTTCTACCTCCACCAAGTTTTGCTCTGGCCGTACACCACGGACGGCGCCCCGCTCGCGCGCATTCCCGTGGACAAGGGTGGTTTCTCCGGACAGGTGCACATCGTAGAGGACGCGGTCACTGTGCTTCTGAGCTCGGGGATCGGCTACGAAAAGGGCGAGCCCCTCGGACGACTCACCGGAGCGCGTATTTCCTTTTCACCGGAGCGGGGCGCCGGCAAGTTGGAATTCGCCACCTCGGCGTTCAAAGCGCCCAAAGTCGATCACGGCAAGGCGGGGGGAACGCTCGGGATGCCCTTCCACAACGGTTCCGAGACTTGGTCTTCGAGCGCGGGCTATTCGTGGAAGTGGCTCGAGCTGAAGCTCCCGGATGGTCGCGTCGTGAAGGTGCCAAAGAATATCGCCTTCGGCGGCGATCGACCGCCCTCCATCGTGGCCTCGCCCCGCGGTGACCGCGTCGCGCTCGTTTGGGACACGCACGTGTGCGAATGCGGGACCTTCGTCGGCTCCCATCGTATCGTGCTGGTGGACACCGCCACGATGAGCGCGACCACGATCGCCGCCGGCACCGGCGTGGGCGCCGTGCGCTTCGATCCGGGTGGGACCCTGTTCGTGCAGCGGGATCGCCAGACCTTCGAGGTCGCGGACCCACGGGCAGCCTCCACATGGAGAGCGCTCCCGCCCGGGGTTCTCCTCGTTCCGCCGGTCGCTCCCGAGGCGGACATCGCGTGTTGCGGTTTCTGACCTTACGAACCGCGTCAGCCTTTGACCAATGTCAGGCGGGGTCCGACGGCGAAGGAGGCGAGGTGGCCGCTCTCCTCGGCGACGTACACGTTGCATTGCTCGTCGACCCGCAGAAGATCGGGGATGGCATCGCAGGGGCCGATGGTGGCGATTTCGGTGCCATCGTGTGGACGGAAGACGTGCACGTCGGTGTGAGGAACGAAGAGGGCGCCGGAGCGCAAGACGGGCTCGAGGCGGCGGGGGACATCGGCGTCGATCATGCGACCGAGCACGTGGCGGTAGCGCAAGGCGCCGGTTTCGGCTTCGACGGCGACCAGCTCACCGGTGGGGCAATTGCCGATGAAGAGCCCGTCGACGGAGAGCCACGAGGTGCCCACGGGGGCGACGGAGCCTTCGCTCTTCCACAGCTCACGCCCCGTTTCGCGGCAGAAGGCGACCAGGCGCAGGCCATGGCGCATGCGCACGGCGCAGGCGACGACCCGGCCGGCGATGAGCGGTCCGCCTTCGACGGTGGCGGCCGACGGCGCGATGGGGCACTGAAAGCGCACCTGCCCGGAGTACGGATCGATGCCCAGGAGCTCGGCGGCGGAGTTGGCGCCGCCGGCGACGGCCATGAGCACGTCGTGATCGAGGGTGGGGCTGGCCCGGAAGCGCAGGCGGTTGCGCACCCGCCATACGACGGCCCCCGACTGCACGTCGACCGCCGTGAGGGCGCTGTCGCCGCTCGCCACATAGAGCAGGCGCCCGGCGCGCCGCATGCGAAGCGCTCCGCCGCGGCCCCAGGCGAAGCGCCATCGGGGCTCGCCGTTGGTGAGATCGATGGCGGACAGATGGCGCTCGCCCTCGGTGACGATGAGCAGGCGCGGGAGGCCCGCCAAGCTGACCACGGCGCCCGCCGGCGGCGCGCCGAGGCGCGGGCCGATTTGGGTGCGCATCGTGATCTCGCCGTTGCCGAAATCGTGCACACAGATTTCGCCGTCGCCGGAGATGCGGGCCAGGCCGCCGGGGGTGACCACGTTGGTCGCGCGCGTGGTAGGCACGCGCCACATGACCTGCCCGGTGGTGCGCTCGAGGCAATACGTCTCGGCGGCGGCGCCGACGATCAGGCGATCGCCGCAGAGGAAGGTCGCGCGCAGATCGATGCCGGGGACGAGGGCGCGCCATCGCTCGGTGTAGCGCAGCCGGGTGGGCGCGGCGCTGGGGCCGGTGACCGAGGGGGTGTGCGCGGGGCGCGACGCGGCCACGAAGGCGCGGTAGGGCTCGGGGGTGGGGTTGGTCTTGGCGTCGTCGCGGCAGACATCGCGCAGGGCGTCGGCGGTCTCGCGCAGCTGGCGGCGGAAGGCGCTGAGCCGCAGATTGGTGCATTGTGCACGATCGCGGCGCAGGACGGCGCGCGCGAGGGCGCGGCCAAAGGCGAGCGAGGCCTCGACCAAATCCGAGACGGAGAGGGCGGGGAAGGTGAAGTTCTGCTCCAGGTGGGCGCGCGCGGCGGAGCCCAAGGTGAGGGCGGCATCGCCGTCGGCCGAGAGGCGGATGGCGATGAGGACGCCGCCCGCTTCGGCGCGCACGTACTGGGGCTGGCCGTGCTCCCACGCTTGCAGCGCGCGGGTCGACATGGCGAGCAAGCGCTCGGCGAAGAGGAAGGGGTGGCCCTCCCCGAGATCGACGGCGCGCCCGCGCACCTCGGCGCGGATGCGTCCGCGGAAGAGCAGCGCGTGGAGATCGGCGCGCTCCACCGGGGCGGCGTGATCGTCCAAGTCGGCGAATTTTCGCAAGACGAACTCGGTGCCGAGGGCCACGGGGAAGTCCCGCTCCACCTCGACGCTCACGGGCTCCAGGGCCGACAAGGGCTCGTCCTCGAGGGCGAGATCGGCCTCGCTCACGGTCTCGAGCGCGGCCTCGGCGGCGCGGAGCTCGACGGCCACCGCGGCGGGGGCGGAGCCGCGCTCGATGGCCTTCTTCACGGCGTCGTGCACGCGCGCGTGGATCTCCGCGAAGCTGGCGCGTTCGTCGTAGGCGACCACGAAGGGATCGGTGCCCGTGCGGTAGACGCTGAGGGCGGCGATCTTGCCCATGCGCTCGACGCAGAGCTCCCACGGATCGTCGTAGAAGCGAACCAGGATCTTTCCGCGGCGTTGGCGGGCGAGCCGGGCGAGCGAGAGGCCGAGATCGCGCAGCACGGCTGGCGCCTGCCGGTCGGCCACGCGGGCGGTGACGTTGACGCCGCCGATGAAAATGTCGAGCACTTCCCGGGCACCCCGCCGCGGGACGCGGCGCGGAGAAGGAGAAGCCGAATCGGGATCGAAGGGGGGCGCGAATTCGTCGCTTGCGACGAGAATCTCGAACGAGCGCATCATGTTTTGCGTGGGGGCAGGGGAGAGCCTGCCTGGAGACGCATGGTAAAAAGCTCGCGCCCATCGGCGTAGTTTTCAGCACACTATGGAAGAGATTGGACAAGACTTTCGGGCACTGCTACCGGCGGCGATCCCGTGACACGCGCGCTCCGATGGCGTGACTCGAAATGGGCCATCGCAGGCCTGCTCAGCGCGCTGCTTCCTTGCCTTTTCATGTGGGGCTTCACCGTCGATGACGCCCTGATTTCCGTGCGTTACGCGCGGCATCTCGCGGCTGGGCTGGGCTACCGCTTCAATGACGGAGGCGCCGTCACCGATGGCGTCACGCCGTTGCCGTGGGCGTTCGTGTTGGCACCTCTGGCGGGGGCTCCCGCGTCGGCGCTCGACGTGTTGATGCGTGCAAAGTGCATGGGGTTGGTGGCTTGGTCGGCGGTCGCCGTGGCGTTTGGGGTGGCGGTAGGGCGTGCGCCGGGGATGGGGGCGTCGGGGATGGGCGCGCCGGGGATGGGTGCGCCGGGGGTCGGCCTCGCGCATGAGCCCGGGGTGGGGTCGCGATGGGCGAGGCCGGCGAAATGGGCGAAGGTGGCCGCGCTGGTCACGAACGCCGTGTCGCTGCCGGTGGCTGCGCATGCCGTGAGCGGGATGGAAACGGGCCTGGCGATGGCCTTGGCCGCCGGGGGCGCACTGGCGGTGGGCGCGCGCTCATATACGTGCGCCGTGCTCGCGGGGTGCGCGGCCGCGCTGCGGCCCGAGATGGCTCCATGGGCGGCGGTGTTGGCGTTTGGTGCCGGGTGGGGTTCGATGGCGCGGCGGCGCTCCATGGGTCGTGCGGTGCTTCACGCTGCGATCGCGCTGGTGCCGTTCGCATCGTGCGCGGCGGTGCGCGTGGCCGTATTTGGACGCCCTGCGCCGCTGGCGGTGCTCGCGAAGCCGAGCGACGTGACCTACGGTGCGCTGTACGCTGCGGTGGCGTTGATGGTGGCGGCGAGCCCCGTCTTGGTGCTCTCGCCAAGGGCGCTCGCGCGCGCTCCGCGGGCGGCGCGCGTGGTGGTGGCGGCGGCCATGGTGCACGTGGTGGCGATCGTCGCGGTCGGAGGCGATTGGATGCCGTATGCGCGACTCTTCGCCCCCGTGGCGCCGTCCTTGGCGTGGGCGTACGTCCTTGCGTTGCCGCACGCGCACCGGATCGCAACGGCGCTGCGCGCGGGCGTGGCCATCGCGGCGGGCGCCGTCAACTTCGTGCACGCGGCGCCGCTCGGGCGTGCGGTGATGGACGACCGGCGGGCGCTCGTGGAGCGCGCGCGCCCGTACCTGGACGGCGTTGGCTCGGTGGCCGCCGTCGACATCGGATGGATCTCCGCGGCGACCGAGGGCCGCATCGTGGACTTGGCGGGGGTGACGGATCCGGACATCGCCGTGCTGCCCGGCGGGCATACGTCGAAACGGGTCGACCCTGCGCTCCTGCTCTCGAAAAATCCCGATGCGCTGCTCTTCTATATCCGCGGCGCCGCCCCGGACCTCTCGGCATGGCCGAACGCACCGTACGGCTACCTGGTCGAAGCGCGGCTGGCCCATGCGGAGCTCCTCGGCGCCCACTTCGCGCCGCGCGCCTTTCTCCCGCTGGGCCATCGCGGCGCGGGCTATTTCCTCCTCACTCGCCGGCGAAAAAACGAGTGAACGCCGGGTCCGCACTATCCTGACAATATGCTGTCATTGCGCCCGCCTATCGTGTTGGGTGTCGCAAGGGCCAAGACTTCCCAACCCGAGACCCAAGTCAAGCGAGAACGATCATGACCATCGAGTACTATTACGCCCCGTACAGCAGCGCCTCCCGCGTCACGTGGGCCATCGAGGAGCTCGCGGTGCCGTGCACCAAGATCCGCAAGGATCTCAAGGCCGGCGAGACCCACACCGCCGACTACCTGACGCTCAACCCCAACGGCAAAGTCCCGCTGCTCGTGGTCGACGGCCGCCCATTGTTCGAGTCGCTGGCCATCCTGATCTACCTGGGCGAACGCTTCGGCGTCGACAAGAAGCTCTGGCCCGCGCCGAGCGATCCCACCCGCGAAGCGGCGCTCTCGTGGCTCGTCTGGGGAACCGTGGAGCTCGGGTCCGCCATCGCCCGCTTCGTCTACGCCATCTCCCCCGAGGACAAAAAAGCCGCCAACGACCGCGTCAACGCGAGCTTGCAAATCCTCGAGGCCCACCTCGCGAGCCGCCCCTACCAACTCGGCGAAAGCTTCTCCCTCGTGGACCTCGCCAACTCCGCCGCGCTCGCGTGGGGCCGCATGGTCGGAATCGATCTGACCTCCTTCCCCAACGTCGCCACCTGGGTCGACCGCTGTCACGATCGCCCTGCGTTGCGCGCCTCCATGGCGCTCTAGGCCAATCTCCGAAGCCTCGAAGCTCCGCAGCGAACGACGCTGCCGCGATGCCCAACCGAAACGGAACCCATCGCGGCGGCGGTCCGAGCACGAGCTCGGCACGGCGAGCTCCTGGAGTTACATAATCTTCAATATTTACCGTTATATAGAGCCGGTGCCCGTTGGTTGCGTTTGGGTCGAATTGTAGCTACAGTTACGAAAGCCATGGCAACCGTATTTGAGCCGCCCGCCGGAAAACGGATCCATGGGGTGAGCCCTATTTCTGCGCCTCCCGAACAGCACGCCATGTTCGTCGAGCTGCTGAAGCAGCTGCGCCTCATCCAAGCGAAGCCCCATCGGAAGCCCTGTTTGCTGCTGGGGCCAAAGGGGGAGCACATCGAGCTACCCGAGGCGGTTTTCTACGCGCTGGAGCGGGTCGTCGATGTTCTGGCGCGCGGTGATGCCATTACGGTCGTGCCGGTTGGAAAAGAGCTCACAACCCAGCACGCCGCCAACTTGCTCAACGTCTCGCGCCAGTACCTCGTGCGTCTGCTCGAGGAGGGAAAGATCCCGTACACGAAGACGGGCAAACATCGTCGCCTTCGGATCGAAGATGTCTTGGCCTACAAACGGCAGAGAGCCAAGGAACGCCGCGCGAAGCTCAAGGAGCTTACGGCGCTCACCGAAGAGTTAGGCGGCTATCCCGAGTTGGAATAGCATTCTTGCTCGATGCTCCCAGCACCTTTCCGCGTCGTTCTCGACGCCAATGTGCTGTTTCCATCGACCCTTCGCGACACGCTATTACGCGCGGCCGAAGTTGGTGTGTACCAACTTTATTGGTCCGAGACGATCCTCGACGAGATGCGCCGCAACCTCGTGCGCAAGAGCGTGATGAGTGAGATGAAGGCTCGCCGCCTCGTCGCGACCATGCGCGTTCTTCCCCGAGGCTCTCGTCACGGGTCACGAGGTGCTCGTGGACTCCATGCCGAACGATCCGAAGGATCGCCATGTCGTGGCTGCCGCGGTGATGAGCGGAGCGCAGGTGATCGTAACCGCCAACCTCAAAGACTTCCGGCCTCCACTCCCGGGGGGCATCGAGGCTCAGTCGCCGGATGAATTCCTATGCAACGTCTTCGATTTCGATCCGGCGACGACGATCGAAAGGTTGGAGCAGCAGGCCGAGGACCTGACCAATGTCCCCCTCCCGAAGTTGCTCGACGCGCTCGCGAAGCTCGTGCCGGACTTCGTCGCCGCGGTGAGAGAGGCCTTGCCGGAGTACGCCGCGGGCGAGCCGTCCGCGCCCTCGACAAAAGCAACGTAGCGTGTCGCCAGGACCTCGGCAGACACGCTACGTACGGCTTCCGCTCGGAATTTTGCGTTTATGTCAACGGCGGCCGCCGCGATCGCCGCCGGAGCGGGGGCCATCGCGACGCGGTCCGCGGTCGCCGCCGCCGCCACCACCGCCGCTGCGGCGCGGGGGCGCTCCGCCGCTTTCGCGGGCGGCGAGCATCCGCTCCTTGGCGCGCTCGCCCTCTTCGCCCTCGGGGAGCGGAAGGAGCTCGCGGCGCGAGAGGCGGATTTTCCCGTCGCGGTCGATGGAGAGGACTTTGACCTCGACCACGTCGCCTTCTTTCATCACGTCGGTGACGCGCTCGACCCGCGTGTGCGCCATTTCGGAGATGTGGAGGAGACCGTCGGTGCCGGGGAGGAGCTCCACGAAGGCGCCGAAGTCGGTCACGCGCTGAACGGCGCCCTTGTAGACGGCCCCCACTTCGGGTTCGGCGGTGAGGCCCTTGATGATGTCGAGCGCCTTCTTCACGGCGTCGGAGTCGCTGGAGGCGACGTTGACGGTGCCGTCGTCTTCCACGTCGATGGCGACGCCGGTTTGGTCGATGATGCCCTTGATGGTCTTGCCGCCGGGGCCGATGATCAATCGGATCTGGTCCGGCTTGACCTTCACCGTGGTGATGCGCGGCGCATACTTCGAGAGCTCGCCGCGCGGCACGTTGAGCGACTCGAGCATCTTGCCCAGGATGAATAGACGCCCGGCGCGCGCTTGCTCCAGCGCCTTGCTCATGATCTGGCGCGACAGGCCCGCGATCTTGATGTCCATCTGGATGGCCGTGATGCCGCGCGAGGTGCCGCACACCTTGAAGTCCATGTCCCCGAGGTGGTCCTCGTCGCCGAGGATGTCGCTCAGGATGGCCGTGCGCTGATTGGGGCCCGGGGTGGGATCGGCGATGAGGCCCATCGCGATGCCCGCCACCGGCGCCTTGATGGGGACGCCCGCGTCCATGAGCGAGAGCGTGCCGCCGCAGACCGCGGCCATCGACGACGAGCCGTTCGACTCGAGCGTCTCGGAGACCACGCGGATGGTGTACGGGAACTTCTCCTGCTCCGGGATCATGCGGGAGAGCGCGCGCTCCGCCAGCGCGCCGTGACCGACCTCGCGACGGCCGGGGCCGCGCAGGGGCTTGGTCTCGCCGGTGGAGAAGGGCGGGAAGTTGTAGTGGAGCATGAAGCGCTTCCACCGCT
Source organism: Sorangiineae bacterium MSr11954 (assembly GCA_037157815.1). Classification (NCBI taxonomy): domain Bacteria; kingdom Pseudomonadati; phylum Myxococcota; class Myxococcia; order Myxococcales; family Pendulisporaceae; genus Pendulispora; species Pendulispora albinea. The sequence goes on from CP089984.1 coordinate 1,796,686, forward strand.
CGCCCGTGAGCGCGTCGATCTTCTGCTCGTCGGCGCTGGTGCCGAGCGTGCTCGTGACCATCGCCTGCGTCTCGCCGCGCTGAAAGAGCGCCGAGCCGTGCACCCGCGGCAAAAGCCCCACCTCGGTCGAGATGGGACGGATCACGTCCATCGCGCGCCCGTCGATGCGCTTGTTCTGGCTGAGGACGTACTCGCGCACGACGTGGTACTTGCGCTCCTCGAACTCTTCCTTGATGAGCTTCTCGTTGGCCGCGTACACCTCGGCCCCGAGCTCCGCGAGGAGCGCCTCGCCAAGCTTCGTCTTGATGGCCTTGTACGAGTCGTAGCGGACCTTCTTCTCCTTGATGAGCGCCGCCTCGATGATGCCTGTGTCGGAGAGGGCCTTGACCCGCGCGGCGATCTTCTCGTCGAGCTTCACCGCCTCGAAGGGGCGCTTCTCCTTGCCCACCGCGGCGCGCATGCGCTCGATGAGCTCCAGGATGGGCTGCGCGGCCTGATGCGCGAACCACAGAGCGTCGATGACGTCCGTCTCGTTGGCCTCGGCGGCGCCGCCTTCGACCATGACGATGGCGTCCTTCGAGCACGCGACCACCATGTCGATGTCGGACTGCGCTTGCTGCTCGAAGGTCGGGAACACGATGAACTCACCGTTCACGCGCGCCACGCGGATGCCGGCCAGGGGACCGCCCCAGGGGATGTCCGAGATGTGCAGCGCGGCGCTGGCGCCGGTGAGCGCCAAGACGTCGGTGGGGTTGATCTTGTCCGAGCTGAGGACGGTGGCGATGATCTGCGTGTCCTTCTTGAAGCCCTCCGGGAAAAGCGGGCGGCAAGGACGGTCGATCAGGCGGCTCGTGAGGATCTCCTCGTCACGCTGCCGGCCCTCGCGCTTGAAGAAGCCGCCCGGGATCTTGCCGGCCGCAAACGTCTTCTCCACGTACTCGCAGGTGAGGGGGAAAAAATCCAACCCGGGACGCTCGTCGCCCGACACGGCGGTGACGAGAACGACGCTCTCGCCGTAGGTCAGAAGGACCGAGCCGTGCGCCTGCTTGGCGAGACGGCCGGTCTCGATGGTGAGTGGACGGCCGTTGACGATGACCGATTCACGAACAAAGGACATGATGGTGATGCGCTCCTTAGCGCGTGGCCGCTTCGTGCGGCCGAAACGCCGAGCTTCCTCACCTCGGATGTCCGCCGTGGGCGGCGGACTCCCTGTGACCAGGAGACGCCTTCGTTCCTCGGTCGCTGCGCTCGAAGCACCAGCGGCTGTGTTTCAGCCGGGTGGCGCTTCGCGGGCAGGGATCGAAGAGCAAGGCGAGATGAGGCAAAGGCAGACTCGGTCAAACGATTTAAATACTACAAACCCCACCTTGGATGGCGGGAGACGAATCATACGCCGCCTCCCGCCTTTCCGGGGCCGCCTTTTGCTTCTACCGCTTAAAGGGTGGCGCTACTTGCGGAGGTTGAGCGCGCTGACCGTCTTGCGGTAGCGCTCGAGGCTCGACTTTTTCAGGTAGTTCAGCAAGCGACGGCGCTTGGAGACCATCCGAAGAAGACCGCGGCGCGAGTGGTGATCCTTCACGTGCGTCTTGAAGTGCTCGGTCAGATAACCGATGCGCTCGGTCAGGAGGGCGATCTGCACCTCCGGCGAGCCGGTGTCCGTCTCGTGGGTGCGGAATTTATCGATGAGCTCGGACTTTTTTTCCGTATGAAGCGGCATTGAAACGATACCTCGTACAAGATCGTTCGCACTGGATTGTGCGACCGGCCGATGGTCCAGCCTTGAATTTGCCGCCTCGCAGCGCGCGAGGACGTCAAAAGGCCAGCCAAGGCGGCGGGCAGTATAGGCAGAAGTAGTCTGCCGTCAACGACTGGTCCCTGGGTCGAAGCACGGTGCCGTATGCGGGTGACCTCCTACCCGAGCCGCGCTCGAAAGGTCGAGACTTCGGCGTTTCGAGCCGTGTTACGATGCTGGCACATGTCGACTTCGGGCCCCCGCGCTGTGACCAAGGCCGTCATTGCGGTTCCGCCCGCCCCCAGCGAGATGACCAATCCAGCGGAGCAGGCGGAAGCTTTCGTGCAGCTCGTTGCAGCGGGCGGCCCCAAGCGATGCCCCGCGTGCGGCACCCACTATCCGGTCGACTTCCTCGTCTGCCCCCGGGACGGAGCGTCCCTTCAGTCCGACGGCCCGGCCGACGTCGACGCCCTGCTCGGCATGGTGCTCGGCGACACGTACAAGATCCACCGCATGGTCGGCGAAGGCGGCATGGCGCGCGTCTACGAGGCGCGGCACCTGCGGCTGCCCGAGCGTCGCATCGCGGTGAAGATCCTGCACCCCGAGTTTGCGCGCGACACCGAGGTGGTCCAGCGCTTTCAGCGCGAGGCCGAGAGCTCCAGCGCCATCAACCACCCCAATGTGATTGACGTCTTCGACGTCTCCCGGAGCGCGGACGGCCGCCCGTATCTGGTGGGCGAGTTCCTCGAGGGGGAAGAGCTCGGGGAGCACCTCAAGAAGGTGGGCCGGCTGGACGTGGCCACCGCCGTGGCCATCACGCGCCAGATCTGCCGCGCCCTCAACGCGGCCCATGGCCGGGGCATCGTCCACCGCGACATGAAGCCCGAGAACGTCTTCGTCGTCTCGCGCGATGGGATGCCGCACATCAAGGTGCTCGACTTCGGGATCAGCAAGGTGGGGCATCGCAACACGCACCTCACCCGCACCGGCATGATCATGGGCACGCCCTCGTTCATGGCCCCCGAGCAGGCCCGCGGCGAAAAGGTCGACTCGCGCGCCGACATCTACGCGGTCGGGGCCCTGCTCTACACCTTGGTCACGGGGCATCGCCCGTTCGACAACGAGGATCCCACCGCCACCCTGTCGCAAGTCCTCACCGAGGAGCCGATCCGCCCGCGCCAGATCGAGCCCAGCATCCCGCCCGCGCTCGAGCTGGTGGTGCAGCGCGCGATGCAAAAGGATCCGCGCGAGCGCTACCAAACGATGATCGAGCTCGATGTGGCGCTCGCGCCCTTCGACGTGGGCGCGCCGTTCTCCTCGCCGGAGATGCAGACCATCCTGCGCAAGGGCGAGGGCACGGTCATCGCCACCGGCAAGTCGCACGATCCCTCCGCGCGCACCATGCGGGCGGCCATCGGCTCGCTCCCGGGCAGCCCGGCGGCCGGCACCGGATCGCTGCCCGCCATCTCCAGCGAGGCCCTCGAGGCGATGGAGGCGACCTCCAACGCGGCCCGGTACGCGCGGCCCACCATCGTGAGCATGAGCAGCGCGCTCGTGGTGTGGTTCGTCTTCGGCGTCTCCGGCGCCATCTCGGGCACCATTCGCTATTTCCGCCCGGGCGATATCACCAGCACCGAGTCGGTGCTCCTCATCGTGGGCACCGCGCTCCTCGCCATCACCCCGACGGCGCTCTTTGCGCTGCACGTGCGGCGATCGGTGTGGCCCAACAGCGTGCGCGCCGTGGAGCTGGCGTCGGACTTGCGGCGTACGGCGGCCGCGGCGCTGGTGTTCTATGGGCTCGGCAGCTTGCTGGTGCGTGTATTGTACACGGTGTTCTTGCGCAGCAGCAGCGAGCTCGGGAACGGCGTGTGGGACGCGGGGTTCTTCATTTTGAGCTTCCTCGGGGCGCTGATCGCGGGCGGGGTGGGGCCGGTCGCGCGCTTCTTCCGGCGCAAGGCGAACGGGTAAGCGCCTGCGCGGGTCTTAGTCGTTGGCGGGGCCGGGCTGGATGCGCAGGACCTCGGCGTGCTCGATGCGGTCGAGCCGGAAGTGGCGGCGCTCGCCCGCGTGGAGATCGGTGGCGTCGATGCGGGTCTCGTGGCGGTCCATGATGACGGACTCGATGCGGACGTCGCGCGTGGTCTCGATGAAATTGCCGTCGACATAGGTCATACGGATGGGTTGCTGCTCGAACCAGGCGCGCTCGATGGCGGCGCGCACCGCTTTTTTGCTCGGCAGCCCCGGCACGCCTTGAAAGGTGAGCTCCTTCAGCCGCGTGAGCAGCTCGCGCTGGGCCGACGTGGAGAGCGCGGCCCGCACCTTGTCCAGCCCCGAGTCGAGGGTGTCGGTGAACGGGAGCAGGCGCATCTCGATGGCAAAGCGCCCCAGCGCCACGATGAGCGCCGCCTCGCGGGCCGTGAAGTTGACCGGGGGGAGGCTGTAGCTCCGGTCGAGCGCATAGCCGCCCCCGCGCCCGCGCTCGGCCGAGAGCGGCATCGAGGCATCGCGCAAGGTGTCGAGGTCCCGGTAAATCGTGCGCACCGTGACATTGAAGCGCTCGGCGAGGGCCTCCGCCGTGACGCCCGTGCGGCGGCCGCGCAGGTACTCGGCCAGGGCAAAGAGGCGCTCGGTGCGTCGCATGGGGCGGACAACTGACATAAGGGTGACACGAGCCGGCTTCAAGCGGACGACAAAACTTTCCGGCGAGCCCTGCGTCCAAAGGGAATGTGGAAGATCCTCGCGGTCAGCGCCGCGTTGCTGCCGCTCGTCTTCGGCGCCGTCGCGGTCAGCGCTCCCGTCGTGGTCCGCGCCCCCGCGGCGGTCGGAGCTCCCGCCGCAGCTCCCGTGACCTCTCTTGCATCTGCCGCGTCCGCCGTGTCCCCCGTAGCTCCGGCGCCCCTGGCATCCGTCGCGTCTCCGGCGACCCCCGCGTCTCCGGCGCCGGCGGCACCGATGGCATTTGCGAACGACGATCCTGCGGACGACGGCATCGTCGGTCCGCCCGCGCCGCGTGACGATTGCGAGGCGCTGCTCAAGGCGGAGGGCGTTCGCTATTCGACCGCGCGGATCGCGGTGCAGCGGCACAAGGCCATCGTATGCGGCGCCGAGCAGGTGGTCGTCTACCGCCGCGGTCGGGCGGGCATCGCGTACGATCCGCCGGCCCTCGTCACGTGCTCGATGGCCCTGGCGCTCGCGCGCTTCGACGCGATGGCGCAAGAAGAGGCGGTGCGCGCGTTCGGCAAGCGCATCACGCGCATCCACCACCTCGGCACGTACTCCTGCCGCGAGATGAAGGCGTACCCCGGCTGGGTGAGCGAGCACTCGTACGCCAACGCCATCGATCTGGAGACATTTGCGCTGGAGAACGGAAAGAGCATTTCCGTGCTCCGCCACTTCGATCAAGGGGCCGCGCCGGCAAAAGCCGAGGGCCGCTTTCTCCGAGCCATCTCGAACCGCGCATACGACGAGAGCGTCTTCTCCAACGTGTTGACACCGTTCTTCGACGCGCTCCATCGAAACCACTTCCACGTCGATTTGGCGCGCTACCGCAACGACGGCACGCGCCCGGCGGGATAGGTCGCAGCCGCCGCTCCGAGGCGCTACGAAGGGATAGGTGTTGGGTCCACCGGGGCGTTCGGCGTAGATAGGGACGATGTCGAGTATCCTCGCCGCACTTCATCTCCTCGCGTTCGGTATCGGCCTTGGCGCCGTCTGGGTGCGCGGGCGCCAAATGCGCACGCCCCTCGACGAGCGACGTTTGCACGCCCTCTTTGCCGCCGACTCCGCCTGGGGAATTGCGGCGGCCATTTGGCTCGGCACGGGACTGTGGCGTTTGCTCGGCGGCATCGAGAAGCCCACCAGCTGGTACCTGCACAACCCCGTCTTTCACACCAAAATGGGGCTCTTCATCCTGGTGCTGCTCCTGGAGCTCTGGCCCATGGTGACCCTCATCAAGTGGCGTCTTCGCGTCAAAAAGAACGAGCCCATCGACCCATCCCCGCTCGCCGCCCTGCGCGTCATCAACACCGTGGAGATGGTCATCGTCCTCGTCATGGTGTTCGTCGCCACCGCCCTGGCGCGCGGCCAGGGGCAGCGCGTCGACGCCGCGGCCAGCGTCGCCTGCCAGGTGAAAACGTCGTTCGAGGGCGCGTGCCTCCAATGCCACTCGGCCGCCACGCGCCAAGCCTCCCTCGATCTCCAATCCGATCCGCACCTCGCGCTCGTCGGCGTTCCAAGCTCCCAGTGGCCCTCGGAGACCCGCGTCAAAGCCGGCGACCCCGAAGGCTCCCTCCTCTACGCAAAGCTAACCGGCCGCCAAGGAACCCACGGAACACCGATGCCCCAAACCGGCAAAGCCTCACCCGAAATGGTCGCGCTCGTGGAGCGATGGATCCGCGACGGCGCTTCCCGCTGCGAGCATTGAACCGCCAGGACGCCAAGAGCGCCAACTCCGCCGTGAATCCTTGGGTCTTCCTCTCTGGGACCCAAGCTCTCCAAATTGTGAATCACTAAGCCCTCTCTGGAGCCAAGCTCTCCAATCAGCTATCGAATTCTCGACTCTCTCTCCTAGCGCACGTGGCGCCCTGGCGGTTGATCCTCCCGCTAAAACGTCGTTCCTACGTTGCCGATGGAGATGCTGGGCCCAAAAATGATCGCCCGCGGATTGGCACCTTCGTCGCCGGTGCTGGTGATGCGCTGCTCGACCCACGCATGCAAATTGATCGACGCTTGCGTGGGCGACGCCGCGTTGGCGATGGGGATGGCGAGCCCCAACCCGAGCACGGCGCCCACCTCGGTGAGGCTCTTGCCGCTGGGCCCCGTGCTGCCGGTGAGGCCAAAGGCCATGATGCCGCCCTCCAAGCCCAAAAGGCCCTCTTTGCCGTCGCTGTCGAGCCACGTGAATCGGGAAATGATTCCAAAGTTGAGCGACATGACGCCGCTGTGATCGGAGTCGGAGAAGCGATAAAGGCCCGTTGGAATGGCGGTGGTCGCGTAGAGACGGACGCGCCCTTTGCCGAGGATGATCGACCATTGAACCGAGGGCGCGCCCAGGATCTCGAGCGCGCCCAGATAATGCGTTTCATCGGGGACGTGGGAGATGCGCACGCTGATTCGGTCGTAGGGCGCCGCCACCCCCTTGATCCAGGCGATGCGCGGCTGGTTTCCCGCGCGCAAAATCACCGTTTGCGACACCTTGGCCTCGGGGCGAACGGAGCCGTCGAGCTTTCGAACATCGATATCGACTTGGAGCTTCTGGGTGCCGTATTCGGCCGAGAGGCGCTCGCGGTGAAAGACCACGCGGCAGCTGTCGCTCGAGTCGTAGCTCAGATGCTCGATGACCCCGGGCCTCGCCAGAAACGGACGCCCGTCCTCGTAGCAGACGAGCTCCACCAGCGGCTGATTGGTGTGCACCGAGGTCCCGATGGGCGCCGGCAGCGCCGCTTCTTTCACCATGCGCTGCAGCGGATCGGTGAGCACCGCCAAGTCGACCCGGTCGAGCGGCGCCGGCAAGGTCGGGTTGCGGTAGCCAAAACGCAGCGCCACGTACCCCGCCGCGTTGATCTCGCCTTGCACGGTGGAGACGCCGCCCTCGTTGCCGGCCGTGTAGACGTCCTGCACCGGCAAGAGCGCCAGCGCGGCGTCGTTGAGGCTCGGGTGGTGCACCTGGGCGGAGCGGTTGTTGGGGATGAAATCGATGGGCGGATACCCGGGGATCACGAGCACCGAGCGCACCAGCGGCGAGGGCTTGGTGTCGGTGCGGGCGATGGCCACCACCGAGCCCTCTCCGTCGCCGCGCGCGGCCGTGATGGAGAGCTGCGGCGCGTCCACGTTGCCGATGGCCAGCACCGCGTAGCTGGCCTCGTTGATGGTCTCCGTTTGCACCACGTCGGTCCGGCGCGAGCCCACCGCAAAGTGCAGCTGCGCAATGTCGTGCGAGCATTGCCCCTCGAGCCGCACGATGACCCGCGCGCCCTCGATGCCGCGCAGCGCGGGCCCGGAGACCACCGTCATGGGGCAGCGCAGGATCGACAGCTTCACCACCGGCTGCGGATCTTGCGTTCCTTTTTTCGTATAGGTGACGTGGGGCGCCAGACGGAACTTGATGTCGAGCGTGGTCACCGACGCCGGCGGCGCTTGCACCGCCAGGCGGCTCGCCTCCACGCTGCAGCGCAGGTTTCCGCACTCCACCGCGCTGATGATCTCCGGGTGAAGCAGCGGGACGATGCCGGTGCCCGATGAGACGTCGACCGCCGCATCGACGGGGACGATTTGTGTGACCTGAACGCGGCTGGGGGCGATGGTGAAGAGCGCCGGATCGGCGCGCTTGCCCTCGAGATCGAAGAGGACCGCGTCGGGGCTCACGTCGGCCCCCGCCGGGCGCCAGCGAAGGGCGCCCGCGCCGGGATCGGCCGAGACCGTCTTTGGCACGCGCCAGGTGCAGATCTCCGCGCCGCCCTCCACCTGCGGCTCGCGGCATGTGTCGAACACGGGTTGCTCCGGCGCGGCCGGGAAGGTGACCACCGTGCCCTTCAAGTCGCGCCCGCGCCCCTCGAGCCTCCCTTCGTCGATCGATAAGCTGAAGCTTGCGCGATCCAACCGCGGCCAGCGGCCCGTGGTCACCAGCTTCACGGCGTCGGTCGAGCGGGCGCACGCTTCCATGCTGCTGGCGACTTTGAGCTCCACCACCTGGCCGACCGAGGACGCGGAGGCCGGCGGACGAACCGCGCGCCCCATCGACTCGACGATCCACCCGCCGGGCATGGCCCCGCACGCGATCCGCTGCGATCCCAGCGCGATCGCCCTTCCGCCATACGGCGCTTGCAACGTCTCGGCGTGCGCCTCGCGCTCGAAACCGACGAGCACGACGAGCGCGATCAACCCGAACGCGAGGGTGGCGACGATGGTTACGGCGATGGAAGCGAATCGACCAAGGCGCACCCAACGACGATTAGTCGCGGATCGCGTGCAAACGCAAACCGTCTCTTACCTTCTGGCCGCGAGAGGCGGCCTCGTCCCTGCGCTCCTCAGCCCGCGCGCATCGCTATTTCACGGGGTCGACGGAGGCACCGATGGCGATGAGCTTCGCCGTGTTGCCCTCCACGAAGCGGCGTTTTTCTGCGCGCTGCGTGATCTCGTGAAGGATGCCGTCCTCGCTCACGGTGGTGAACACCTGTTTGAGCCCGTCGGCCTCGACGATAGAGCCCACGCTCTCCCCGCCGCCCTGCACCACGTTTTGGAGCGATTGCTCCAATAAATCCACGCGGTGCGCGAGGTGGTGCACGCCGGGGCCTCGCGTCTCCACCCATTGCGTGATGGGGTGCGATGGACCGTCGCCCTCGCAGAGCACCAAGTGAAAGCGATCGCCGTGCTCCATCATGACGGAGAGATGGGCGGTGCCTTCGTTGCACGGGAGGCGCATCTCCTGCACCCGCGTGTGCCCGAGCAGCTCGCTCACGGTCTTCTCGGCTGCTTGGCGGTCGGCCACATGGATGGCCAAGTGATCGAGGGGGTTCAAGATCATGGGTTCACCGCTGTGCGCATATCGTCGAGGAGGGGAGCTTCGATCGCGACGATGAGCATCGTCTCACTGGCGGTGTCCGTTCGTAAACATTTCATCGCATTCCAATGCTCGGGAGCGAGAGATAGAATTTAGCCGTAGTGCGCGTCGCAGCCGAGCGAGCGCAGCAAAGGCATGAGCCAGTGCTCCGTGCCCGGCTTTTCCACCAAATCGACGATGACGCCCAGCTCGGAGAGCGGCGCAGAGACGCGGCGCAGCGAGCTTTGGTCGGCGAGCGTGACCAACCCGTCGCGACCGAGGTTGCGCCCGCGGAGCCACGCCAGGTCACGGTCATATTCGGCCGTGAGGTAGACGAGTCGATGCAAACCGACACCGCGCTCCGCCACGATGCGCGCCGCGATGCTCTCTTTACCCTGACCGGAAAATATCACTACCCACGGCGGTTCGTCCGAGCCGGCCATGATGATGCACTCGGAGGTGGCGCTCTCCGTGCGTATGAAATGCTCGGCGATCCGCCGCATGGATAGGCGTTCTTCGTAATCGCGGGCGGTCGCGACCGCGTCCTCTACGTAGACGCCGAGGAGAACGAGCGTCTTGTTCGCACTCACGCCCGGACCGTATCACATATGTTGTTGCAACGAATGCTCACTTCGAGTGAGAAGTTGCAAAACTTACGATTCGTGCGCGTACACGCAACTCCTCGTGTCGCCCCGACGACACGTTCCATCCCTTTTTGAAGGTGGAAGCGGTCGTTTTGACATCGGCTTGGCTTTCCTGAAGGGCCCTCCTGATTGGGCTCCCTATCGGTTGCTTTCGCGGTCGTTCTTGCTCTCGTTCCCATTCTTGCTCTCGTCCTCGAGCCCCGCATCGACCGAGGGCTCGTCCATCCACGCCACGCGGTGGCGTCCAACGTGGGGTTGCCCGAGGATGGTGCCAAAGAGCTCGGGGCGGCGGGCGTTTCGGTAACGGTAGCCGCCGGCCTTTTCCAGCTTGTCGTGGGTGCACGTGGCCACCGCGATGTCATCGCCCAAGGTGCGACACTCCGCGAGCACATCGCCGAAGGGGTCGACGATCATGGAGCAGCCGTTCTTCAACTGATCGTCGTCCATGCCAATGGCGTTCGAGAAGACGGCGTAAATGCCATTGTCGTACGCGCGCGCGGGCAGCCACTTCATGAGCCACCCGCGGCCCTTCATCCCGTCGAACTCGAGCCGCAACGACGTGGGATCGGCCTCGCGGTTCGTCCACAGCGCCGGATCGACGAAGCCGGCCCCGGGGCGGGTGGACGGCGTGCACATGGTGACGTGCGGCATGAAGATGATCTCGGCCCCCAACAAAGCCGTCGCGCGCACGTTCTCGATGACGTTGTTGTCGTAGCAAATCAAAATTCCACACTTCCAGCCGAATAGGTCGAATACGACGTACTCGGTCCCTGGCAGGAGATCGGGGTGGATGAAGGGGTGGAGCTTTCGGAACTTGGCAATGAGACCGCGCTCGGGCTCGATGCAGACGTGCGCCTTGTGGAGGCGGCCGTCCCGATCCTTTTCGAAGAAGCCCGCGAGCAACGCGATATCGTGCGCGCGGGCGATGGCCGTGAGCTTTCGAACGCTGGGACCTTCGCTGTCGACGATCTCCGCCAGGTCCAGCATCTGCGCCCTCGAGAGGTGGCGCGCGAAGGTGTAGCCGCTCACCGAGCACTCGTGAAACGCGACCACGTCGGCCCCCGCTTGCTTGGCCCGCGCCGCGAGGCGGTCGATGGTGGCCAGGTTGTAGGCTTTGTCACCGCTTCGGTTCTCGAACTGGGCGGTCGCGATTTTCAGAGGGCGCGGGGTCGTCATGATGCGGAGCCAACGATTCCTAGGACGCAAGGTGCATTTGGGCCAGCGTTTATGGCCTTCATTTAAAGGTCTCCGAAGGCCCATCGAAAGGTCGGAGGCACATCGTGGATGGGGTCGATTCGATGCGCCGCTCTTGCCCGAAAGGGGCAGAGGTCCCACCATCGGCGCCGAATGAGCAACGTTCGCCCCACTCGCCCCGCCGATGTTTCGCAGCGCACGTGGCTGCTCGTGCACCCCAAGGGGATCGTGGTGCGGCGCGAAGGGGACGCCGTCGCATTTCCCACGGATGAAGACGTGGCCCAGCTCGCCATCGATGTGAGCGGCGCCCACCATTTGGGGCGGCTCGAGGGCAGCGAGGTCGACGCCTTTGCGGTCGCCTGCAACGCGGACGTCGAGCTGCCCGCGCCCTTGGTCGTCTCCAACCTTCGCGAGCTCTTCATTCCCCTGGGCGACGCGCAATTCTGGCTGGCCGGGCGCGCCGCGCAAGTGGTCGATTGGGCATCTACGCACCGCTTCTGCGGCCGCTGCGCCACGGCGACGGAGCGGGTCGAGAACGAGCGCTGCTTGCGCTGCCCCGCTTGCGGTCTTCTGTCGTATCCGCGTATCTCGCCCGCCATCATCGTGCTGGTCCGGCGCGACGACCGCGTGCTGCTCGCCCGCAACGCGCGCTCCACCTACGGCTTTTACAGCGTGCTCGCCGGCTTCTCGGAGATCGGCGAGTCGCTCGAGGAGACCATCGTTCGCGAGGTGCGCGAAGAAGTGGGCGTCGAGGTGACGAACGCGCGTTATTTCGGCAGCCAGCCATGGCCGTTTCCCCACTCGCTCATGATTGGGTTCACGGCCGACTGGAGGTCGGGCGAAATTCGCGTGGACGGCGAGGAGATCGCGCACGCCGACTGGTTCCCTGCCGATGCGCTCCCGCCGATCCCCCCGCGCCTGAGCATCGCGCGCAGCTTGATCGACGCATGGGTCGCCGATATCCATGCCACGCGGGCCGCCGCCGAGGTCGGTAAGTAAGCGCTGAGTTTCGAGCGGGCCGCTGGGGGTCGATCCCAGGATGGTAAGTGAGCGCTGAGTGTCGCTTGGGAGGCGAACGCGATTCGCCTACGGATACCGCCGGCGCACGAGCCTCGGCCGGCGCGTTTCAATCCAGTGAACGACCAAGGCCGCGGCAGCGCAAGCGACCGAAATGACGAGCAAAGGCAGCGAGAGGGGCGCAGTGCTGACGATGCTCCCCGCGATGCCGCAGACCACGCTGGTGGCGAGCAACATGACGGTCCATCGCGCTCTGCCGCCGCGATGACCGATCGGCATATTCATGTAACGCGATCGTAACCGCTCCGAATTGGGTGCACTGCTTTGCATCGTGGCTCCTGGCCCCCCAGGATTTTCAACTGCAGATCCGACTCACTCTCCAGTGATCATCTGCGACGTACGCCCCGAAGAAGTCGTACCTTCCCGATATTTTGCCCGTGTCCTCGGAAGCTTGGAAACTCGGAAGAAACGAAGGAACGCAGAGACGCGAAACTCGGGCGCACCGTGAGTGGCCCTCTCTAGGGGCGACTGTCGACCAAGGAAAGAGTCTTTTCGACGGGCGAAGAGCCCATCGACCCAGGGGGTTCTTCCTCATCATGCGCGTCGATGCAAGCGCGAAGCGCGATCGGGGAATTTCGCCACGGTATACCGTTGTTCGGGGTGAAAATGGCTACGAGTAACGGCTCTGCTTCGTTGACGCCCTCGCTTGCCACCACTACGTCTGTTTCGACCATGCGTTCATCGCGTTTAACTCGTTCACCGCGCTCTCGGTCGATCATCGTCCGCCGCTTCTCAACGTTGCGTACTTTAACCGATTCTCTCGGCTTATCTTCCCGTTCGGCGATGGTGGTGGCATGCGCGGGCGTGATGTCCGCGGCATGTGCCGGCGCATCGGCGACCTCGGCGGGGCATCCCGCGAGCCACGATGCGGCGGTCGCGGTCGCGGTCGCCCCCGCCTCCGAATTTTCCACCGAGGAACGGCGGGTGGCGGGGTTGATCACGCCCGACGCGATCGCCGCACCCACGCGCTATCTCTCGGACGACAAGCTGGAAGGGCGGTTGCCGGGCTCGCGCGGGAGCAAGCTCGCGCTCGAGTACCTGGCCGGCGAATTCCAACGGATCGGACTGAAGCCGGGGGGCGATGGCGGCACCTATTTCCAGCGGGTTCCGCTGGTGGGGCTCGCGGCGCAAATCAAGGGCGGCCCGAGCTTTTCGAGCGGATCGCACGGCTCCGTCTCCGTTTCGGTGCCAAACGATTTGGTGGTGATGTCGGGCGTGCAGGATCCCCACGTGAGCCTCGCCAAGGCGGAGTTGGTCTTCGTCGGCTACGGCATCGTGGCGCCCGAGTACCAATGGGACGACTACAAGGACGTCGACGTCCGCGGGAAAGTGGTGGTCGTGATGAACAACGATCCCTCGAGCGATCCTGCGCTCTTCGAGGGAAAGCGGCGGCTCTGGTACGGGCGGTGGGATTACAAATACGTGCAGGCTGCAAAGAAAGGCGCGGCGGGCGCCATCATCATTCACACCACCGAGTCGGCCGGTTATCCGTGGCAGGTGGTGGTGACGTCGAACTCCTCCGATAAGTTCGAGCTCCCCGCCCGCGGCGAGCCGCGGCTGAAAGCAAAAATGTGGGCCACCGAGGAGGCGACCCGCCGCGTGGTCGCGCTCGGGGGCGAGAACCTCGATACCTTGCGCCAATCGGCCGAGCGCCGGGATTTCAAGCCGCGCGCGCTCGGCGTGGCGCTCGATTTGGCGTTCGCGAACAAGCGATTCGATCTCGAGAGCGCCAACGTGTTGGGCGTGCTCCCGGGCTCCGATCCCGAGCTTTCGCGCGAGGCCGTCGTGCTCACCGCGCACCACGATCACTTGGGGGTCGGCGTGCCGCGAAATGGTGATTCGATTTACAACGGCGCGGTGGACAATGCGTCCGGCAACGGCGGCCTCTTGGCCATCGCCGCCGCGGCGGCGCGCGCCGAGCCCCGGCCGCGCAGGTCCATGGTCTTCGCGGCGGTGACGGCGGAGGAGCAGGGGCTGCTCGGCTCCCAGTGGTATTGCGAGCACCCCACCTTCGCGCCCGGGCGCATCGCCGCCAACCTCAATATGGATTCGCTCAACGTATTCGGCCCCACCCACGACGTGGGCTTCGTGGGCCTCGGCAAATCGTCGCTCGACGACGTGGTCTCGGCCGTGGTGCGCGCCCAAGGCCGCAGCCTGCACGGCGACGCCTCCCCCGAGCGCGGCGCCTTTTACCGCTCCGACCAATTCAGCTTCGCAAAAATCGGCGTTCCCTCCGTCTATGTGGGCGGCGGGCCAAACTACGTGGGCCGCCCGGAGGGCTGGGGCGAGCAGCAGCTCGATGCGTTCCGCAAAACGCACTACCACCAGCCGTCGGACGAGTTCAATCCAAATTGGGATTTGCGCGGCGCCGTGCAGGATATGCAATTGCTCTTGGTGGTCGGGATGCGGGTGGCGAACGCACCGGAGCTCCCGGCTTGGAAAAAGGGCGACGAATTCTCGACCATCGCCCGCCCGCGCTGATCGAAATCGGCGATGGGGTCACCCCGCGCCGCGCTCCACGTAGCGGGCGCGGGGCCGGATGAGGGCGCCCGATTCGCACTGTTCGAGGGCGTGGGCGACCCACCCGGCCGCGCGGCCGAGGGCAAAGAGGGTGGCGGCGGTGCCGCGGGGGGCGCCGAGGGCGCACGCGACCGCCACCAGGCCGAGGTCCAAGTTGGGATGTTGATCGAGCTTTTGTTCGGCGGCTTGGACGAGGGCCGCGAGGGTGCGAAGGTTTGGATCGTCCGGCGCGAGGGCGGCGGCGCGCGCGAGGAGCTCGCGGCCGCGCGGATCGCCGCCTCGGTAGAAGCGATGGCCGAAGCCGGGGAGCGCTTCGTTGCGGCGGGCGTAGGCGTCGACGATGCGGCGCGCGCGTCGCGGGGACGCGGCGTCCCGGACGAGGGCCTCGATGTCGTCGCTCACCGTGCCATGGCGCGGGCCGGAGAACGCGCCGGCGGCGGCCGAGAGGACGGCGTGCAAGTCGGCGCCCGAGGAGGCGACGACCCGGGCGGTGAACGAGGAGACGTTGAGCTCGTGATCGGCGCTGAGGATCAAGGTCGCATCGATCAGGCGCACGCGGTCCGGGTGGGGCGGGCGCTTCAAGAGGATGCAAATGCGCTCGGCCAAGGTCGACGCGCGTGACGAAGCTTCTGCCCAGCGGCGCGGCCGGAGGATCCATGGCAAGGCGGCGAGCAGGGGGCGCGCTGACGTTCGGATCGATTCGGGGGTGGGCGTGCGCCGGTGCGAGGACGCGGTGGGTGCGGGGGCGAGGGGCGCGGTGATGGCCCAGGTGGCGAGGAGCAACGGGAGGCGCATGTACGGCCGCTGCGCCAGGCGCGCGGTGCGCATGTCGTCTTCGGGGATGGCGGCGGGGGTCCAATGGGGGACGAGGTCGGGGAGCACGCCGGTCCAGAGCAGCTCGGCGACTTGCTCGAAGCGCGCGCCGCGGACGACGAGATCGAGCGCCAGGTGTCCCCGGTAGCGGGGGCCATCGGCCGTGATCTCCGTGATGCTCGAGTCGAGCACCGGCTCGCCCCAGCGGAGCGCGCCCGCGGCGACGGCGCCGTGTCCCGAGCGGGCATCGTGGCGCGCCTTGAGGCGCAGCACGTCCTCGCGGAGGTACCTTCGGCCGCGTCCTTTTCCCGCAGCGGGAAAGCTTCGAACGAGGCCGCGGCTCACGTACGCATAGAGCGTCTCCCGGCGGATGCCGAGCCATGCGCACGCCTCGCGCGAGGAGATGAACGAGGCGCCCGATTCGGTCGTATGGATTGTCGAATCAACATTGATCAACATGATGCTCCGCCCCAAAGATTTTCGTGAAGGGAGCGAACATGGCAAGCGAAACGAGGCCCTTGGGGCTGGACGGCGTCGTGGCGGTCGAAACGGCATTGAGCGAGGTCGACGGCGCCCTCGGGCGGCTGAACATCGCAGGACGGGATTTGGAGGGCTGGGCGCCCAACGCCTCGTTCGAGGAGGCGTGTGCCCTCTTGTGGAGCGCGGCCGACCCGCCGTTGCGCAGCGCGGCCGACGCGCCGTTGCGCAGCGCCGGCGTAATCCGAAGATCGCTCGGCGAGCATCGCGTAAAGGCATTTGCGCGCCTCTCGGAGCTGGGAAATGCGCTCTTGCTCCCGAGCGGCATGGACGCGCTGCGCGCCGCCATGGGGCATTTGCACCTCGCGGAAATGTCGGACGGAAGCGCCGCCGATGCGAGCGCCCATGTCACCGCGGCCATGTCGGTGTTCGCGGCGGCATGGGGCCGAACCCGCCTGGGGAAAACACCGATCGCCCCCGATCCCGCGGCGGGTCATGTGGAGGACCATTTGCGCATGCTCGAGGGCCAGCCCGCCTCCGCCGCCCAGGTGCGCGCGCTCTCCACGTATCTCCTCACCGTGTCCGACCATGGGATGAACGCATCGACCTTTGCCGCGCGCGTCGTCGCCTCCACGCAGTCCGACATGGTCTCGTCCATCGTCGCCGCCATCGGTGCGCTCAAAGGGCCGCTGCACGGCGGCGCACCGGGCCCCGTCCTCGATATGCTCGACGCGATCGGCGACGCTGCCCGCGCGGAGAGCTTCATCGCCTCGGAGCTCGCGGCCGGGCGCCGCATCATGGGCATGGGCCACCGCATTTATCGGGTGCGCGATCCCCGCGCGGCGGTCCTCGAACGCGCGACCCTGGCGCTGGTCGATTCGGGGCTGCGCACCGAGCGCCTCGCGCTGGCCCGCGCCGTCGAGCGGATCGCCACCGGCGCCCTCGCGGCCAAATACCCCGATCGCAAGCTGGAGACGAACGTCGAATTTTATACGGCCATCCTATTGGACGCCATCGGCCTACCGCGCGAAGCGTTCTCGCCGACATTTGCCGTTGGGAGGGTCATCGGGTGGAGCGCCCATGTGATGGAACAGCGCGCGAAGGGGCGGCTGATCCGCCCCGAATCGCGCTACATCGGCGCGCCCGCGTCCTAGCCGCGCGCCCGCGTCCTAGCCGCGCGCCCGCGTCCTAGCCGCGCACCGCCATCAAGGAAGAACCCAGCGCTGGCTCGGGGCCGCGCTGCACGTATGGATCACGAGCCTGGTGCGCTCCGAGGAGCCGCCGCCGCGGGTATCGACGCAGAGCCCCGATGCGATATTGACGATGGCGCCCGTGGTATCGACCCGCCAGCGCTGGGCGTCCGTATCGTTGCAGTCGTAGAGCTGAATGGGCTGCCCCGGCGTAAAGCTCCCATTCGTCACGTCGAAGCATTTGCCCAGCGCGCGCAGCGACCCGTCGTCGGCGACGATCCATCGCTGCGCGCCCGTTCCATTGCACGCATAGAGCTGCACGGCGGTGCCGTTGGCCGTCTGCGCGCCGTCCACGTCGATGCATTGCTCCGCGATGCCTCGAATGGCCCCGGCGCGCGGGCCTGCCGCGGTCACGAACGCCGTACCCGAAAGTCGGATATCCCGCGACGACGCTCCGACCTTGATCGAATGAGCGCCGCCCGGCACGATCCACGATTGCGAGGACGTATCCCAGGTCGAGAAGGTCCGCCGCTCGAGAATGACGGAGACGCGCTTCTTCTGGTCCGGCGCCAAGGTGACCTTCTCGAACCCCGCGAGCTGCCTCGGCGGCTCCCCGGCGGCGCTCGGAAATCCGACATAGATCTGCGGCACCTCCTCGCCCGTGCGGCTGCCGGTGTTCGTCACGTCGAAGGCGACCGTGACGGTGCTGCCGCCGATGGGCCCGCTCAGGACCAAGCTCGAATAGGCAAAGGTCGTATACGAAAATGCCGAGCCGCGGCACCCCCGCCACGTACCCGACGGCGTGCTCCCCCGAGGGCGCATCGATGCCCTGCAAAAGGGTCGCCTTTTCCTCCAACGTCATTTGCGCGAGCAACTGCTCGACGGGATCGTCCGCCTCCGCGCGGCCTTCGCTCATCGCAGCGGAAGCGGACGTCGTCACCGTTTCAGTCTCTGCGCCATCACCCCGTTCGCCGCCGCACGCACCTGCTACGAGCACGATGGTGGCTGCTGCACCGACGGATGTTCCCCATTTCGTCCGGATCGTCGTCGCTGTCGTCGTGGTTTCGAGCATCCCCCCCTATGGCCACGATGCGATCAATTCACCTTGGCCGTACGGCCGACGTGCCCGTTCAGCGCCTTCGCCCGAACCAGCACGGTCCCCGACACCCCGGTCGGCCCCGTGTAGGGCACGAAGGTGGCGCCGTTGTTCGTGGAATATTCGATGTTGAAACCGGGATAGCGCACATTGGCCAAGAGCTGGCCATTGACGACTTTCGCGCCCGGGAGCGGAATGCGGTAATTGATCCCGGTGCTCCGCGGAAGCTCGCGCCGCACATCCACGGGACGATAGAAGTCCAAGCGCGGAAGCGCCGCCTGGCCCAAGGTGTTCACGAACTGCTTCCACGCCGCGGGCAGATCGGCAGCCGTCGGCGTGTGGGTGTTCCACGCGCGCTCGGCCACGCCGAGGATCTTGGGGAACGCGAAGTACTCGACCAGCTCGGGGCTCTTGACGTTCTCGGCAAAGAGCAACCCGTGCATGCCGAGCACATTGGCGCGACCGGCCGCGGTCAAGCGGACCTTGTTGTCCCATTCGCTGGGGGCGATGGGATGTCCCATTCGGTTGTGGGTGGCGATGGCGAAGACGTCGAACGGGAGGTAATTGAACGTCTTGCTGTCGTCGACGAAGTTTGCCCAGTAGTACCCCGGCTCATCGGGATCTTTGTTGTACGCCAGGTCCATATACAAATTGGTGGCGTGCGACAGAATCACGGATCGGCCTTCGTTGGCATACTTGTAGGCGTCGTCCTCGCGACCCCACTGCCAGACGTTGCTCCAGGGCATCGGGACGAAGCCTTCGAGCTGCAGCCCGTTGTGGATGATGTCGTCCCATCCCGTCATGCGCGCGCCGGTGGCCGTGATGATCGGGTGAAACTTCTTGAAGAAGTGGTCCTTGAGCTGCTCGTCGCCCAAGTCCTTCGTCTCCGGGTTGGCCTTGCATAGCGGCGAGCCCTGCCACCAAACGTTGTTGCTGAGCGAGGGCAGCTCGTCGCCGCCGCCGTGGATCAAGGTGAGCTTCGCGCCGGGGACCGCGTCGTAGCGCGCCTTGATCTCGCGCACCACCTTGGCGAGGAAGGCGTACGAGGAGCTCAAACAAGGATTCACGAAGTTGTCGGTGTATCCCTGGACGCTGGTGTGCTTCGACGTATCGTTCGGATCGGCCAAACGGTATTGCGACGCCTTCACCGGATCGGTGGCCGCGTACTTCGCATACCGGTGCTCCATGGACCGGACGGCGGCGCGCGCATGGCCCGGCACATCGATCTCCGGGATGACATCGATGTGGCGCTCGGTCGCGTAGGCCAGGATCTCCTCGAACTCCTTGGTCGTGTAGAAGCCGGAGCCTTTGCCCACGTAGTTGAGGGTGGCCTGCTCAAAGCCCTGGTAGGTGGGCTCCTTGCCGCCGTTGGCCTCGGTCTCGTTGCGCGCCTTGCCCTGGATGTTGTCGCCGCCACCCAGATCGTTCGCCGAGGCAAAGCCCTGGTGAAGCTGCTGTTTCTCGTCCGGATCGTAGCCGCGACGCGCGCCAAAGGTCGTCAGCTCGGGGATGCCCGGGATTTCGAGGCGCCAGCCCTCGTCTTCCGTCAGGCGGAAATGGAACTTGTTGATCTTGTGGAAGGCCAGCACGTCGAGCAACTTCTTGACGGTCTGCTTGGACTGGAAGTGGCGCCCGACATCGAGCATCATGCCGCGATACGAAAAGAGCGGCGTGTCGGAGATGTCGATCTCCGGGAGCTGCACCGACGTCTTCTTCCCGCCGGGGCGGGTCGCGGCCTGGTAAGCGTCGACGGGGACGAGCTGGCGAAGCGTCTGGATGCCGTAAAAGACGCCCGCGGAGTCCGCGCCGCGGATCTCGATGCCCTTCTCGGGATCGATGCTCAAGGAGTACCCCTCCGCCCCGAAGCTGCCCTGCGGATCGAGCACCAGCCGGATCTCCGAGCCACACCGGCTGCGCTCGTGCGTCTCCACCGAGCCCGCGAGAACGTCGCCCAGGGCAGACTTCAAGTAGTTGGCCTCTTTGGCGAGGCCGCGCTGGTAGTCGATCCCGATTTTCCCGCCGAGCCGGTATTGCCCGGACCCGGTGGTCACCGATTTCGGCCTCGGGATCAAGCTGCTGGCCGGATCGAGATCGACCCGATCGAGCGGCGCGTTCTCCTCGTAGCGCAGGGCGGGCGTCTGCGTGGGGACGACGTCGCCCGGGAAGCGCTTGGTCTGCTTGGGATCCGAGGCATCCCACACGGTGGACGCTTTGAGCGCCCAGGCCTGGGTGCTCGGCGGAAAGACGATGTGAAAGCCCCCCGGCGCGTCGGTCTTCACGATCGCCCAGTTCTCCGCGAGAAACGGGATGACGCGCTTTCCACCGGGCGGGATGGGGACGAAGTTGGCGAGCGGCTCGAGCACGAAGTACTCGCCGCTCCGGGCCGCGCCGCCCTTTTGGACTTTGAGCCCCTGGGCGGCCAAATTCTGTTTGTAGGTGGCGTTGCCTTCGCCATCGTTCAAAATACGACGGACGAAGCTGAAATAGATTTGCCAGCCGCTGGCATCGAGGCGAATTCCGCTCCGGTTCTCGATGGTCAGCTCACCGCGGAAGAACGAACCGTCATCCGCCGCCGTATTGTCCACCGGCCGGAACGTAATGGCGATATCGGGCCCGCTCGCGCGTGTCTGCAGGCTCGATTCGCGCGATTCGCCCGATTCGCTGGCGCCGAGATCGCCGGGCTCCGTCTCCGGTTGCGAGACCACCCCAGCGTCCCCCTGGCACCCTGCAATCCACGCGGAAGCTACGATGGTCGAAATACCTAGCAGGGACCTTGTCATCGTTTACCTCACTTTAGAGTTTAATGCGGTACGGTATCAGCCTGACGACTGGTCATCAAATTGGAAATGAGGTTGATGATTAAATCGCATGATCGATTGGATCATCCCTGATCGATTCGATCGTGCTCAAGTGTTTATGTTCTCTGCACACCATCCGGAAACGCATGGCGTGAGACGCACGAAAGGCGGAGGGGCGCTCGCGCGCCACGCTCCGCCTCTCGGAGGGTCTACGGGGACCTTAACTATTTATTCAGCGTGCAGTCGGCCACCGCGGACGCGGGGACTTCGGGCGGGCCCTCGAGATCGTTGATGAACGACGGATCGGTCTGGATACGCTGCGCGTCGGGGACGCGGGCCTGGACCAGGCTGTAGCCAGGATCGCCGGCGCCCTTGGTGGGATCTTTTCGTTCATACACGCCCTGCGGGAACCAGCACATGGACTTGTACTCGTCCTCGCTCATCTGCTCGCCGGCGTCGAAGGACTGCTTGTCCTTGGAGTCGACCACGCCGTCCACGTTGGAGTCGCGCTGGCCGTTGGTGGGGTAGGGGCCGTTGAACACGAACTGCCAGCCGCGGGTCGAGATTTCGTTCACGTATTTACGCACCACGCTATCGTCGATGCCCTGCGCCGTGGGATTGAGGTTGAAGCCCGGGACGCTCTGCGCCGGATCGTTGGTCATCGGGTCGTTCCGGTTCACGGGTTGCCAGGTCCCCCGGTGGATCTCCGAGAACATCGAGACGTACATGGGCGTCCAGTTCCAGAACGGGCTCCCCAGGCACGTCTGCAGCGGCGCGCCGTTGGGCAGGCCGTTGGCGTCCAGCTCTTTGTAGGCGTTTCGATTGTCGTTGCTGACCGAATAGACCCTGGGCTGCCCGTTGGCGTCCTTGAGCCTGCCGCTCTTGTACAAGGTCTCGATCAGGCGCACGCTCCTCTGGTTGTCGGCGCCGTGCGCGATGACCTCTGCGCCGTCGTCGATGAGCCGATAGGTGAGGAGCTCCTCGCGGTAGACGCTGTCGCCGCCCGACTTGTTGAGCGCCAGCGGTCCATTGTAATTGTACGTCCTGGTCGGTTTCCAATCGGACCAGAATCCAATCCACGCCACTTCGAGCGTGATCTGCGGCTTCACCGAGCGCGCCCCGAGGAGGAATGCGCTGATGTGGCGGACGACCTCGGGGGTGATGAACGAGCCGATGTACCCGATCTTGTTCTGGGCGCGCTGCGCCGCCACGACCCCCGCGACCCACCACGCTTGCTCCTCGTGCGCGGCGTAGGCGGCCACGTTCGGCTTTTGGGCTTGATAGCCCTGGCAGTTGAGGAACTTGACCTTCTCGTGCTTCTTGGCCAGCTCGAGCATCTTGGCGCGTTGGCTGTACGAATTGAGCAGGATGACGTCGGCCTTCTCTTCGTTTACGGCTTTCTCGACGGCATTGGTGATATCCAAGTCCGATATGACCGACTCTTGGAACTTGTAATTGATGTACGGGAGCCTCTCCTTGGCCGCCGTCACGCCTTCTTGATGGGTCAAGGTCCAGCCCTCGCCGCCGGAGACGACGCCGACCCAGAGGGCCGAGACGTTGAGCGGCTTTTGGCATTTGCCGGCAAAGCACTTGGTCGACGCCGGGCAATCGCCGTTGCCGTCGCAGGACGCCACGCAAACACCGTCGTCGCAGCTCCCCACGTGGCATTCGCTGCTGGTGTTGCACTGGACCCCGAGGCCCTTCCCTTTGACGTCTTTCTCGACGATGACGGAGCAACCGAAGGTGAGGACCGACAGTCCCATGAACCACGAAAGCAAAGGTCTACGCAGCATCAGAAGCTACCTCCAACGGATACGCGGCCCGGAGCAATTCCAAATTCGAGCCGCTGCCAAGCGCTCTTTTTCGCCTCGTCTTTCTTCTCGGCCGCCTCGGCCTTCGGATCGCGGATGAAGGTCAAGATCAGGGTGGTGCCGAGGGTGACGACGGCCGCGCCGAGGAAGACGTCCGTCAGGAGCGAGAGCGTCTTCACCTTCGACTGCTGATCCTTCGTGGGGTCGTCGGGGCTCTCGCCGACGAACTTCTGATCCTTCAAATCGCTCGACGCCTTGAGCGCCAGGATCCCGGTGGTGGCCCCGATCACCGCCAGGCCGCCGGCCGCCACCACACCCACCGTGGACAAGGTCGTCCACTTCGACGGGCCGCCGTCCGAGGTGACCGTCACCACGTTGCTCACCAAGTCGAGCTCCACCCGCGTCGATTCGGTGCCCGCCACCTCGACCACGCGCGTGAGCGGGGCGCGCCCCTCCTTGGCGGCCGTGATCTTGCGCCGGCCCGCGCCCACCGGGATCGGACCATCGAGGGGCGTCTTGCCGATGTAGGTCTCGTCGACCGTGATGTCGACGCCCGCCACGTTGGTGACGATCTCGATGCGGCCGATGCGCGTCTGGAGCTTGGCGATGTCGCGTTCGACCTCCGCGCGCCGATCGTTCGACACGTTGGAGCCGCCCTCTTTCAGGTACTTCTCGAAGTTGCGGAGCGCGCAGGCGTACTCGGTGAGCTGAAAGCACACCTGGCCCAGGTTGTAGAGGATCTTGTACGTGGGCTGCAGCTCGTAGGCGCGCCGGAACTCGATGAGCGCGTTGGGGAAGTCCTGCTCTTCGTAGAGCTCGAGCCCGCGCTTGAAGCGCATTTGCGCTTCGTCGGCGCCCCCGTTCCCCTGCGCGAGCGCGCCGCTCGAGATCGACAGGACCGCGGCGCAGAGCAGCGCGGCGATGGAGCGGAGAAGAGTTGTTCGTTGGGAAGGCAGGAAACGAATAAAGGATCGCGTCATGGGCAACGTCTCCGTCGTGCCAGTCGGGTAATCTATTTTCATACTTCGCTAGTCGCTATTTCATTTGGCCCAGGGATCATTGGAATCGATCGGGCGAGCCTGTTTCTTGTTCGCTTTGGGATCCGCCTCCGGCTTCGCCGCGGAGGGCGCGCTGGAGTTCGCGGCCGGCGGCTGC
The DNA here is from genome assembly GCA_037157815.1 of Sorangiineae bacterium MSr11954. NCBI lineage: Bacteria > Pseudomonadati > Myxococcota > Myxococcia > Myxococcales > Pendulisporaceae > Pendulispora > Pendulispora albinea. The sequence continues at coordinate 1,820,730 of CP089984.1, forward strand.
GGGGGCGGCGGCGCCGGTGCGACCGCGGCCACCGCCGGCTCCTTCGCGGCGCGCGAGGGCCCGCGCGACGGGCGGGTGTACGTCGTCGGGGCCTGGGGCTCTTTCTCGAGCCGGAGCACGATGTCGCTGTCCGCGTGCATCATCACCGTCGTGGACTTCGAGAGGTAGCCTTTGGCCTCTGCACGCACCACGTGCGTGGACGTCGTATCCTTCGGCCCTCGTTGAATGGAGGGATTGCCCGTGAGCGGCGTGTCGTCCCAATAGAGCTTTGCGTCGCTCGGCTCCGCGCGCAGCACCGCGACCACTGACGTGCTGGGCGTGTTCGATCCGGTCATGCTGGTGCCGGTCGACCGTGTGGTGTCGTTCGTGTTCGGTGAAGACGCTTGCGCCGAGGGATCGGGCCCGCTCTCGCTCTTGAGCGACTTTCCGACGACGACGGCCCCGCCGAGCAGCGCGAGCGCGCCCACGATCGCCAGCACCGTGATCGCACCAGAGCGCTTGGGCGGGGCCGCGATGGAGATGGCGGCGTTGCTGGGGATCGTTCGGCCCGTGAGGGAGCCGGTCAGGGAGCCCGGGAGCGAGCCCGCGGTGAGCGAATCGATCGAGCGCGCGCCCGAAGGCGTGGTCGAGCCGCTGGGCACGCCCGACGACGCCAAGTTGGCCAGCGACCGCGGGAGCTCCATTTGATCGAGCGCCCGGTACTCGCCCGTGGGGAGCGAGGCCACCTTGGCGAGCTGGCTCTCGATGATGCGCTGCCGCTCCTCGCGCAGCTGCGCGAAGACGGTCGTCATGTACGTGGCGAGATCGCGCGACGTGTACTTCTCCGGAAGCTTCCCCAAGAACGCTTCGACGTCGGCTTGGAGCTCGAGGCAGTTGGCGTAGCGATCCTTCGGATCGTGCGCCATCGCTTTGCGGACGATGGCGTCGAGCTCGTCGGGCACGCTGGCGTGGATGCTCTTGGGGCTGGGGACCTCGTCGCCGACCACGGCGCTGATCACCTCCACGTCGGTCCGGCCCTTCCACATGCCTTCACCGACGGCGGCGTCCCAAAGGATCGCACCGAGGGCGAAGATGTCGGCGCGCCGATCGATCTTGTTGCCCATCAACTGTTCGGGAGGCATGTAGCGAATCCTCCCTTTGAACGTGCCGATCTGCGTCTCGTGCAGCGACGTGACGGCTTTGGCGATCCCGAAGTCGAGCACCTTCACGCCGCCATCGAAGGTGATGAAAATATTCGGTGGCGACACATCGCGGTGGACGAGCTCGAGGGCCTTGCCGTCGTAGTCCTTCGCCTCGTGCGCGTAGTGCAGGCCGGTCAGCACCTCGCTAATGAGGCGAAGGTGCATGCCGAGCGGGAGTGGATTTCCCGTTTTTCGTCCCCGTGCGAGCACCTTGTGGAGCGGTTGCCCGTCCAGATACTCCATGACCGTGATGTCGCGACCCTCTTCGTGAATGACCTCGTAGGTTTGCACGACGTTCGCGTGATTGAGCCGCGCCGCGAGGCGGGCCTCCTCATGAAACATCGACAGCAAATTCGGATCCGACGCGACCGTGTCGCGCGGGACCTTGAGCACCACGAGCTTGTTGAAGCCGTGAGGCCCCCGCATCACTGCGAGATAAACATGCGCCATTCCCCCCGTGCCGAGTTCCGCAACAAGGCGATACTTCCCGACCATGACAGGGAGCGACGGACCAACTTCTGACGTTTCGTTGCGTTCGGCACCCATCCACCAGCATGATCGTCGGATTCCAACGCAAATGCCATGCAGAAAGATGCAGCACTGCAACGCCGACCGTTAGTTCATCTCACATCGCATGAAAGATGGTCGTTGCATATCGCACCTGGCTGCATCGAGCTCAGGTAGGAAATGGCGCAACTTCGGCTCACAATGGCCGCTGACTCGTCACGCTTGCACAGGGCAGCTGGCGCGCGCGCAAACGTTTGACGGGCCCGATGCTTCCGGGGCACCATCGGCCGAGGAAAGTCGGGGGACCGCGCATGGCGCACATCCACGCGGGTTCTGGCGCGTCTCGCGCCTCGAAAATCCTGGTCGCACTGAAAACTTGCAGGGCTAATCGAACGAGAGGGCTTATGAAACTGGACAAGTGGGGTGTTTACGGGTGCATGGCTTTGGCGTCGCTCGCGCCCTTCGCCAGCGCGTTGGTCGGTTGCAAGGGAAACTCCGAAACGCAAGGAAAAGCGACTCCCGCAGCGTCGAGCGCCAGCTCCGCGGCCAATGCGGCCAATGCGGCCAATCCGGCCAATGCGGCCAATTCTCCTTACGTGGTGGGTATGGTGCTCGTGGGGCCCTGGAACGACCACGGCTGGAATCAGTCGCATTTCGAGGGAATCAAGGCCGCGATCGACAAAATCCCCAATGTCAAGTTCGAATTCGTGGACAAGGTCAATCCGGCCGACCGGCCCAATGTCAAGGGTTCTCAGGTCGCCGACGACTTGATTGCCCGGGGCGCCAAGTTCATTGTTTTCAATTCCGATGACTACAAGGACGACGCCCTGGACATCGCCAAGAAGTACCCGGACGTGACCGTCGTCCACATCTCCGGCGACTACGCCTGGAAAGATGGAAAGAACTACAAGAATCAAAAAAATCTCGGCAATATCATGGGCGATATCGAGTCGGCCCAGGGCATCGGAGGCTGCGCGGCCGCCCTCGGCACGGAGACGGGCAAAATCGGCTACCTCGGCCCGCTGGTGAACGACGAGACCCGGCGGCTGGTGTCCTCGGCCTACCTGGGCGCCAAATACTGCTGGGAGAAATACCGAAAGAAGCCCGTCAAGGATTTGACGTTCAAGGTCACCTGGATCGGTTTCTGGTTCAATATCCCCGGTGTCACACTCGATCCGACAAAGGTCTCGGACGACTACTACAATGGCGGATACGACGTGGTCATGACGGGTCTGGACACGCCCGAGGCCGCTGTTCAGGCCAAAAAGGCGGTCGAGGCGGGCAAGAGGGTCCGTTACCTCCATTACGACTTCAAGAAGGGGTGCGACGTAGCGCCCGACGCCTGCCTGGGCGTCGTTTATTATAACTGGACTCCGTCCTACCTGGACGCAATTCAGAAGGCGAAAGAAGGAAAGTTCGTCGGCGACTTCGTCCGCCCGGCGCCCGATTACGCCAACATGAACGGCGAGAGCTCGTCCATCGGCTTCGAGTTCGGCAAGGCGCTCGGCGACAAGAAGGCGCAGCTCGAGGAGCTGATCAAGGGCCTGGGAGACAAGAGCGTCAACTTCTTTACCGGGCCCCAGAAGTTCCAGGACGGCAGCGACTTCCTCCAGCCGGGCGAGGTGGCGACGGTGCAGAAGATTTGGTACATGCCGCAGCTCCTGCAGGGAATTACGGGCACCAGCGGGACGACCAAGAAATAGTCGTTACCTCTACTGCCGTCCGGACCTCCTGCAGTAGTGTTCCGTCCCCGAATGCGTGTCGAGCTTCGCCAGATCTCCAAACGCTTCGGGGCCGTGCAGGCGAACGATGGCATCTCGCTCACCCTCCAGCCGGGCTCGATCCACGGCCTTTTGGGCGAGAACGGGGCGGGCAAGAGCACCTTGGCCGGCATCCTGAGCGGGCTCGTTCGCCGGGATACGGGCACCATCGAGCTCGATGGCCGCCCCGCCATCCTCGACACGCCGGCCCGGGCCCTCGCCGCCGGCATCGGCATGCTCCACCAGGAGCCCCACGATTTCCCCGAGCTCACGGTCCTCGAGAACTTCGTGGCCGCGCGCCCGGGGCCTTTTCTTTTTGCCGGTAAGCGAAAACGGGAGTCGCGCGACAAGCTCCTGGAGCTGATGCGCAGCTTTGGCTTTTCGCTCGACCCCGACGAGCGCGCAGGCCGGCTCACCATGGGGGAGCGGCAGCAATTGGAGCTCCTGGGGCTCTTATCCCTGGGCGTACGCACCTTGATTTTGGACGAGCCGACCACCGGTATCTCCAGCCAACAAAAGGAGTCGCTCTTCACCGCGCTCCAGCAGCTCGCCGCGGACGGCTGCTCGGTGCTGCTGGTGTCGCACAAGCTGCCGGACGTCCAGGCACTGTGCCACCGGGTGAGCATTTTGCGGCGGGGCAAGCTGGTGGGGGAGGCGGAGCTGCCCATCACCTCGGAGCGCTTGGTCGAAATGATGTTCGGCTCCGCGGCCGCCGCCCGACCGCGCAAGCCCGCCACCGCGGTCTCCGAGGCCGAGGCGGTTCGCCTCGAGCGCCCCCAGGCCGTCCGCGGGCGCCTGCGGCTCCAGATGAAACGGTTCGTCGCCCGCAAGGGCGAAATCGTAGGCCTTTGTGGTCTGGAGGGCAGCGGGCAGTCGCTCCTGCTCGAGCTCTGCGCGGGGCTCTTGCCCATGCGCGAAGGGCGGCTTCGGGTCGGCGACGTCGATCTGACGGGCCGCCCGTACCGCGCCTTTCTTCGCGCGGGGGTCGCGTACGTCCCGGCGGATCGGGTGCGCGAGGGGCTCATCGGCGGATTTTCCATCGAGGAGCACGTGGCCTTGCGTTCGCCCGCGCGCGGGTTTTTTCTTCGCACCAAGGAGATGACCCGCGCCGCCGAAAAAGCCATCGAGACCTTTCGCATCCGCGGCACCCCGCAGTCCCGCGCGGAGCAGCTCTCGGGCGGCAACCAACAGCGCACGCAGCTGGCGCTCCTGCCGCCGGAGCTCTCGCTTCTGCTGATGGAGCACCCCACGCGCGGCCTCGACATCGAGTCGACCCAGTGGGTGTGGCAGCAGCTGATCGCGCGCTGCCAGAGCGGCACCGCCATCGTGTTCGCGTCCTCCGATCTGGACGAGGTCATGACGTACAGCGATCGGATCATCGCCTTCAGCGGAGGGCACGCGTCGCGGCCCATCGCGGCCTCGGAGCTGACCTTGGATCGCCTCGGGCGCATGATCGGCGGCCAGCTCGGCGACGACGAGGACGAGGCGGCCCGATCGTGAAGCCCGCGCTGGTGAAGCCCGCGTTCGTGAAACCCGCCCTGCTCCGCGCGGCCGCCCTGGTGGTTTCGCTGGTGTTCGTGGGCGCGGTGTGCCTCTTGATGGGCGCTTCGCCCGCCGCCGTGGCCGTCGCGTTCTGGGACGGTGCGTTCGGCACGGTGGATCAAGCCGCGCGCGTCCTCGGCACCCTCTCGCCGCTGCTCCTTTGTGCGAGCGGGTTGCTCTTTACGTTTCGCGCGGGCCTCTACAATTTGGGCGTGGAAGGGCAGCTGGTGGTGGGGGCCATCGCGGCCACGGGCGCGGCGAGCGCCACCGAGAGCGTCCTTCCCGCGTGGGCGGTCATCGCGGTGGCGCTCGTGGCGGGCATGCTCGCGGGCGCTTCGTGGGGCGTGCTCACTGGGGTGCTGCACGTGTTCGGTCGGGTCAGCGAGATCTTCGCGGGCCTGGGGATGAACTTCATGGCGCAAGGCGCCGCGCTTTATCTCATTTTCGGCCCGTGGAAGCGTGAAGGGGTGGCCTCGATGGCCGGCACCGAGCCGATGGATCGCTCGCTCTGGATGTCCACCTTCGGCACCACCGATGCAAGTCCAACCGCGTTGCTTTTGGCCATCGCCGCCGCCGTGTTCACCGCGGTGCTCATCCAGCGGACGCACTTTGGCCTGAAGGTGCGCGCGGTGGGGCAGAACCTGCGCTCGGCGCACGTGCTGGGCGTCCCGGCCGTGCAGCAGCTGCTCATCGTGTTCGCGGCGTGCGGCGTCTTTTCGGGGCTCGCCGGCGCCCTTCAAGTCATGGCCGTCTTTCACCGCCTGATCCCCAACGTCTCGAGCAACTTGGGCTACTTGGCGCTCTTGGTGGTCATGCTGGCCAGCTTCGACATGCGCCTGGTGGTCCCCATCGCGGTGCTCTTCAGTGTGCTCAATGTGGGGAGCCTTCGCCTGCCGCTCGCGCTCGGCCTCGAGTCCTCGCTCTCGGGCGTCCTGCAAGGGGCGCTGGCCCTCGTCTTCTTGCTTTTGCCGCGCGGCGATTCGGGCGCCCGCCGGGAAGGTACCTGAGCACCGATGGACGTCGTTCCCATCTTCGCCACCGCCATCGCGACCTCGACGCCCATGGTCTTTGCCGCCATCGGCGAGACGTTCTCCGAGCGCGCGGGGGTGATCAACCTCTCGGCGGAGGGGACGATCATGCTCTCGGCCATGACCGGCTTCGCCTTGGCCGAGAGCACCGGGAGCCTCCTCTGCGGCTTCGCCGGCGCGGCCATCACGGGGATGCTCGTCGCGCTGATCGTCGCCTTCGGCAGCATCACCTTGCAGAAGTCGCAGATTGCCATCGGCTTCGTCCTGGCGCTTTTGTGCGCGGACCTCTCGTCGGTGCTGGGCAATCCGTTCGTGCGCATCCCGGGGCCCACCGTTCCGGAGATGTCGATCCCGGTGCTGCGCGACATTCCCATCTTGGGCCCGCTCCTCTTTCGAAGCGATGCGCTGGTGTACGCGAGCTACCTGCTCATCCTCGGCGCCACCGCGTACTTTTATGGGACGCGCGCCGGGCTCCTCCTGCGCGCCACCGGCGAAAAGCCCACGTCCGCGTATGTGCGCGGAGCGCATGTGATCCGGCTTCGCTATGCGTATACCCTCTTCGGGGGCGCCTTGATGGGCATTGCGGGCGCGGCCTTTTCGCTCGACTTCAAGGCGGGCTGGAGCCATCGCCACACGGCCGGCTACGGCTGGATCGCGCTGGCCATCGTGATCTTCGGCGGCCTGCACCCGACCAAGGTGGCGCTCGGCGCCTATGTCTTCGGCGTTCTGCAGTCGGTGGCCACATTGGCGCAAAGCTCGATTCCGGACGTTCCAACTCAAGTGTTCGGCGTGGCGCCCTTTGCGCTCATGATTGGTGTTTTGGTGATCTCGTCCCGCCGGCGCGGCGGCACCCAGATGGTATGACGTCATCGTGGGGAAGACGATGGCGCCCATTTCGCGAGTAAGCCTCTTCGTGGCGCTCGTCGCCGCAGGCACGCTGCTTCCTCTGGCGTGCAGCGACTTCAAGAACGCCGCGACATCGAGCGGCCCGGACGGATCCCAAGGCGCCGCGGACGTGGGGAGCGGAGCGGATGTCCCCGGTTCAATCGGAGATCCCGACGCGAACGCCGACGTCCCCGGCATCCCGGTGTGCACGGAGGCGCGGTGCTCACGGCTCGACCTGGTGCGCGAGCTCCACTACCCCGAGGGCCTCGGCGTCGACGGAGCCTACGTGTATTGGATTGAAACGGGCAACGGCTACGACGAATACGGCGAGCTCGCGCGGATCCCGAAGACCACCCCATGCCTGTCGGCCGACGCCGGATGCCGCGGGGTGCTCGATCCGCACGTCGGCGGATTTCTCGTGAACAACACGAGCATGAAGCTCGGCGCAAACGACATTTGCTACACGGAGACCAGCGCCCCGTCGCAGCACACGCTGTACTGCATGGCCCTTGGAACCACGGAGAGGAAGGTCATCTTCAACGGGCCGGGCGCCGCGAGGGGCATGTCCTTTGGCACCCCGGGGTCCGGCGCCGATGGCATTTACTGGGCCGGTTTCGGCACCCGGGCGTCCGCGTCCAATGGTTCCATCTTGGCGGCATCACCCCGCGAGCCCATGGACGCTTCGGTGCGCACCGTCGTACCGGGCCGACCCGGGCCCGAGGGCGTCGCCATCGACAAGAACGACGTCTTTTGGAGCGAGCTCGGGCCGGTCGACGGAGGAGGCGCCATTTACAAGGCCCGCGGCGATGGCGGCGCGCTCGTGCAGCTCGCCCCCGGGCAGCCCGATCCTCGGACGATCGTCGTCCATGGCGGGTTCCTTTACTGGATCAACACCGGCGATGGCTCGATTCGAAGGACCACGTGCGATGGCACCTGGCCCATCGAGCTGCTGGCGAGCGGGCAGACCCACCCCATCGCGCTGGCCGTCGATGCGAGCGGCATCTATTGGCTCGACGCCGGAAAGAGCCCCGAGTTTCTCGAGGGCGCGCTCCTGCACCGCCCTCTCGGGGGTGGCCCCATCGCGCGCATGATGACGCGCATCGTCGGAGCTGCAGCCCTCGCGCTCGACGAGGGCTTCGTGTACGTGGCCACCCATGGATCGCGCGCGGAGAACTACATCGACGGAAAAATCATACGTTTTCCCAAGACGTATTGAATCAAACTCCGCGCCTGACCGCCTCGCCGCCTGACCAGCCGCGGGCGAGCTCCGAAATGGGTCAAAAACGCCAGACGACCAAGGTCTGCGGGTGCGCCTCGTTCACGTCTTTGAAGCCGTATTTGTGGAGCCAGTACTGAAATTCCGTTCCGACATAGAGCTTGTCGGGCGCATTGAAGAAATTTCCGATGTCGAACCGGAGTTGGGGCTGCGCGAGGACTTGGACCTCGCATTGGCCGTGCGCACCAATGATGTCCACGAACCCTTGGAACGAGAACCGCGCAGGGCCGAGCGCAAACGGAAGATCCCAAGCGGGGGTGATCTGGAACGTGGTCTGGGTGCACCCCTGCGCGTACTGGGAGCCGCCCAATCGGCCTTGATCGATATAGAGAAGGGTATCGACGTGGAAGAAGGCGAAACCGGGCAACTTCCAATCGGTCGTTATACCGGGAAGATAGATGAGCGGCCCGGAGCTATTCGTCTTGGCGCCCACGTTGACGCCCATGGTGAGGTTGATGTCCTGAAAAATGGCGGCTTCCAGCGAAGTGCCGAAGACTTTGCTGGCGGTGAGCGACGCGTAGGCCTCGCCATAAACCTCGTTCGCATGTCCATCCGCGCCATGCGACTTGAGGAAGTCGAAAAAGAAGAAATTCCGCCCCAGCGCCCACTCCCCGTAGTGCTGAAAGGTGAAAACCTCCTTCTGAATCTCGTGGTCGGGGTTGAACGGCTCCCGGTAGAAGAAACCGTGCAGATACTCGGCCTCCGTAAACTGGAAATAACTGGGGGCCGCCGATTTGGGCGCTGCGGGCTCGGGGGCAGGCGCAGGTGCAGCCGCCGGCGCCGGCGCGGGCGCTGCGGGCTCGCTCGGGGCCGGATTGTCCGCGGCGGGCGCGGCCGGTGGCGGCGAATTGGCTGGCTCGCTTTGAGCCAAATTGGATCGCGAGGCGTCTTTGGCGTCTTGGCCGGCTTGACCAACTTGGGAATTCGACGTTGCCGGGGGAGTATTTTGCGCTTGAGCCGCACCCGAAGCTGTAACGACGAGTGATATCGTGTATGCAACGATGGACGGGCGCATCAAGGAGGCTAGGTTCATACGTGTCCTCGTGATCCGGTGAAGGAGCGATGGTTTTTCTCCATTACCCGATATGCCGGTCATTCGGACACGAGAATCGGTCGAGTCCGCGCTTGGCCAAGAGCCAAGAAGGATGGATAAACGGCGGCCCAGGGGAATTTCCGAGCTCGTCACCCCGTATTTACATTTCGGGTGGCGTATCTCGGAACGGAAGGATCCAAGCCTTCGGCCCGAGGCCGTCCTCCTCCCGCACGAGATCGGCGCGCGGGTCGATGAGCGGCTGCGGGCGGCGCGCGTTCAGGGCGACGGTCGCCTCCACGTGCGCTTCGATGGCGGGGTGTCCTTTGCGCGCGAAGTCCTCGGCCACGATGTGGGCGAACTCCAGGATCATGTCCGGCTGCGTCGACATCATCTTCGTTTGGTAACGCGTCAAATGGTCGAGCGGCGAAACCGTCCAGCGCTTCCCGGTCGAGGGCTCCACGACCGTGAGCTCGACGGCGCCGTTCTTCTCCATGAGCATCACGTTCCACGCAAAGCGAAATCCCTGTTCGGTCCACAGCACATTGCCCGGATAGATCATGTGCCGGAGTGGCGCGAGAATGTGCCATCCGATGTACAGGGCTCCGAGCACGCGCCCCCACTTCGGCATACTCGGTGGGGACCAAGGGACCTCGGAGGCGGGGCGCAAAAGTCGCGCGCGCTCCATCCACCGGCGCGGCCAGCTCGGGTCGAAAAAGACCAACGCGGCGCCCATCATGATCCATGGGAACATCCCCAGCTGAAAGAGGCGCGCGGTGATCAGATGGAATGCCACCGCCGCGGCATAGGCAAAGGGGCGGCTCCTTCGCCAGAGAAGGAAGGGGACCACGGTGAGATCGAACAGCGCACCCGCCCAGCTGAACCCCACGGCGAACTCTTTGTACGGAAACCACCGACCGATCACGGGAAAGTCGGTGTTGGCCCCCAGCCAAATGGTGAGCGGCTGGCCGTAAATCAGCCAATCCTTCTTCAACTTGGCAATCCCGCCGAAGACGTAAACGAGGCCGACTTGAAAGCGCACCAGCCCGAGCGCCCACCCCGGCGCCCGATCCCACGCCTCCTCCGGCCTGCGCCACACGCGAAACGAGGCCGCGCGGTCGAGGGGGAGAAAAATCATCAGCAGCGCGAGGCAGCTGACGAGATAATAATGATTGAGGTAATTCGTCTTGTCGATGAAGTGCGCGTAGGTGAAGAGGGCACAAAAGACGACGGCGCTGGCCCGGTAGGCGATGCCGAGCGCGATGCCCAGCGCGGCCAGCCCCATGAGTGCATAGTGCACGTGCATGAACGGGTAGGGCCACGGCCGCACCCACGCGAAGCCGTAATAGTGAAAGAAGTGCTTTGGAACGTAGTAATATTCGGCGATCCAGCCGTGCCAGAAGAACCGCCCGACGGCGAAGGCCATCGACAGCCCGAACACGATCCGAAATGCGGCCAGCGACGCGATATCGATCGCGGTCGTCGAGCGTGAACGGGGTGCCGGCGCGGGAGACACGGGAAGGAGCCCTCCACCCCTAGCGCCCCTGGCGCCCCGGCGGTCGACCCCGGACCCTGCGCGTCGCCGGGCCGGTGCGCCTCAAGGCCCCGACCATTTCAATGTCACGAACACCTGCCGGAAGCCGGAGGTGAAAATGCCATTGGGCAAGCGGCCCGAGAGGTAAACGTCGTCGAAGGCGTTCTTGACCGTCAGAATGGCCGAGAGGCCCGTCTTGGCGTGCCGGTAGCGCGCGCCCAGATCGACCACGTTGTACGAGGGGATTTCGCCGGCGCGGCCCGAGATGTCGGCCTCCACGGTGTTCGTCTCGTCGGCGAACTGGGAGCCCACGTGCGTGAAGGTCGCCTGCGCGCCCAAGCCGCTTCGCGCATGGTCCACGTCCAAGGTGGCGGTCACCAGGTGCCTCGGCGCGTAGGGGACGAAGTTGCCATCGTAGCGACCGCCGACGAAGGTCGAGCGCGATAACGTGTATTGTGCAGCCAAATCGACGTCCACCGGCAGCCGCAGCCCGCGCCCGAGCTGCATGAGGGCCGTGAGCTCCGCGCCGAGGTGGCGCGTGCGTCCGCCGTTTTTGAACTCGGCGGCGCTCCCGCTCAAGGTGTTGTTCGAAATGAGCTGATTGTCGAAGCTGGTGAGGAACCCCGAGACCTCGAGCCTCGCCCACGGGTGCGGGCGGACGCGCGCGCCGAGCTCCCAATTGGTGCTCCGCTCGGCCGACAGCCCCACGTCCTGCCCCGTGGGGGTGATCGATTGGCTGATGCGCGGCGGCGAATACCCACTATGGAGCCCGCCGAAGACGTTGAAGTGCGGTTTGCCGACGATCATGCCGATGCCGGGCATCAGCCCGGTGGCCGTGGAGCTCCCCTCGAGCGACACGTCGCGGACGGCGCCCTCTTCGTACGTCCGTTTGGAGTAGCGCCGGCTGATCGCGTGTTCCACCCGAAACCCGGGGGTGACCAGCACGTCGTCGCGAAAGGCGATGCGGTCCTCGGCGTACGCCGAGAAGCCCAGGATGTTCGTGGTGTCGTCGGTGAGCAAATCGCCGGTGTCCGCGTTGGGGGACGAGGCCGCGAAGCCGCGCCGCCGCGCGGAGTCGAACATCGCGCGCCCGCCGACGATGAATTTGTGCGCGATGGGGCCGGTGAAGAGGCGGTGTTCCAGCTTTGGCTCGACCCCCACGACATTGTAATTGCGATCGCGGATCTGCGACGTCGTACGAAAATACAGCCCCGCGCCGGGGATCCCTTGCGGCCCCAGGATCCGCTCGTAGGTGGTGCCGGAGACATTGCCGCGGTCGAAGTCCTGCTGCCGCAGGCCCATGTTCATGGTGTACGCGAACACGTGGGTGTCGAGCTTGGTGCGATCGCCGAAGCGCTGCTCGTGGCGGAGCGACGCTTCGTAGCGGCGGATGCCGAATCGATCGTGGGGCGCCACCGTGTCTTGGCGCGGATCGTTTTGGTACATCGGCTCGGTGAGGCCGACATAGGTGGTGTGCGAGAGCTCGTCGTAGGCCACGAGCTTGAGGGTCGCTTCGCCGTTCGGGCCGGTGGCGAAGACGACCTTTCCCATGACGTCGGTCACCTCGAACGGCATGTTGCGAAAGCCGTCGCCCTGCTTGCGAAAGGCTTGCACCACATAGCGCACGTCGCCGCCGGCCGCGGTGTTGCCGTAGCGGGCGAGCGCCTTGGCGAAGCCTCGCTCGCCCCACGTCCCTTCGACATTCCACTCTTCGCGGGTGGGGGGCGTCCAGGTGTGGAACTGCACCACGCCGCCCACCGTTTGCGGGCCGTAGAGCAGCACCTCGTGCCCTTTGATGACGTCGATGTTCTGAATGCGCTCGACGGGCGTAGAGTAATAGAGTTCCGGCTCGCCGTACGGGCTCACCACCACCGGCACGCCGTCTTCCTCGACGAGCACCAGCCGCCCGCGGGTGGGGCTCAATCCGCGCACCCCCAAGTTGAGGCGCAGGCCCATCGGATCTTCCTGCCGGACCACCAGCCCCGGCACCCGCCGCAACATCTCACCGGCGCTCTGGGGCTGCGCGCGCCGCAGCTCGGTCTCCGAGACGCGCGATCCGGATCCCGACGCGCGCTCCAAGTTGTCCGCCGCGTTGCCGTGCACCCGCACCTCGTCCACGGCGTGCGCCGCCGGTGCGACTTGCGCCGTCTGCGCGCTCGACGCCGTTTGCGCAGGCTGCGCCGTTTGCGCGCTCGCCGCCGTTTGCGCAGCCGGATCCGCGGCTTGCGCGCCTACGGAGCTCGACCAAGCCATGCTCGCCGCCACGCCGATTCCGGCGAGGGCGCTGCGTCTGTCAATCGCCATCGTTGTCGTTGAACTTCAACGTGGTCCCGAGCACGCTCGCCACCTCGGTGGCGAAGGTGTTCTTCATCGCGCGCACCGATTCATATGCCGCGTCGACGGGGGCCGGCTTTTCGCTCAAGGCGGTGCGGAACGGGGGAGGGATGGCCGCGACCTTGGCGCGCGCATCGCTCAAGGCGGCGAGCACGCGGTCGTCGAGGCTCGCGTTCTTGCCCCGCACCAGATCGCCGATGCCCTTTGGCTCGGCGCCGCCGGGCGCCCCATCGTAAACGGCTTGCACGCCCTCGAGGGTCGCCAGCATATCGGCCAGCGAGTTGTCGCTGCGCGGGGCCTCTTCTTGGCCCGGCTGCACCACGCCGCCGTTTCGCTTCCCGAAGGGCCGCGCGATCTTGTTGCCGGCCACCACGTCGCCCGCGTACGTCGCCGAGTTCACCAGCTGGTCGACCGCCGATTTTCCGGAGGGGAAGGTCTGGCTCCCGCTCCCCGCGTTCGTGAGCTGCGCGGCGAAGTTCTCACCCGCCGGATCCCACGACCGAAGGAGCTCCGCCGTCTTCGCCTTCAGGTTCGCGGCCGCGATGGCCACGTAAAGGCGGCGCCTCTCGGCTGCACCGGTGCCCGTGAGCTTCGCGAGGACGGCCGCATCGCCGCCGCCCGGGTTGTCGAAGAGCAGGTGCTCGAGCGCCATGAACCCTTTGAGGTTCGCCCCCAGCTTCTCGAACGAGTCGGCCGTGATGGGCTCGGATCCCGCGAGCAACTGGTCCAGCTTCTCCCCGTTGGCCGGCCATGCATCGATGACGTCGGCGATGCCCTTGCTGTCCACGGGGCCAAAGCGGAACGCGTCCGCCTTTCGCCAGGTCTTTCGCGCCGCCCGCCACGCCGCCTGCGCGCGCGCCAGCGAATCGGCGCTTGGAGCGCTCCGCAGCGCCTCGGCCGCATCGCGCAAGGTGCCGGCCTCGGTGTCGAGCGTACGGTACGTGGGCAGGATCACGTCGTTCGTCAGGGCCTGGAGCACCGGCTTGGCGTCCACCGACGATGCACCCGAGCTCGAGCTGCTGCATCCGGCAATCCAGGAGGTGGTGCCGAAGGCGCCGGCGAGCGACAAGCCGAGGATCAAGGCGAGGGTCGGAGAAAACCGTCTTTTCATGACAAGATGCTCTTTACAGCGATTCGAGGAACTTGATGAGGGCTTCTCGCTCGTCTTTCGACATGGCACGAAATGCCTCGCGCGAGGCGCTGGCTTCCCCGCCGTGCCAAAGAATGGCCTCGGCAAAGCCCCGGGCGCGCCCATCGTGCAGCAGGAACTGGTGCTTGCTCACCGTCTTCATCAGACCGACGCCCCAGAGGGGAGGGGTGCGCCACTCGGTGCCGGTGGCCTCGAAGTCGGGCCGGCCATCGGCGAGATCGGGCCCCATATCGTGCAAGAGCAGATCGGTGAAGGGGCGAATGGTCTGATGGGAGAGGGCCGGATAGCCCTCCAGGTTCCCCGTTTGAAGCTTGGGCACATGGCACGAGGTGCACTTGGCCGCCGCAAACGCCTCCTCCCCACGAAGGACCGCCGGATCCGTCCAGCTTCGCCGCGCCGGAACGGCGACGGTCATGCCGTAGCGGGTGACGGCCGTGAGCTTGGCGTCGGTGAGCTCGGGCTGGTTGGGCGTGCCGCCCGAGGGCGCCGCCCGGCAAGCCGTTTGCGAAGGCGGACAATTTTCCGTTCGGAACAGCGACGTGGTGATGCCGATATCGCCTTGGAACGCGCCCGCCGATTGCTGCTCCACCGTGGGCTGGTTCGCCTTCCAACCAAAGCGCCCCAGGGTGGCTTTCCCCGCCCGCAGGTTCCAGACCCGGTTGGGCCGGCCCGAGATTCCATCGCCGTCGCGATCCTGTTCGTCGGCGAGCCCGAGGAGCGTCTCCTCGGAGATGGCCTCCAAGAGCCCGAGCCCGATCATCGGCGGCGCCACGCGCGGTGACATCATGGTGCCCGGCGCGAGCGGGCCAAAGGCGAGATCCGTGAGCTCGTACGTGGGGCGGCGCAAGCTGTACGCTTCGCCATCGACATACGTCCCCGGTGCTTCGTCGTAGCGAACGCGCGACGTGCCCTCGCCCGGCACCCCCAGGATGCCGCGGTGATTGAACTGCCCGCCGTAGTTCGGCTCCTCGAGCGGCGCGCCCTGAGCGTCCTTGCCCGGTACGCTCAGGCGGATCAAAAGGCCGACGAACTCCTCCTTGCCGGCCGGAGGTTTTCCGCGGCCGTCCTTGAAGTGGCACGAGGAGCAGGAGATGGCGTTGAAGGTCGGCCCCAGCCCGTCGTTGCCCGAGGTGGAGGCGGGGGCGGTCACCCAATTGCGTCCGAAAAAGTGGTCGCCTTCCGCGAACACCTCGCGCCCCTCGCTATCCAAATTGCGCGCCGCGAACGTGTACGCATTGGGCGTATCGTCGAAGATGGTCGTCCCGCCGCCGAGGAGCTCGACCCCGGCCTCCACCCCCGGCGGCTGCGGACCGGACGAGTCGGACGAACCACACGCCCACCCCGCCGCCACGGCCGAGAGGACGCCAAGACCTACGAATGCGCGCACCAACTCGGCCATCGACCTACTCACTCTACCGTCGTTCGTCCCACCCGGGGAGGCTCAAAACCGCGAGCTCCCAAAGAGCATTACTCCAAGTTAATCTTGAGCCCGAGCGCCTCGGCCACCTTGACCACCGACGCCGTGAGATCCTTCAGCGCATCGACGGCGGCCTTGATCTTGGGGCGCTGGTCGTCGTTCAGGATCGCCTGGTCGAAGGGGGCTGGAATGGCCGCCACCGCGGCCTTGGCGGCGGCGAGCTTTTGCTTCACCTCCGCATCGAGGGCGGGGTTCTTCGCCTTGACGAGATCCTCGATCCCGGGCCCATCGAAGTGGCCAACCTGCGGGAACTTCGTGTCGTAACGGCCAAGGTACGCATTTTCGAGCGACAGCATATTTGCGACCAAGTCCTGGTTGGTCGTGTCGCTGAAGCAGGAGTGCTCCTCCTCTTGATCCTTGTTGTTGTAGGCCGTGTTCATGCGCTCGTTGGCAAGCTCGGCCCCGCCCAAGCTGCCAATCCCCTTGATGATCTTGGTGAGCGACTCATCGGCCGGTGCGGCCACGAACTTGGAGCCGTAGCTGTCGGGCTTCGACAGGTCCCACTGCGCGGCGACCGACTCGATGTCCTCGACCAAGAGCTCGGTCACCGCCGACAGGTACGCGCGGCGCCGGTCTTGATTCTTGTGCGTGCCTTCCGCGCCCGTGACGTAATCGGTATAGGGGCGCGCGCCCGGGCCGGTGGTGCTCAGGTCTTGCCCCCAGAGCAAAAATTCGATGGCGTGCCACCCGGTGGAGACGCTCGTCTCTTCTGCGCCGGGTTGGTTCTTCTCGGCGAGGAACGCCTTGGTGATCGGCGCCGTATCGTTGACGATTCCGTTCTCGAGGATCGTGTCCTTGTCGCCTTCTTTGCCCACGACATAGTCGATGTACGCTTCGTCCAGCGGCCAGCTGTTGATGCGCCCTTCGAGGCCGCCCTCGCCGTCGATCGGCCCACCGTAAAACCGATACACCTCGGTCTGCCCGTAGCTCAGACGCGCTCGGGTCCACGACACGCGCGCCGCGACGAGCGTGGATTGCGAGGGCGTCGCCACGAAGTCGGCGACCGCCTTCTTCAACACGCGCGCCTCCGCGAGCGACTCCGCATAGTTCGCCGCCACGAGCTGCGCGTAAGCCTTGGTGACCTCTTTCGCGTCGACCCCCGGCGGCGGATTCGATCCCTTGTCGTCATCACTGCACGCGAGGAGCGACGCTGCCACCGCGAAGCCAATCGACCAAAGACGCTTCTTCATGAGCGCGTTGTAACGCAAGTGATAATCACTCTCAAGAGGCCGCTGGACAAACTCATCCGTTTCGACGAGCTTTCGCCCGCCGAGAGAACCTCTCCCTTCCTCCTCCTCCCGTATTTCCCGCATTGCGGGGGATCGAGGGCGGCTCCGATGCGAACGAGCTGGGGTCAGCTCGTACGGAATTGGTAGATGGTTCGACTTTCGAGCGGCGCGCCCGGTCGCAGGACGCACGAGGGGAAGTTCGGGCGGTTCGGTGTATCGGGAAACTTCTGCGTCTCCAGGCAGACGCCATCGGATTGTCGGTACGTCGATCCGCTGTGGCCCACGTGGGCGCCGGTGAGAACGTTGCCGGTGTGAAGTTGCACCCCCGGTTCGGTCGTGTAGGTGTCCATGACGATGCCGGTCTTCGGGCTGCGAAGGCGGGCCGCATGCACCGGTTGTTCGGCCGCAGCACCGGACGGCTTGTTCAACACATAGTTGTGATCGTAGCCTTTTCCGCGCACGAGCTGCTCGTGGCCCTGCCGGATGCGTGCGCCGATGGGCGTTGCGATTCGGAAATCGAAGGGGGTGCCCGTTACGTCGTGGATCTCGCCCGTGGGGAGCAAGTCGTGGCCGACGGGCGTAAACGAATCGGCGAAGATGACGAGCTCGTGATCGAAAATATTGCCCGAGCCTTCGCCCGACAGGTTGAAGTACGCGTGGTTGGTGAGATTGAGCACGGTGGGCTCGTCGGTGGTGGCGAAATAATCGATGCAAAGCTCGCTCGCGGGGGTCACCGTGTACATGACGCGGACGGTGACCGTTCCGGGGAAGCCCTCTTCTCCCTTCGGGCTTCGGTGCTCGAGCACCACGCGCGATCCCTCGGGGCCATGACCGAGCTCCACCTCGCGCCACGTCCATCGGTCGAAGCCTCGGTTGCCGCCGTGGATCGTGTTTTTTCCCTCGTTGACCGTCAGATGGTATTCGCGTCCGTCGAGCTCGAAGCGCGCGCCGCCAATTCGATTCCCATAACGGCCCATGATGGCGCCCAAGCGGGGGTGCGGCGCGAGGTAATCCGCCAACTTCGGAAAGCCCAGGACCACGCTGCGCGGGACACCCTCGCCGTCGGGCACCACGACTTGGTTGATGCTCGCGCCATAGCCCATGATCGCGACCGCCATGCCGGCCGCGTTCGATAAATGGTACCGATACACCGTTTCGCCGTCCCGGCCCGTGCCGAACGATTCGCGCGCCGGCGGTTGGATCGCGCTGCCTTGCCCCTGGCTCTCTCGTGTCATCGATATCTCCTGGTTCGTCGGTTCACACGGTTCACGCGGTTCACCGGTTCGTCGTCACGTCATCGACGGGACGCAATCTCGTGGGTCCACCGCTCGACGAATGCTTTTCGCCCTTCGCAGGCCGCCTTCACGTCGATGGGCCGGGCAACGATGCCCGAAGTGTCCTTCTCGCCGTCTCGAACCAAAATGATCTTCCGATAGCGACGGTAAATGGGTATTGCCGCGCTCGACGTCATCCACTCCAAGACCCGCCGCCCCGCCGCCTTCTCCTTCGAGCCGCGCATCGATGCGAAGACTTCGGGCTCGAATCCCGCCCCGTCCGTGGGGATGACCAGCGACATCGGGTCACCTCGATCCATGGACTTCACCACGGCGATCGCCACCGAGAGGGCCACGGACGACGTGCCCTTCGCCACCGTCTCCACGGGAAGCCAGGCCGACGGTGGGTAGTGCGACACCTGTCGATCGAGCGCCCGCAAGAACGCCCAACCGGCCTCCGATCCCATCCCTTGGAGGATGGCGGTCGCCACCAGGTAACCTGCCCCGGACACCCGCGGATCGGGCATCACGATTTCCCCGCGCAGCTCCTCGCGCAAGAGAGCGGACCAGGTGTTTGGCGCCGCGCCCGCGCCGAGCTGCGAAAGGCGGGGGCCGTTGACTCCGAAGGCGGTGACGAACCCCGTGGGGGAAAACCATCGCCCCTCCGGGTCGCGGCACCCCGCGGGCAAGGCATCGCTCTCGGCGATGGCGCCCGGCTCGAGCAGCTCCAAGATCTTCGGCTCGAGCATGGCCGTGGCGGCCCAGCCCAAAACGATGTCGTTCTTGGGGTCGCCCGCTTCTTCGAGGAGACGAAGGTTCAAGGTGGCGGTGGCCATGCGCTCGATTTCGACTCGGATGCCGGGCAGATCGCGCGCCATTCCGGCCAGATAATCGGCTAGCTCGTACTCCTCGAATGCGCTGTAGGCGCGCACCGTCGCCTCGCTCCCGTCGCCGGTCACGAGGCCCTTCAGGTGTTTGCTCTCCGCCATGGTGTTCGCCTAGCCCTTTCGTGCGTCGAAGAACCGGCTGCATACGGCGTCGAGCTTACGAACCAAGCTCGGATCGTACGCTTCGGGGGCGGTCATGACGGCGCCCTCCAAAGCCGTGTGGCAGCCGCGCTCGCAGAGCGTCCGGTGCTCGCCGAGCCGCGGCACCACGTCGCGGATCAAGCTCCGGGCGCGGGTGACGTTCTCCGTCATCACCTCCGCGACCCGTTGCGCCGTCACCGCCTCGTGGCCCACGTGCCAACAATCGTAGTCGGTCACCATGGCGATGGTGACGAAGCACATTTCGGCTTCGCGCGCGAGCTTCGCTTCCGGCATGGCCGTCATACCGATGATGGAGGCACCCCAGGATCGATACAGCTCCGACTCCGCCCGGGTCGAGAATTGCGGACCCTCCATCACGACGTACGTTCCGCCGCGATGGTTCGGGATGGAGAGCTTGCGCGCCGACTCCGTGACGAGATCGCCCAGCCGGCCACAGACCGGATCCGCCATGGAGACGTGCGCCGTAAAGCCCGGGCCGAAGAACGTCTTCGTTCGAGCGAACGTGCGATCGATGTACTGGTCAATCACGGTGAACGTCCCCGGTGGGAGCTCTTCGCGAAGGCTGCCCACCGCCGTAAAGGACAGGATCTGCGTGCAACCCGCGCGCTTCAGCACGTCGATGTTCGCGCGAACGTTCAAATCCGTGGGGGGAACGCGGTGACCTCGACCATGGCGCGGAAGGAACGCAACCTCTTGCCCGCCGAGACGGCCGCAGAGCAGCGCGTCCGACGGGGCGCCGAACGGAGAATCGATCTGCTCCCAATGCGCATCGGTGAGCTCGTCCATCTGGTAAAGACCGCTTCCACCGATGATTCCAACCCGCGCTGCCGTCATTGTGCCGTCCTCTCCGTGGTTCTTCACGGTGTAAGTTTTCCGTTGGTCGGATTCGCCTCGTCCATGTGCCGACGAAGCTCCGACCAAAGCGCCGTATCCCGAAAATCCTCGATCGTGTGCGACGCGCCCGCCTTGCGCAGCGCCTCCTCGGACAACGAGGAGCGCACGCCAACCGTATAAATCCCCGCTCCGGACGCCGAGCGCACCCCCGACAGCGAGTCCTCGAACGCGATGGCCGCATGCGCTTTGCCTGCGAGCCTCTCGAGGCCCGTGAGGTACGGCATCGGATGAGGCTTGCCGTGCGTGAGCTCCTCACCGAATACGATCGTCTCGAAGCGCTCGCCGAGTCGGAGCGCGCCGAGCATCAACATGGCATTCTCGCGCGGGGCGTTGGTGACCACGCCGCAACGCAACTTTCGATCCTTGGCCCAATCGAGCAGATCGAGCAGACCCACCTTGGGCTCCAAGTCGCGCACCAGATTGCGGAACAAGCTCTCTTTGCGCTCGGCCAGCGCCGTGTACACGGTTTGCTCCGGAAACAGCATGGAAAAGATCTCGAGGTGACCGAACCCCATGATGCGCGTCTTGTAAAACTCGAAATCGATGGCCGGCTTGTCGTATTCCTTCAACAAGGTCGAAAAGGCTTCGAAGTGAAGAGGGTCCGTATCGACCAACGTACCATCGAGGTCGAAGAGCAACGTGAGCGGCATGAAATCTCCCGATTCGTGAGGACGGCTGAGGGCCTTGTTCGAAGTCGTTCGAAGACCTATTTGCGACGCGTGGTGGCGAGGAGCACGGCCATCAAAAGAGGAAATGCCGTGAGCGCGCCGACGGCATTCACGAGCCCGATTCGTTCGCTCAAGAGACCGAGCGCCATCGGGGCGGTGAGCAACGCGACCCCCACCGCCTGCGCGCAGCCCGCGCTCACGGAAGCGGCTTGGTCCGGTGCGGCGCGCAGGGCGACCCCTAGGATCAGAGGATAGAAATTCCCAAGGCAGAAGCCGGCGACCACCAACGCGATCGCCGCCGCCGCCATCGCGGGAACGGCCCAAAGCAGAAGCACGGCCCCGCCGCCGGCGGCAATGGAAATAGCGAGCAAGGGCGCGCTCGAAAGGTGCCGCAAAAGACGGCTATTGAAGGTTCGCCCGACGATCGTGCCGCCGAAAAAGAGGCTCATCATGGTTACCGCCGATGCGGGCGCCATGGACAGCTGCTGCTCGAGGAACTGCGCACCCCAGAACGCCGTGCCCCATTCGGTCGAAATACCGAGAAGGACCAGCGCCCAGCACACGTAGACGGTGGCCGGCAGCGGGCCGCCCTGCGCTCGAGCCTCCGCGACCTCGTGTCCACCGCCCCGCCCGACCGCGCCACGAAAGCCGAGCGCGAGGATCGCCAAACCAACGAGCGGCACCACCAGCGCCCAGCGCCAGTCGAGTCCCACTTGGGGCGTCCGGCCGATGATGAGCGGACACAGAAAGACGCCGACCGCGGCCACGATGTAGGCTTCCGTCACCGCAACATCGCGGCGCTCGCCATGGTGCACGGCCAAGTCAGCCTGAATGGTCGTTTGCGCCACGCCCCCGGTGAGGCCTACGAGAAAGGCGTTCGCGAGCGTGGTGACGACATTCGCGCCGGCTGCGAAGAGCAGCACCGCGACGGCCACGGATGCGATGCTCGCCCATGCGAGCACCAAACGATCCACCCGATGCAACAACCAGCGGCTCGGAAACCCCGAAAGAAAGATGCCCACGGCGTAAACGCTGAAATGCCAGCTTACGGCTTTGGTGTTCAGCGCCAGCTCGTCGCGCAGGAACGGCATGACCGACGGAAGAACACCTTGCGAGAACCCGAAGAGCGCGAGCAGCAGGTACATCAACCATGTACGCGCATCGCGAACGAAGGCCGTCGGCATGCCCTCCGCGACGGAGCCGGCCAGCGGTTGTGTTTGCATCTGACTCATGGACACCTACCCGGTAAACGATCTGGAAGGTTTCGGCTGCCGTGCATATTGTGCGCTCCACGGTGCGCGATCCCAATCGCGCGCACCCGTGAGCCGCTCACGAAGCTCGGAGAGGGCAGCAGGCATTCCTTCGCGCCCGAACAGGAAGCCCTCGCTACGGTAGCGCGCGTAGAGTTCATCTCGTTCTTTAAGAGCACGATCGATGGCGGGAAGATAGTTCCAACGAACGAAGGGATAGAGCGAGTGGGCCAGGTGGTACTGATCCGAAAGGGGATACACCAGCTGACGGATCACCCAGCCACCAACGCCCGGAAAATCGATGGGCCGGCAGTTCGTGCACTCCATCGTTCGGCGGTCCGCACCCGGATCGGACGCAACGAACCAGCGATGTTCACTCAACAACGAAAGCCACGTGTAGAGCGGATACGAGACGAACAACGGAACGACGTAGCCGAGAACGAGCCCCTTCCAGCCCGCCAGCGCGATGAACCCTCCAACGAAGCCGGCCACCGTCGCGATCCTGAGAAAGAGTGTCCCGATATTCCGATTGTAGAGCGTGCTGTGTTGCGCCATCGTTCGCAATCCCACCCAGAATCCGAGCGGGGTCAGCGGATACAATAAATTGAAGTAGAACCGTCCTTCCGAGATGTTGGGGACCATACCACCGGCGATTATCCGCATCAGATTGGGGTCCTTGATTGGCTGATTCGGATTCTTGTGGTGCTCCTTCACGTGCGTGACGAACCGGGCGTGCATGTCCCGTTTGAATGTCGGAAACTGAAAGAAGATGTCCGACAAAAACCATTGCCAATCGCGGGAGCGACAAAGAGCGCCATGGACGGCATTGTGCCCAATTTCCTGCAGTGCTCGAAACCGACCACCGACGAACACGACGAGAAGCACATAGCCAATCACGTGATCCCAGGCCGTCGCCAAGAGCGTGGCGCTGTAGATGTCAAACCAACACCAGGCGAACGGCAACACACAGAAGTAGCCGTCGAAGCGCCCATAATACGAAATGCGCTCGGAGGACTTCTCGTCGTCCGTGAGGCGGAGAAATCGCAAAATCCTCCCTTCGTTCTTGACGTAGTGGAGGTCGAATACCAATCGAAGCGCAACCGCTACGGCGGCCATCAACGCGCCCAAGAGTGCACTGCGGCCCATCGTTTCTTCTCCCGTTCTTTGTCGTGGCCGGCGTCGAAGCTTTACGTGACGATGTGGCCCCGAGCGAAGGACGCGTGCTCGCAGTCCTCTCCGCAGTTTGCATCATCACGCTGCCTGAGACCTATAAAAGCAACGATCGCCCGCGTCCAGGGTATTCAACGTGGCCGGCTTCTATTCCGCGGGGCGGTTAAAAAATTTAGGCGCAAGTTGTCGATTTCATGGATGTCTAAATTTGGACATCATCGAACTTCGATGACCGCGGACGCTCTCGACCGTCGACTACTTGATTGGATGGATGTTGATTTGATGTCGACTCGATGTCGACTCGCCAGGCAAACCAGACAAGGACAAGTCGGCCAAGTCCCACGAAGCAAGCAGGCCAGACAAAAAGCCAGACAAAAGCGAGACAAAAGATGGACGTTGGTTCGGTGTTGATGTCCAAATTTGGCCAGTCGTCCTTTTAAAAGGTGTCCAGGGTCGGCTAATCTCAAATTAAGTTGCGTAACTTTCTTCGGGGAATAACTTCTCGGCGAAAACCGATGTAGTCCGTAGGGGTGTAGGTCGGTGCACGCGCGTGACGAATCTGTTTTGTTCTTGTACGCGCACCAAGAACATTTCTTCCATTGACCGTTTGTACCTCATTTTGAGGTTCAGCTAAACATCGTCGCTTGACTTCAAACATACGAAGACCATAGATAAGCTGCTGCTTGCGACTTTCCAAGTCGTTAATCGATTGGTTCCGGCAAGGCGGGCTTTTCGACACGCTCATCCCAAGAAAGCTCGAGCTCGAGAAATTCGGGCCCGAGCAGGGAATGCATGTTCGGGAGAGTCCGTTCGACGTGGGAACCCCGACACGGAAATCCAGGCTGCCGCGGCCTGTCCTGTATTCGAGGTCAAGCTTCCTCCCAAATAAAAAGGGCAACTCATGACGATACTTCGAGTAGGTTTCATCGGAGCCGGCGAGCAGGGAATCAACAATCTCTTGCCGGCCATGTTGCAGGTGTCTGGGGCACGGGTGGCCGCCATTTGTGACCAAGATGCGTCACGTGGAGAGATCGCCGCAGCGCGCGCGGGCGGGGTTCCGTATTACGAAGATCCCAAGAAGATGATCGAGTCCGGCAAGTTGGACGCGGTGGTGATGGCCGCGCCGCCGAACGTTCATCGGGACATCGGGCACTTCGCCATCGAGCACGGCCTTCACACGTTCGTCGAGAAGCCGCCGTGCATGACCACGCGTGAGCTCCTCGATCTCATCGCTGCGTCACGTAAGCACGGTGTTACGACCGGGGTCGGTCTCAACTACCGATTTGCCTCGGCCGTGCAACGTTTTCATGAAGTCTCGAAAAATCCGTTGTTCGGCGAGCTGGTGCACCTCGGCATCATGCACGCCGCGAACAAGCCCCGCGCACCCATGTGGGGAACGAACACGACGCGGGCCTTCATGCTCGCGCAAGCCATTCACTCCGTCGACTTGGCCATCTCCTTCGGCGGCGAGCTCGATAAAGTCGACGTTTCGGTTCGCGAGAAGGGTAAGAGCTCGATCATCCAGATCGATCTGTCCTTCGAGAGCGGCGCCACGGGCTCGCTCCTCACGGGCAGCGCGTTCCCGGTTTTCGCGTACGAAATGCTGGCGGTAGGGAGCGGCGGTCATATGATGCGCCTCGAGAATTTCTGGGATCTCACGCTCTTGAGCGAGGGCCGCCAGGGGCCGCTCATCGGCGACGGCAAACGCTGGCGCGAGGCTTGGCATCCGAGCCCGCTCGAATCGGGCTACGCGCGCAGCGGCTACTTTGGCGAGCTGCAGGCGTTCACGGACGCCATTCAGCAGAAAAAGCGCTTCGTGGCGGACTACGAGGCCATGCTACCCACGTACAAAGTCATCGACGCGGTGGTGGATGCGGCTAGCTCCACGCACACGACGAGCCGCGCAGCAGCCTCGCCGGAGGTGGCCCATGTCTGAGAAAGTGGTGCCCATTTCCGACAAGTTCCATTACATCGGACCGACCGACGGCGATGCGCTGGTCCAGGCGCTTTCGAAGGCGCTCTCGGGCTCGAGCGACACGGTCGTCGAATACGAGAAGGCGCTGGCCGGCTACTTCGAGAGCCGCCATGCGATTGGGATCTCGTCGGGTGGCGCCGCCCTCAGCGTCGCCCTCTACGCAGCCGGTGTTCGACCGGGCGACGAGGTCGTTCTCACTCCGACTTCGCCGTTGTGCACCGTTTATCCGGTGCTCGCACACCAAGCCGTCCCCGTCTTCGTCGATACCCGTCCGGACAACTTCGGGATCGATCTGGCGGATTTGGAGCGGGCGGTCACCTCGCGCACGAAGGCCATCATCGACATCCCCATGTGGGGATATCCGACCCCGGCCATCGAGCTTCGAAATGCCGCCAAAGCACGTGGCATTCCCTTGATTTTCGACTTGGCCCACTCGCACGGGACCAAGCTGGATGGCAAGCATCTTTCGGCCTACGCGGACCTCTCGTGCTTCAGCACGCACGACCGAAAGATCCTCGCCACCGGGGAAGGTGGCTTCATCCTCACCGACGACGATCGCTTGGCCGAGGTCGTCCAAAGCTACCGCCAATTCGGAAACCTCAATGGGAAGGACCTGGGGCTCAACTACAAGTTGGGTGCGCTCCAAGCCGCCATCGGCAAGAGCCGCCTCGGGCTCCTCGATGGCCACCTGCAGAGTCGTCGCAACAACGCCGAGCGCATCGCCGCGGACATTCGAAATCCGCGGGTCAAGGAGTTCACGGTTCTACCCGGCAGCCGTCCCAGCTACTATTTCATGCTCTTGAGCTTGGGTTTCAAAGACAACCGCGCATTCATCGACCACTTGGACGCGCACGGCATTCCTTCGGATATCAAGCGGTACGGTTGCAAGACCCTCTACAAGTCGCCGCTGCTGAAGCCGTGGACGCGAAATTGCCCGAACGCCGAGGCGTTGTTGGATTCGATCACGACCATTCCGGTTCATCCGAACATCAAGGCGGAGCAGGTCAACCGCATCGTCTCCGCGATCAATTCATACGAAGGTGTTTGACCCGATGGGAGCCGATACGCGCGATGGCGCTGCAAGCACTGGAAGACTGATTCGACAATGGACCGCATCGGCGCTGGTGTTGCGCGAAGATCGTCGCGTTCTGCTCCTGTATCATCGCAAGCTCGGTGTGTGGCTTTATCCGGGGGGGCACATCGAGCCTTGGGAGACGCCCGACGAGGCGGTGGTGCGGGAGGTCGAGGAGGAGACGGGCCTCTTGGTGCGCCACCTGGGCGCGCAGGATCTTTCGCTCGGAGATGCGGCCGCGCAAGTCTCGGTCCTGAGAACGCCGTATGCCGTCCTTTGCGAGCGAATCCATGCCAAGGACGATCCGCATGACCATCTCGATCTGATATACCTTTGCACCCCCGAGACGGGCGAGATGGGTGAGCGCGGCCGGAGCCTGGCCCTCGCCGAGGCGCCGGAGGCTCGGTTCTTCGCGTGGGACGAGTTGGCCGAGCTGAAAATGTTCCCCAACTTTCGCTCCCTCCTGCGGCGGTTGTACGCCGACGAAGAAGCGTGGCGTCTCGTTCGGCTCGCACCATGAGCGTGGCACGACGGACAGCAGGGAAAACGCCGAAATGAGGCCTAAATGAGCTTGGTATTTCGATCCATACCGGACACGTACCGCTATTCCTCCACGGCGCGGGAAGCGGAGCTCTTGACCGGGATCCTCGGCAAGCCGCTCTCCGGAAATAGTGAGCCCGTCGAGGCCTACGAGAGCGAGCTGGCTCGCTACTTCGGGGCGAAGCACGCCGTGGCGGTGTCGTCTGGATCGGCCGCCGTCATGGCGGGGGCGGCGGCGCTCGATCTCCGTCCAGGGGACGAGGTCGTGCTGACCCCGACCTGCCCGTTGTGCACCGTGTATCCGCTGCAATCCATGGGGCTCGTGCCCGTCTTCGCGGACACGCAGCCCACCAACTTTTCGATCGATCTCGACGATCTGGCGCGGGTGGTCGGTCCGAAGACCCGCGCCATCATCGACATTCCCATGTGGGGATATCCGGTTCCGGTGAAGGCCCTGCGCGCGGCGGCCGACGCGTACGGCCTGCCGCTCTTGCTCGATCTGGCGCATGGCCACGGCGTGACGGTCGACGGCAAGCCGCTATGGACCTATGGCGACGTGGCGACCTTCAGCACGCACGACAGCAAAATTTTGTCGACCGGCGAAGGGGGCTTCGTCCTCACCGATCGGGCCGACTGCGCCGAGCGCGCGCGCGGCTTTACCCGCTTTGGCAACCTCGATGGTGTCCACCTCGGGATCAACCTCAAGCTCAGCGGGCTGCAGGCCGAGCTGGGCCGGCATCGGCTGTCGATGTTCGACGCTTCCCTCGAGAAACGCCTGGCGAACGCGAGGCGCGTGCTCGATGGGATCGCGCACCCCGTGGTGTCCGAGCTTTCCGTGGTGCCGGGCGGCAAGCCGAATTACTTTACCCTGCTGCTCCAGCTTCCATCGACGGAGACGAGCGAGCGTTTCATCTCCCATCTGGCCCAGTGGGGCATACCGTCGGACATCGCGAAGTACGGCTGCCGGCCTTTGTACGAGTTTCCGTTGCTCCGGAGCTTCGCGCGCGATTGCTCGAACGCGAAGCGCCTTCTCGGTACGATCACCACCATCCCCATCCACCCCAGCCTCTCGGAAGACGATCTGGATCACATCGTCCGTGTGATCAACGTCTTTGGAACGGGTTCGTCGCGATGACAGCCGAAGGACGAGACCATGCCGTCGTGATCGGGGCCAGCATCGCGGGATGCCTGGCCGCGCGCGTTTTGGCCGATCGCTTCGCCAAGGTGACCATTCTGGAACGTCACCCCATCCCGCAAGGCACCGACAGCCGAAAGGGCGTGCCGCAGGAGAACCACGTTCATCTGCTCTTGCGGCGCGGGAAGCTGCTCCTCGACGATTTGTTCCCCGGCTTTCTGAGGGAGCTCGAGGAGCGCGGCGCGGTCGTCGCCGACCTGTCGCGCGACGTCAAGTTCCTCCACTATGAAATGTGGAAACGTCGCTTTGCGACGGGGATCGAGGCTCACTATTGCAGCCGCGCGCTGATCGACGATGTCATTCGCGGGCGGCTGCGGCGCATGCCGACCGTCGAAATGGTGGACGAAGCCTTGGTGCAGGAGCCGCTCGCAGACGATACGAAGCGGCGCATCCAAGGCGTTCGGTACGTTCGAAAAGGCGAAACGCGGGTGCTCCCGGCCGCCTTGGTGGTCGACGCCAGCGGGCGAGGCTCCAAGGCTGGCGCTTGGCTTCAGGAGCTCGGCTACCCGCTGGTCGAACGAGCGGCGGTGGAGACGGACCTGGGGTACACCACGCGCCTCTACCAACGGCGTCCCGAGTACGCGGATCAGTGGAAGGTCCTCTTGATCCTTCCGCGCCCGCCGGGCTCTCGGCGGATGGGCGTCATCAGCCCCATCGAGGGCGACCGCTGGATGGTGACCACCGGCGGATGGTTCGGAGAGTACCCTGCCCCCAACGAGGGGGCCTACCTCGAGTTCTTGCGCAGCTTGTCCGTGCCGGACATCTACCATGTCATCAAGGACGCCAAGCCGCTCTCGGACATTTTCACGTATCGCATGAAGGGCGGGCTCCGGCGGCACTACGAGCGCATGGATCGGTTCCCCGAAGGCTTTCTGGTGATGGGCGACGCGCTTTGCTGCTTCAATCCGCTGTATAGTCAGGGTATGAGTGTCTGCGCGATGGAAGCCGAAGCCCTGCGCCGGGTCATCGCGCCTTTGCCGGATGGCGAGAGCGTCGCTCGCTCGGTGCGCTCGGCGCAGCGGGCGATCGCCGAAGCGGTCGAGCCGTCCTGGGGCATGGCGCGCAGCGAGGATTTGCGATTCCCGGAGACCGAGGGCGAACGCTCGTCGCTCTTGTGGCTGCAGCACTGGTACGGGGCGCAGCTGGTCCGCGCGTCCGCCCGCGATCGCCGGGTCGTGACCACCTTGTTGAAGGTCGTCAACCTCATGGAGGAGGGATCGCAGCTGCAGCGTCCCGAGATCGTTCTGCGCGTCCTTCGCGCGTGGATGCGCAACCTGATCACCAAGCCATTCAACGTCCTCTCTGGTTCTGGCTCTGGCTCTGGCTTCTCTGGCTCTGGAGCATCCGATGTCGTCTAGCGCTGCTGGTTCCCGTTTCGCGCACGTTATCTTCGATTGGAATGGCACCCTCCTCGACGATTTTCCTCTGGCGCTTCGCTCGGTCAATCACGTGCTCGCGAAGCACAGCCGAAGCCCCATCGATGCGGACCGCTACCGCGAGTTTTTCGGCTTCCCCATCCGAGGCTTCTACGAGCGAATCGGCTTCAACTTCAACGTCTCCTCGATCGCGTTCGAGGACGTGATGCGCGACTACCTCGGCGTCTTCGATCCCGCCCTGCGCGATTGCCCGCTGCACGATGGCGTCCTCGACTTGCTCGACCACCTCGACGCATGCGCCATCCCCGCATCCATCCTGACCGCGTCGCATCAAGATACCCTCGACGCCACCTTGCATCACTTCGGCCTCGCGCATCGCTTCGTGCACCGCATTGGGTTGCCCGATTCGAACGCGCACTCCAAGTTGGAGCTCGCGCGCGATCTGCAGCGCCGGTTGGAGGAGCGCGAGGGCATCACGTGCGAGCGCATCCTTTACGTGGGCGATACCACCCACGATGGCGAGATCGCGCGTGCGATGGGGTGGGGGTGCGTGGCGATCCCCCGAGGCCACCAGCCTCGTTCGACGCTGCTCGCGGACGGGCTCCAGTTGGTCGAAAGGCTCCACGAGCTCCAGCTGTTGGTGGGAGGAACGCGATGAGCACCGGCAACCCGCGCGTCCGCATCCAGAAGGTCGAGGTTCTCTCGAACGACTGGTACGTCCTCAAGAAAACGACGTTCGATTACCTGCGCGCCGATGGTACGTGGCAAACGCAGAGCCGCGAAACGTACGACCGCGGCAATGGCTCGGTCATCCTCCTCTACAACCGCGACAAGAAGACCGTGGTGCTGACGCGCCAGTTTCGCTTTCCAGCGTTCGTCAACGGATTGGCCGACGGGATGCTGATCGAGGCATGCGCGGGGCTGCTCGACAACGACGATCCGGAGACGTGCATCCGGCGCGAGGCCGAAGAAGAAACCGGCTATCGGGTCACCAACGTCCGGAAGATCTTCGAAGTCTACATGAGCCCAGGCTCCGTCACGGAGAAGCTCTATTTCTTCGTCGCCGAGTACTCCGCCGGCGACAAGGTCTCGGACGGCGGAGGCGAAGCGAACCATGGCGAGGACATCGAGGTCCTCGAGCTGCCGCTGGAGAAAGCGCTTCACATGATCGAGACGGGCGCGATCGCCGACGGCAAGACGATCATGCTGTTGCAGTACGCAAAATTGCACCGCCTCGTCGATTGAAGCGAGCGTCCGACCTAACGTTTGGGCCTGGCAAGGCTAGGCAAGACAAAGCGAGACAAGCGAGACGAAAAAGGCGAGGCGAAGCAAGCGCGCACGGACGGCCAACGCGAGCTCAAGCGGCGAGTGACACCATGCGCATGCTTCTCGATGGACGTGCCCCCGGCGCGGATCGATGGACCGCGGCAACTTCGTTTTGCCGCCCGTCGGTTTGGAGCGCGGATCGGGCACGAATCACCCTTGATGCGCGTCCTTTTGCAAGCGCGCGAGGAACGCAAGGAAGATGAGAGAGCACCGCAAGGCGGGCATTGGCGATCCTTTTGACGGGTGACACGTCGCGTCATTAAAACGGTGTCAAGTATCGATTAATGATGATGATGAACCAAATTCGTCAGCTCGAAGGGTTGGATTGCACATCGGCTGATGGACACGGAGCCTTGGTCGTTTATCGTACCGTGGCATTTTGGTGAACCTCGCGCGTGATAACCGTCCGCTGACGGACATACCCCGCGATCACCAAGGAGGGTTCCGTGAAAACGATCGTAAGCCGCACATCTCTCGCCCGCCTCGTCGGCTCTGCTTTGGTGATCGCCCCCGCGCTCCTTGCTTGCAACAAGGATCAAGGGAGCTCCGCGTCGACGAACTCGTCTGCTGCAGCTACGGCCCCGGCGCCCGCCAAGCCGGAAGCCGATACCATCAAAATTGGCCTCCTTTTGCCCGAGACGAAGACGGCACGGTACGAGGCGGCCGATCGCCCGTTCTTCGTGGCCCGCCTCAAGGAGATCTGTCCAAAGTGTGAAGTTCTCTATCAGAACGCCGACCAGAAGACCGACAAGCAGCAGGCGCAGGCCGAGTCGTTGTTGATCAACGGCATCAAGGTGCTGGTCATCGATCCCGTCGACGCCAAGGCCGTCGCGGGTGTGATCGCCAAGGCAAAGGCGCAGAACGTCGCCGTCCTCGCCTACGAGCGCCTCGCACAAGGTCCCGCCGATTACCACGTTTCGTTCGACAACGAGCAAGTGGGCCGGCTGCAGGCTCAGGCGCTGCTCGATGCGCTGAAAAAGGGTGGCGATCCCAAGCGCGGCAAGATCGTGATGATCAACGGCTCGCCGACCGATCCGAACGCGGGATCGTACAAGAAGGGCGCGCACGCCGTGCTCGATGGCCAGGTGAACATCGGTATGGAGTACGACACCCCCGATTGGAGCCCGGACAAGGCGCAAGACGAGATGCAGCAGGCCATCACGGCCATCGGCAAGAAGAACATCATTGGCGTGTATTGCGCCAACGACGGTACCGCCAGCGGCGCCATCGCGGCCATGAAGGGCGCGGGCTTCGCCGACCTTCCGCCGGTCACCGGACAAGATGCCGAGCTCGCGGCCGTTCAACGCATCGTGGCCGGGCAGCAGTACATGACCGTGTACAAGGCAATCAAGAAGGAGGCGATCGTGGCGGCCGACATGGCCTACGCGATGGCGCAAGGAAAGCCGTATACGGAGCAGAAGACCGTGATGATCAACAACGGCACCAAGGACATCCCGTCGGTGCTGCTCGCGGCCGACGTGGTGACCAAGGAGAACGTCAAGGACACCGTCATCAAGGACGGCTTCCATGCGGCGCCGAAGGTCTGCGAGGGCACCTTCGCGGCCGCGTGCAAGACCGCGGGGATCCTGTAGCCCACGGCGCGCAGAGCGTCCGGGCGAATTCGTTCTCGATTGTGTGCGTGTAACTGGTGATTTCAGATGCTGGAATGGGTGTTCAAGTGACGAACGTTCTCGAGCTTCGCGGGATATCCAAACGCTTCGGCGCAGTGCAAGCGCTCACGGACGTGAACCTCGACGTCGCCGCCGGTGAGGTGGTGGCGCTCGTGGGGGACAATGGGGCGGGCAAGTCCACGCTCATCAAGGTGATCAGCGGCGTCATCACCCCGGACGCCGGCACGATCACTTGGGAGGGGAAGGTCACGAACATCACGCGGCCGCACGATGCGCAGGCCCTGGGCATCGCGACCGTGTTCCAGGATCTGGCGCTCTGCGACAACCTCGACGTGGTCGGCAATCTGTTCCTCGGGCGCGAGCTCGGCACGGGCGGGGTGCTCGACGAGATCGAAATGGAGAAGCGTTCGCGCGAGCTCCTGCACACGCTCTCCGTGAAGATCCCCAGCGTGCGCATCGCCATCGCGTCGCTCTCGGGGGGACAGCGGCAATCGGTGGCCATCGCGCGGGCTTTGCTCGGGCAGACCAAGGTGGTCCTGCTCGACGAGCCCACGGCGGCCCTCGGCGTGGAGCAGACCGCGCAGGTGCTCGACTTGATCGAGCGGCTCCGCGAGCAAGGGCTCGGCGTGATCCTCATCAGCCACAATCTGGCGGACGTTCGCGCGGTCGCCGATCGCGTGGTGGTCCTGCGCCTCGGCAAAAATGGCGGCACGTTCCGGATCGACGAGGTGACGCACGAGCAGATCGTCGCCGCCATCACCGGTGCACAGGACAACGTTGTCGCACGAAGAAAAGCACGCACCGAGGGGCGTCCGCAGGAGCGTGCGGGTGGCACGGTCGGGGAGGCGAAGGTATGAGTTCGATGGTGGAAGGCAAAGGCAACAAGCTCGAAGGCGCGGCAGCCGTCGACCCCCGCTTGCTCGTGCGCGAGAGCGGGATCCGTGGATACCTCGAAGACTTTCGCCGCCGGCTTCGCGGGGGCGATCTCGGCGCCCTGCCGGTGGCGATCGGCCTGGTGGTCATCTGGGTGACGTTCTACAGCCTGAACGAGAACTTCCTCGCGCCGCAGAACCTCTCCAACTTGTCGCTGCAAATCGCCGCCACGGGGACCATCTCGGTGGGCATCGTGCTCGTCCTGCTCCTGGGCGAGATCGATCTGTCCGTGGGCTCGGTGAGCGGCCTGACCAGCGCCATTTTGGCGGTGCTCAACGTGAACCAAGGCATGTCCGCGACCGCCTCCATTTTGGCGGCGCTCGCGGCCGGCGCCGTGGTGGGGGCCGTTCACGGCTTCTTCTTCTCCCGCGTGGGCGTCCCGTCCTTCGTCGTGACCTTGGCGGGCCTCATCGGCTGGCAGGGGCTCCAGCTCTATGTGCTGGGCAAAGAGGGGACGATCAACCTCCCGTACGAAGGCGGGGTCGCCAGCCTGACGCACACTTTCTTTCCCCCGGTCGTGGGCTACGCCATCGGCGCCGCCATCGTGGCCGCGTATGCGCTGCTCGACGTCAGCGCGTCCCGGCGCCGCGCCAAAGCGGGGCTCCCCACCCGGCCTCTGTCCGATACGGCCATTCGCGCCGGGTTGGTGGCGGTGGCGATCTTCGCCTCCGTGTATGTGCTCAATCAGGCGGAGGGGTTGCCGCTGGCGCTCCTCATCTTCGTCGGCTTCGTCGCCATCTTCGACTGGATCCTGCGCCGCACCCGCTACGGGCGCATGATCTTCGCCGTGGGCGGCAACGCGGAGGCCGCGCGGCGCGCCGGCATCGATGTGCGGCTCGTGCGCCTCTCGGTCTACGTTCTCTCCTCGACCATGGGCGCGGCGGGCGGCGTCCTCGCGGCCTCGCGTCTGTTCGCGGTCAATCAGAGCTCGGGCGGCAACAACGAGCTACTCAACGCGATCGCCGCCGCCGTCATTGGCGGAACGAGCCTCTTCGGAGGCCGCGGCAACACCTATTCGGCGCTCCTCGGCATGTTGGTGATCGGATCGATTTCCAACGGTATGTATCTTTTGCAGCTCGACTCGTCTGTGCAATTCATGATCACAGGTGGCGTGCTTTTGGCGGCGGTGGTGATCGATTCGCTCTCCCGCCGCGGGCGCCAATCCAGTGGCCGCGCATAAATACGAGATCGAGCCCGGTGACTACGCATTAGTCCAGGTCCGATGACGCGTTAGGTCAATCGAACTTAATTCGAACCTCCGCCATTTGTTGTCCTCGCCACCGACTGAACTGCAGTACGGTGGCGAGTAGATGACAGAACGATGGCGTCGGCACACCGGCCTAACGGCCGACGTGGATCCCCTTCGGGAGATTCGCCACTTGCGGTGGCCGACTTTTGACGCAGGGGTCCTGATATGAGCCAAAGCGTGATCCGGCTTCTCACGCTCGCGCTTCTAGTATGCATATCGGTGTCGTGTCGCAGCGGCAGCAGCGCGAGCGGGCAAAACACTCCAGAGCCGGCGAAACCGCCGGGAAAAATAAGGGTGGTCTTCAAGTACCAGCCGCTGGGATCGGAGCCCGAGCCCCTCCGCGATCTGCTCGCGGACTTCGAGCGCGCCAATCCCGATATCGAGGTCATGACGGAGGTGCTCCCCAACGCATCCGACGTCGTGCACCAATACTTCCTCACGTCGCTCGAAGGAAAGAGCCGTGAGTTCGACGTCTTCATCGCCGACGTCGTGTGGATACCCGAGTTTGCGCGCGCGGGGTGGATCTCGGACATCTCCGACGCGCTCCCGCCCGAAGTGATCAAACGCGATTTCCTCCCCGGCGCCGCCGAAGCGGTCATCGTGCAAGGAAAGACCTATGGCGCCCCGTGGTACGTGGACGCGGGATTGCTCTACTACCGGACCGATCTCGTTCCGCGCGCCCCCAAGACGTACGAAGAGCTGATCGAGTTCGCAAAGGCCGCGCGCGCCAAGGATCCCTCGCTCTACGGCTACGTGTGGCAAGGGCGCCAGTACGAAGGGCTCGTCTGCAATGCCTACGAGGCGCTCTGGGGCCACGGCGGCAAGACCATGGATAACACCCGCGTTCTGGTCGACACGAAGGAGGGGCGCGCCGCCATGTCGTACATGCGTCGGCTCTTCACCGAGGGCATTTCGCCGCCTTCGGTCACCTCCGCCGGCGAGGAGGATGCGCGCCATGTCTTTCAGCAGGGCCGCGCCGTCTTCATGCGCAATTGGCCGTACTGTTGGGGCGAGGCGCAGAAAGATGGCTCACCCATCAAGGGGAAGGTTGGAATCACCACCTTGCCCACGGTGGACGGCTCTCCTGGACACGGCGCCTTGGGCGGCTGGCAGCTCGCGCTCAATGCCAATACGCCGAGCTGGCGGCGCGAGGCGGCGCTGAAGCTCATGACGTATTTGACCTCGCTCCAATCCGGGGTGAAGCTGGCCATCGCCTACGGCCGCAACCCCTCGCGCAAGGCCGCGTACCAAGACGCGGATTTGCGCAAGTCGGCGCCGTTCGTCGCGGATCTGCTGCCGGTGCTGGAGAACGCCAAACCGCGGCCGGTGACCCCCTACTACGGCATGCTCTCCGACGTGCTGCAGAGCGAGTTCTCCGCCGTCGTCTCGGGCATCCGCACGCCGGAGGCATCGCTCGATCGCGCGCAAAAGCTCCTCGACCACGTCACGCAAGGTGGATCATGACAGCCGAACAAGCGGGTCGAAGCAAGGAAGGCGCAGCGCTCGAGCCGCACCTGGGGCAGCCGAAGCTGACCCCCGAGCACTCGGGTCTCCGGCGCAGCGGTGACGAGCCCGGCGCCGGGAAGAAGCGGAAGAGCACGGGGGCCTCCGATCGGCGGCAGGCCACGTTGATGGTGGCGCCGGCGGTGGTGATCCTGCTGGTCGTCGCGTTCTATCCGATCGTGGCCACCATGTGGCTCAGTCTCCACCGCATGATCCTCGTCTTTCACGAGGAGCAGTTCATCGGTTTGGGCAACTACGCCTTTTTGCTCTCCGATCCACGCTTTTGGTCCGCGCTGCGCAACACTGCGTATTTCGCGGCCGTGGCCGTCGCCATCGAGCTCGTTCTGGGGCTCGGCTTTGCCCTGCTGCTCAACGCCGCGTTCCCCGGGCGCTCGCTCTTGCGCGCATCCATCCTGATCCCGTGGGCCATCCCCACCGTCGTCTCGGCGAAGCTCTGGGCGTGGCTCTTCAATCCCGAATACGGATTGCTCACCCGGATGCTCCCCGGCCAGGACGTCAATTGGCTCGGCATGCCGGGGTATGCGATGCACGCGGCCATTTTGGTCGACGTGTGGAAGACCACGCCGTTCGTCGCGCTGCTGCTGCTCGCGGGCCTGCAGACCATTCCGCAGGACATCTACAAGGCCGCGCAGGTCGACGGCGCCGGCACCCTCCGGCAGTTCTTCTCGATCACCCTGCCGCTGCTGCGCAACACCATCGTGGTCACCTTGATCTTCCGCACCCTCGACGCCTCGCGCGTGTTCGACGCGGTGTACGTTCTGACCGAGGGTGGCCCGGCCAACACCACGGAGACCCTCTCCATTTACGCGTACAAGACGCTGATGCGCGTGGGTGACTTCGGTTATGGCTCGACCTTGTCGGTGGTCACGTTCCTCTGCGTGATGGGCATCAGCCTCGGCTACTTGAAAGTGCTCGGCGTGGAGCGAGGAAAGGGGCGCGCATGAAACGCATCTCGCTTTGGTTCGGCCTGGTCGCCGCCGTCACCTTTTGCGCCGGTCCCTTCGTGTGGCAGATGATCACGTCGCTCCGGCCCGAGAGCGATCTGCTCAACCTCGGTCTGCCGAGCACCCTCACCCTCGAGAGCTACGTAGGGGCCTTTCACGGGCGGCCGTTCGGTCATGTCATCGTCAACAGCGTCATCGTGGCGGTGGTGACCACGCTCTTTTGCTTGGCGGTGGGCGCCTCGGCCGCGTTCGCGCTGGCGAAGCTCGATTTCCGCGGCCGCAAGGCGCTGCTCTTCGGGTCGCTCGCCGTATCCATGTTTCCGCCCATCGCCACCGTGAGCCCGCTCTACCTCATCATCCGCTCGGTGGGTCTGCTCGATCATCTGACGGGGCTCATCATCCCGGACACCACCTTTGCGTTGCCGCTCACGCTCTGGATCCTCACCGGCTTCTTCGAGGACATCCCGGACGAGCTCTATCGGGCCGCGCGCGTCGATGGCTGTACACCGTTCCAAGCGTTCTGGAAGGTGCTCTTGCCGCTGGCCGCGCCGGGCCTGGCCACCACGGCCATCCTCGTATTCATCTTTTCGTGGAACGAGTTCCTCTACGCGCTCACCTTCATCTCCACCCCGGAGAAACGAACCATCCCGGTGGCGATCAGCCTCTTTACGGGGGAGCACAAGGAGCCCTGGGGCGAGATCGCGGCCGCCTCCGTGATCGCGACCTTACCGCTGCTCATCGTCACCATGTTCTTTCAACGCAAGATTGTCGCTGGTCTCACCGCTGGCGCGGTAAAGGGGTAATCCGTGGCATCCGTAACCTTGGAAAATCTCAAGAAGACCTATCCCGGCGGCGTGGAGGTCGTGAAGGGCATCGACGTCGACATCGCCGATGGAGAGTTCGTGACCTTGGTCGGGCCCTCGGGCTGTGGAAAGTCCACCACGATGAACCTCATCGCCGGCTTGGAGGAGCCCACCTCGGGCACCATCCGCATCGATGGCCAAGTGGTGAACGACTGGTCGCCGAAGGACCGCGACGTGGCCATGGTCTTTCAGAGCTACGCGCTCTACCCGCACATGGACGTGCGGAAGAACATGGCGTTCCCGTTGGAGGTGGCCAAGCTGCCCGCCAAGGAGATCGAGTCGCGCGTGCGCGAGACGGCCGAGCGCCTCGGCATCGAGGCTCTGCTGAATCGAAAGCCGAAGGAGCTCTCGGGCGGCCAGCGTCAGCGCGTGGCGCTCGGGCGCGCGCTGGTGCGGCGCCCCAAGCTGTGCTTGTTCGACGAGCCGCTCAGCAACCTCGATGCAGCGCTCCGCAATCAAATGCGCGCCGAGTTGAAGAAGCTGCACGAGGATCTGAAGGCCACATTCATCTACGTGACACACGATCAGGCCGAGGCGATGACCCTCTCCGATCGCGTGGTGGTCCTGCACAAAGGCGTGGTGCAGCAGCTGGCCCCGCCCAAGGAAATCTACGCCAAGCCGGCCAATGTGTTCGTGGCCAACTTCCTGGGCTCGCCCAAGATCAACATGGTGAAGGCGCGCACCTTGGGCTGTGAGGAGGCCGTGCGCAAGCTCTCGGGCGGGCGCGACGTGCTGGTGGGCATTCGGCCCGAGGACATCACCGTGGGCGCGGGCGAGCCTCCGGTGGGTGCGCCGATGGGTCGCGTGTACGTCGTCGAACCCATGGGTGCCGAGACGTGGGTCATGGTCGAAATCCAAGGCGAACGTGTGACGGCCCGCGGGGGCGCGGCCTACGCCGGGCACTCCGGCGACACCGCCTGGCTCCAATTCGACGCGAGCCGCCTGACGTTGTTCGATGCGAAGACCGAAAAACGGATCGAGCACGCGATCTAAGTAAACGACCAGATACCTGCACCTACAGCTCTTGGTGTGCGGGCATTGGCACGAGTTGTTCGATCGACGTCGCGCGATGGGCGCTGCCTATCGTGCAGTGCGTCGGAATCGTGATCGTGAATTTTGCCCGTGTGACATTCCATGATACCGACGATGCGAAACGAGAGCGCTCGCGCGTGCATCGGTTAGACGTTTCACGCGTTTTGATCTGACGTTGTAACGAATCCGCGACTCGCGACTCGTCCAGGAGCGGCATGCAACTCGGCAGGCAAACCGGAACGCTGTTCGAAGCCGTGGTCTCCGCCAGCGGATTGGCTCCGCTGATCGCGCCCGAGGTCATTCGCCGCGCGTGCACCCGTGCCGGGGTGTCCACCACCATTCCCACCACCGACGATCTGGTGCGGGCTCTGCCTGCCATTCGCCAAGCTCTGGGTGTGTACATGTCTCCAGAAGAGGTCCAGCGGCACATGCGTGCCATTGAAAAAATTGCGGGGCTCAAGCACTAAATTCCCGAGCGCGGCGGCGTCGCGTCGGAATCCATCGCGGGGGACGGTTGCGGACGGCAGCAGATCTGCACACATTCCGTTTGGGCGCGTCTCTTCACCCTCCGCGCCCGATCGACGAGGTGGTCCATGCTCGGCATTGCTATCTCCGCGACCGTCGTTGCGCTCGTGTCCCTTGGAGTGGGTCTCAGCTCGGCCGGTCTAACCTCCCAAATGGCGATCATCGTGGCGCTCGCAATCGGCGCCATGGCCGTCGCATCGTTCATTGCGACCTGGCAGCAGGCGCAAGAACGGGCGCATCGGCTGAACAAGTAGATTCGTTCAATCGATACCGGATACGGCAGAGACGCCAGCGCGCGTCGATTTCGGCGCGATCGATGCGCGTCGACCTCGACGTAACCCATGCGCGCCGACCTCGACGCGATCGATGCGCGCCGACCTCGACGCGACCCACGAGACCGACGAGACCGACGAGACACGAGGCTCGCGATCACCAAAGCCACCCGGCGAGAGGTGCCCTATGGCTGCCATGAACCCTTACTTCGAGCGGCAAAGGCCGTTTACCCCCATCGGTCGCCGGGCGCTGCCGCGAGGTGGCGCTGCATGGCCTGCGCTTCCCCTCGAGCGCTGGCGCGACACGTATCGAACCCTGCATCTGTACGCGCAAATCGTGGGGAAGATCCGATTGGCGCTCACGCCCAAAACGAATCAATGGTGGAACGTCCCGTTCTACCTCGGGCCGCGCGGGTTTCGAACGTCGCCCATGACGTATCCGTCGGGCAGTGTTGCGGGCTGCCGCACCTTCGAAATTGCGTTCG
The DNA here is from genome assembly GCA_037157815.1 of Sorangiineae bacterium MSr11954. NCBI lineage: Bacteria > Pseudomonadati > Myxococcota > Myxococcia > Myxococcales > Pendulisporaceae > Pendulispora > Pendulispora albinea. The sequence goes on from CP089984.1 coordinate 1,860,910, forward strand.
ACTTCGTGAGGCACGAGCTCGAGGTCTCCGACAGCGACGGGCGCGTGCGAACCTTGGCGTTCGTGCCCGCGCTGTCGGTCGCCGAGTTCCACCGCGAGCTGCATCGCATTCTGGCCGGCCTCGGGATCGAAGTGCGTATTCGCCCGAGGCCGTGCGAGCTCCCGGTGCGCACGCCGTTTGCCCACGACACGAGCCACCGCACGTACGTCGCTTCGGACGCCGAGGCGTTCTTTCACGTGCTGCGCCGGGTCTATCCCGTGTTCGAGACCTTCCGCGCGGGCTTCCGTGGAAAGTGCAGCCCGGTACATTTCTTTTGGGGTCAATTCGATCTGGCGGTCACCCGTTACAACGGCTGGCGCATGCCCACCCCGCCGGGTTCCGAGGCCCTGCGCGATCGGCACGACGAGGAGCACATCTCGCTCGGCTTCTGGCCCGGCGACGCCTGGAGCGATCTGCGCGACGAGCGCAGCACCTTGGGCGCGATGTTCTATTCGTCGACCGTCCCCGAGCCCGCGGGCATCGCCAAGCACGCGGTGGAGCCAGAGGGCGCCTACTACCTCGAGGAGCGAAAGCAGTTCGTTCTCCCCTACGAGCACGTGCGGAGCGCGCCCGATCCGGCGCAGGCCATCCTGAGCTTCGCCCAGTCGACGTACGAGGCGGGGGCCGCGCTCGCGGGCTGGAATCCGGAGGCGCTGGCGTATCCGTAGAAAGGGCTCGACGTCGTATGCGCATGAAGGCGTACACCACCGTGTCGAAAGAACGATGGCTCATTCCCGTCGCCGGCCCTTCGCGCTCCGGCACCCACGACGATCCGGCCAAGCTGGCCGCCAACGCCAAGGCCAATGCCATGTACGGTCGCGCGCTATTTCGCTTCGCAAAGAGGTAATTCCAACACCCTCGTGGATGAGCGGACGACGTTGTTTTGCGAACAACGAGTCCATGGGGATGCCGTCGCGCGCTCTTCGAGCTTTGATTTCGTCTGGACCACGCGCTGCCCACGCTACATTCGACGAGTCATGCACATCGAGAATGAGCGCCGCACCTACGCCGCCTTCGACGGGGACGTCCTCTGCCGCGCCTGGCAGGCGGATCGGGCTTCGACGTGAGCGCGATCCTCGAAGGATTCGCCCTCGGCCTTGCGTACGCGGCGCCGATTGGGGCTCAGAACGTGTACGTCATTCAGTCGGCCGCCGGCGCACCGCTGCGGCTGTCTCTGCGTACGGCGCTGGTGGTGACGGTGATGGACATCTCGCTCGCCTTGGCCTGCCTCTACGGAGTGGGGGCGGTCTTGGGGCTCCTGCCATGGCTCCGCGTCGCCATGACCATCGTGGGGGCGCTCTTCCTGCTCGTCACCGGGATCAACCTCGCGCGTCGGCGCGGGGAGAGCGTCGACGTCGAGGGCGCGATGGGTTCGTATGCCTGGAGCCGGATCGTGGTGACGGCCTTCGTGCTCACCTGGCTCAATCCGCAGGCCCTCCTCGACGGCACCTTGCTCCTCGGCGGCTTTCGCGCGCAGCTCGGCGACGCGGATGTACCGTTCTTCGTCCTCGGTATGGCATCCGCATCGACGGTGTGGTTCCACACCGTGACCCTGCTGGTGGGGACCTTCCGGGCGCGGTTCAGCGTCCGGATCATGACGTGGATCAATCGATGTTGCGGCGTCGCGCTATGTGCGCTGGGCATTAGCCTCGCCCGCAGCGTCGTGCGGGGATGGTAGCGCGCGTCACTCCCGCATCCCCGGCGCCTCGCGCCCCGTTTGCTCCACGTATTCGGTGTAGCCGCCGCCGTATTTGTGGATGCCCTCCGGGGTCAGCTCGAGCACGCGGTTCGAGATGGCCCGCAGCACGTGGCGATCGTGCGACACGAAGAGCATCGTGCCTTGGTACTCGGAGAGCGCTTCGATGAGCATCTCCTTGGTGCCGAGATCGAGGTGGTTCGTCGGCTCGTCCAGAACCAAGAAGTTCGGCGGATCGTAGAGCATTTGCGCCAGCACCAGGCGCGCCTTTTCGCCGCCGGAGAGGATGCGGCACGGCTTCTCCACGTCGTCGCCGGAGAAGCCGAACACGCCGGCCAAGGTGCGCAAGGAGCCGATGGAGGCGTGGGGGAAGCGGCTGACCAAGGACTCCCAGACGGTGTCGGTGGCGTTCAAGAGCTCCATGGCGTGCTGGGCGAAGTAGCCCATCTTGACGCTGGGCGGGATGTTCACCCGGCCCTCGTCGGCGGTGGTTGCCCCGGCAACGAGCTTGAGCAAGGTGGATTTGCCCGCGCCGTTGGCGCCCATCACGCACCATCGCTCCCCGCGGCGAACCAGGAGATCGAGGCCGTTGTAGATGGTCTTGCTGCCGTACGACTTTTTGATGCCCTCGAGGTTGGCCACGTCGTCGCCGGAGCGGGTGGTGGCCGCGAAGTTGAAGGTCAGCTTCTTTCGCTTCCGCGGCGGCTCGATCTTCTCGATCTTCTCCAGCTTCTTCACGCGCGACTGCACCTGCGCGGCGTGGCTCGCGCGCGCCTTGAAGCGGGCGATGAAGGCCTCTTCCTTGGCGAGCATCGCCTTTTGGCGCTCGAACTGGCTCTCCGCTTGGGCGTCGAGGACCGCGCGCTGCTTGACGTAAAACTCGTAGTCGCCGGAGAACATGGTGAGCTCGCCGCCGTCGATCTCGGCGATCTTCGTGACGATGCGGTTCATGAACTCGCGATCGTGCGACGTGAGCATCAGCGCGCCGTCGTAGTTCTTCAAGAACTGCTCGAGCCAGAGGATCGACTCGATGTCGAGGTGGTTGGTCGGCTCGTCGAGCAGCATGGCGTCGGGGCGCATCAAGAGGATGCGCGCGAGCGCGACCCGCATCTTCCAGCCGCCCGAGAGGGTGCCCACGTCGGCGTCCATCACCTCTTGGGCGAAGCCGAGGCCCGCCAGGATCTCGCGGGCGCGCGCGTCGAGGGCGTAGCCGCCCAGCTCTTCGAAGCGGGCTTGCACCTCGCCGAATTCTTCGATGAGGCGCTCCATATCGTCGGCGTGCGCGGGATCGCCCAGTTTGTGCTCGAGATCGCGCAGCTTGGAGGCGACCTCCGAGATGGGGCCGGCGCCGTCGAGGGTGGCCCCGACCACCGTGGTGCCCTTCATCTCGCCGACGTCTTGGCCGAAGTGGCCAATCGTGATGTTCCGCTCGACGGCCACCTGGCCCGAGTCCGGATCTTCCTGCTTCAGGATCAGCCGGAAAATCGTGGATTTTCCGCATCCATTGGGGCCGATGAGGCCGACTTTGTCGCCGCGGAAGAGGGCGAAGGAGGCGTCGACGAACAGAATTTGTCCGGCGTATTGTTTCGAAATGGAATCGAGGCGGATCACGCGCCTCTCTCTAGCCTAAGCACGAGAAAGGAGCACGCGCCGCCTCGAATAGGACGCTCACAAATCGCGCGCGGCGATGTCGGAATCGGGATCGGGCTCCGCCTGGGAGGACCATTCATCGCGCGCGCACGCGTACGTGGCCCGCGCGACCTGCTCGAACTCCGCCTGGCTTAGCCCCTCGAGCGAGTGGCGCCGCAGCTCCGCGGAGATGTGTGCACGCGCCCGTGCACGCGCTTCGGTGAGGGTTCCGGGCCAACCTCCGACCACACGGCGACCGTCGGCGCGCAAGGTTTCGCGCCAGGTTCGCACCCACTGCTTCCCCACGGCTGCCGTGCCTTCCTCGATGACACGACGGCGAGCGTCGGTCCCGACGTCCTGGGGTTCGGATCCTTCTTGAGCCTGCTGCCGTTGAAGCGCGCTCACCAGCGGTTGCGCCGGTCGGAGCCACCGCCGTTGCGCCCACCGCGGTCGCCACGATCACCGCCACGGCCACCACCACCACCGCCGTAGCCGCCACCGCCACCACCACCACCATAACCGCCGCCCCCGCCACCACTGCGGGCCGGACGCTCCTCTGCCTCGTTCACGCGAAGCGCGCGGCCTTCGACGTTGCGGCCGTTGACAGCCTTGATGGCCTTGTCGGCCTCGGCAGCCGAACCCATGGTGACGAAACCAAACCCTCGTGACTGCCCTGTCACTCGATCCGTAACGATGTGAACATCCGTCACCTCACCGATCTCGGCGAAAATCGCCCGCACAGAGTCGGCGGTCGAGTGAAACGACAGATTCCCAACGTAGAGACGATTCCCCATGATCCTTCTTCTCGCTTACGGCTCGTGTACCAGGGGCGCCCTAAAGAAAGAGGCGCATTCGAAGTGACCTACCATCCAATTGAGCCGCAGAGTCGGAAGGAGAGGGCGCGGCGGGTCTCGCCACCTCCGATCGTCTGACGTCACGAATCCCTCGAGAAAAATGCGAAGAGAGCGTGGTGCCGGGCGTCGTGAGTTACGGAGAGGTTACCTGAAAGCCCAGACGATGCAAGCTTGCACAATCTTTGCGTGCGCTACAGTTATCTTTTCTTGGGGTTGTGTGTCCAAATGGGCGACCAGGCCACTTCGAGTCCACCTGGCGTGAATGGCGCCGAGGTCGAACCGAAAGAGCGGGTTGGGCCGCGTGCGTAATCTGTAACCTGCACGTTTCCCAAAAGGGCCGATGATGGCGCGAAGACGTTTCGCGCGCGCCGCGGCGGGGACACTTGGCACCGCCAAATTCTCCGGCAACGAGCGCCCAGGAGGTGCTCGCCGAAGGAAGCTGGAGGCAGCCATGTCGGTGAAGACGACCCGCATTGCTCATTTGTCGGACTTGCACTTGCTCGAACCGAACCCGGACGGGAGCCGGAGCTACGGATTCGACGTGCGCTTCGTGAGCCTCGGACGAAAACTCGACGCGCGCGAGCGCATGCGCAAGGTGACGCGTGCCCTCGAAGCGGCGCAGCGCGCGGGGGTCGACCATGTCGTGGTCTCCGGCGATCTGACGGAGACGGGCACCGCGCGGCAGTTCGAAGCCGTGGCCGAAGTGTTCCACGACTCGCGCATCCCGCCGTCGCAGGTGACGATGGTGCCCGGCAACCACGATGCGTACACGGCCCCCCGCGCTTGGCGGGAGGCGCTCGACGGTCCGCTCCGCGCATACGCCGAAACGTCGGCCCACGGGCCGGGGGCTGTGGTCGAGCGCCCGGGGTTTTGCATTCTGCCCATCGACGTGGCCTGTCATCAGCCGGTGACTCGCTCGTCGGGCGAGCTCTCGATGCTCGAGGCCGACGCGCTCGAGCGGCGGCTCCGCGATCCCGCGTTCTCGCGCAAGGCGGTGGTGGTGGTGCAGCATCATCCGCCGAACCCGCACCGGGTGCCGGCGTGGCAGTGGATCGATGGGCTGCGCGGCTGGGCGCGCATGATGAAGCTGCTCGAGCAGAACCCCGAGGTGCAGGTGCTCCACGGGCATTTGCACTACGCCGTGAACCGGATGGTGGTGAACGGTCGGGACCGCATTTTTGGTGCGCCGGCGGTCGTTTCGGACAAGGATGATGCGGTTCGTGTGCGCCTGTACGAGGTGCGCGATGGGGTGCTGGAGAGCGCGGGGTTGATCGCGGCTTAGGCTCTTCGGCCGTGCCGGGTGCGAGGGGCGCGCAGCCGCCATTTTCGGCAATTCGTGATGAGGTCCGAAAATGGCCAGACTTGGTGGTGCGGTGGCGCTACGTAGAGGGGCGTGGATGCGGAGACATTTTATCGGGCGCTGAGCGCGCGGGACGCGCGGTTCGACGGTTCGTTCTTCGTCGGCGTGACGACGACGGGGATTTATTGCCGGCCCATCTGCCCGGCGAGGACGCCGGCGCGTGAGCGGTGCGTCTTTTTTCAGCGGGCCACCGAGGCCGAGCGCGACGGGTTTCGCGCGTGCTTTCGCTGCAGGCCCGAGCTCGCGCCGGGCGGCGCGCACGTGGACGCGCTGCCGTCGCTGGTGAAGGCGGCGCTCGCGCGCATCGATCGGGGTTACCTCAACGAGCACTCGGTGGACGAGCTGGCGTCGGAGCTGGGGGTGACCACCCGGCATTTGCGGCGCGCCACCGAGGCGGAGCTCGGTGTCTCGCCGGTGGAGCTCGCGCAGTCGCGGCGCCTCTCGCTCGCCAAGCAGCTCCTTCAAGATACGCAGCTGTCGCTCACCGACATCGCTTTTGCGAGCGGGTTCTCCAGCGTGCGCCGCTACAACGCGCTCTTCTCCGCGCGGTTCGGGCGACCGCCTTCGGCCATCCGGCGCGGGCATGGAGCGCCTTCCAGCGCGCGCGCATCGGCCCGCGCTGCGCGCCAGCAAGGCGGTGGGGACGGTGCGAACGGCGGCGGCGAGGGGAGCGAGGGCGCGACCATCCCGCTCCGGCTCGATTATCGGCCGCCGTTCGATTGGGCCACCTTGCTGAAATTTCTCGGCGATCGCGCGATCCCAGGGGTCGAATCGGTGACCGACGGCGTCTACCGCCGCACCGTGCGCATCGGCGAGAGCTCCGGCGTCGTCTCGGTCGAGCACGATCCGCATCGCGGTGCGCTCTGGGCGCACGCTTCGGTGTCGCTCTCGGGGGTGCTCATGCCGCTCCGCGCGCGGCTGCGCGATCTCTTCGATCTGGACGCGCACCCGCGCGCCATCGTGGAGCACTTGGGGAGCGATCCCTTGCTCGGCCCCTTGGTCGCGGCGCGGCCGGGGCTTCGCGTGCCGGGGGCCTTCGACCGGTTCGAGACGGGCGTGCGCGCGATCGCCGGGCAGATGGTCTCCGTTCGCGCGGCCACCACCTTGGCCGGTCGCATCGCGCGCGCCTTCGGCGATCCGCTGGGCGAGCGCGAGGGCGAAGGCGACCGCCTCTTTCCCACGGCGGGCGTTCTGGCCGCTGCCTCCATCGACCAAGTGGCCTCCCTGGGCTTTCCCCGGGCGCGCGCGCTGGCGCTCATCGGCCTGGCGCGCGCGGTGGCCGACGGCGCGCTGGTGCTCGACGACGACGCGGGCACCTACGAGTCGAAGATCGAGGCGTTCAAAGCGCTGCCCGGCTTTGGCGAGTGGACGGCGCAATACATGGCGATGCGCGTCCTCGGGTGGCCCGACGCGTTCCCCGCCTCGGATCTGGGCGTGCGCAAGGCGCTGGGCATGGCGCCGGCCAGCGCGGTGCTGACCATGGCCGAACCCTGGCGCCCGTGGCGGGCGTACGCGGCCATGCATTTGTGGACGTCGCTGGCGCAAGGCGGCTGAGAGCGAGAACGAACCATGGGCACGCGATACCATCGAGATTTGAAGGCGCCGTTCGGCACCATCCGCATCGTCGCCGAGAGCGGGGCCATCGTGGCCCTCCACTTCGAGGACAACTGGCACCTTTGTAAATCGGAGCCTCTCGGCAAATCGGAGCGCACCGGCAAATCGGAGTCCACGGGAGCGCAGGGGCTCATCGACCGCGCCATCGTGCAGCTCGAGGAGTACTTCGTGGGGGCGCGCCAGGAGTTCGATATCCCCGTTCGCCCCAGCGGCACCGATTTCCAACGCGCCGTTTACCGCGCCTTGCTCGATATCCGATTTGGCGAGACGCGCTCGTACTCCGATGTGGCGCGCGCGGTGGGCCGGCCCGACGCGGTTCGCGCGGTGGGCGCGGCCAACGGGCAAAACCCCATTTCCATCATCGTCCCGTGCCACCGCGTCATCGGCAAAAATGGGAGCCTGACCGGCTACGGCGGCGGCATCGAGACCAAGCGGTGGTTGCTCGATCTCGAAAAGCCGCAGCTGTTCCCAATGGCAGGCCGGGCCGCGTCTTCCGTGACACGACCCGCCATGACGCGGGGCTGACGTCAGCGCGCCTGCCGCACCTCGCGGAGGAGCTCCTCGCGGAAGAACGTGGACGGCACGAACCCCTGGCGCATGAACGCCGCGTGGAAGCGGTGGAGATCGGCGGGGGTCTTCACCCCGGCCTCCTGGCGCATGGCCAGGATGATGTCCTTGCCCACGCGGTACGTGATGGCTTGCGTCGGATCGCGCGCGTAGCGGAGCGCGCCGTGCTCGGCGCGCGTGCAGCTCGAACGCTTGTCGGCGTTGGTCCGGGCCTTGGCGTCGCGGCAGGAGCCCGGGAGGAAGTCGGGCACGCTCGAGAGCAGATCGACCACCGCATCGAACGACAGGCGGCCGATGTGCATGCCCGTATCGACCCTCACGCGCAGATCGCGGTAGTAGCCCGCGCGCAGCGCGTAGAGGTGCTCCTCCGGCGTGAACAGGCCGTGGGGCGAGTCGGCCGTGGGCTCCGCGACCAGGTACTCGGAGTAGAGCCCCCAGCCCTCGGCCGCCAGCGAATCGAGCCACATCGAGGATGAGTCTTCGACCGCGCCCGGCGTGAGCCAGCGCACCAGGCCGACTTCGGCTTTGTTGGCCGCCACCGATTTGAAGTGCCAATCGTGGCCGGGAAAGGCTTCGTGCGCGCACAAATCGGCCAGCTGGTGCACGTTGGGGCCCTTGGAGCCCGGCTCGATGGGCGACACGTAGAAGCGCCCGGTCCCCGTCTTCTTGAACGGCGGCGCCGGATAGTACGCGGCCCCCGTGATGGTGCCTCGAAGGGGCTCGGGGGTCTCCATGATATCGATGCGGTAATCGGCGGGGACGTCGAAGAGCCCATTCTTCCGCGCGCCGTCGATCATCCGGAAGCACGTCTCGCGGTAGCCTTTGAGCATGGCCTCGTTCGAGGTGATCGTCTCCTTGGAGAGGTGATCGAAGACCGTGCGCACGGCGGTGTCGTCGTCTTTGGGGAGCGCGAGGCCGCGGCGGCCCCCGATTTCGCGCGCGAGCTTGACGATCTTCTCGCGGGTGGCGAGGAGGATGGGCCACGACTCGTCGAAGAGGCGCGCCGCGTTGGTGTTCAGGCGCAGGTTGTTCTTGAGCGCCCAATCGTACTCGACCGCGCCCATGGCGAACTTGTCCCCCGCGAAGCGCGCCTTGATCCCCTTTGCGCCCTTCTTCGGATCGTCGAAGAACGTGGCGGCGAGGTACCGATGAAAGTCGCGGTAGGCGGCGGCGGCGGCCCGCGATCCTTCGCGCACCTCGGCGAGGAGCTGGTCGCGCTCTTGGCCTTGGCCGGCGATCTGGGTGCTCGCGAGGGCCGGCAGCTGGCGCTCGAAATACTCCGCGTTGGCCTCCGAGGACGCCAAGCCGTTGACCGCGAGGACCCGCGCATCCGCGGTGCGCCCGGAGGCCACGCCGAGATCGAGGTTGGCCTGCGCCGTCTTGAAATAGGGCCCGACGCTGCGAAGGCGCGCGATCAAGCGGCGCCACTCGTCGGGGGTGCCGGTGCTCTTCGGGCCGGTCGACGTCATGCCCTGGAGGTAAAAATCCACGGCGCGAAAGGGCTCGTCCACGTACGTGTCGATCGACTGCTCTTGGTAGCGGCGCACCTGGTGCTGGTGCACGAGGAACCGAACCTGCGCGAGCGCCACGTCGCGATCGATCTGCAGGGCCGGCGATTGGAGCTGGGAGCTCGCCTCGAGCTCCTTCTCCATCGACGCGAGCCACTGGTCCTCCTCTTGGAGCGCGCGCGCCCCGTGATCGCGCAGCCGCCCGTCCGCCTCGGCGAGCGAGGGATCGAGCCCGGCGCCGCCGAGGTAGGTGTTCACCGTGGGATTGCGGCGCAAGAACTCCACGACATAGCGGCGCTCGAGGGCGCGGAACGACTCGTCGGGGCTGCTGGCCCCGGCGGCTGCGGAGCCGGGCTTCGCCGGGGTTGCGGCGACGGCGGGCTCCGCCGATTTGGCACCCTCGGTCGCGGGTGGCGACGCAGCGCAGTGCGCCAGGGTTGCAAGAAGGGGGACGAGGAAGGGAACGGCAGCTTTCACGTTGCTCCCTTAGGGGCGCAATGGTTCGGCTTCAATGCCGGACTCGGGGGCCATCTTCGAAATCCAATCCACGAGCGCGCCGTCGCGGCGATCCCGCCGACCGTGCGCGGCGTGCAGGGCGTGCGGGACATGCAGGGCATGCGGGGCGTGCGCGGCGTGCAGGGATGCGCTCGAGATCGCTCCGATCCGACGAAAGGGGGCCCGGTGCGGACCGGCCGTGGGGACATGGCGCGTGGCCATGGGTACGATCGGAACATGGCAGCAGAGAGCAATCTGGGGATGGTGCCCCAGACGACCCAGGCTACCCAAGCGAGCCGCCGGGCGGAGCTCGTGGCCGCCGAGGGCGCGGGTGCCATGGAGCCTCCGGCGGAGCGCACCTCCCGCCGCAACCGGGTGCTCTTTGGCAGCGCGGTGGTCTTGGCGGCGGTGCTCCTGCAAGCCGGCACGCAGTTCTTCGTCATCCAGGATCGCGCCCGCGCCCTCATCCAATTCATTCACCTGGCCATCGAGGTGCCGATCCTCATGGTGGCCCTCTCGAAGACGCACGCCTGGGCGCTGCGCCGCCAAGCGTCGCCCGTTCGCGCGCTGATCGCGGGCTCGCTGGTGGCGGCGGCCATCGGGATGGTGTGCACGACCATCCTCTGGTTCGTGACGGAGCAATTGGGGCTCCGTCCCCATACATTCAAATTTTACAAAGTCGTGCTGTTTGGATTCTCCTTCTCGCAGCTCTATTTCGGTCTCTGGGCGCTCGCCTTCGTCTACCCCTTCGCGGCGGAGGACGCGCGAATCCGCGCCCTGGAGGCGGAGAAGCTCCGCAGCATGGCCGATCTCTCGCGCCTGCGCGCGCACCTGGAGCCGCATTTTCTGCTCAATACGTTGAACGCGATCGCCGGCTTGGTGACCGAAGATCCGCGCGAGGCGCGGCGCCTCATCGCCTGCCTGGGCGATCTCTTGCGCGACGCGCTCCGCGACGAGCACGAGCTTCAAACGCTCGACGAGGAGGTCGCGTGGTTGAAGCGCTATGCCGCCATTTTGGAGGCGCGGCACCGGGGCGAGCTCGTTTTCCAATGGCAAATCGAGTCCGGGCTTTCGAATGTCCTGCTGCCGCGGCTCTTGCTCCAGCCGCTGGTGGAGAACGCCGTCAAACACGGCGCGCTCCGCCGCAAGGGCGGCAAGGGCCAGGTGACCGTGCGCGCCCTCGAGGACGAGGCGGCGCGGGTGATCTTCACCATCGAGGACAACGGCCCGGGGCTCTCGGATCGCCAGCGCGATGGGACCTTCGGGCTCCAATCGGTGCAGAAGCGCCTGAGGCTCCGGTATCCGGGGGCCGAGCTTCGGTTGACCTCTTCGTCCGCGGGGACCGTGTCCACCGTTGAAATTCCGCGCGATGCGCTGGCCTTGGCGCCCGCGCAAACGGCGCGCAAGGCGAGCAAAGCAGGTGCATCGTGAGGGGGGAGGAGTCCGTGCGGCTTCGTGCGTTGGTGGTGGAGGACGAGTGGCCCGCGCGCAACTATTTGGTCGAGCTCCTTCACGGCTCGGGGGTGGCGGAGGTGGTGGGCGCGGTCGGCGACATCGAATCGGCGCGTGAGGCGCTGCGGGTGGCGACGCCGAACTTCGGGCTCGACGTGGTCTTCGTCGACGTGCAGTTCGCGAACGACGGCGACGAAGCGGGGCTCGATTTGATCCGCTCGATGAACCCCGGCCCGCGCTCGCCGGCGGTGGTGCTGGCCACGGCGTTCGAGCAGCACGCGCTGGAGGCGTTCGATCTGGGCGTGGTCGATTACCTCCTCAAGCCGTTCACCGAGGAGCGCGTCCTGCAGTGCCTCTTGCGGGTGCGCGACCGGCGGACGTCGCTCGCCCCGCCCAGCGGTTTGTCCCCCGAGGGCCCCTCGCGCATCGTGGCCCGGCGCAAGAACCGCCTGGTCTTCCTCGACGCGCACGAGATTTGGGCCTTCGAGGCGGCCGATCGCCTCACGTTCGTGCACACCGTGCACGGCACCTTCGACATCGATTTATCGCTCTCGGCCATCGAGGCGTCGTTCGGTCACGCGTTCGCGCGGGTGCACCGCAATTGGCTGGTGAACGCGTCCTCCGTCAAAGAGCTCGAGCGCGACGGCAACGAGACGCACTTGTTCGTCGGGCTGGGACTGCGCGACGAGGGGAATGGAGTGCGCGTGCCGGTCGCGCGCGATCGCGCGCAGGCCATACGCGAAATGTTGCTGACGAATACGGCGGGCATCCGCCGCGTATAGCCCTCCGCCCCGCGCGGATGGGCGGCGAATGGAACGAGATGAAACAGCTCAAAAAGATCGTCTATGGGGTGGTGGTGCTCCTTTTGGTGAGCAGCGCGGCCATCGCCGGATGGCGCTACCGCGCGTCGCACCAAGAGCCGCCCATCGTGTACAAAACGGCCAAGGCCGAGAAGCGCCACATCGTGGGGAAGGTGACGGCCAGCGGCACGTTGGCGGCCACGGTGACCGTGCAGGTGGGCACCCAGGTGTCGGGCCGCATCAAAGAGCTCTTCGCCGATTTCAATTCACCGGTGAAAAGAGGCCAGCTGGTCGCCAAGATCGATCCGCTCCTGTTCGAGGCGGCGGTGGAGCAGGCGAATGCCAATTATCTCTCGGCCCAAGCCGATTTGAACCGGTCGAAGGCCAGCGCCCTCGACGCCGAGCGCCAGCTGGCCCGCACCAAGGCGCTGCGCGACTCGGAGCTGGCGTCGCAGAAGGATCTGGAGACGGCGGAGACGACGGCGGCGGTGGCGCGCGCGTCGGTGGGGGTGTCGGAGGCGGGGCTCGCCCAGGCGCGCGCGCAGCTGAATCAGGCCAAGGTGAACCTGTCGTACACGAACATCGTCTCGCCCATCGATGGAACGGTGATCTCGCGCAATGTCGACGTGGGGCAGACGGTGGCCGCGTCGCTGCAAGCCCCGGTGATCTTCACCATCGCCGAGGATCTCCGGAAGATGAAGGTCGACACCAATGTGGCCGAGAGCGACGTGGGCGGCCTCTCGCCGAACATGGATGTGTACTTCACGGTCGACGCCTATCCGGGCCAGCGGTTCAAGGGGAAGATCGGCCAAATCCGCAACGCCGCCCAAACGGTGCAGAACGTGGTCACGTACGACGCGGTGATCGAGGTGGACAACACCGATCTGAAGCTGCGCCCCGGGATGACGGCCAATACGACCATCGTCTATGCCCAGCGCCACGATGCGCTCGCCGTCTCCAACGCGGCCCTTCGGTTTCGCCCGCCCGCTCCGCCGGGCGCACCCGCCGAGACGACCGCGTCCGGCCCCCGCGGCCCGCGCGGGCGAGGCGCCAAATCGGAGGGCGCGCAAGGGCAGGGCGCGCAAGGGGAGAAGACGGTGTGGGTGCTGCGAAATGGAAACGCCACGTCGTTGCAAGTGCAAGTCGGTTTGAGCGACGGTTCGTACACGGAGGTGACGGGCGGCGAGCTCGCGTCGGGCGACGAGGCCATCGTGGACGCCACGCTCACGGAGAAGGCCGCGGCCAGCCCGCCGGCCGCGAGCGGCCTTCCGCGCGGGGGGCGCCTGTTCTGATGACCGCCGCGCCGAGCCGAGACCAGGCGGACGAAGGGCTCATCGAGCTGACGAACGTGAGCAAGGTGTACCAAACGGGCGGCGACGTGGAGGTGCGCGCGCTCGACGGCGTATCGCTGAGCATCGCGCCCGGCGAGTTCGTGGCGGTGATGGGGTCGTCCGGATCGGGGAAGTCGACCTTGATGAACATCCTGGGGTGCCTGGATCGCCCCACCGCGGGCACGTACCGGCTGGCGGCGCGCGAGGTGTCGAAGATGAGCAAGGTGGAGCTGGCCGAGGTTCGGAGCCATGTGCTCGGCTTCGTCTTTCAGAACTTCAACTTGCTGGCGCGCACCAGCGCGCTCGAGAACGTGGAGCTGCCGCTCCTCTACCAGCGCGTTCGCTCGGCCGATCGCCATCGCCGGGCCAAGCGGGCGCTCGAGCGGGTGGGGCTCGGCGCGCGGCTCGACCATCACCCCAATCAGCTCTCGGGCGGGCAGCAGCAGCGGGTGGCCATCGCGCGCGCGTTGGTGGCGGAGCCCAAGGTGATTTTGGCCGACGAGCCCACCGGGAACTTGGATTCGCGGACCAGCGTGGAGGTGATGGCGCTCTTTCAGGAGCTCGGGCGCTCGGGGATCACGATCGCGCTGGTCACGCACGAGCCGGACATCGCGGAGTACGCGTCGCGCGTGGTGGTGGTGCGCGATGGCCATATCCTCTCCGATACGCGGCAGGCGCCGAAGATGGCGGTGGGAGGCGAAGGGTGACCCTCTTTCAGACCTTGCGGGTGGCGCTGCGCGCCATCTGGCGCAATCGCATGCGGAGCTTCTTGACCACGCTCGGCATCATCATCGGCGTGGGCGCGGTCATCGCGATGATGGCCATCGGCGCCGGCGCCAAATCGCAGATCGAGCGCGCCTTCGCCGCCATGGGCACGAACCTCCTCATCGTCATGCCGGGAACGTCGGTGACGGGAGGCTCGCGCGGTGGGTTCGGGTCGATGCCGACCCTCACCTGGGACGATCTGGAGGCGATCCGGACGGAGGCACCCAGCGTGAAGCGCGCGGCCGCGGCCTTGCGGTCGACCCAATCCTTGGTGGGCGGCGAGCAAAACTGGACGACCAGCGTGACGGGGACGAGCCCCGAGTACTTCGACATCCGAAACTGGCCGATGGCGAGCGGAGTCGGCATCACGGCCAGCGACGTCGATGGCGGAACGAAGGTCGTCGTCTTGGGGCAGACGGTGGCGGAGAAGCTGTACGGCCCGAACGCCGATCCGGTGGGGCAGACGCTGCGCGTGGGCAATACGCCCTTCACCGTGGTGGGGGTGGCGGCTCGAAAAGGGCAATCGGCGAGCGGCCAGGACTACGACGACGCGGCGTTCATTCCGTATTCGACGTTCGCGCGCAAGATCCAAGGTGGTCTCGGCAAGTACCTCCAAGGGACCATCTTCATCGAGGCCATCTCCGGCCCCGCGACCAGCCGCGCGCAGACCGAGGTGACGGCGCTCCTCCGCGATCGGCACCACCTGGGCGAGGGGAGCGACGACGACTTTTCCATCCGCAACTTGGCCGAGATCGCCGGCGCGCAGCAGCAGGGGACCGATACGATGACCACGCTGCTCGCGAGCGTGGCGGCCGTCTCCTTGCTGGTCGGGGGGATCGGCATCATGAACATCATGCTGGTGAGCGTGACCGAGCGGACCCGCGAAATTGGCGTGCGCATGGCGCTCGGCGCCAAGCCGGGGGACATTTTGCTCCAGTTCCTGGTGGAGGCGCTCTCCTTGGCGATGGCCGGAGGCATCCTCGGCGTGGGCATCGGGGTCGGTGCGGCCACGTGGCTCGGCGCCAAGTTTGGTTGGCCGATGCTCGTGGAGCCGGAAGTGATCCTGTTGTCGGCGGCCTTCAGCGCGGCGGTGGGGATCGTGTTTGGCTCGTACCCGGCGCGAAGGGCGTCGCAGCTCGATCCGATCGATGCGCTTCGCTACGAGTGATTGGCGGCCGTCTTGGAGCGCTCGGGCGGCGCCTCGGGCGTAGCCGGCGGCGCGCCTCGGAAGCTCGGGCGGCGCCTTGCGCGTCGCCGGCGGCGCCTCGGAAGCTCGGGCGGCGCCTTACGCTACTTGCGCCAGACTTGCGGCGGCCGCATTCCGAGCGGCGCGCCTGCGGCGGTCGTATCGGGATCCACGACTCCGAGATCGTAGAGGGCCTTGATGTACGCGTACCCGCGCCGGGCGTCCTTCATGGTGCCCAGCGCCAATGCGGCGGCGATGCGGCTCGGGAGCGGCGCGAGCTCCGGCGGCGGATCGAGCGAGGCGGTTCGGCCGCGCGCATCGTCGAGCTTGTTCGCGGAGGCCACGGCGTAGGCGCTGAGCCAGGTGGCCATCGGGCCGAGGATCTGCCCCTGCTTGGCGAGCAGCGGACCCACCTCGCTCGCCTTGCCGCGCGCGACCAAGACGAGCACGCGCTCGAAGAGGCCGCGCGCCGTGGTGGTGCCCCCGGCGAGGGCCGTGCGGCTCGCCTCGTCGGCCTCGTCGAGGCGGCCGTCGTAGCGCGCGAGGCGCGAGAGCCGCACGGCGCGGGCGTGCACCGGGGGCTTCTCGGCGGTCTTCCACGGGGCGGAAATTTTCTTGGCCGTCTCGAGGTCGCCGTGGTCGAGTGCGAGATCCATCGCCACCAGATCGGACCAAGGCGTGTCGGCTCCGGCCAGCTCCAGGAGCTTCTTGTCGTTCAGGCGCGCGCGCCCGGCCAGGGCCTCCTGCGCGGTGACCATCGGCAGCAGCGAGGCGGATTTGCGGGCCGCCTCCGGCAACGCCAGGAGCGCGCGATCCAAGCCGTCGGTGTCGAGCTTCTCGTAAGCGGCGGCCGCGTGAACGAGCGCCACCTCGGGCGAGGGCTCCAAGCCTTCGGTCGCCTTCTGCGCCTCGTCCAGCCGATCGCCGAGCAGCGCCACGCGCGCGGCGAGCACGCGCGCGGGCGGGTAGAAGGCCGAGAACGAGACGGCGACCAGCGCGGCTTTGCGCGCGAGCTGTTCGTCGCCCAAGGAGATGGCCATATTTCCGAGCCACACGGCCACGCCGGGCGAGTCCACCGCCTTGAGCCCGTTTTCGATCTCGGTCTTCGCCTCCACCGGCGCCCGCGCATCGAGCGCACCGAGCGCCTTGATGGCGCGCGGCACGACCTGCAAGGGTAGGGGCAAGTCCGCCCCGTTCGCGAGGACGGCCATGGCCTCGTTCACCTCCGGCGGCGGCTTCTCGCTGCGCGCAGGATCGCGCGCCCACGTGAGGGCCACGAGCGCCGCGCCCTCCGCGCGATCCGGGTACTTTGCACGGAACTCCTTGGCCAGCGCGGCGGCCTTCGCCGCGTCGCCCGAGAGCGCCAGGAGGCGCACCAGCGCGACGTGCGCCGCCACGAGCTCCGGATCGAGCCGGGTGGCGGCCATGTACCGCTCGACCGCGTGCTCGCTGCCGGCCCGCTCGAGGGTGGCGCCGGCGAAAAGCTGGTAATATGCATCTTTCTCCGCCGGACCATCGAAGCGCGGCAGGAGCGCGGCGGCGCCGCTCGTGTCCCCTTGGAAGAGCGACGAGGCGAGGTGGGCGAACGCGTACGAGGACTCCGGGAGCTTCACCTCGCGGGCGCGCTGGATCGCGTCCTCGAAGGCGATTTCGCTCCCGCCCTTGAGCAAGCCGACCAGCGCGCGTTCCTGCAACCACGCGAGCGCGGCCCGCGGCGAGCGCGACTCGAGATCGAAGACCTGCCCGAACGTCTTCTCGACCTCCGGAAAGGCCGACGTCTTTCCCGCGTGCAGCTGCGACTCGATCTGCGCGAGCATCCGCTCGGCCGTGTCGTGCGCCAGCATGCGCTTCGCGCGAACCTGGTGGAAGGTCCCGTAAACGCCCCCTCCGAACGCGAGCATCATGAACACCAAAAAGAGCGCGCTCTTCCAGCGCAGCCGCCGTTTCGGCTTGTCCCATTGCAGCGGCGTATGCGCCGCCGCTTCCGGCTCGAACACACCGACGAGGGCCAGCGCGTCGAGCAGCTCGGCCGCCGTTGGAGGCGTGGCGGACGGATTCGCCGGCGCCGCGACCCGATAGGCTCCAGGTGCAGCAGGCTCCGGCGCCGTATGGGGAGCGGGCGCGGAGAGGCCGTGCCCATTGAAGAGCGAGAGCTCGACGTCGATGGGGATCTCGGCGCTGGCGTTGGGGTGCGGTATGCCGCGCGCATCCACGAACATGGGCGCGGGCACGCTGGAGTCCGGGCTGGGGAGGCGCGGAAGGCGCGCGAGATCCATCGCCACCCCGCGCGGCGAGGCCGGCGCTGCGGGGGCAACGGGGCCGAGCCCCATGGGCGTGGGGTTGTCCCAGGTTTGCGCGGCGCTCACGTCGCGCGGTGAAAAGCCGCGCGAGGGCGGCGCCACCGAGGTGGCCTCGTTCGCGTCGCCGAACCCCGAGATGAGCGGGAGCTCCGGTAGCCGCGCGGCGCCGGCGTGCGCGGGGGCGGCGTGCGCTGGGGCGGCGTGCGCGGCGCCGGCGTGTGCGGGGGCGCGGGTTGGCGCGTAGGTGGGGACGACGTTGCGTACGGGTTGTGCTGGTACCAACCCGATCGGGCCGAACTCGCCGCGGGGGCGGGTGGGATCCTCGCGCAGACCGCTGTCGGTCTCGTTGAACGAGTCGTACTCGGAGTAGGCCTCTTGGGCCGCTGCGGGCGCCGTGCGCTCCACCTCCGCGGCGACCGCGCGCGTCCCGGCGTTGGCGTGCATCGGTTTGAAGACGCGCGAACGCTCGAGCCACAGGCGGGTCTCGGAGTCGTTGATGCCAAAGGCGACCGCGCGCTCGAACACCTTTTCCGCCCGCTCGGCGTCGCCCCGCCGAAGCAGGACCTCTCCGAGCACGCGGTAGATGACACCTTCGCGCGGCGCCAGCTTTCCCGCGC
This sequence comes from Sorangiineae bacterium MSr11954, assembly GCA_037157815.1. Lineage (NCBI taxonomy): Bacteria > Pseudomonadati > Myxococcota > Myxococcia > Myxococcales > Pendulisporaceae > Pendulispora > Pendulispora albinea. The sequence continues at coordinate 1,879,123 of CP089984.1, forward strand.
GCACGAGGAGGCTCTGGGCCTCCGCCAAGCGCAAGGTCCGCATGTACATGCGCGCCGCGGACACCAAACAGGGCACGCTCGCCGCGAGCTTGTCGCGCGTGTATGTCCCGACTTCTAGAATGAGATCCGCGTGCTCGGCCCGAACGGCATCGCACAGGGCGATCGTCGTGGGTTCATCCGGGTTGCGCCTCCACTGACGCGCGAGCTCGTCCACGTGACTCGGCATACGACCGCCAAAGTATCACAGGACGAGGCCGTTCCGGCCCCGCTGGAATGGTCGTTTGGGGCCGTGCAGACGAAAAGATCTGCCAACAGCGGATGGCTTCGCCATTTCTTACTTCGCGGGCGAGGGGTGCTGGCGATCGACGAAGCAAAGGCCCTGTGAGTTCAGGTGCCCCTGGGTCGCCTGCGTGTAGCGGATGTAATCGTAGTAGTCGCGCAGCGCCTTCGAGGCATCGCTGGCCGCCGGATCGACGGGGACCGAGAGAGGATCGAGGAACATCTGGCCCTTGCCCGGCGGCGCGTAGTTGGTGCCCGCGCAGTTTCGCCAGGGGAGCGGCTTGCCCGCCTTGTCGGTCAACGCCTGGAAATTCACCTTCCGCAGATCCTCGATGTGCGCCTCGGGGGTGCCCGTCACCCCCGCGAACTGCGCGGCGATCGGGTCGAAGTGAAGCCGCGAGTCCTCGGCGAAGCTCTCCCAGAAGGGGTGATCCATGTGCAACGTCACCTGCGCTTGCACGGAGCCGCTGGCCTTCACTTGCACGCCGCGCGGGTGCTCCTCGCCGCCGATGCCTTCGCCTTGGAGATCGGTGCCGTTCTGGCAATTCACGTAGTTGGTGGGCGTGCTGAACCCGAGCTTGAAGCGAATGGTCTTTGGCCAGTTGGAATAGTCGTAGGTGCCGCCGCCTGCGGTGGTGGTGCTCGTGCAGTTCGCGCCCTTGAACGTGGCGGTCCCGATGTAGAGGATGCTGTAGCCGTTTTGGGCCATGTAGTCGTAATCCGCCAATTGGGATTCATCGAGGTTCACGTTGTAGACCGTCGCGCGGGTGGAGGGCGCGGCCACGGTGCTGAACCCAAAGGCGTAGGTGGCGCTCGGATCGAAGGACGAGCCGTCGTCTTTCTTGGTGATGGATACGACGGAGACGGCCCGCTCGGGCTCGCCCGCCTTTCCAATCAGGTCGCCGTTCTTGTGAAGGTCGACCACCCACGGCCCGTCGACGTGCGCGATGCGGCCGCCGTGTTGCGATTGATCCTGCGGCGATTGATTGGGATTGTCCCAGAGGGTGACGTGATCGAACACCGCCAGGTAGCTATCGAGCTTCAGCTCCCAGCCATCGACCATGTACGTGTCGTTGGCGAAGTCGTTGGGCGGAAATGCAAATCCGCTTTGCGCGTATTGCTCGCCGGACGCGCCGAAGAGGATGCCGCGCGCGCCCGGGTCTTGCGGCGCCGAAAAGGCTTTGAAGCCGCCCACGCTGATCCCGCCGCCGCCGTCCGTCCCGGGCCCCGGTTTGGGGGTGGGGTTCGGGTTCACGCCATCGTCCGAGCACGCAAAGAGGGCGCACGTCGCCCCCATCATCATTCCCGCGAGAACGATTCGTAACTTCATCATCTGTTCAATCCTTCCGTTATTCGAATGTAATCGCGTACGCGCTCGCACCCGAGGGCAGCACTCCCGTGCGTATCCCGGTGAACAAGCCGCGCCCCGCCGCTTCTCCGGCGGTTCCCGAGCTGTCCGAATCTGGAATCACCCAACCCGAAGGATCCCTCGGATCGGGGTCGAGCTTGGAAAAGTCGACATTGTTGAACCAACCCCGCGGGTCGATTCGCAAATACAAAGCGCCGCCCTCGAAGATGCGGACATTCACGGGGACACCCGAGACGATCCGCTGGCGGCAAATGGGGTTGAGGCCCGGCAAAGCCGTGTTCGATACGGGCTTCAGCCGATTGGCGCCGATGGTGACGGTGGCCCGAAAGGGATACGCGTTCCCGCCGCGGCTGGCGGTGCCCGCCAGGGTCACGATGATGGGGCTATCCGAGACGCTGTTGATGTCTCGGCCCGAGAGCCACAGCTCGGCGCTGCGGGCGACATCGGCGGTGCCGTTTCCATCCACGGAGAAGCGCTGCGGCGTGTCCGTGAGGAGGTTGACGTCGACCGCGCCGTTTGCCTGGGCCACGTATTGGCCGGGGTTGACGCAGCTGGTGCTCTGCGAGCCCGTGCTCGGCGGCGCCGTGTTCACGTACAGCGCACCGAGGTGCATGGTGGCGACATTGAGCCGCACGTCGAAGCCGCTGGAGACGCGGAAGCTCTGGGTCGGGTCGACGTCTTTGGGCCCGGACGCATAGGCGGGGAACGACACGAGCCCTCCGCCGGTGGTCCCGATGCATGCCCCGGTGGTCGCCGCCGCCGCCACCAGCAGCGCAAAAGCCATGGCGTTTCCGAGCGGGGCGCTTCGCATCAGGGGCCTCCAAAGGTCGCCGAGAGCGAGAGAAAGACTTGGCGCGGCGCCCCCGCGCTGAAATGGCGGCCGGGCACGAGCGAGGGCTGCGTCCCCTCGTTGATGGGCGCAAAATTGGACGTGTAGTTGTATTCGCCGAGCCGGTAGCGGGAGCCGAACAGGTTGGTGGCGGCCAGGCTGACCTCGAAGTCGCGCCATTGAAGGGCGACGGAGGCGTCGGAGACGAAGATGGCATCGCTCCGCACGTCGTACGGGAGCGGGCGGGGCCCTACATAGCTAAGCCCGTATCCGAGCACGCCTTTGATGGGCTTGTCGCCCAGCTTCCAAGGGAGCTCGTGAAACAGCGCGGTGTCGGAGCGCACCACCAGATCCGGCACATAGGGGACGAGCAGGTGGGTATCGTCGAAGGTGGCACGCACGGCGGTTACCGTCGCAGCTTGGTCGAAGAAGGGGCCGGTGACGCGCACCGAGCCTGCCCAGCCGGTGCGGGTGGCGCCGTTGGAGAGCGTATTGCGACCCTCGGTTTGATTGAAGATCAGGTCGCGGTCAACGTGCGTTCGAAAGAAAACGGATCGCGCCGAGAGCGAGACGTTCTCGAAGGAGCGCGCGTACGTGACCCCCGCCTCGTACGCTTGGATGCTGACGAACGGGGTGGAAAAGTCCTGCGACACATACGCGGGATCGACGGACCGCACGCCCTTGCCGTAGCTGGCCGTGAATTGAAAATTCTGAATGGGCCCGACCAGCAGGGTGCCCTTGGGCATGAGGGCGCCGCTGCCGGTGGACGACCGCTGAAAGGGCTCGCGGTGGGCGCTGTTCGCCTGTTGGTCGAGGCACGATTTGTCGCCCGGCGGATTGGAGCGCGAGGGGTTGTCCACCGTGTTTTGAACTGCACAATTGTTCAAAACATTGAATGAGAACATGTCGGCGCGAATGCCGCCCCGCAGCCCGAGCCACTTGAGGATGCGGATGTTGGCGTCCGCGTAGACACCGATGTCGCCCAAGGTGGCCTCGATGTCGTCGTTGACTTTGTACGGCGCGTCGTTGGCGGCTTGGATGCGGTTCTGCGTGGAGTGGGTGCGATCGCCGCGCGCGTAATAGCCAATCTCGATCTCCTGCGGCAGCCCCAGCTCCTTGGCGTGGAAGCGCGCCGAGCCGCGCGCGCCGAACGTGAGGCCGCTGAAGCTCAGGTCGATGAGATCGCCGCGCTGGCCGTGGAGCTGTTGAATCGGCAGCTGCACGTCGAGCAGGAAGCCCGTGAAGTTGTCGCGCAGCCGCATGCCGCGGTCGATGAGGAAGACCTGCTGGGCAAAGTCCGTTTTGCCGGCCTTGGTCTCGTAGGCCAGGGCGAGCGAATAGCGGCTGGAGGTGTTTCCGTTTTGATTGGGATCTTCGGTGTCGAAGAACCCCTTTTTGCCGCTGTCGTACGACTCCTGGCGAAGCACGCCCGCGCTATTGTAAACCGTGTGATAAGCCTGCGCCGTGACCCGAAAGAGGCCGCGCTCGCCCACCCGCGTCTCGTATTGGCCAATGGCCGAGCCGCGCTTCGCTTGCCGGTTCTGGCCGAAGCCGTCGGTGGTGTAATACTCGGCGCCGCCGAAGGTGTGCGAGCCCATCTCGGACGGGCCCCAGGTGAGCAAGAGCCTATGGGTGTCGTACGAGCCGACCGTGTATTTGCCGGTCAAGCCTCTTCGCGCGAGGCCGAGCGTGAAATCGGCGCTGCCGGCCACGGCGAAATTGCCTTGCTGCGGCGCGAAGGGGCCCTCGATGACGCGCAGCGATTCGACGAGCTCGGGGATGATGAAATGGCTGTCGGCCAGGCCGTTGCCGTGGAGGTTCCCCGCGTCGTTGATGGGGACTCCATCGACGGTGAACTCGAGATCCTGGCCTTCGCGCGCGTCGAAGCCGCGCAAGAAGACTTGCTCGGCGTGGCCTTCGCCGCCCTCGTTGGTGAGGAGGATGCCGGGGGCGAGCTTGAGGAGATCCGCGGCGTTTTTGCGCGGGACCACCGCCAGGGCGCCCACATCGATGTGGTAGTCGGAGGCGCCGTGCTCGGCGGTGCGGGCGCGGCCGGCGACCGTGACCTCGTCGGTGTGCGCGGCTTCTTCGTCGGCTTGCGCGGGCTTGGCGGCGCCGGGTGCGGGCGGCGGGGTGGTGATTTGGGTCGGGAGCTCGTTGGGCTTTTGCGTTTCGACCACCTCGGGCGGGGGCGCCGGCGGGGCGAAGTGAAACGGGACGCGGATGCGGCTCGCGACGGGTTTGCCGTTGCGCATGGCGGGGACGAAGGTCCACTGGCGCACGGCGACGGTGGCGGCCTCGTCGAGATCGGGGCCATCGGACGCCAAAACGTCGACCTTCGAGACGTGGCCGTCCACGTCCACCGTGACCGCCAGGGTTACGTCACCGTGCTTCCGCTCCTTCAGCGCCGACGCCGGGTAGACGGCATCCACGTGCGTGACGACGGTGGGGGGCGTCGTTTGCGCGGCGGGGGCGGCGGGGGCGCCGGGTGTTGCGGGGGCGGCGGGTGCTGTGGGGGCCGCAGGTTGCGCGAGCACCGTGAGCGGAGCGAGCAGCGCCGCGCTCCCGGACGCGAGGGCAGCCCAGGACCGTCCCTTTGCCCTCAGGGTTGCGAAGCGGAGAGCGGTGTGAAGAAGCGCGGAATGGCACATCGAAAGTAAAACGAAGTACGACTTGGGACCGCGTTGTAGCGCAAGTGGGCTTCAGGGCCAAAGGATTCTTTCGAGGGTGGGCGAAGGGTGTACGGGCGCGCGGACCCGCGTCCAACGCGCGCAGGCGCGGCGACGCAGCGCGTTTTCGAGGCTGCGCGCTGCGTGCATTTTCGTGATACCGGTGGCCTTGCGGCGAATTGCGGGGGTGCGGCGCGTCTGCCGTGCGGCGAATCGCGGGGTGCGGCGCGTCTGCCGTGCGGCGAATCGCGGGGTGCGGCGCGTCGGCCGTGCGGCGAATCGCGGGGGGCGGCGCGTCTGCCGTGCGGCGAATCGCGGGGTGCGGCGCGTCGGCCGTGCGGCGAATCGCGGGGTGCGGCGCGTCGGTCGTGCGGCGAATCGCGGGGTGCGGCGTGTCTGCCGTGCGGTTCGTTGCGTCGTGCGTGAATCGGTGGGGCTATTCGCGGCGGGCGAGGGGACGGACGGCGGGGGTCGGGATCCACGCGTGGAGGGTGCCCCACTGAATCTCGGTCGACCCCGAGCTCGAGCTCAAGGTGCGCACGCGCGCGCCCTCGGGGAGCGGATTGGCGTTGGGGAGCGCGATGCCGCGGGCGTCGAGGGGGCGCGCGTTGGGGTTGACCACCACCGCCTCGCGCAAGGTGAGACGGTCGTCGCGCGCGGACCAGGCGAGCAGCGCGAACGCGACGCAGAGCGGTGCCGACACGGCAAACGCCGTGGAGCCGCTGATTTTGACGCGGCGACGTTTGGCTTGGGCGCGAACGAAGAGGGCGATGCCCGCGATGAGCGACATCACGCCGGCGGCGCCGGCCCACACGTCCTCCGACGTGAGGTGGACGATGGTCTCCAGCACGGAGGGGTTGGGCTCGACCTCCGCGCGCGTGCCGCTGTGGGCGCGCCGGCGCGCCACCTCGGTGCGGATGGAGCCGAGCGCGAAGGTCGCGTCCCGCTCCAAGGTTTTGTTGTGCGTGAGCGCGCGCGCCTCCTCGAAGCCGTGCGCCGCGCGGCCCAGATCGCCCGGCTGCTCGGCGCCCATGCGCACCCGTTCGGCGTAGGCGAGGCCCCGGTCGAAGCTGACGTTTTCGTCCACGACGCCGCGATCGGCGAGCGACTCGAACAGCGCGATCGCATCGCCCGCGCGCCCGCCGACCAGCGCGTCGACGGCGATCGCGAAATCGGCGGCCGCGCTGCCTTCGGCCGTCGGCGTCGGCGTCGCGGGCGCTTGGGCCCCGGCCGGTGCTTGGGCCGGCGCGGTGCCGGTGAGCGCGAGGAGCAAAGCAGTGGAGACCAGGCAGGTCCGGAGGGCCCGGATGGTGCGCATGGTTCGCTACCCTTTCCTCAGATCCGACATGCAGTCCTTGGCGCGCCTCCAGCGCTCGCGCGAAACGGCGATTTCGCCTTCGCTCGGCGCGAACCGGGCCGACTCGCACTCGGCGAGCAAATCCTCGATCGCGCGCGCCAGGGGCTCCGCCACTTTGTGCTCCACCAGCGCCGCCGCGATCTGACGCGTGGCGATGGCTCGCACGTTGAGCTGCGCGTGCACGATGGTCGCTTGCTCCAGCGCCCGCGCGATGGCCGCATCGGCCGCGCGCGGATCGCCGCCGGCGCACGCCGTGTCGGCCTCCTGAACCCGTTGCTTGAGCAACGTATCGGGCGAGGCGCTGCGCGTCCGCACGCGATCGCGCAAGCGCCGCGCGGCCGCGCGCGAGCTGGCGAAGAGCACGAACGAGAGCGACGGGGCGGCCAGCGCGAACCAGAACGCGCGCGTGTCGGTGAGGTGCGCGTGCGACGCGACCGGCGGGCCAAGGGATCGCCGCAGCTCGGGGAGGTTCGGCAGCGGCGCGGAGGGACCTCCCGCGTTGCCGGCGGCGGCGCCGCCGGGCTTGACGGTGATGGAGCCGAGGGCCGCGCGCGCCACGTCGTAGGCGCGCGCATCGGGATCGTAGAATGGAATGGCGATCTCGCCGAGGTCGATGGGCCCTTCGCGCGTGAGGCGCACCACGTAGTTGAAGGTTCGCTTGCCCCCGTAGCGATCGTTCTTCTCCGCGCCCATCTTCTCTTTGATCTCGGGCTGCAGCCACTCGACCCCCTGGCGCGCGGGCGGCACGATGGACGACGGCAGGTTCCCCGTCCCCGAGAGCTCCAGCGATACGCTGGCGATCCCGCCGTGCGCCACCTCGCGCGGGTCGACGGTCGCGGACAGCTCGAAGCGGCCCACGTCGCCGATGGAATAGCCGGGCGGGCGGCCCGCGATGGGGGGCTCGGTCACGTGCACGGTGAGGGTCTCGCTCTCGCGCTTGTCGCTGGTCGCGCCCGAGGGGCCCACCACCGCCAAGGTCATGGGACCGATCTTGAGCTCGCCCGTTTTGATGGGAAAGAGCGCCATCTTGCGCAGGAGCCGCACCGCCCAAATGCCGTTACCGATGCGCGTGTGCCCGATGATCTTCGGGTTCTGCGTCTCCTCCAGGAGCTGCCTGCGAACGAACTCGCTCGCGCTGGCGTCGTGCACGTCGTTGAAGTCGGGCTCGCGCGCGAGGCCCACGTCGATGTACTCGTAGATCGACAGGGTGACTTGCTCCCCGATGACGGCGTTGGTCTTGTCCACGCCCGCGTGCAGAAAGACGCCGCGCGCGCGCGGGGCCGGCAGCGCATAACGCGGATCGGTCGGAACGTCGAGCAGGCCGCGCGAGGATGGCTGGTCCTCGTCCGGATCGCCGAAGGGATTTCCAAAGAGGCCGCGGAGGCCGCCGAACGGATCGGGCAAGTTGCCGAAGGGATCGCGGGGCTGGCGGCGCGGTGGGGCTTGGCCCGCGGCCACGATGCGGATGGGGACCGTGTTGGCCGCATAGGTGGTGCCGCCGATGGAAAGGGTCGGCTTCAAGACGGCGGCGCCCACCTTGGTCGCGCTGAGCCGGAAGGTGACGTTGACCCCTTGTTTCTGAACGAGCACGCCGTTTCGAAGGTTCATTTCGCTGAAGGTGCCGACGGTCGGGCGCCCGAGCTTGGCGACGTGCGGATCGGGCGCGATCTCGACCCCCGAGATTTGCCCGGTGACCGTCGCCTTCAAATGCAGCTCGAACTCGTCGCCCACGCCCACGACGTCGGAGTCGACGGACGCCCGCATCTCCGGCGCGCCTGCCGCGCGGGCCCGCACGACGAAGAGGAGCACGGCGAGAAAGGTGTAGAATACACCAAATGTGCGGGCGAGCTTCATTTGTCCGCCATCCCCCGGACGGGCCGCCGAACCTTCTTCGCGAACTCCTGCTGAACGGTGGGCGCCTTCTCGAGCTGGTCGAGGATCTTCTCGTCCTGATCCGAGTTGCTCGGGGGCGGCGGTGGCGGGGGGCCCGCGTCGGGCTGCGGCGGTGGCGGGCTCGGTGAAGCGTCTTTGCCGCCGTCGTCGCCGCTCCCGCTGTCGCGGTTGTCGTTCTTGTTGCCGGCGTCGCCGCCGCCGTCTTTGCCGCTATCGCCGCCGCCATCCGGAGGGGCCGAGTCGCCCCCCGAGTCGGAGGAGCCATCGTTGCCCGCGTCGTTGCCGGCGTCCTTTTTGTCCTCGATGCGGCGGAGGGCGATGGCGCGGTTCCATGCCGCGTCGCGGCCCACCGGATCGCCCGCGTCGACCTGGCCGGGGGCGATGGTGATCGCTTGGTTGTAGGCGGTGACCGCCTCTTGGTAGCGCCCGGCCAAGAAGAGCAGGTTGCCCTCGAGGTAGTGCGCGCGCGCGCGAAGATCGAGCGGCGAAGACTCGTCCTCGGCGATGGTGCGCACCACGCGCAGCGCGCAGTCGATCTGCGCCGAGCGCGCGGGGGAGGGCTCGCCGCCGTCGAGCTCCTCGTCGCCGAAGCGGCCGCCGAACGACTCTCCGATGGCAAACAGGGAGAGCCCGAGGTCGAACGAGCCGTTGGGCCGCTGCTTCAAGAACGGCGGGGTGCCGATGTTCCCCGACTCGCACTCGCCGGTGGAGAGGTACTCCTGGAGCGTTCGGGCCGCGGCCGCCGCGTCGCCCGCGTCGAGCGCGGAGATGGCCTCGCGGACCGCGGGCGCCTCGCGCTCGAAGGGGCGCGTGGGATCCCACGAGCACGCCACCGCCAAGCACGCGCCCATGGCCGAAAGGAGGATCGCCCGATGCGCCCGCACGCTCCGATGCGCCCGCACGTTCTTATGCGCCCGCACGTCCCGCCTCCTCTCCGGCCGCCGCCGCTTTGCGCGCGCCTCGCGGCTTTCTTCGCCGGCCGCCGCTCGGCAGGGCGGGACCGGCCGCCGCCGGCAACAGCGGCTTCTGGCGCGGCGCCTCGGGGATGAGCGCCTCCGCGATCAAGAGGAGCAGCGCGATGGAGAGCGGCCACGCGTACTGCTCCTCGCCCACGATTTGGATCTTCTCCGAGAGCTCCTCTTTCATCATGCGGGCCAGGCCGGCGGCGATTTTGTCGATGCCCGTCTCGCCGCGATCGGAGCGCACGATGTTGCCGTTGGTCTCCTTGGCGATGCCGGCCAGCTGCGCTTCGCCCTCGGCGGAGAGCTCGGTGGTCAGCGGCTTGCCCGCGTCGTCGCGGCGGATGCCGGTGGTCTTGCCGTCGGGGCCCACCTCCGGGATCACCTCGGGCGCGCGCCCGCCGATTTGCACCACGTCGATGCGGGTGCCCTCTTGCGCGGCGGCGCGCGCGACCGCCAGCGGATCGCCCTCCAGATCTTCGCCGTCGGTGATGAGCACGATGACCCGCACGTGGTCCTTGGACTTCGGATCGCGCGCGAACGTCTCGCGCGCCTTTTGGAGCGCGCGCGCGATGGCCGTGCCGCCGATGGGCATGTCGTTCGGCTCCAGCTGCCGGAAGAACTGCGCGATGGCCGCGCCGTCGCTGGTGAGGGGAAAATTCATGGGCTCGCCCGCGAAGGCCACCGCGCCGAAGCGCGCGCCTTTGAGCTTTCGTATCAGCTCGCTCACCTCGGCCTTGGCGCGCGCGATGCGGCTCGGCAGGATGTCGCGCGCGTACATGCTCTTCGAGTAGTCGAGCACGACCACCACGTCGAGGTTGGTGGCCGGGAGCACCCGCTGCCCCGCCGATTGCGGTCGCGAGAGCGCTCCGAAGGCCAGCAAGAGCCCGAGCACGAGCAGCACGCCTTTGGCGGCGCGCCGGCCGGCGGCGTCGAAGGTGGCGAGCTTGGCCACCAGGCTCGGATCGCCGAAGCGCTTCTCGGCCCGCACCCGCGCCAGCGACGCGAGGAGCAGCGAGGCCGCGAAGGCCACGACGAACAGCACGCACCCGATGGCGATGAGGAGCCCCGGGAAATGGAGCAGGTCGTAGGCGAATTTCACGGGAACCTCCGCACGACGAGCAGACGCACCAGCGCTTCGAGCGCGATGAGCCCCACCGCCGGGAAGAGGAGGAACGGAAAGAGGTCCTCCATGGTGGCCGAGAGCGACTCGAACCGGGTCTTCTCCAGGCGATCGAGGATGGCGTGCATGCTGCGCTCCAGCGCCACCTTGTCGTTCGCCACGAAGGACTCGCCGCCCGTGTCGCCCGCGATCTTCTTGAGCAGCTCGGGGTTCACCGGGAAGTGCGCGCGGACGTAGTGCGGCTGGCCGAACAGGTCGGTGCCCTCCTGCACCTCGACCTCGTCGCCGTTGCCGATCTGCACCGTGTAAATCTTGACCCCTTGCGTCTGCGCCAGGTGGGCCGCGTACTCGGGGGCGATGGCGCCCGCGTTGGAGTCGCCGTCGGTGAGCAGGATGATGGCCTTGGAGCGCGCGTTGCTCTGGCGCAGCCGCGCCACCCCGGTCCCCACCGCGTCGCCGATGGCGGTGCCGTTGCCGCTGATGATCTCGAGCTCCATCTTCTGCACCAAGGTGGTGAGGAGCGGATAGTCGAGGGTGGGCGGCGAGAGCACGTAGGCCGAGGGCCCGAAGACGACCACGCCGATGCGGTCGGTCTTGCGCTTGCCGATGAAGTCCATGATGACTTCCTTGGCCACGTCGAGGCGGGTCTGGCGGCGGCTCCGATCGGTGGGGCGCCCGCCCTGACCTTGCGGCCCTTGCGCGAGCGGCTGGTCCATGACCGCCTTCATCGAGCCCGAGAGATCCAGCACGATGACGATGTCGATCCCCAGCTCCTCGGCGCTCTCGCCGCGGAGCACGTTCTGCGGCCGCGCCAGCGCGAGGACGCCGAGCACCAGCGCGGCGCCGCGGAGGATGCCGGGCCAATCGCGCAGGCGGGTGCGCACGCCGCGCGGGCCCAGCGCCAAGGGCGCGATGGTGGGGATGGTGAGCCGCGGCATGCGTTGATCGGCGCCGAGGGTCATGCGCCACACCACGACGGGCACCACGAGGAGCCCGAGGAGCCACCACTTGGAGGTCCACTGCGCGCTCCGCCACGCTTCACCGCGCGCGAGGGCGGGGTAGACCAAGCCGATGGCGATGGCCGAAAGCACGCCGGCGAGCACGAGGACGGTGCGCGCCACGCGGTTGGTGCTCATGGTGCCTCCGTGCGGGGTGCGTTACCCGGTGGCGGCAGCGCGTGGGGCGTGGTGGCGCGCACGATGCGCTCGCCCGCGTCGAGGGCGCGCGCGCACTCGGCCGGCGTCGGCACCACGTTGGCGAACTTGACCAGGTCGCACTCGCGCAAAAACTCGGCGATGTCGGAGTACGAAACGCCTTGCAGCGGGGTGTTCGAGAGCTTGCCGAGCGTCTCGTCGGTGGTCGACTCCAGGCCGTCGAAGCCGTAGCGCGATCCCAAATACGATCGGATCACGTCGTTGACCCGGTCGAAGTACTCGCCGAAGCGACCCACCTCGAGCAATCCGGCGTGCCGCACCTCATCGAGCTTCTCGATGGCGACCTCCCAGGCGGGGCGCGGTGGCGGCGGCGGCGGAACGGGCTTGGGCCGGTTGATGTACCGCCAAATCAGGTACGCGAGGAGCGCGCCGGCCACGATGCCGATGGCGGCGTACGAGAGCCCGCGCTTGAGCGCCGTCCACTCCTCCCGCTGCACGCGCGGGGGCGGGTTGGGGGCAGGTTTGGCCTCGGGGGTCGACGCGATGGGATCGTCGACCACGATGGTGTGCGGCGCCGTGCACACCGTGGCGATCTCCCCGCTGGCGCGCGACACGGCGATGGGGAGCGGCGGCAAGGTCAAGGTGTGGCGGCCGGGCTCCTGGGGCAGCATGATCAAGGGGAGCTCCAAGGTGGTCTTCGCGCGATCGGGCGCGGCCGGATCGGTCGTCGCCGCCGAGAGCACCGCCGCCGCCCCGCCATCTTGATTCGGCAGGGTGAACCCGGCGCCCTTGAGGATCTTCGCGCTCTCGCTGGTGCTCTGCAGCTCGAGCCCGCGCGCCAGCACCGTCTCGCCCTTTCCATGCTCCACGGTGACCGCCAACGTCGCGGCGTAGCCGCTCAACCCCCGCGCCGGAAATGTCTCGGTGAGCACGGGCTTCTTGCCGCCGCCCGGCAACGTCTCGGTGCACCCGCCAATCTGCGCAGGCGCAAACGCATCCGGCGCACCCGCGTCATCGTCGGCGCGGGCGTCGGTCGCGTGCAGCGCGACGAGCAACGCCAAAAGCGGAACCGCGCATCGGCCCATCATCGCGTCCGCATCCTCCGTGCGCGGCGCGCGAACAAGTCGCGCAGCGGTTTGACGAACGAGCCGCCGGTTCGGATCTCCACCGTGTCGACCCCCAGCTTCAGGAACGCCTGATTGCGCGCCAGGGCCAGCTTTTTCATCGAATCGGCGTAGGACGCGCGCACGTGCGGATCGGAGGTGTCGACGAGCACGGCCTCGCCGCTCTCCAGATCTTCGAACGTGGCCAAGCCCACGTCGGGGAGCTCCATGTCGCGCGGATCCACCAGCACCACCGGGATCACGTCGTGCTTGCGCGCGGCCACCGCCAGCGCACGCTCGTAGCCTTGCGCGAAGAAGTCGCTCACCACGAAGGCGATGCTCCGCCTGCGCGCCACGCCCACCAGCGCCTCCAGCGCCGTCTTCAGATCCGTCTGCGCGCCCAGCGGGGGCGGCGCGTCGGGCGCGCGCGGGGCCACGTGGGCCGAGCGCGGCTCGAAGCCGAGGATCTCGCGCACCACGCGCATCACGTGCTTTTCGCCTTTTTTCGGGGGCACGATGCGCTCGATTTGGCTGGTCGAGAGGATCATGCCCACGCGGTCGTTGTTGCGGATGGCGCTGAAGGCCAGGAGCGCCGCGACCTCGGAGGCCACGCGCGTCTTGGGCGCTCGCTGCGTTCCGAAGCGCTCGCTCGGCGAGAGATCGACCACCAGCATCACGGTCATCTCGCGCTCTTCGACGAACACCTTGACGAAGGCGTCGTTCATGCGCGCCGACACGTTCCAGTCGATGGAGCGCACGTCGTCGCCCATTTGGTACGGGCGCACCTCGCGGAAGGCGAGGCCCTGGCCTTTGAAGCTCGAGGTGTACGTACCCGACAGGTTCTCGTTGGCCAGCCGCGCCGTGTGAATCTCGATGGTCCGCAGCGCGGCGAGGAGCTCTTTGGGGATCATGGCAAGCGTACCTCCCCGGCGATCAGGGGACTTCCACCACCTCGAACACCCGGCGCACGATCTGCTCGGCCGTCACCTCTTCGGCGTCGGCCTCGTAGGTGAGCACCAGGCGGTGCCGCAGCACGTCGGGCCCCACCGCCTTGACGTCCTCCGGCGTGACATAGCCGCGGTGGCGCAAGAACGCGTGCGCCCGCGCCGCCAAGTTCAGCGCGATGGACGCGCGGGGCGACGCGCCGAACTCGATGAGCGGCGCCAGATCCTTGAGCCCGTGGCGCGCGGGCTCGCGGGTCGCGAACACCACCTCCACGATGTAGTCCTTCACCTTCTCGTCGACATACACCTGGCCGATGATCTGCTTGGCGTTCATCAAGTCGGTCGGCAAAATGATGGCCTCCGCCTTGACCGGCTCCAGCGCCGTCATGCGATCCATGATCTTTCGCTCGTCCTCGCGCGAAGGGTAGCCGACCTTGATCATCAGCATGAAGCGGTCGACCTGCGCCTCGGGCAGCGGGTACGTTCCCTCTTGCTCGATGGGGTTCTGCGTGGCCATGACGATGAACGGCTGCGGGAGCGGGTACGTCTTGTCGCCGATGGTCACCTGCCGCTCTTGCATGGCCTCGAGCAGGGCGCTCTGCACCTTGGCGGGCGCGCGGTTGATCTCGTCGGCCAGCACCAGGTTGGCGAAGACGGGGCCGAGCTTCTGCGTGAAGTCGCCCTTTTGCTGGTTGTAGATGACGGTGCCGATCACGTCGGCCGGGAGCAGGTCCGGCGTGAACTGAATGCGGGCAAACTTGGCGGAGATGGCGTCGCACAGCGTGCGAACGGTGAGCGTCTTGGCGAGCCCCGGTACACCCTCCAAAAGCACGTGCCCCCCGGTGAGGAGGCCGATGAGGATGCGCTCGATCATGTAGGACTGGCCGACGATGACCTTTCCGACCTCCGACGTGAGGCGATCGACAAATGCGCTTTCTTTGGCAACGAGCTCGTTTAGCGCGCGTACATCGTGCATGGCGCTAGTGACTACCACAAATTCGTGGGCGCCCAACGCCGACTAGCCCGTCCCCGCTAGTAGCCCCGCGACAGCCGCACCACCCCTTTGATCGCATACCAGAGCCCGATCGGGATGGCGCCCCACCAGACCACGACCACATTGCCAATCTGAATGCCGCCGTGCTCCGTGTAGAGCGCAACGGCGACGCAACCTGCGAGCAACGCAAGTCCAAAGAGAAACATTCCGAGGCCCGGACGCATGGCCTGCAGTTTAACCAAAATCCGCGCTCGAGCGCTCGGTCACCCCCGCGGGGTTCCGCTCTTTTTCCGCATCACCTGCCCCCGTCGCCCCCCGGGAGGCCGGGGCCATTTTTGTCTTTCGGTCGGAAGAGCACCCAGTTGGGATTTCCACCCACATTGAGGCGGAGTCGCACGATTCTTCCGGCCACGTTGATGACGGACACCGTGTTGGCGATGGAATTCGCCACGTAGGCGGTCTTCTTGTCGTCCGAGAACGCGATGCCGTAGGCACCCGCGCCGGTGGGGATCTCCCACGTCTTCACCCCGGTCGCGGAAAAGAGCACGACCCGGCCGCCCTTTGGATCGGTCACCCAGATGGTGTTGTCCGCCCCGTACCCCACCGCGCCGGCCACGAAGCCCAGCTTGAAGGTGCGCCGCACTTCGAGGGTGCGCGTGTCGATGGCCGTAATGGTGGTGTCGCCGGCGTTTTCGACATAGGCCAGATCGTCGGGCCCCTGCCAGGCACCGATGGGCCCGTTTCCAACCGCGATGGTGCCATTCTTGGGCACGATCTTGGTCGCCGTATCGATGGCGGTCACCGAGTTGGAGGCGGTGTTGGCCACGAAGGCATACCGCTCGTTCTGGGCGATCGAAATGCGCCCGGGCTGATCGCCCACCTTGATGCTGGCCTTGTTCACCAGGGTGGTGGTGAGCATGACGAGCACGTTGCCCGGGGTGGTGGACTCGGCGGCCCAGACCTCGTCTTCATTTGCGCCGAAGACGGCGCTCTGGACCGCGCCATCCGTAAAGCGCCCTTTGATGGTGGTGCCGGTGGCGGCGTTCAAGACGAGCACGGCGCCGATGCCATGGCCCTGGCCCTCCGCGTGCTCGCCCTCGTGCAGCGCATCCACGCCATCGTTTCTCACCTCGGGGGCTGGGGCGCTCGCTGCTGTCAAGGTGGCCCCGGCTTCGTTCCCCGCGTCCCCCGCGTCGGCGGCGCCGTCGGTCCCCCCATCGGTGCCTCCGTCGCCCGATGGAGAACCCACGGCGCCGGCGGTGACCAGCAGCTTCGAGCGGTCGTTGCTGAGGGACAGGTAGTGCGGGAACGTGGTGTTCTTCAGGAAAATTTTGGAGGGATTGACGAAATCCTTCTCGGCGTCGATGACCGTGATCGCGTTGCCCGTCCCATTGACGACGTACACGGCGTCGTAGGTGATGGGCTGGGGCAGCCCCAGGGTTATCGGGAGGTTGGCCGCGTTGCGCTCTTTGGACTTGTCCGAGCACCCGGCTGCACCGGCCGTTGCCACGACCACCACCGCCGTCAAACCGCACCAGCATCCTAGCCGACCTAGCCGAGCCCTTCGCATCGCCTACTTCATACGCTGACGGGCCCGCTCAATCCACCTCCAAGACGACTTTGCCGAACGCCTTTCGCTCCTCGAGCACGCGGTGGGCCTCGGCCGCGCTCCACAGGGGCAGCACCCGGTCGACCACCGGGCGCAGCTTCCCCTGCGAAAAGAGCGGGATCATGCGGTGCAGATCCCCTTTGGAGCCCATCGTCGAGCCCAGCACCCGAACCTGCCGGAAGAAAATATGGCGCAAATCGATGGTGGGCGCGAAGCCGGCGGTGGCCCCGCAGGTCACCACGCATCCCCCCCAGCGCGTGGCCAGAATGCTCTTGACGAACACATCGCCACCCACGTGCTCGATGACCGCATCCACGCCCTTCTTGCTGCCGGTGAGCTTCTTCACCTCCGCCACGAAGTCCGCGGTCGTGTAGTTGATGCCCTCGTCGAGCCCGAGCTCCTTCGCGCGCGCGAGCTTCTCGTCGCTCCCCGCGGTCCCAATCACGCGGGCGCCATGGAGCTTGGCGATCTGAATCGCCGCCGTCGACACCCCGCTGCCGACAGCCTGCACGAGCACCGTGTCCCCCGGTTTGACCTGGGCGCGCGCGACGACCATCTGCCACGCCGTGAGGTAGACCAGCGGAAGGGCGGCCGCCTGCGTAAAGGGAAGCTCGCCGGGGTAGGGCAAAATGTTCGCATCGGGCACCACGATGTGCCGCGCGTACCCGCCCTGCGTGGTTTCACCGAACATGCGATACTGCGGGCAAAGGTTGTCCTCGCCCGACAGGCAGCGCGCGCAAACCCCACACGAAACCGCCGGCGCGAGGAGCACCTTCTGCCCCACCGTGCAACCCCGCGCACCGGGTCCCAGCGCCTCGATTTCGCCCGCAATATCCGCGCCGAGTCGGTGCGGGAAGTCGTACTTGACGTGGGGCAAACCGCGCCGCATCCAGATGTCGACATGGTTGAGCGCGACGGCGCGGATGCGCACGAGCACCTCGCGAGGGCCAGGCTCGGGGATCTCGATGGTCTCGCGGGTCAGCACCTCGGGGCCACCGGTTTGGCGGATGACCATGGCTTCGGTTTTCATGGCGGCGAGACTACCGCATCGGCACCTTCGCGGTACGCTTGCGGTGGGGCGATGACATGGCGCGCGCGATGAACGTGGGAAGGGCGCTCCTCGGGGGTGCAGTCGTTTTCGGGGTGGTGGGCGTGGGCCTTTGCCTCGTGCAATGCAGTCCGAACGCCGAGCTCGTCGAACCTGCTGCGCCTCGCGGTGCCGATTCGATGCGTTCCATGGACGCGGAGCCCGATGTGTCGATGCCGTCGGACGGCGGTTTCGCCGTGCAGGATGCGGGGGGCGCAACATTGCCATTGGCGCGCGAGGGCTCGGCGGCGGCGCCGTCTGCGCGCGAGGGCTCGGCGGCGGCGCCGTTGGCGCGTGAAGACTCGGGAACGGCGCCGTCGGCCCGCGCGCCTAGGTGCGGCGAACCTGGGCAGCCCGTGTGTGCGAAGCGCAAGTTGCTCGCGGGGTGGACGCCTCCCCGATTTTTATCCGGCGAGCAGCACCTCGAGGCCACACCCGAGGCGAAGCGCGCAGGCGTCGAAGGTTTGATCCTCGCCAAGTGCATGATCACAGAGGAGGGTGCGGTCACGAATTGTGCAATCATCAGGGGCCTGCCCTACATGGACGAAGCCACGATTGTGCATCTCCAAGCTCGCCGCTTCACGCCTGCCACGGCTCAGGGACTGCCGGTCTCCGTGTACTACACGTTTACATTGCGCATTAATGGGAATGGGCTGCCTTCTGCCGACGGAGGCTCGGGCCCACCATGATCCATCGCCCGACGTCCGATCGCGCCATCGCCGGGTGGCGTCGAAACATCGTGGAGGCGCTCCTCGCAGGCGCATTTGTTTTTGGCATGGTGGGCATGGCCATGTTCGTGTCGTGCTACCGCCTCGGCACCGCGCCCATTCGGCCGAGCCCTTACGACGATCCGAACCTGGTGGTGATGTTCGGGCCAAAGACCGCATCGACGGCGCCGCTCGATCCCTTGTTCACGAAGCCCCTCGACGAGGTCCCGCGGATCCTGCCGCCCTATCGCTATTGTGGAGGCTCGCGCCAACCTGCTTGTTGCGGCGCTCCGGGCGAGCCCGCGTGCAAGCCCACGGCTTCCCCCGTGTGCGGCGATCCCGGACAGCCACCGTGCCGTACGCCGCCAAGGGGCTGGCATAGCAGCCCCGGGATGAACCGCCCGCAGCTTTTGTCCGGCGACGAACACCTCGAGGCCACGGCCGCGGCAAAGCGCGAAGGCGCTGCGGGGTTGATCCTCGCAAAGTGCACCATCACCGATGCCGGGGATGTCACGAACTGCCGAATCCTCAAGGGGCTGCCTCATATGGACGAAGCAACCGTCGCCAATCTCGAGGTGCGCCGGTACACCCCCGTTGTCTTTCGGGGAAAGCCCGTCCCCGTGGATTATACGTTTACGTTCCGCATCGAGGCCGATCCATCGGCGATCGCGGGGCCGCGGCAGCCGGGACCCATGATGTGAACGATTGGCGATCGCGGGGCGGCAGCACGGACCCGTGATGTGAGCTATCTGCGATCGCGAGCCGCGGCAGCCGGGACCCGTGACGTGAGCTATCTGCGATCGCGGGGCGGCAGCCGAGACCCGTGGTGTGAACCATTGGCAATCGCGATGCTGCGGCAGCCGGGCATGATGTGAACGATTGGCGATCGCGGGGCGGCCGCCGGGATTCATGATGTGAACCCTGCGGCACCGCGGGCCGCCGCGCGGAAACCCATGGAGTGAACGATCGACGATCGCGGGCGGCAGCGGCGCGGGTCACGGTGGGGACCCTTCGTTATCTCGAAAATTGCAGAAGCTTTGAATCCTTCGCCGGGTGCGAACTAGAGTGCTTCCTTCGCATCGCATACGGGTATCGTGCAACCATGCCCGAATCCTTTTTTCGCTCTCGAAGTGAATGGACCTGGTGCGCGCGAAGCGCAGGTTGGTTTGGCCTCGTTGCCCTTACGACATTTTTGGCGTGCAGCACGTCCGACTCGGCGGGCCCCGGATCGAAGGAGCCTCCTTCGAACGACGGTGGCGCGCCCTCCGGCGATGGCGGCACCCGGCCCGGGGATCTCTTCGATGGCGGCGCCCCCGAGATGAAAGCGAGCGTCTCGCAGTTTGGTATTACCTGGACCTTCGACCGCCCGCACCTCGTAGGCCAGTTCGTGAACGGCGATTTTTGGGTCGTCGGCCCCGTCACTCTTCGCACCGTGTCTCCTGCGCCGAGTGCGGGACGAAATGGTTCGGTGGTCGACCCCGCCATCCGCAAAGGCCAGGGCTACGATGACCGCGGCCTCGATTACGATCCCGCGCCGCGCGCCACGTTCCCATTGACGCTCTCACCGGTGTCGTCGTTGGTGTCGAGCATCAGCCATGGCAACGGGCAATGCCCCTTGGGCAGCGGCGGTCAAGGGTATTTGACGTACAATGGTGTTTGCCAGGGTGGCCCGGTAAAGACGCAGGCGGTCCTCACCGTGGTGGCGGCACCGCCCCCGGCGGGCGCGTTTCGACCTCCTTATGCGGGCAGCGCCTTCAAGCCTTTTTACTCGGCCGCCAACATCGATTGGGCCCGGCTCCCCAAGCTCCCGAAGCCCGCGTCGGCCCCCACCGATGTCGAGGCCTTGCGCCATGTCGAGCGCCCGTGGATCGATCATATGCTCACGTGGACCCTCCAGCACGCGTGCGCGACGGAGAATATGTTCTGCTATGGCCGTGAAATCGGAGATGTCGTCTCCGATGTGGCCCAATACGTCCTCCTCGACACACCCGTGCAAAAGACCTTGGCCGTGCGCCTCGCTCAATTGGGCATCGACAATTATGGAATCGTGAAAAATGGAGACAGCTGGGGCGGCGACGGTGGGCATATGAACGGCCGCAAATTTCCCATCGTCTTTGCCGGCACGCTCCTGAACGACGCGGGGATGAAGCGCCCGGGTGTGCTCTCCGGCGAGGACGTCCAAACGTACCGCGGCACCGATGGAAAGGCGCATTGGGGTGCGCCGTGCACAGCGTGTTATCTGGCCAATGGATGCGCCTACAGCGGGAGCTGCACCAACGGCTCCAAGGATTGCCGCGATCCCGCGGGCAAGATCGACGGGTGCATCGATTATCGAAATTGTTGTACGTCGCTCGTGTGGCCAGGGCAAGCGCTGGCCGCGCTCGCCTTGCACGCCAAAGCGGATTGGAACCACGATCCGTTCTTCGATTACGTCGATCGCTGGATGTCCGGCGACGTGGTGGGCGGCGGAGATACGAGCTCGGCGTTCGTCAAGGACATGTGGACGAAATACCGCAACAACCTCCCGTAAATCCGCCGCGCCGAGCCGGCCTGGTCGATCCTGGAGCTACCAGGCTGCCTCCAAAACGCCGCCCGCCCCCACTCGGAAGGGCACCCAGCCGAGCGCCACCCGCTCGACGGCGATATCCGCTTTGCGGGGCGTGATGCGAACCTCGCCGAGCTTGCGCGCTGCGACGTCGATCTCCTGTTGGATGCGCTGAAAGGCGGCATTCGCCTCGGCCTGCAGGACGGCGCGTTTTTCGCGAAGCGCGCCGAGCGCGTCCTCGGCGCGGGCGACATCGCCTTTTTCCTTCGTGGTGCGCTGCGCTTGCCGCGCGACGGCGGTGGCGCGGTTCACATTGGCCCCCGTGAAGACGCCCGCGCCGAAGACGGCGCCCAGCAAGCTGCTGCCGAAGGTCACCGCCGTGCTCGCCGTCTGACCGCGAACGTCGGCCTGCTCCTTTTGCAGCTTCGCCTCCGCGGTGCGGATCTTCTCGTCGAGCGCCGCGAACTTGGGCGCGTATTTCTTGTCGAGATCCGCCAGCCGCGCGTCGCGCTCTTCGCGGATGCCGTGCACGAGCCTGGCCTGGAACTCGGCCTCGGGCTCCCCCGGGCGCGAGAGCACGGAGGCCTCGGCGCACTCGTAGAGCACCAGCGGGCGCGTTTGGTAGGCGTGCGCGGCCAACGCCTTTTGCCACGCTTTGAGCTTGGTCGCCGATACGGCAGGCGGCAGCTCGAAGCGCGCATCGGCCGAGGGCTCGCGGCGGACGGCGGACGCGAAGGCCGGAGCCATCGGGGTGGCGTTGGCCCAATCCGCCTCCGCACCGCCCGCCCCGAACGGCGCGATCAAGGCGGCGTGCTCCCAGTGGTCGACCCCCTTCTTCGCCTGCACGTAATGGAGCTTGAGGGTCGCAAACACGCCGGGCCGGTACACGAGGCCCGGACCCTCCACGCGGGGAGGGAAGAACACTTCGTCGACATCGCCCGGCACGGCGGGACGCGCGCTTCCCTCCGCAGACCCGGGCTTGCCCTCCGCGGCCTTGCCCTTACCCACCGCGCCCGCGGCCGGTCCCCCCGCTGCCAAAGCACTCGACGCCAAAGCGCTCGACGCCGACCCGCCCGCCGCCGAAACGCCACCGCGCGCCGCCGAGAGCGACGCAATTTGCTCACGGGTGAGCGGCCCCCGCAAATACGACAGCGTATGGCGCGACTGAAAGAGGACCGGACCGCCCGCGTGCACGTCGTTGCAAAGAAAGACGCGCCCTCCGAGCCCCGAGAGCCATCGATCCACGGTGGCGCGATCGAACCCATGCCCGGCCGCCGCCTGCGCCCCCTCGAGCCCATCGAGCACGCGCAGCTTGTCGCGCTCCGCCTGCAGCCGCCCGAGGAACCATGTACCGCAGTTGGCGAGCCCCTTGTAATCGAGGTCGACGGGGTTCTGCGTGGCGAGCACGATGCCCAAGCCAAAGGCGCGCGCCTGCTTCAACAAGGTGAGCATCGGCCGCTTCGAGGGCGGCGACGACACCGGCGGGAAGTAGCCGAAGATCTCATCCATGAGCAGCAGCGCGCGCAAGCTCGACGTCCCCGACTGCCGCCGCATCCAGCCGATCACCGCGTCGAGCAGGCGGGTCACGAAGAACATCCGCTGCGCATCCGACAGGTGCGCGAGGGACAACACCGCAATGCGCGGCTTGCCCTCCGGGGTGCGAAGCAGCCGCGCCACGTCGAGCGACTCCCCGCGCGCCCAAGCCGCCGCCGACGGCGACGCCAACAGCGTATTGACCGCGAGCGCCAGCGCCGCCCGCTCTTTGGCGGGAAAGAACGTCTCCAGATCGAGCGCCCCGATGCGGTCGAAGCCCGGCTTTTGAATGCTCTGAACCAGCGCCGCCAGATCGAGCGAGCGCCCCTCGCTCCACGCCGACGCAAAGAGCTGCGCCACCAGCACGTGCTCGCGCGAGCGCGGCTCGGCCTCCACCCCCGCCAGCGCCAAGAGCCCCGAGGCTGCGCCCTCCACCATGCCGCCGAAGGCCTCCGCATCTTCCAGCACCGCGGCGCTCGGCGCCTCGAACGATCCCAGGAGCGACAGCGGCACGCCCGCCGTGCTGGCCGGCGTGTACACGGTCACCTCGCACGCATCGCGAAAGCGCTGGATGCGCGCGCCATCCTGCCCGGACGCGGCCAACCCCTCCCGCCAGAACGCCGCGACATCGGCGGCCACCGCGTCCGTCGTCTTCCCCTTTTGCGCCGCCTCGTCGGGGTCGATGAAGGGGTGGAACTCCTCGGCCCGGAGCCCCGGAAACGTGAGGAGCAGGTTGGCGAGATCCCCCTTGGGATCGACCACGATGGCCGGGATGGAGTCGATGGCCGCCTCTTCGAGCAGCCCGATCAAGAGCCCCGTCTTGCCGCTGCCCGTCATCCCCACGCAGAGCGCATGGGTGAGCAGGTGCTTCGACTCATAGAGGAAGAGCGACTCCTTGGGCGTTCGCGCCTCCAGATCGTAGCCGCGGCCAAGATAGAAGACGCCAAGCTTCTCGAACTCCTCGGGACGGGGGACGGGTAGGGATGCCTGAACCATGACGCGGCATGGTAGCGACTACGTTGTCCAAACGGCACATGCATCCGGTCCTGTTTGCGAGGCTGGCGGCAAACGGACCGGAGGGAGATTTCGGGCGACCTCATCGTAGGACATCGCCATGCTGACACTGCAAAATCTCAAACTGACGCGACGTGGTTCGTTTGCCTCCCTCGTGGCGCTTGGGTTCATGTTGGGCGCCGCGTCCTGTTCGTCGAACGACGACAACGCGGGCGGCGGTCCTCCGGCGGGTGGCGACGGCGCAGCCTGTTACCCCAATGGGACGTGCATGGCGGGCCTGCGATGCGTGAACGCCAAGTGCATGGTCGACAACTTGACGCAAAGCGATGGCGGCGGCGTGGGGCCCGGCCAAACGCAGCCCGGCGGTCCGAGGTTCTTGGCATTCGCGAGCAACGTCAAGACGATTGGCACCGGCGAATCGGTGACCCTCACGGCGGTTCTCACCGATCCCGATGGGGTGGACGATGTCATCGGTGGCACCCTCAAGGAGGGCGATGCCACCTATGGCGCGTTCGTGACCAGCGGGCAAGAGGGCGCTTACCAAATGGCGATTTCATGGGCCGACATCAACAAGGTCAAGCCCATCGCGTTCGCGATGCGAACGGACGGCACGCGCACCCTCACGGCCGAGTTCTATGACACGGCCGGCCACGTCGCGAAGGCGGATTTCACGTTGGCCCTGACGTGCAAGGGGCTGGCGGCCTGCAATGGCTCCTGCACCGATACGGATTCCACGGAAGGAAACTGCGTCGCCCTCGAAAACTGCATGAAGACGTCTGCGGCGTCTCCGACGACGTGCAATGCCATCTGCGCGGCCAAAGGCAAAAAGTGCTATCCGGGGAGCGTCGGCAGTTACTACAGCACCTGCCCCTCGAGCCCGGCCTATTCCGTCGACTGCACGATCGCCCTGCCCGGGGGCACCGGCGGCTCCAACCCGTTCAAGACCGTATCGTGCATGTGCTCCCAGTGAGCGGTCGTCATTCCCAACGATGTCCCGCTGGGAATTGCGACGTCACGATCGGGCACCGATAGCCCAATACCGTCCGCCGTCCGGGCGCTTGTCTTTTTTTAAATTCGACACAACTCGATACGAGAACGGTCGACGCCAAAAAATCTTACTTGGATCGATCTTGACGATGGAAATCGGAGCAGCATCCCAAGTAGGAGAAGTCACCTTCTTCTGCGTTCGGGGAAGAAGGAAACGTTCGTTCCAGTAAGAGGGGATCGCCCCTGCGCGGGTGCGCGGGGTCTTCAGCTTGTATTTCAGGGGAAAGGCAAATAAATGACTTGGCATCGATCGATTCGAAGAACGCGCGCGCTGACGGGGGGCCTCCTCGCCGCCGCCACCTTGGTTGCGTTGGGGTCGGCCGCGGGCATCGCCGGATGCAGCGACGACGTGACCAGGGTCGCCCCGCAGAACGACGGCGGGAATCCCCCGAAGCCGGACGCGGGGAAAGATCCGCCGAAGGACGCGGGGACCGACGCCAACGTGCCGGACGGCGATGCGGGTCAGACCGAAACGGTCGCGACGCCGACATTTACGCCGGCGGCGGGGACGTACGACAAGGCGCAAAACGTCACGATCAAGACGACGACCGCGGGCGCGACCATCCGATATACGTTGAACGGCGACACGCCTACGGCGACGTCGACCGAATACAGCTCGGCCATCAGCATCGCGAGCACGAAGACCCTCAAGGCCGTCGCCTTCAAGGCTGGCTTCAAAGACTCCGCGGTCGCAACGGCCGAATACAAGATTGAAATCCCGGTCGACGACGTCAAGCCCGCCGAGTTCTCGCCCAACGCGGGGACGTTCCCGAATGCGGTCACCGTCACGCTCTCGAGCCAGACCCCGGGCGCGACCATCTGTTATGCCGAAATCGAGCAGCCGACGTGCGATGTCACGGGCACAGCGCCCGTGTGCACGACGGGAACGGCCGCTCCCGCCGACGGCAAGATTCAGGTCACCGCGCCGGCCAAAGCGGTTCACGCCGTGGCGTGCAAGAAGGGGATGAACACGGCCACGACGTCCACCGCGGCCTATCACTTCAAGGCCGCCGCGGCCCAATTCGATCCCGCATCGGGAACCGCGAACCCGTCGAAGCCCGTAACGGCCACCAGCATCACCGAGGGCGCCGTCGTCCACTACACGACGGGCAGCGACGCGCCGACGTGCGCGAGCCCGGTGCTGACGGGTGAGACCATCACCGCCGACACCGTCATCCAGGCGATCGTGTGCAAGGACGGCTACACGGCCAGCGACGTGGTGACGGCGAAGTACTACGTGAGCCCCGCGGCGCCGGCCGTCGCACCGGCGGAGGGCACGTACCACCTCGATACGGACGTGACGATCACGGCGCCCACGGGCACGTTCGCGTGCGTCACCCACGGCGCCGAGCCTGCGGATCCGGCCTGCGGCGCGGAGGCATGCGCCACGGGCGAGAGCGTTCCGAGCGTCAAAGTCACCAAGTCGAAGACCATCGTCAAGGCGATCACCTGCAAGGCCGGCAGCCCCGCCGCGTCGACGCAGGTGAAGGCCACGTACACCCTCACGCCCGGGAAGCCGGCCTTCGATCCGCCGAGCGGCGAGATCCCCAGCGGCGGGCGCGAAGTCACCATCACCTCCGCCGGCGCCACCCAAATTCGCTACACGACCAACGGCGAGGCCCCGACGTGCACCACGGGAATGGAGCTCCCGGCCAGCGGAAAGGTGACCCTCAACGCCTCGGCGACCTTGAAGGCCGTCGGCTGCAGAGCCGATTACGATGCGAGCGAGCTGCAAGAGGGCGTCTACACGAAGCTCGATGACGTCGCCGCCGTCACCATCGACCCCGTATCGGGCGACGTTTCGAACACCGTCTCGGCCACCCTCGCGACCACGACCGCGGGCGCCTTCATCTGCTCCACGATCGGCAGCGCGGTGCCGGCTTGCGACGCGGCGGCCGGCACGTGCACCACGGGCCAGCTCGTCGCGGGCCCGGTCGACGTGAAGGCCCCGGACACGACGATTCATGCCATCGCGTGCAAGCAGGGCATGAACGCATCCTCCGTCAATACGGCCACCTATACGTTCAAGGTCGCCGCCCCCACGTTCGACCCCCCCTCGGGAACGGAGAACGCCCCGGCCGTGAAGGTCGCCAGCGCGACGGCCGATTCGCTCGTCCACTACACGCTCGACGGCAGCGAGCCGTCCTGCGGCAGCACGACCACCCTCCCGGGCGGCACGTTCCCCAACGCGTTCACCGAGGACACGACCGTCAAGGTGATCGTCTGCAAAGAGCACTACGCCGCGACCGCCGTCGTCACCGCGACGTACCTCGTTACCCCGGCCGCGCCGGCCATCGCCCCGGCCGGCGGCACCTACCACGACACGCAGACGGCGAAGCTCACGGCCGCCGCCGGCGCCACCGTTTGCTTCACCAAGGGCGAAGGCGCCGAGCCCGCCGATCCGGTGTGCAGCGCGGAGTGCGCGGCCAGCCCCGTCGACGTGGCGGTCACCAAGACGAACACGACGATCAAGGCCATCGCCTGCAAGGAAGGCCACACCACGTCGTCCACGGTGGCCAAGGCCACGTACGTGCTCACGCCCGGTGATCTGGTGTTCGATCCGCCGAGCGGGACGAAGATCCCCGTGGAGGGCACGCGCCAAGTGGCGATCACCTCCTCCGGCGCCGAGCACATTTACTACAGGAAGGAAGGCCCGGCCCCGAAGTGCGGCGAAGGAACCGAGCTCCCCGCCGGCGAAAAGGTGACCGTCGGTCCCGACACGGTCCTCAAGGTCATCGCCTGCAAGGCCGACTACACGGGCAGCGAGGGTTCCGCCTCGTACCCCAAGGACCTCCCGGACGCGCCGGCCGCCCGTTCGCGTCGGGCGCAGAAGTAAATCGCGTCTCTCACGCACCCCTCTCTCCACTCCCTTCCGCCCTCGGCTGGGTGGATCGGAGTGGAGTCGTTTTGTACGGCGCCGCCGCTACTTCTTCTTCGACGCCTCCCAAACCGCCGTCGTAAACGCCGCATTTTCCGCCGGCTTCTTGAGCACCTTGAACTTCAGCGCGATGTCCGCCGTGCGCCGGAACGCCGCCTTATCCATCAACCCCGGCTCGGCGGTGGGCGACGGCGGTCCCCAAACCAGCTTATTGACCTCCGACATCATCCAAGCCTGGTGCTCCTTGCCCAAGGTCGGACTTTGCTTGACCACGATGTCGACGCACTCGCCCGCGTTGTCGCGGCACGCCGCCCACCCCCGCAAGGATGCGCGCAAGAAGCGCGCGGCCACGTCCTTGTGTTTGTCGTCTTTGAGCCAGTCCTCGCGGGCGAAGATGCCGTCTTCGAGCATCGCGGTGCCCTCCTGGTTGAAGTCGATGATCACCAGATCGTCGGCCTTCACGCCGGGGGAGTCCAGCACCTGTTTGTACTCGTTGTAGGTCATGGCGGATGCGGCATCGACCTGCTTCGTCAGCAGCAAGTTCATATCGAACGGTTGCTGCACCAAGGTGACGTCCTTGTTGCGGTCGACGCCGTGCTTGTCCAAGGTGGCCAGCAGCTCGAACTCATTTCCGCCAAACCACACCGCCACCTTGCGGCCGCGCAGATCGGCGGCGCTCTTGATGCCCGATGTCTTGAACGCCACCTGGCGCATGCCGCTGTGCTGAAACACCTGCGCGATATTGATCAGCGGTGTGCCCTGTTCGCGCGCGGACAAGAGACTTGGGAGCCAGTCGATTCCAAACTCGGCGCCGCCCCCCGCGACCACCTGCTCCGGTACGATATCGGGACCGCCCGGCAGGATGGTCACGTCCAGCTTTTCATCGGTGTAAAAGCCTTTGGCCTTGGCCGCGTAGTAACCCGCAAATTGAGCCTGGGTCATCCACTTCAGCTGCAGGCGAACCTTGCCCGACTCCTCTCCGCCTTGGGACGATGGCCCTTTGCAGCCAAAGGATCCCAACGAGGAGCCGAGAGCCGGCAGAGCGATGGTGAACAGTGCACCCAGCAACATGGACCGTCGATTCATGGCGCCTCCCTCACGGATTTTCGTGATTCGATGTCAGCTTCGCCGAAACGTGACATGCCAGGGCACGACGCATCGCTCGACCAAGGCGACGGCCAAGTAAAACGCAATCCCCAGCAAACATGCCATCAAGATGGCCGCCCACGCTTCCCGCGTGTGAAAAAGGCTGGCTTGGCTCTTGATGTAAACGCCCAACGAGGCCGCCCGACCGCCGAAATACTCGCCGACCACCGCGCCAATCATCGACGAGGTGGTGCACACCTTGAACGCGGTGAACATATACGGAAGGCTCGCCGGCAAACGTAGCTTGATGAAGATTTGCGTGTCGCTCGCGGCATAACTCCGCATCAGCTCTACGGCCGAAGGCGGCGGGCTCAAAAGTCCACGCAGGGTGGAGATGAACGTTGGAAAGAACGTCATCAATCCCACGATGGCAATTTTCGATGCTCGATCCACGCCGAACCACACGATGGCCAGCGGCGCCAGGGCGATGATGGGCACCGAGCTGGTGGCCACCGCATACGGAAGTACGATTTCGGACGCGTCCGGCCAGCGGCTGGCGGCGGCGGCTGCCAGGACACCCAATCCGCATCCCAGCGCAAATCCCATCAGCGCCTCCTGAAATGTAAACAGCGCGGCCTGAAGGAGCAGCTCGTGGTGTTCCTTCAAGGTGGTCACGATGACATGCGGGGCGGGCAGCAGATAAAATTGAATGTGCAGCGCCCACACCACCATCTCCCATGCGGCGATGGCGAGCACGAACACACCGATAGCGGGGAGGTGCTCGCGTGTCCAGCGCCCGCGCGTTCCCCGAGCTTCGCGCGATTCATGAGGCGCCATGGGCGGTCTCCCTCCTCGAATGGGCTGAAGCGCCATCGTCCTCGCGCAAGGCCTGCCGCACGGTCGCTACGAGCTCGAGAAAGCGCGGCGCCCATCGCATCTCCGCGGTGCGAGGGCGGGGAAGATCGATATCGACGATCCGCTCGATGCGTCCCGGGCGCGGGGACATCACCACCACGCGGCTGCTGAGGAACACCGCCTCGTGAATGCTGTGGGTGACGAACAGCACCGTCGATTTTCGTGGTGCGGCCTGTTTCTGCCAAAGATTCAAAAGTTCGTTGTTGAGCCTCTCGCGGGTGAGCTCGTCCAAAGCTCCAAAAGGCTCATCCATCATCAAAATAGGCGGTTGGAAGACGAGCGCTCGGGCGATGGCCACCCGCTGTTGCATACCGCCCGAGAGCTGCCACGGATGGTGATTCTCGAACCTCGACAGGCCGACCAATCGGAGCATGGCCGACGCGCGATCGCGGGCTTCGTCCGCCCGCACGCCCATGACCTCCAGCGGGAGCAGCACATTTCGAAGCACCGTGCGCCACTCGTAGAGGACGGGGGATTGAAAGACCATTCCAAACTCCCGATCCAGCCTGGCCTGGTGGGGTGATTTGCCATGGATGCGAATCGCGCCATGGGTCGGTGTGGCCAAATCGGCTATGAGCCGTAGCAAGGTGGATTTCCCGCAGCCCGATGGTCCAATGAGGGAGACGAACTCCCCCGGTGCGATATGCAAATGCGCATCGACCAGGGCGCGGACCTGCTCCTGGCCGCTGCCGTACGACTTGCTGACGCCTTCGACCTCGATCGCGTGGGTCATGGGGTTGCTCCGCGCTCGGATTGCGGTTTCCAGGTGACGATGAGGCGCTCCAGAACGGCGACGAGCGCATAAAAGCCAATGCCCATGAGGGCGGATACCAAAATGGCGGCCCACAAAGCGGCGGGGCGCCAGTTGTAATATTGCGCGGCGTTGATGAGCACCACGCCCATGCCGAATTGGCTGCCAACGGGCAGCTCGCCCACCACCGCGCCCACGACGCTCGCGGTGGCCGAGATGCGCAAGGCGGTGAACAAATAGGGTAACGACGCGGGCAGCCGCAATTTAAAGAAGATTTGCGTGGGGGTGGCCGCATACGATTCGAGCAGGGCCACCGCGTCCCGCTCCACGGAGCGAAGGCCGCGCAGCACATGAATGGTCACGGGGAAGAAGGTGAGGTAGGTCGCGATCACCGCTTTGCTCACCCAGGTCGTTCCCAGCCAGACCACGATCATGGGCGCAATCGCCAGGATGGGCACGGTCTGCGAGGCGATGACGTAGGGCAAAAGACCGCGTTCCATCAAGGTGGAGCGGGAGAATCCGACCGCCAAGAGAAAGCCCAGTAGGCCGCCGAATACGAAGCCCACGGCCGCCTCGCCCGCGGTCACGAAGGCATTTTCGAGCAAGGTCGTGAGCATCCATTGCCCATCGCCGCTCTCGCGCACGAGCTCCGCGAAAATCTGATGAATGTGCGGGAGCTTGTAAATGGGGAGATCGAACAGCGCTTTCGCGCCCTCCCACAAGACCGCTATCGCGCCCACCACCACCGTGGAAACGAGCACGCGCCGGGCTCCCCGCCGGGTCGGTGTGCCTTCCAATTGGATGTGAGGCACGTCCGTCGCGTTACCGATGTTGCTCATATGGATGTCAACTTATCGCGTGGATCGGTATTTGGGGATGGGTATTCGTGCGCGCATCGCAAAGTCACGATGTTCGTGACACTCGTGACGCTTGCAACGCTTGCGATACCCGATGACATCGAGGCGATATCGTTGGATGGATGCGCACCGGGAGATGACATTTTATGTGTTCCGTGAAAAGATTATCGGACTTGGTACATTAAATTTGGCCCGAGGCAGGGGGATATGGCGATGCGGTCATCTTGGCACCCCGTGAGGGTGATCCTGATTTTCATCCTGGGCACCGTGTTGTTCAGCTCCGAAGGGTGCTCGTTCGTCGTCGAGAAGGACGTAAAAGGGAAGGGCATCGCCGCGTCGTGCACGACGAACAGCGATTGCCATGCGGGCGTCTGCGTGGGTGAGCTCTGCACCTCGAAGTGTGGAAACGACGCCGACTGCCCGACGGGAACGAAATGCCAACGCGACGGCTTTTGTGCGCAGCCGCTTCGCGCGGGTTTCCTCTACATCGGTGTGCTCGCCGACCAAGGTTGGAGTTACATGCACGACCAAGGGCGTCGCGCGGCCGAGGAAGCGCTGCCGTGGCTGACGACCGAATTTGCTCCCAATGTGATCACCGACGCGGACGTCACCCGACACGCGACGGCGATGATCGAGAAAGGAGCCAATGTCATCATACAATCGTCACAGGGCGGTACGGCGCCGATGGCTGCACTGGCGGAGAAATACAAGAAAGATGGCGTGACGTTTCTTCAGCTTTACAATCGCACCGTCACGAACCCCAATTTGGGCTCGTACTGGGTGAAGATTCAGCAATCGTGGTACCTCGCCGGCTACATCGCCGCAAAAAAGGCGAAGAAGCACCGCATCGCATGGATTGGCGGTTACGTGTCGCCGCAGGGGATCGTGCGGGCCAACGGCTTCGTTCGCGGCGCGCGAAGGGCCGATCCGAACGTCCAGGTGGAGGTGCGATGGGTGGGCTTTTGGTTCGATCCTGGAAATCCGGTCAGCGGCAAATACCGAGAGACGTTGCTGGCGGAGCAGGTCATCGAAGCCGGGGCCGAAGTGGTCATGTCGAATACGGACAACGAGCGCGTCTACGACGCAGTCGAAGCAGCCCGAGTGGCCGGAAAGGAGGTTTGGTCCATCGAGACCAACAACCCCGCCTCGTGCGCGAAATATCCGCGATCGTGCCTCGGTGTCGCGTGGCTCAACTGGGCGCCCATTTACATTCAGCAGCTGAGCGCCATTCACAAGCACAAGTGGAAACCCGAGTACATTCATCGAGGGATCTCGGTCGATCCGAGTCAGAGCCCCGTCGGTTTTCAGCTCTCGACGGAGCCCGGGATGAACGACACCGATACGCGCCTCGAGCTCGAGAACCTGCAGGCGGCGATCGCCAACGACAACGATCTTCCTCTGCGCGGTCCCTACGCGACCACGGGGAATCGGAGCGCTGTGGCGGATGGCGAGGTGATCTCGGACGACGAGCTGCTCAAAATGTGTTGGTTCCCCGAGGGCATGGTGGAAAAGGTGAACCCCGACGATCCGAAGTCGGGCGACCGGCCCGCGCTGGTGCCGCACGGCGAGCGAACGTTCTTGAAGCGGGAAAATATGACCAAGGGGAACGAGAGCCTCGCCGATCCGCCGGATTGCGCGAAGAACCAATAGGAAGCAAGCCTCGGCTGGGCTAAAAAAGCCTTACCATGAGGACCATCGCGCACAGCCCCACCGTCGGAGTTTACCCTGCAACCTCGGACTACGTGCACGCCATGGAGGTTCGAGAGCCCCAGCGCTTGCTGTTCATCTCCGGCACGATGGGGCTCGACGAAAAGGGCGTCGCAGGCCAAACATTGGAGGAGCAGCTGGAGCTGATCTGGTCGAACCTCCGCACCATCCTCGCCAGCGCCGGGATGACCGTCGACAACATCGTGCGGCTCACGAGCTATTTGCGCGATCCGGCCTACGCCGACGCCAACGCCGCCGCACGCGTTCGTGCCCTCGGTGCTCGGCGTGTGCCGACCACCGCCATCGTCGTGCAAACGTTGGTGCCGGAGTGGCTCGTCGAGCTCGAGGTGATTGCGGCGGCATGACGTTTTCGCGCTGCGCGCGAGCTTGGTGACCGGCGTTCGTGCTGGGTGCGGGGTCGGCGAGGACGTTGTGCTGCGTGTGAGTTCGGCGAGAACGTTGCGCTGCGTGCGAGCTCGGCGGCGGACGTTGTGGTGTGCGCGAGGCTGGGTGACCGATGTTCGTGTTGGGCGTGAGCCTGGTGATCGACGGTTCGTGCTGCGCGGGGCTCGGCGCCGGACGTTGTGCTGCGTGTGAGTTCGGCGGCGGACGTTGCGCTGCGTGCGAGCTCGGCGGCGGACGTTGTGGTGTGCGCGAGCCTGGGTGACCGATGTTCGTGCTGGGCGTGAGCCTGGTGACCGATGTTCGTGCTGGGCGTGAGCCTGGTGATCGACGGTTCGTGCTGGTGCGAGCCTGGTGACTGACGTTTCGTGGGCGCGTGCGAGCTGGTGACCGACGTTTCGTGCTGCGCGCGGGGATGGCGACGGACGTTGCGCTGGGTGCGGGGTCGGCGGCGGACGTTGTACTGGGCGCGAGGCTGGTGACCGATGTTCGTGCTGGGCGTGAGCCTGGTGACCGACGTTTCGTGCTGCGTGCGAGCTCGGCGGCGGACGTTGTGGTGTGCGCGAGGCTGGTGACCGACGTTTCGTGGTGCGTGCGAGGCTGGTGACCGACGTTTCGTGGTGCGTGCGAGGCTGGTGACCGACGCTTTGCGGTGCTGCCGCGGTCGGGGAGCGTGGGCGGTAATGCACGAAGGGGGATCGGGGAATGCGGGTATAAGCAGGGCATGGCGAAGCCCCTCGATCCGTCTGTTTCTGCGCTCCCGGTTGCCATGATCGGCCTCGGCGACATTGCTCAAAAGGCGTATTTACCCGTGCTCACGGCGGAGCCCGGTCTCGACTTGCGGTTCATGACCCGCGATCGCGAAAAGCTCGATCGGCTCGGGGATATGTACCGCATCCCGCGGCGCTACACCGATTTGGATGCGCTGCTCGCCGATGGCATCCGCGCCGCGTTCGTGCACGCGCCGACGGAGCAGCATGTGCCCATCACGGAGCAGCTTTTGCGCGCGGGGGTCGACGTGTATGTCGATAAGCCGCTGGCGTACGAGCTCGAAGGAGCGCGCCGGATTGTCGAGCTGGCGGAGGTTATGGGGCGCTCGCTCATGGTCGGTTTCAACCGACGCTATGCGCCCGTGTACGTGGCCGCGCGGGAGCGTCCGCGCGATCTGGTGATCCTGCAGAAGAACCGGACGGGGCTCCCCGAGGCGACGCGCAGCGCTGTGTTCGACGATTTCGTCCATGTGGTGGATACGTTGCGCTTCCTGGTGCCGGGCGAGGTGGAGCACCTCGATGTGCGCGGGCGCGTGCAGGACGGCAAAATGGAGCACGTGGTGCTGACCCTCGCGGGCCAAGGCTTCACGGCATTGGGGATCATGAACCGGTCCAGTGGCTCCTCCGAAGAGGTGCTCGAGATTGCAGGCGCCAATACGAAGCGGCAGATCATCAATGTCTCCGATGTGATCGAGCACCGCGGGCAACCCGCGTTGCAGCGGCGCGGCGATTGGGTGCCGGTGGCGCGGCAGCGCGGGCTCGAGGCTATCTGTCGGAGGTTTCTGTCGGCCGTGCGCGCCGGCGAGGTGCTCTCGGCGCGCGACGCGCTGCGGACGCACGAGCTGTGTGAGGCGATCGTGCAAAAGCTCGAGGCGCGCCTTTGAGCTGAGCGCTGAGCGCGGTGCGATGTTCCGCTAGAGCGCCGCTTGCTTCGCGTTCGCCTCGAGCGCGGCCGTCTTCGTGGTGACGCGGAACGATGTTCCGTCCCATGTGAGCACGATCAGGCGGAAGGGGACCTTGCGGGCGAGGATCTCGCTCTTGTAGCGGATCGCGTGCGGCGCGCGCTCCCAGCTTCCAGGGGCGCCGAGCACGGCGAAGAGGCCGACGGCGCCTGCGTCGGTGGCCTCGCCGGCGAGCGTCTCCTTTTTCTCGTCGGCGGCGCCGAGCACCAGCTGCGCGTCCAGATCCTCCCAGGTGACCAGGGTCAAGGTGCCGGGGCCGGCGTTGAAGAGCGACAGCTCTTTCAGCTTGCGCGACACGGCCTCGGGGGTCACGCCGGCCGCGGGATCGGGCTTGTCGAGCAAGCTGCCGAGGCGCGCGGCCGATAGCAGGCGCGCAAACATGCGCGGATCGTTCGGACCGGGGGTTCCTTCGCCGCTCTGCACCTCGCGCTCGATGCGGAGCGCCTCGTCGATGCGGCCCGAGCCCGCGGCGGCGTTGGCGAGGCGCAGCCAGGTCAGGGGGTTCTTCGGATCGAGATCGGCCAAGGTTTTGTACTGCCGGTATGCGGCCGGGTACCAGCCCTGGCGAAGGAAAATGTCGCCCAGGACCCTGCGCGAGAGCGGGTTCTGACCGTCGAACTCCACGATCTCCGAGTACGTCCGCAGCGCCTCGTCGCGCTCGCCGGACTCGGCGAGGACGTCGCCCAGCTGCTGCGCGAGGGTCGGGGTGAGAAAGCCGCGATCGCGCAGGTGACGGCCGTGCGCGAGCGCTTCCCTCTGCTGCCCCGAGCGGGCGAGCAGCTTCACCAGCCGAACGTCGCCCGCGGGATCGCCGGGCGCCACCAGCATGGCCGCCTTCAAGCGCGCGATCTGCTTGTCGGTGCTCCCTAGATCCATGAGCTCGCGATCCACCTTGGGCCAGTCGATCCCGCCGTAGAGCGCGCGCGATACCGCGGCCGCGATGCGCACGTCGACCGTGCGCCGCAAAATGTTCTTCGCCAGGAAGCGCTGATCGTCGGGGTAGCCGGCGAAGTGCGCGAGGAGGATCTCGGCGCCCTGCTCGGTGTCGATGCGCTGCTGCAGGATGTCGAGCAGCGCGGCCTCGTCGCGCCAGTCGGGCAGCTCGCACGCGGCGATGGCTTGGTTGAAGAGGTACGGCAATGCCTCGGCGCGACCCGCCTTCTTGGCGCGCTTTTGCCAGACGACCATGCGCTCGGCGAGCGGGCGGGCGGCCACGTCGCTGCAGCGGCCGAGCGTGCGGGCGAACTTGTGCTGGGGCGGCGCCGCTTTGGGGGCCGCGAACCCGGCGAAACTAGGGGCCGAACTGTTCCGCCGTGCGTTGCGGGGGTCGGTCGCCCCTGCCGCGATGCTTTCCGGCGGCATCGGGCTCCCCCGCATAGGCCGGGTGTGAGCGCCCGCCGCCGGGCCGCTGCCTTCCGCTCCCCCTCTCGCTTTCTGCAGCGCATCGCTGAGATCGGCCGGGCCCCTCTCGTTCGAGGCCTTATCGTTCAGCGCGCCCGAAGCACTCGGTGCGGGCGCCTGCGCTGCCAAGGCGACCCCTGGTGCCTGCTCGACGACCGCCTCATTGGCCACCGCGCCCGTCGAATTCCCCCCAGACGGCGGCGCGGCCCTCAACGCCGTCTCCGTCGACGACTGCCGCGCAGCCGGGGGTTCGAGGTTGTTGTTGCACCCCATCATGCTCCGTGTGGCCAGGATGCCCGCGCCGCGCAACATCTCCTCTTCCCCGAGCTCGCCGCGCGCGCCGACGTCGGAGGTGCCGAGCGCCGAGAGGCGCACGCCCCGCACGCGCGAGCGCCTGCGCACGATACCCTGGTGCGCGTAGGCGCTCTCGCTCTCGAGCGCGAGGGAGCTCGTATACGGTGTGACGAGCCCGTACTCGATGCCAATCTGCAGCACCTGCGCGCGGTTGTCGTCTTGCGCGGACGCCGAGCCAATCAGACGCCGCGCGTACTCCGACGCCCACAAGCGCGGGACCAGCGACGCGGTGACCGAGCCGGTATCGACCCGCAGCGGATACGTCTCGGCGAAGTCTTTGCCCGACACACGGCCGTGCACCGTCACCGTATCGGGTAGCGGATGGTGCGTGCGCGCCAGGAGGACGAGCTCCTCGCCACGCGCGAGCTTGCCCGTCGCCGAGTACAGAGGCTGATCGAGCCCTGCGCCGAGGTCCAGGGTCACGTCGGTGATGGTGGCCGTCTTGATGGCGCTCGCCAGCCGGAGCGCATGATCCGTCGTTTGCCCGGGCTCGTCGATGCGCACGTACTGGCCGCCTCCGGCGCGCGCGAGCTGCACCAGCAGCTCGTGTTGCGTTTCGGGGCCGGTGCCAATGGCGAAGAAGCGCGCGCGCGAGCCGGTGAGCGAGCGCCGCAAGCGCTCGAGCAGGGCCTCCGCTCCGGTCTCCCCCGAGGTGGGGGTGCCGTCGCCCACATAGACGAGGGCCGCCTGCTCCTTGCCGTGCAGCCGGGCGAGCGCAGGCTCGAACATGGCGCCGAGATCGGTGGCGCCGCCGATGGCGTGATCGGAGAGCTTCTCGAGCGCCTTGGTGATGTCGCCCTCGGTGGCCGGCGCGAGGCCGTCCTTCGGATAGACCACCGAGGGCGTGACATCCAGCGCCACCAGCGCAAAGTGATCGTGCTCCGAGAGCGCCCGGAGCGCCGCTTCGGCGGCCGCGATGCGAAGCTGGCGGGCCGTATCGTCGCCGCCCGCGGACGTGTCGACCACGAACACCGCGTCCACGTTAGCCGGCGGCTCCTTGGTGAAATCCTGCCCCGGAACATAGCGGAGCATCACGTAGTCGGCTTGATCGGACTCCGCGGAGAACCGCCACGCCGACACCGGCGAACGCTTCGTTTTGTTGGTGAGCTCCAGCTGAAAATCCGCGCGCGGCGTGTAGCCGCTGCGGCGCATGCCGATCACGCTGCCGCCCTCCTCGACCCGCGCGTCGAGCGACGAGGCCACCTCGACCTCGCTCGCGGCGCGGCCGATGTCGACCGACAGCGCAAACTCGTCGAAGCGCACCGGATCGTCGGAGCGGAGCGGGTACACGTACCGGGTCTTGCCCTCGATGGAGGGGAGCATCTCGACATAGCGCAGAACGATGCGCCGCGTACCGCTCGCCGGGATGGGGTAGATGCGGGCGCGGTACGTGCGGCCGTCGACCCACTCGAGCAGCGCGGGATCGACCTTCCGGACCAACGCGGCCTCGTAACGCGCGGCCGCCTCGCTGCGCTCGATGACCTCACCCTCCACGAGCTGCCCATCGTTCTCGAGCGCAAAGCCGCTGACGGTGGCGGTGGTGGGGATGGTGAACCAGTACCACCCCTCGATGGGCGTGCCGCTGGGGTTCGAGAAGGTTTGGTCGACCTCCGTCTCCGCGATTCCATCGCGGATGACCGCGCGGACCACCTGCTTGGCGATGCCGAGCTTGCGCGCCGCCGCACCTGGGGGCGCCATGTGATCGACGCCATACACCCGACCCGTGCCGCTGGCGATGAAGCGCGAGGCGCGCTGATCGCCCATGCCGCCCGTCCAATCCTGCCAAAACGCCATGGGCGCGACGTCGGCCTTGCCCTCACCACGAACGATCCCTTGCTCGCCCGCGTTGATCTCGACCCGTCCGCCGGGCGACGTGACCACGGCGAGACCGCGCGCGACATACACGGTGACGTCTTTGGCGTCGCGCTTGATGCTCACCCCCGCGTCGGTGGCCGAAATCGAGATCGCGCCGACCTTCACCTCGAGCGCGTCCCCTTCGACCCTGGGCGCGTCGAGCCAGATCTCGCCGGAGTCCACGGACGCGCCGCGCTCCAGGAGCTTCAAGGTCGTTTCGCCTCGAAGAAAAATGGCGGCGCCTTCCCCCGTGCGAACGAGGGCCCGCGCCCCCTTGGCCGTCTTCACCGTGGCATCGGCCGCGAGCGGCGTGCCGGAGATGGCCTTGCCTTCGCCGCCCGCATGAACCACGCTGACATCACCCGCCGCCAAATCGAGCCGCGCGCCCAAACGTTGGGCCTTTTTGGGGGCGCCCACCCGAAAGATCAGCACCGCGAGCATCGCCAACACGGCGAGCACCGCAAAGGCGCCCGCGAGCAGGGCGTGAAGCGACACCGAGGGTCGCGGCGCGGCCGGGGGCTCCGGGGCGCTCCGATATGGCGTTTCGGGCGGCGCAGGAGAAGCATGAGGAGCAGGAGAAGCAGGAGAAGGCGGTGCCCAAGCCGGAGGCACATCCGGAGGAGGGGGAGGTGACGCGGGCAGGGATGGAAACGGCACCTCGGGCGGCGCGCTGGGATCGGACATGGGCTCCTCCGACGTAAGACGGGCGTGGCCAAGGAACCTTTGCAATGGCCGATTGAAAGATACGCTGATGAGAAATGAAAGTTCTCGACCGTCCTGCAAATTCGTCGTCGGAGCGTGTCGTCACTTAGGCCACGTCGTCACTTAGGCACGTCGCCACGTGGGTCAAGTGTCACTTAGGCCACCAAGAGCAACGACTTGGCCAGCTCCCCTGGCCGAAGGCACCACGCGGGATGCCGATCGCGAATGGCCGAGATCTGCGCGTGCAGAAGGGGCGGAAAGGTGGGGCGGCCAATGAGGAACGCACCCAGCTCGGACAGCTGGGGCTCGTCGGCGACGACCACGATCGAGGCACGCCCGGTGCTCAGCGTGCCCGCCGCGCCCGCGGTGCTCGATGCGCCTCGCGCCAAAAGAAGTGGTGCGGCGACGGCCGGCGGGACGCTCGATCCGAGCGCGGGCAAGACCTCGATGATGCCCACATAGTCGACCCGATCGGCGAAGAGCTCCGCCGTCTGCACGGCGGCCGGGTAGGGGCTGGTGATGATCCGGTCGAAAGTGGGCTCCTCGAGGTTCCGTAGCTTGCTTCCGAGCGCGCGGATCCGTTGCCGGCCCTCCATCGAGAGAAACCGGTGCGCATCCGGGACCTCGGGCGCGGAGAGGGCGTCGTTTTCGGTGAGCGAGGTGCGAAGAAGAAGGATATCCACGGCCGTGAGTCTATCCGAGACCGCGCGATCCCGAGGTGGCAGGGATCGCGCGAAGCGCACATTCCCGAGGCGCGCGTCCGGCCCTAGGGGATGGTACCGAGCCCGCCATTGAATTTTCGGCTCACCGCTTGAACGTTTCTTCGTTTCGGTCCACTCATCGAACGAACGGAGGTTGTCATGGAGTCGTCGTGGTCCCAGGACGTGCAGCAGATCGAGACCATCGTGAAGGCCGTGTATGCGTGCATTTCGGCCCCCGCGGGGGTGCCTCGCGATTGGGCCCGTTTTCGCTACCTGCATCACCCGCGCGCCCTGAGCCTCCGCACGGTGGTCGACGCCGAGGGCCATGTGGAGGCTCAAATTTTCAGCGTGGAGGAGTACATCGCCAATGTCGAGGTGCTCCTCACCAACATGGACTTCCACGAAATCGAAGTGGCGCGCCGCGTCGAGCGCTTCGGCGAGATCGCCCACGTGTGGAGCGTCTACGAGGCGCGGGCCACGCCCGAGTCACCCACCTTGATCAAGCGTGGCGCAAACAGCATCCAGCTCTCGTACGACGGCACGCGGTGGTGGGTGGTGAGCACCACGTGGGTCGACGAGCGACCCGGGCTCGTGTTCGATCTTTTTTGACGCCTCGCTGCGCGACATCGATTCGCTGCGCGGCAAGGCGATGCGATTCGTTGCGCGGTAGCGATTTGCTCCTGGGGAAGGCGATTCGCTGGCGGGAAGGCGATGCGATTCGCTGCGCGGCGGCGATGCGATTCGCTGGGCGGTAGCCGTTCGTTGCGCGGCAGCGATGCGATTCGCTGGGCGGCAAGCGAGCGGCTGGGGCGCTAGGCGAGGAGCTCGGGGCCGAGGGTGTTCGAGTCGTTGGATTTGACGGCGTGCGAGAGTGCCAAGGTGAGCACCAGCATGGCGCGGTAGACGAGGTGCACGTCATCGACGTCGACATTGCGCTCGGCTGGCTCGGCGTCGCCCTCGAGTGCGGCCTCGAGGTGCTCGTGGACGAAGTCGACGATGGCGGGCTGCTGCTGCTCGATGATGTCTTCGAGCTCGATGGGATCGCTGTCGCGGCCCGCGCGCAGCTCCTCTTCGAGGCTGAAGGCCGCTTCGCTCGCGCGCAGCGCATCTTCCGAGACCTCCATCAGCCGTTTGCCGAAGGTGCGCTCGAAGGCGAGCCAGATGGTGACGCTCAAAAAGCACCCGAGGGCAATGGCGGCTTGGTCGAGCGGCCGATCGAGCACGTCGGTCACCCTTCGGGCGAGCGCGGGCTGCGTTTGCTCGAAGCGCGTAAAGAGCGCCTCGAGGTCGATGGGATCGGGCGCGCGCGTGCGAAGAGAGGGCGTGGCATCGTGCGCGAGCTCACGCTCGATGCGCTCGAGTACCGTGCCGTGAATCACGGCAAAACCTGGTACCGGTCGGATGGCTGCACCCCGTACCCACACATTCACACGTTAACACTCGACCACGCTCTGGCAAAACCGGAAGAAATACCGTCGTCAGCTTTTTCTTCTCGCTCCCCGTTTGGACGAAGGTGGGCCGGCGTGCGCATGGCGCGTAAAGGTCGAGCGGCGCCTGCGGCTCATGCTTCGCATTT
Organism: Sorangiineae bacterium MSr11954; assembly: GCA_037157815.1. NCBI lineage: Bacteria > Pseudomonadati > Myxococcota > Myxococcia > Myxococcales > Pendulisporaceae > Pendulispora > Pendulispora albinea. Next base: position 1,920,254 of record CP089984.1, read on the forward strand.
GAAGGCCGCACCATACAATCCCCGCCAGGCCGAGAAAATCCATCAAAAGCACGCCCCGACCGAGCAGGCTGCTCGTGATGGGCTCGGTACCAAAGTCACCATGAAAGTGGGCAAAGGTCGCGCTGGTCGCGAGTCGCTTCTGCCAAACCATGGCCAGCGCAAGCGCCACCGCCAGCGGAATGGCCCCTATGATCGCCACCGGCCCGAGCCTCTCGATGCGCGCCCACCGCGCAGCCGCCAAAAACCCCAGCGGAACGCTCGCCCCACTGACGAGCACCAACGTCAAGTCCACCGCCGACGCCAAGCTGCGAACGCTGATCCAATAAAGGTACGCCCAGTCCCCATGAAACGCGATGAAGTAACCCGCAATGGGCGCATAAACGAACAGCGCAAACAGCGAAACCACCGCAAACCCATGCGAAGCGACGGCCCCCGCGTCGTTGCGCGCGAGCTCACCGCGCGCGAGCCACGCAAAAAAAGCTCCGAGAGCGACTCCTATCAACGGCGCAAAGAGGATCGGCACGGCAGCGGCCGCGCATGATGCGCGTTTGCGTCCGGAAAATCCACCCCGGACCGGTGGTGAGGAGCGCGGACGAATCCGCTCAACACGTCCACCGGGTCGGGCGTCTCGTTGGATGAAGAGCTTCGACACGTCCTTATGCGCACGATGCCACGCCGCCCTCGAACGAGCCGCAACCGTCGCAGCTCAAGTGCCAGACCCGCGCGACGGCTCTTCGGGGTCGATGCGCCGCTGCGGGTGCACGCCGAGCAGGAGCTGCCTTCGTCGCCGAAGTCACCCTCGCGCCCGCGACCGTGCGCGTGCTGACCGCCCCGATCGGCGAATCTTCCGTGCGGAGCCGCCCCGCGAATGGTCCACCGGCGCCGAGCTCACGCTCGGCCCTCTCGACCCCCTCGCCACCGCGGCATCGCACCGCCTCGCCGTTGGTTCGCGCGGTCCGTGAATTGGGGAACCGTGCGCCGCAACGATGCCGATAGGGGCGCCGTCGCCGGCTATCCCACGAGCGCGGCGTATGGCGGCGGCGCTCCCATCGGAGGGCGCTCCGCGCTGTCGCGGCACGTTCATGCGGACGCGGGTCTACGCGCGCTCGCCATGTTCGCAAAGACGGATCGAGGCACCGAAGCCCGCATCCTCGGCGTCGCATGGCTCGCGTTGGACACCGCGTTCGAGTTGGGACCGTAGCGCTCGATTTCTCTCGAGCGGGGGGCGACTCCTCGGATACGAGCCGTGTCACGCGTGTGCGCAGCCGCGGGGCAGAGTGGCCGGAGCTGAGTCCGCACCACGTACAAAGAAGGATAGCGCAACGTCGATGGATTTAGAGCGACTCCTCGGATACGAGCCGTGTCACGCGTGTGCGCAGCCGCGGGGCAGAGTGGCCGGAGCTGAGTTCGCACCACGTACAAAGAAGGATAGCGCAACGTCGATGGATTTAGAGCGAAATGCGCGAAAACTCGGATATCGGCAAAAGGCACGTGCGATGCACTGGGCAACATTGGAGATGAAATTTCATGTATTTCGCCAAGTCGAGCCTCGCTGCAATGGCATGCAGCGTCGCCATGCTCGGAATCGCGGGCCTCGCTCACGCGGGTTCCGACTGGAAACCGCCGCCATCGCACGCGACTTCCTTGTCCATCGGATCGAACGATGACGCACCGTCGAACCGCTTCGCCGAGCGCGAGCTACGGAGCGCCGAGCGCATGACCGCACTGACGGAAGCACTCCGCGCTCTGGACGGACGAACGAAGACCATGCGCGCCCTCGTCGAAAGCACCAAACCGCGGTACCGCGAAAATTCATTGCGCATCGTGAGCGCGGTCGAGCATCAAAGAAAATCGTTGCTTATCCGACTCGAAATGCTTCAGGCAGCGAGCGCAGACGAGCGATCGGCGGACGAGGCGCTCCGAGAAATGGAGGCGACCTATGGCAAGGCCGACAAAAAGCTGGCCCTGCTGGAGGGCTGGTACCGTCCACAGTAAAGCGACTTCGCGGCTTTCCTTCTCGCTGCGAGTCACCGCCGAGAGCCCGTGCGGGTGGTCGGCATTGCACTTCGAGGATCGATCGTCGAGCGCGCTCGCCCGAATACGAACCTCGAACAGGCCCTCACCGGCGAAGATGCGCACCAATCCCCCGTCGCGGCGGTGCCAGATGAGCCGGATCCAGCCTCGGGGAAGCCCTTCTCGCCGCGAGTCACCGCCGAGAGCCCGTGCGGGTGGTCGGCATTGCACTTCGAGGATCGATCGTCGAGCGCGCCCGCCCGAATACGAACCTCGAACAGGCCCTCACCGGCGAAGATGCGCACCCATCCCCCGTCGCGGCGGTGCCAGATGAGCCGGATCCAGCCTCGAGGAAGCGCGAAGATGGATCCATGATCGTCGAGCGGCCGGGCATATTGGGAGCGCGCGCGCCGGGATCGACTGCGCCCCGCGAGGTTGGTGCCCGCCCCATTTACGCCGTCGAGCTTTGCCCCGCGAAAGTCGGCATCGGTGAAGTCGCGAGTGCGCCGTGCCGGCATGGCTACGACGTGACGTTCGCGCGAGCTGACGGAACCCTCTGCCGTCTTCGTCAAAGCCGCTTCGACGACTCGCGGGATGCCGAAATGATTGCGCTCACGACGGTCGATTCGGGTCTGCAATTCGACGCGATCCAAGGCTCATCGTCAGCGGATACGGTGACCGCCCCGTCGCATCGTACGCGTTGTTCGAGATCTCCGATCCTGCGCGCGCCCGCGCTTGGATCGGGCGCACGCTGCCGAGCATTCAGTTCAGCAGGTACCGAAGCACGCCGCGGTATCTGTTCGATTCGTGAATTGTTGGAATATTAAATCGAACTTCGATTCTTGTACGTAACTTAGGCAGAAAGCTTTCCGCGCTTCAGAGGACACGCCGCCTCGACGTCGACCAAAATTCGGTGAGTCTCCGGACATCTCGGGGCAAGGGCGCCAGAGTCTTGTCGTCGAGCATCTTCTCGTGAACGTGTGGTGCCCGCTTCGGCAAAGTCCGTGAGTCCCGGACATCTCGGGGGCGAGGGCACCAGACTGTCTTGTCGTCGAGCATCTTCTCGTGAACGTGTGGTACCCGCTTCCGCAAAGCCCGTGAGCCTCCGGACACCTCGGGGCGAGGGCGCCCGAGTCTTGTCGTCGAGCATCTTCTCGTGAACGTGTGGTGCCCGCTTCGGCAAAGTCCGTGAGTCTCCGGACATCTCGGGGCAAGGGCGCCCGAGTCTTGTCGTCGAGCATCTTCTCGTGAACGTGTGGTGCCCGCTTCGGCAAAGTCCGTGAGTCTCCGGACATCTGGGGGCAAGGGCGCCAGAGTCTCGTCGTCGAGCATCTTCTCGTGAAGGTGAGGTGCCCGCTTCCGCTTTACAGGTTCCGCATCTTTCGCGTCCCCGCCGCGGTTTCGTCGTGCACAGGCGCCGTTGTGGTCACTTTGCACGGTTTCCGGCGTGTCTCGGCGCGCGCTGACGGAGTCGTTACGGAGCACGTCCGACGAAGACCGTCGTGACAGCCGAGCGTGTCCCGATGACGTAGCCTCCGTCCAGGCGCCGGGAGAAGCTCGTCGATGGCGCTGGCCGGGTGGTCCTGCACGTCTGCCATGACGGATGCAGGACATCGACTCGTGGATCGGAGCATCGGCCGAATAGGTCCGGCGATGACATGGACCAGGTGGGACGGGGCTGGCGCTTTGCGACGGAGCGCCCGAACGAGCATGTCGACCTCGCGCCCATCTCATCCACTTGCTCGTCGAGCCCAATATGCCGGCCTCGAAGGCGCCCGCGTAACGCGACGGCACGTTCCATTTTCGTGAAAACGAGCTTTTTGGCCGCATCTTCGCCGCATCCCGGCGACCTTCGGGTGACCGATTCTCTGGGGAGAGGTGCCGAAAGCTCAGTTGGGTCTCGCATCGCGCCAAGTGGTGCTATGAGCAACACGGTACGCGATGAATCCCGCCAAGATCCGTGAGCTTCTCGAACAGGTCCAAAGTGGCAGCACCACGGTGGAGGATGCGCTCGGTACGCTCAAGGATCTGCCCTTTGCGGATTTGGGGTACGCGGTGGTCGACCATCATCGGGCGCTTCGGCTGGGGGTGCCGGAGGTCATCCTGGGGGAGGCGAAGACGGCCGCGCAGATCGTGGGCATCGCGGGGGAGCTCGTGCGCACGGGGCAGAATGTGCTCGTTACGCGGCTCGATGCGGCGAAGGCCGAGGAGGTGTGCGCCGCCGTTCCGGCGTTTCGGTACCATGCGATGGCGCGGGTGGCCACCTTCGAGCAGACGCCGATTCCCCAGCTCGGGACGAGGGCGGTGGCGGTGGTGAGCGCGGGGACCAGCGACTTGCCGGTGGCCGAGGAGTGCGGGGAGACCTTGCGCATGCTCGGCGCCAAGGTGGAGCGGATTTACGATGTGGGGGTCGCCGGCATCCACCGCCTCTTGCATCGGCGGCAGGTGCTCGATGCCATGGGCGTGATCATCGTGGTCGCCGGCATGGAAGGGGCGCTGGCGAGCGTGGTCGGAGGGCTCGTCGAGTCCCCCGTCATCGCGGTGCCGACCTCGGTTGGATATGGAGCGGCCCTCGGGGGAATCGCCGCGTTGCTCGGCATGCTGACGAGCTGCGCTTCGGGAATCACAGTGGTGAACATCGACAACGGGTTCGGCGCAGCCTTTGCCGCTGCTCGAATCCTGCGCGCAGGAGCGCGAACCTGATGGCACACGACGGACACGATCACGACAGCCGACCCCCGCACCGAACCGAGCACCACCACGGCCACGTGCACGCGCACCATCACGGCCACGACGCCCACGGCCATCCGCCGCACCCGCACGACGCCCACGCGCACCCGCACCGCCACGACGATCACGCCCACGCGCCGCACGCGCACTCGCACGCCCATCACGGCCACGCGCCGCACGCGCACGACGATCACGCGCACGCGCACGACGATCACACCCACGCGCCGCACGCGCACGACGATCACGCGCACGCGCCGCACGCGCACGCGCACGACGATCACGGCCACGCGCCGCACGCGCACGACGCCCACGCGCCGCACGCGCACGACGATCACGGCCACGCGCCGCACGCGCACGACGCCCACGCCCACGCGCCGCACGCGCACGCGCACGACGATCACGCCCACGCGCCGCACGCGCACGACGATCACACCCACGCGCACCCGCACCGCCACGACGATCACGGCCACGCGCCGCACGCGCACGACGATCACTCCCACCCGCACCCCCCCGACCACGACCACCCCCCCCGCTCCCGCCGGGCAGCCCCGAGGCCCGAGCTCCCGCGCGGCGCGGGCCATGGAAAAATCCTCTTCCTCGACGCGCCCAGCGGCCTCGCCGGCGACATGATCATCGCCGCCCTCATCGACCTGGGGGTGCCCGAGGTCGTCGTCGCCAATGCCGTGGCGAAGCTGCCTATCTCGGGGTTCGACTTGCACTTTGGAACGCGCGTGCGAAGCGGCATCGTCGCCACGTCGTTCGACGTGCACCTGGAGGCGGCGCAGCCCGAGCGCACGTATGCGGCTATTCGTGGCATCTTGAGCGAGTCGGGGCTCGAAAAGTCCGTGCTCGCCATGGCGCAGGCCACCTTCGAACGGCTCGCGCACGCCGAGGCCAAGGTCCACAAGAGCGTGCTCGACGAGGTGCACTTTCACGAGGTCGGCGCCATCGATGCCATCGTCGATGTCGTAGGAAGTGCTGCGGCGCTCGAGTACCTCGGCGCCGAGGTGATCGTGTCGCCGCTGCCGATGGGACGTGGTTTCGTACCGGCGCGGCATGGGATCTTGCCGCTGCCGGCGCCCGCCACCGTCGAGTGCTTGCGCGGCTTGGTGACGGTGGACGGAGGGATCGACTTCGAGTTCGTGACGCCCACGGGGGCCGCCATCGTTGGCGCGCATGCACGGGGATCGTCGCGGTGGCCTTCGATGGTGCCCGAGGCGGTGGGGTGGGGCGCGGGCACGGCGCAGCTGGCGGATCGGCCCAATGTGCTGCGCGCCGTGTTGGGGAAAGCGACCGAACCGACCAGCTTGTCTCATACGGTGCTCGAGACCAATGTCGACGATGCGACCGGAGAGCTCGTGGCCAGCGCCATCGAGAGCCTGCTCGCCGCCGGCGCGCTCGACGTATGGGCCACCGCCATCACCATGAAGAAGGGCCGCCCGGCGCTGACCCTCAGCGCCTTGGTCGAGACGCCGAAGGCGGAGATCGTGGGCGCGTTGATGCTCCGTGAGACCACCAGCCTCGGGGTGCGGCGCTACGATGTGTCGCGGCTCGAGAGGCCGCGGCGACAGGTCCAGGTGGAGACACCCTTCGGCATCATTCCCGTGAAGGTCGCGGAGGGACCGTACGGGCCGCCTCAAGTCAAACCGGAGTTCGACGCGTGCGCGGCCGCCGCGAGGGAGCATCGTGTTCCCGTGCGCGAAGTGATCCGCGCGGCGCTGCTCGCGGCCGGCACCTCGCTCCCGTGAGCCCGCCCCCGCGAGGCGACGGTCTCCGGGCTTCCGCGAGCCCGCCCCCGCAAGCGACGGCCTCGGGGCATTCGTGAGCCGGCCGCCCCGAGCGGCGACCTCGGGGCAGGAGCGAGTCGGACGACGCAAGCGGCAGCCGCCAGGCTTGCGCTGGGGCGGAAAGCTCGTCTGCCGTCGCTTTTTTTCCGTTATGCTGCCCGCGTGCGCGAAGGACTCCGCGCGCGGAAAGCCACGGTTCGACGATGAGCGCCTGCCCGAAGTGCGGCTCGCCCACCCAGCCCAGCGACAAGTTTTGCAACTCGTGTGGCTTCGCCCTCGCGGGCGCGGCGCCTTCGCCGTCACCCTTTGGTGTACCCCCGCCCGCACCATTTGGCGCGCCAGGTGCACCGCAGGCCCCCTCGGGCAGCGGAAGCGCATACGGTCCCCCGCCAGGTGCACCCCCGCCGCCTCCGCCGCCTCCTCCACCTATGGGCTACGGCGCCCCCGGCGCGCCCGCAGGACCCGCGCGGTGCGCGCAAGGGCATGAGATCCCCGCTGGGCAAAGTTATTGCCGGGAGGGACATCCGCTTGCGCTGGACGCGATGAGCTTCGGCAGCGACGCCTACGGGAACCCCTCGGGTCAAGGTGGTTACGGCGCCCAGCCCCCACTCCCGCCGTCACCCTTCGGCGGACCTTCCCCGTACGGCGTGCCGCAGCCTCCGCCCGCGTATGGCGCGCCCCCCGCGTCGCCGTTCGTGGGGCAGCCGCCGGGGTTTGGCATGCCGCCGCCCCCGCCGCCCGGACCGCCCGCGCAACAAGGCTACGGCTATCCTCCGCCCGGCGGACAGCCCTTTGGCGATGTGCCGCCGCCCCCGCCGCCCGGCCAGGCTTTTGGCGGCGCACCGGGTGGCTATCCGCCCCCGCCGCCCCCGCCGGGTTACGGTCCGCCGCAGCATGGTGCCCCGTTCGGCGCGCCGCCGCCGCCCAACCGGGGGGCGTACGCCACGGGCTTGCCGGCGAACGCGCTGCGCGGATTCCTCGTCTCGTTTCAGTCGAATGCGCAGGGGGACTTTTGGCCGCTCCACGGCGGGCGTCTGCTGCTCGGACGCGCGAACGCCGCCGAGGGGCTCGACATCCCCTTGGCCGATGCCACCATTTCGTCGCGCCACGCGTCGCTGACCATCGACGTTGCCTCCGGATCCATCGTGGTCGAGGACAACGGGTCGACCAACGGCACGTACGTCAACGACGAGCACATCGGCCAAAACGGCCGTCGCGAGCTTCGCGATGGCGATCGACTCCGCCTCGGTGGGTACACGACCATCGTCAAGATCCTCGGCCCCATCTGACTTCGTCCTCGAAACCACGCGAGCTCTCATGTTCCGATCGATCCGCTCCCTCGTTGCAGCGCTGGCAGCTTCCAAGGCCGGAGCAGCCGGCCCCCGCCAGGCTTTGGCCATCGTCACCGCGGTGTTGGCGGTCGTGTGGCTGTGGCCGCTCGCGGCCTTCGCCGCACCCGAGGCTCATATCCTTCGCATCGACCCGCGCGCGGGCATGCAGAACGGCTCGCCGCTGCTCACCACGGTGGTCGAGACCATTCAGGCCAACTCCACCTCCGACCTGATGCTCCCCTGCGCGCAGCTTCGCGGCAACGCGGCGCTCGATTGCGTGAGCGAGCAAATGGAGAAGCCGAACGCCATCTGGACCGCGTTCCAGTTCCCCAAGGATCAAGCGCGCTTGCTGGTGAAGGTCGCCGGCGCTGACACGTTGGCCACCCTCGACGGCAATGTCCAGCGCTGGGGCGACTCCAAGGAGAAAGGCGTGGGCACCGCGTGGCTCCTGGCGGTCGACGCCTCGGCCGGCATGGGCTCGCGCTACCAAGAGGCGAAGGCCATCGCGCATCAGTTCATCCAGACGATGGGCCCGAACGATCTGATGGCGCTCCAGATCTTCGACGATCGCGGGGTCATCCAGAACTCCAAGTGGAAGACGTTCAAGCAGCGCAACGATCTGGTGGGCGTGCTCAACGCGCAAGCGGGGACGGCGGCCTCGCATGGCTCGTCGAAGCCGCTGTTCAACATCCTCAAGGGCATCACCACCGACGCCTTCGGCAGCCTGGGAAATATGCAGGGACCGCAGGAGATCCCGCTCCACCAGGCCATGGTCGTGCTCTCCAACGGCGCGGGTCGCGAGGACACGGGCAGCGCCTCGCAGAGCGCGACCCTCTTCAGCCAATTCGTGACCAAGGGGCGCTTTCCCGAGGACAACACCGCGGCCCCCAAGACCCCGCTCCCCGTCATCTCCATCTGGCTGCCCACGGCGAGTGGTCTGGTCAACGATGCGCTCCGCAACAACGACCAACAGTTCATGCGCGAGCTCTCGAACCCGCAGATCGGCGGCTTCTTCGACATCGTGCGCGAGGGGCAGGGTGACGCGAAGGGCAAGACCATCATCAACCTGGTCCGGCAGCGCTTCAACTCGATGTACCTCGTGCGCTGGCGCGTCTCCTGTTTGAACCCCACCGTCGAGCAGACCTTCGACCTCGAGTTCCAGGGCGGCAAGACCCCCATCAAGGGCGATGCGTCGTTCAAGGACGTGCCCATCGGCGCGGATCCGTCGCAGTGGCCGCTCGACATCGATCTGGGGCACACCAAGGCCGAGGCCGACGCCAACCCCGTGTACCCGGGCGGCACCTTGAAGGTGTACGGGAACTTCTGCTGGGGCGGCGAGTCGAAGCGCGCGGAGTCGTACTTCATTCCGGCGGGGACCAAGCCCGATCCCAGCTTCAGCAGCACCGATCTGGCGGCCCTGCAGCGCGCGCAGAAGAACTTGATCAGCCAGAACCTGCGCGGCGCGGCCAAGGACGCGAACGACTCCTTCGTGGTGTTCGACGTGCCCGAGGAGGAGAAGATGCTCGACGGCACCGGCGACAACCAAGTCGTGCGCGTGCTGATTTACGACAACGTGGCCCGGCGCGCGAGCGGTCACGACGAGCAGACCATCCTCACGTTGAAGGCGACCAAGAAGCCCTTCAACCTGCTGCTCATCCTCGGCATCGCCGGCGGGGTCATCGTCATTTTGCTGCTGGTGATCGTCCTGCTCCGCGGCGGCGGCGGCAAAGGCGCCAAAAAGTCGCGCGGTACCACGCCGCCGGCGCCGGTGGTCGCGGGCGGCTATGGTGGGCCTCCGCCGCAAGGAGGCGGCTACGGCGCGCCCCCGGGAGGCGGCTATGGCGGACCGCCGCCCGGAGGCGGTTACGGTGGTCCACCCCCGCAAGGAGGTGGCTACGGCGGTCCACCGCCCCAAGGAGGCGGCTATACGCCGCCGCAAGGGCCGCAAGGCGGAGGAGGTTACGGCGCGTCCGCGCAGCCGCCGTACGCCGCGGCCCCGGCATATGCGCCGCCGCCGCAGCCGCAACAAGGCTTTGGCCCGGCCCCGGCATATGCGCCGCCGCCGCAGCCGCAACAAGGATTTGCACCGCCGGCCGGCGCGCCGCAAGCCGCGGGCGGGGTGGTGCAAGTTCGTTGTCCAGCGTGCCAGTCGATGACGATGGCCACGCCGGGGCAGCCGTCGGTGTGCTTCTCATGTGGCCAGCCGCTTCCGGCCGATCTCGCGGGAGGAGGTGGGGGCGGTAACGCCCCGGCGTTTCCATTGACGGGAGCCCTGTCCGCGCAGCCGCTCGCCCCGCCGCCGAGCCCTTATGGCAGCGGCGCGCTGTCCGGACCCCTCGGCGCCGGCGGACCGGCCGCCTTCAGCGCCGGCGGACCGTCGACCGCCGCGGTTCTTTCGGGGACCGCCGGTCAATACACGATCCGCGCGGGCACGGAGATCCGCGTGGGGCGCGATCCCGCGCAGTGCCCCGTTACTCTGTCGGAGCCGCGCGTGAGCGGCGTGCACTCGACCCTCAAGCTGGAGGGCTCGCAGCTCTGGGTGCGTGACGAGACCTCGAACAACGGCACCTACGTGGCGGGCTCGCGCATCGCGCCCGGGACGTGGGTGCCGGTGCCGGCCGGCTCGCAGCTTCGCTTTGGCCCCGTGGAGTTCACCGTTCGCTTGAACGAGGGAGCGTGACGATTCCTTGGCCAGGCCCCGACGAGCGAAAGCTCCCCGTCATCGAGTTCGCCGAGCGAACGCACCCGGGGCGTGATCCCAGCAAGCAAATCAACGAAGACGCCTGCGGCTACCGCGAGACCACGCTCGGGCACCTCGCGGTGGTGTGCGATGGCATGGGGGGGCACGAGGGCGGTCGCGAGGCCTCGCAGCTCGCGCTGAAGACCATCTTCGAGGTCTTCGAGCGGCGCCCGGCCGGACCGCCCTCACCCGGCGAGCCTTCGCGCGTGCTGCGCGAGGCCATCGAGGAGGCCAACCGCCAGGTGTACGCCATCCCCACCGGCGATGTCTCGGGCTCGGCTCGCCCCGGTGCCACGGTGGTGGCCGTGCTTCACCACGGCGGCGGGACCGAGATCGCGCACGCGGGCGATAGCCGCTGCTACTTGATTCATGGCGCCGACATCGTCCAGCTCACCAAGGATCACTCCATGGTGCAGCAGATGGTCGACGCGCAGCTCCTCACGCCGGAGCAGGCGGCCAATCACCCCGACGCCAACCGCATCTCGCGCGCGCTCGGCATGAAGCCGGAGGTGGAGGTGGAGCTGCGCCCGCAGCCCGTGCCCCACGTGGTGGGCGACGTGTTCGTCCTCTGCTCCGATGGCCTGAGCGATCTGGTGGAGCCGGCCGAAATTCTGCGCATCGCCGCGAGCCCCGCCGCCCAAGCCGCGGGCCAGCTGGTCGATCTCGCGAACGCACGCGGAGGGCACGACAACATCTCCGTGCAGGTGCTGCGCGCCCGCGAGAGCGCCCTCGCGACCCCGCAAGTCCTTGCGCCGACCCTGGTGCAGACGGCGCCGCCGCCCCCGCTCGGGCCCACGAACACCGTGGTCATTCCGTCCGTGCCGGCGGCCCCCGCCGTGCCGTCGTCGACCGGGCCCATGGCGGCGCGCATCTCGCGTCCCGTGGCCCCCACGACCACCGACGAAGATCACGCCGAAGGCGAGGGCGGGGCACGCCCGAAGCGCTCGCCCATCGTGATCCTCGGCGTTCTGCTGGGCCTCGCGGGGATTGCCGTCGCCGGCATCGCCATCTACATCGCGCTCGATTTCGGCTCCAAAAAGCGCCACCCCGTCTACATCGACGGCCCCGACGCCGGCGCCCCCTCGCATCCCGCGGCCGAACATGCGCCACCGGCGATCGTCAACGAACCACCCTCCGACGCGGAGCCCGCGCCCCCGATTCCCTCGCTGATTCACCCCACGCGCCCCCGCTTGAAGCGCGATCACTGATCGCGCCGGCACGCCCATCCGAACGAGCCCGAGCGGAACGATTCGTTCCATCCGCCGGAACCATTTCTTCCGCGCGGAACCCATCGTTCCGCACCGGCCCGCGGTTTCCCCCGCACCGCAAATGCGGTAACCGCCCCATCCGCGATGGTGCGCCCTTTGCGTTGAGCCCGCTAATATGGGGGCAAAATTCGCTTCGGGATCCTGGCGCGGCCGGCTTCGCGTCACGGCGGTGCTCTTGCTGGTGGCGGGCGCGTGGAGCGGCTGCTCCGACGGCGGCGAAGACCCTTCGGAGACGCAGTCCGAGCTCGCCATGTTGGACGCATCGCCCATGGACGTGTTCGCGCCCGACGCGCGCACCGCGGACGTATCCATCCCGGACGCGCCCATCGTCGACGCGCACACCGCGGACGCGCGCATCGTCGACGCATCCGTTCCCGACCTCCCCGACGGAGACACCTCGGACGCCTCCACGTGTGAAGACGAGTCATCCAGCTGCGGCCTGGAGCTCGGCACCTGCACCCTCGAAGAGTGCCCCTGCGAAGCGTCCGAGTCGGACGTCGAAACGGATCTCGCTCCGGGCGCCGCCGACGCTGCATCCGCCGACGCCGCATCCACCGACGCGGCGTCGACCGACGCGGGGCCTCCCCACACGTGCCTGCCGAAGCGCAAACCGCTCGACGGACCGTTCAAGTGTCCCGCCAAGGATATGCCCTACAACCACGGACCCAAAGGATGGTGCCCCTCCTGCCAGGGCGACCAGAGCAAGAACCCGCTCCACTTCGACTGCGACGATTACGCGATGGTCTGCGCCAACTGGGGCATCCGCAACGGCTACAACGTCTGCCAGATGACCTTCGAGGGCACGACCATCGACCCGAAGCAAAAGCAGTGTGAGAACGGCCGCTGCCGCAAATTCTTTGGCGGCGAAGGCGGCTGGGCCCATGTCATCAACATCGCCGAGTTCACGGGCGCCAACTGCAAGAACGTGGAAGGGGACGCGAGCGCCGGCTGCTTCTGCATGGTCGAGCCGCAGAACAACTCCCAGGAGTGCTGCTGGCCCACCACCGGGACCACCATCGACGCCGATCCCCCCAAGGCGTGCTGGGACAAACTCTGCGCGGGGTGGAAGTCGAAGGACTGCAAGAAGCGCAAAATCTGGTGCACCGACGAGCACTCCCCCAACCCCGGCGAGCTGCCTTTCTACGTGCACGAGGACGCCTGCAAGCTCCTCTCGGACAAGTGCAAGTACTCCTGGAAGAAAGTGCAAGGCTGCAAGGCGTGCCAAGGTGGCGGAGGCGGAAGCGGGGGCGTCGACGCCGGCGGCTCGTGCGTCGGCCTCAACTCCCCGTGCACCTCCAACGACCAATGCTCCTCCGGCACCTGCCTCGATGGCCGCTGCAACACGAAATGCACGGCGAACAGCGACTGCCAGCCCCCTGCCAGTGGTAAGTGCGACAAGGTGTACTACCCGGGGCCCTACAAGATGTGCAGCTTCTGACGACCCTCCTGCGCCGGAGCACGCGCTTCCCCGAAAGCTTCCACGAAATGAAGCGTCGGCATACAGTGCACCGGCATGATTCCCGGGCTCGGAAAAGAAGCGATCACCGTAGGCAGCGCACCCGATAGCGACATCGTGCTCGCGGGACCGGGGGTCGTTCCCCAGCATGCGCGCATCGTTCGGCAGAATGGCCAGCTCTTCTTCGTCGACCTCGGGGCCGCTGCGAGCTTCGCCAACGGCGCACCCGTCCCGCCGCAGCAGCCGATCCCCTACGACTTTCGCGTTCAGTTCGCCGTGGGCCAGGTGCCCGTTCCGCTCGCGCACCCGGCCATCGTGCTCATGCTGCTCTCGCCCGGCAGCGCCCAGCCGCCCCGAGGCCATGTCGTCATCGGCCGCGATCCGGCCCGCGCCTCGTTGGTGGTGGCCCACGCCTCGGTGAGCTCGCACCACGCCACCGTCATGCTCGACCGCATGATGGTCGTCGACCATGGCTCGACCAGCGGCACCTACCTGCAAGGGCGCCCCATCCCGCAGAATCAGCCCGTACCGCTCGATCCGAACGGCATCGTCGCCTTTGGCGCCGTTCCCATCTCGGTCTCGCTGCTCGCGCAGTACGCGCAAGACTCCGCCCACCCGGGCCAGCACCTCGGCGCGCAGCAAGCGCCGCCGCCGCAAGGGGCACCGCCGCCGCAAGGAGCACCTCCGGCGCACAACAACGGCGACGGCGGAAGCGGCGCACCGCGCAAGCACCGCACCGTCATCGGAGAGCTCTCCCTGGCGGAGCTTCAGACCAATGTCATCAGCATCGGCCGAACGCCGGAGAACAAAATCGTGGTGGCGCACGCCCAGGTGTCGTCGCGCCACGCGCAGATCGTCAAACAAGGCGAGCAGCTCTTCCTCGAAGATTTGCGGTCGGCCAACGGCACCTTCGTGCGCGGCCAGCGCCTCACGCCCGGCCAGCGTGTCCCGGTGCAGAGCGGGGAGAAGGTCTTCATCGGACCGATGCCGCTGCTCATTCATATCGCGGGGCAGCAGGTCAATGTCGTCGTCGAGGACCAGCAAGCCTCCTGGGCCGGCAAGCCCCTCTACGAGATCGAAGCGTGGGATCTCTTCCTCGAGGTGCCCGATCGCGACAACAAGGCCGCGATGAAGACCCTGCTCGACCATGTCTCCTTCAAGGCCTTGCCGGGCGACATGATCGCGCTGATGGGCCCCTCGGGCGCGGGCAAGACCACCCTGCTCCTCACCCTCAACGGCTACATGCCGCCGACCAGCGGCCAAGTGCGCATCAACGGCGAGGACCTCTATACGATTTACGACGCCCTGCGCGGATCCATCGGATACGTGCCGCAGGACGATATCGTGCACCCGGAGCTCACGGTCTTCGAGGCCATCAAATACTCCGCCCGCTTCCGGCTCCCCAATGACTATTCCGAGGACGAGATCGATCGCCGGGTCGACGAGACCTTGCGCGATCTGGGCCTCGAGGGCGTGAAGAACCTCCAGATCGGAAAACCGGAGAAGAAGGTGCTCTCCGGCGGACAGCGAAAGCGCGTGAACATCGCGCTGGAGCTGGTCACCGATCCGGTCATTCTGTTCCTCGACGAGCCCACCAGCGGCCTGGCGGCCGACGACACCACGGCGCTCATCAACCTGCTCTCCGACCTCACGCGCAAGACCGGCAAGACGATCATCATGACGATCCACCAGCCGGCCAAAGACGAATTCGAGAAATTCAATCTTTGTTTCATCATGGGCTACGGCGGTATCCCCACCTACTTCGGCCCCACCGGCGACGCGTCGTACCGCTTCTTCGGCTCCATCCTCGAGCGCCAGCCGAACATCGGCACCAAGAGCACCCCGCGCCGCATCGACAACCCGCGCGACATGTTCGATATGCTCAATGTGCGCGAGCGCGCGGTGCACGAGGACATGAAGCGCCGCGATCCCAACGTGCCGCGCAACCCCGCGCGGCTCGAGGCCGCGCGCGCCTGGCGGGGGGAGTTCTTCCAGAACTCGAACCCCATTTACCAGCGCATGTACTCGGGCCACCGCGCCGTGGGGACCGAGGCCGCCGCCCGGGGCACCCCGCACCGCGCGGGGGTGGCGCTGTTTCATCAGCTCCAATTGCTCATGTCGCGCTATTGGAAGGTCAAGGTACGCGATAGGGCAGGCGCGGCCATCATGTTCCTGCAGGCGCCCATCATCGGCATCATGCTGGCGGGCGTCTTCGCGGGGCAAAAGGCGGCCATTCCATTTTGGTGTTTGGGCGCCATTCAAGATTTGGCCAATCGCAAATCGGACGCCGCCTCCAACACGGTCGACTTCTTGAAGAACATGAAGCCGACCGACGACCACACGGCCGCCATGTTCTTCTTGGTCGTGAGCTGCGTGTGGTTCGGCACCAGCAACTCCGCGCGCGAGATCGTCACCGAGCGGGCGATCTACCTGCGCGAGCGCATGGTGAATCTCAATTTGTTCAACTACGTGATGAGCAAATACATCATCTTGAGCTTCGTCTGTTTTCTGCAGTGCGCGATGCTCCTGGCCATCGTCTTTCCCGTGCTCGGGTTCGAGGGCGGCTTTACCGCCTTCATCATGGAGCTCCTGGTGCTCTTCGCGGTCTCCATGAACGCGACCGCGCTGGGCCTCTTGGTCTCGACCTTGGTCACATCGGCCGAGGCCGCGATGGCGCTCACCCCCATCGCCCTCATTCCGCAGGTCGTGCTCGGCGGGCTGATGGTGCCCATGACCACGAACCCCATGCTCAAGCCGCTCATGTACATCATGCCGGCGCGGTGGGGCTTTCAGGGGACCATCGCCGAAGAGCGCGCCGCCCTGGCCAACGCGCCGGCGTGGGTGGTCGATCTCGGCAAGCCCACCTTGAACAGCGCGCCCGACTTCGTCCACGCGGGGCAATTTCACTGCGCCATCGCCCAAATCGAGAGCGACACCATCGCGGGCGCTTGGGGTTTCGTGGAGTGGGCGATGCCGTGGGTGCCCTTCGTGGTGCTCTACGGGATGACGATTTTCATGCTGGGCATGCTCTTCATCCTGTTGAAGCGCCGCGATCCGGTTTAGCTGATTTCCGCACACGCGCCTTGGCCGATCCCGGCCGTTCGAGCCCGAAGGAGCAGGACGCCGGGACGGTCTTGCGCTAGAAAAATGACGTGGACGATCTCACGCCCGGCTACGACTTCGGCCAAGACCGATTCGATCTCGCGAACGACGAGGACCGCGAGATCGTGAGGTTCGTCCTCTCGCAAGCGCTCTACGGCGAGGCCACCGGGGTCTTTTGCGGAAAGTCGCTCTATGCCGCAGGCACGCTCGAGGCCGCCAAATTCTATGTGCGGCAGGCGAAGCAAGAGCTCGCGCATTTGCAGCTCTTCGCCGATATTTTTCGCCTCCTCGGGCTGCAGCCGACCCCTGCGCACTGGGTCATTCGCCTCCTGGCCGCGCACAACAACTACTACCCCTTGAAGGTGTTCATGGAGCACGCCATCGGCGAAGGCATGGTGCTCGACATCTTCAAGGATCTGCTCCTCCAAACGCTCCCCGACGAGGATTCGCGCATCCCGCTCATCAAGAAGAAGCTGCGGGTGGTCTGCAAAGAGGAAATCGAGCACGTCTCCTGGGGCGAGAAGGAAACGCGGCGCCTTCTGGGCGAGCGGCCTTGGCTCAAGACTCCGTATTACGGTCTGTTCGAGCTGCAAATGGCGGTGCTCCCCTTGGTGGTGCGCGCCTTCGAAAAGCGCGCCGCGAACCACCGCGTGCTCCGCCACCTGGGCCGATTTCTCGACTACGTGCGCGATCGTGTGCGGCGCCAAGGTCAGGAGCTGGGGTTCGTGCCCCATGTGCGCCCCGGTTTCCTCTATCGCATCTGGGCGATGTTGTTTGGCATCGCCTTGTTCCTACGCAGCCAATTTGCGCGCAGCCGCTCCACCCTCGACAAAACGTACCTCGACGAGCTGGGCTTTGGCGCGCGAGGCGGCGGATCGTCGGCCGCCGCCCTCATGGGACCGGGGGGCGGCGGGGTCGGTGCAGGCGAAGGCGAGCAACACTCCGCTGAGTAGGACGAATATTACCTACGAGTAGAAGAAGAAAAGAAGAGGAGGAGGAGCGACCGCGCGGAGCGGGACACTCCGATCAGCGATGTCCCGTTGCAGCTTGCGCCGCCGCGTCCGGTGCGCCGGCGTCTTCTTGACCTGGCAGCATCGGCATCTCGGCGATGTTCGGAAGGAGCACGATCTCGATGCGCCGGTTCTCCTGGCGCCCTGCCTCGGTGTGGTTCTCACGCACGGGCTCGTACTCCCCGTAGCCGGCGGCGACGAGGCGCGCGGGGCTCATTCCCGCCTTCACCAGCTGCTGCGTGACATTGAGCGCACGGGTCGTCGACAGCGCGAAGTTGTTCTTGAAGGGCGAGGGCGGCCCGATCGGCACGTTGTCTGTATGACCCGCGACCATGAACCGTCGATCCGGGAATTGCCGAAGCACGTGGGCCACGTCGTTGATGGCTTCTTGCCCGTCCTTCGACAGATCGGCGCTGCCGGACGGAAAGAGAATGCCGGCCGGCAGCTTGACAATCATGCGTCCATGGCGAACGGTCACGGCCAGTTTGCCGCTGTCGATCATTTTTCGAAACTTCTCGGTGATGGACTTGAACGCCGTCAGCCGCTTCTCGGCCTCGGCGTGCTCGGCGCGCAGCTCCTCGAGCTCCGAGCGGGACGCTTCGAGGTTCGACTGCGTCTCGGCCGCGGCGCGTTCGGTACCTTCGCGCGAGGTCCGCTCTTGATCCCGCCCCTTGGTTGCCTCGTCGAGCCGCTGCTCGAGATTCGCGGAACGCGTGCGCTCAGAGGTCAAATCCTGGTCGTAGCGCTGTTTTCGCAGCAGGCCGTAGCCACCCAGTCCGACGACGATGACCAGGAGCGCGGCGATGGCGATGGTGCTGAGAGACTTGAGCATGACGCGAAGTCTTGCACGAGCGGGGCCTCACCGTGGCATGGCGATTGTTCGCGATTCCTTGTCATACCAAGTAGACTGCGACCGTGGACCAACAGCAGGGCGAGAAAATCGAACCGATGCTCGAAGGGCAACCCCCTGCGGCGACGGATGCTGGCTTGTCTGTCTCGTCGGTCTTGTCTGTCTCGTTCGGGGCGGAAAATTACACGGTGCCATCGTTCGCGCGCGCTTTTCCACGCGATGAGGCGCTCGACACCTTGGTCCGAGCTTTCGTTTCAGGTAACTACAACCTTGTTCGCGTCCAAGCGCCCGAGCTTGCCTTGCACGCAACGGACCCTGCCGTGAGGGATGCGGCGCGAATGCTCCACCACCGGATCAAAGCCGATCCGCTGTTGAAAATAATTCTGGTCGCAGCCGTCATGTTGCTTGCCGTCATGGCGGCATGGTGGATAACCCACGATGGCGGAGTTAGCTAGTCGGCAAAGGCTTTGGTAGACTCGTGAGCATCGAGATGAACAAGAGGGAAGAGGACGAGCAACAAATCGACACCGTCCCTCCACCGCCGGGAGAGGAAGACGCGTACAGTGCGGAGACGCGCATCGGCAAAATCCCCTCGGACTTGCTTCAGGCCATGAAGCGCGCGCACGCGAGCGAGGCCACCTCGTCGCGCGTGCCCGAGGAGAGTGGAAAGGTCGACCGGCCGCCCATGTCCGCGGTGGCCGCCGCCGTTTCCGCCGCACTGAAAACGCCCCCATCGCACCTCGGGTCGCTCCAAGATCGCCCGACGGTGCCGCGCGTCACCCCGACCATCCCTCCGCCCGCGGAGCTCCTGCCGTCACCTTCGGTCGTACCCCTCAACGAGCCTCCGCGCGCGAGCGACTTCCCCATGGCGGACGGCGTCGAACGGGACAGCGAGGACGCCGACTACGTCCGCACCATGTTGATGTTCCAAGGGAGCCCGCTCCCCGGCACGACCGCCTCCGGCCTACCCGTTCCGACGTCGGCACCTTTCTACCTGCCGAAGGTCGATGTGAATCTAACACCGGAACTGGCCGCGCTCGCATCGCCAGGTTCGGCCTCTTCGTCAAGTTCGAGTCCTTCAAGCTCTTCAAGTTCATCATCTGGCTCGTCGGGATCGTCGCCAGCGCTGACCCCGGCCGTTTCGGTCGCGCCGGTCCTTGCAGCTGCACCGATTTCGTCGGTCGCGTCGGGCTATGATTCTGCGGGCTATGATTCCGCGGGGCACGATTCCGCGGGAGCGTCTTCGTCGAGTCGGACCAGCGCGTCGGGTTCGACGGGTCATCCCGTCCCGCCGCCCGAGGTGTTGGAGATGGTCGACCAGGCCAAGGTCGACGAAGGTCGCATGTCGTTCGCGCCCTTCATGACCCAAGAGTCGCGGCGGCTGAATATCCTTCTTGGTGTTGGGATCGGGTTTTTTCTGATTTTGATGATCATCGTGCTCGCCTCGGCAAAGTGAGCGCGCTTTATATGTAGAGTGCACGTAATGTGCGGGAAGGCGCCTCTCGGGCGCCTTTCGCGTTTTGTGCACGTCGCACCGAGGTGTGTGCGCGACGTACCGTGTCTGCGCACGCCCCGCAACCTACTCCGCAGACCGAATAGTCGTTCGAGTATCGCGTGAACACTTCGGGATTGTCGGTCGTAATCCAATAACGGGACAATGCAGCTCATCGCGATGCGTTAGGGCTACGCGACGCGTCAATCGTCGAAATCGCGTCATTTTGAGTGCATAAGATTCGTGTGCGCAAGAATCGACCGCCGGGTATCGAATCGAGGCTCCATTCCAGTTTGCCGAAGGTACATTCGAACAACAAGCAGGGTTACGCCGGCCCATCTTGGGGAGTTGTTCCATGCGTACGATCTCCACGAACTTTGGTATGCGACACTGGTTTTCCGGTGTCATCCCGCTGATCATCCTGGGTGCGACGGGGGCTGCCTGCACGGATTTCAATACGAGCCGCACGGCGCCTCCGCGCGGCACGGTGGGGGAGGACCTTTATGGAATCCTTTGCGATCGTGTGGCTGCGCAAGCCCTTCGCGAGGATCTGAATGGCTCCTCCTTCTCCGCCATCTGCCATAAGCCGGAGGGCGGCCAATATGCGAACGAGGTGGACTCCAACCGCCTGCCGCCCCTCAGCGCCGATTTGAAGGACGTGAACGGACAACCCGTTCCCCTCGAGACGCAACAAAACATGCGCGATCACGCCTTGTCGCGCATCAAGGCGCTGGTCCGCCGCCGCGACCAATTGATTGCCGCCTTCGACGCGACCTTCCCCGATATCCGCATTCCCGTCGTCGACGAGCGAAACGGCGATCCGGCGCAGACCTGTAAGGTCGTCGACGACACCACGGCCGGGGAGCGCGGCCGCTTGACCCAACAGCTGAGCGACATGCTCGGCAAGCTCCAAGCCCTCTACAACGACGGCACCATCCCCCGCACCACGCAAGCCGTAGCCCGCTTGATGGACGACATCCGAGCGACCGAGGCTCAAACCACGCGCGAGGGCCTGGCGCGCTTCGAAGCCCGTCGCGGATACAAGCCGGAGGTGGTGGAGCAGGGCTCGATGCGCCCCATCGTCGGTTATCCCAAGCTGCGCGACCTCTCGAACGCAGCGCTCCGTCTTCTGTCGGCCGACTCGGATCCGTATGCGGAGAACGCACCGATCGACGCCAGCGGCCGTCGAATCCCGGTCGCCGGCCCTGCGCACCCCCAATTCGCGAAATTGCTGGAGGTGGCGCACGAGGAGCTCCGCACATTCAAGCCCGATCCCTGGTCGCCCGCGCCCACGGGGGTCTCGGGCGACCTCGCGCAAAGGCCGCTCCTCACGCGCGATCGCACCACCTTGGAGGTCGTCGACTACCTGATGAAGATGCAGGACCCCGCCTACGCCCAAGGCGACGCGCCGCTGTATCTCTCGATGCGCGATTCGCGCGGCTACGCGGCGGTGCCGCTGGTGGGGGGCGCCGTCCCAGCTCCATTCACCGATCCCTTGAAGATCGGCCTGCCCGCGCTCGACAACGTCGGACAGTTCATCACCTCCGACGGAAAACCCGCCCCATCGCCCTTCCCCGCGCCGGGCGGAGGAGCGGCCGCAGCCCGCGATGCCTTTGGCCGCGCCCTGGTCAAGCCGGGCGGCGAGCCGCTCTACAGTGTGATCGATACGTCGCAGACTTTTGCCAATGCGTTGCTCAAGAACCTTCCGCCGCTCATCGATCCCGATCCGGCGAAGAAGCACGAAACGCTGTTCGACCTGATCGCGGGTCTCGAGGTGCTGGCCGGCACGCGCGACGGCGGCTACAAATCCAAACGCGAATACGCCCCCGATCCGAAGCGGGTGGATGATTGGAAATTGACGCACCCGCCCGAGGAGCCTCCCCCCGCGGACCTGGGCACGAAAAAGGTCGTGGTGGACTACGATGCCTACCAGCGCAATGGCGCGCCGCTGCTCGATTTGATTTGGGCGGCGGGCGCGGTGTTGGGCGATCCCATGGGGGACGACGTCCTGGCGCTGGTGCAGAAGCTCTTGAAGGAGAAGCTCGGCACCGTCGCGCGGCTGACGGGGACGGGGCTCGAGCTAAAGGGCATCGCGGACAAACATCCGGAGGCGAAGATCCCGGTCAAGTCGGCGCTGTGGGACGAGGTCCTCGATATTCTGACGGAGATCGCCAAAGAGCCAACGGGGTTGCTCGAGGAGATGCTGACCGCGTTGACCGATGAAAGGGTCGCGCAGCTCGGGCCCGTATTCGGCGGTCAGATGAAGTTCAAAGATCGCATTTCATACGATCGAAAGAACATCAGCGGACTGCCGGCGAACGGCAATCCACCGTGGCTCCTGCCCTACAATCAAACGACGAAAACGAACGAGGAGCCAAAGACGCCGGTCGACCGCTCGCTGCCGGACAGCGCGGGCAATCGCCCCGAGGAGGACAACCGGAGCATCTTCCAGCGGTTCGCGCAGCTGGTGGCCCACTCGCACGGGGTCACGGTTTGCAACTCCGACGATGCCGTCGTTCACGCGCGCGGCGTGCCCCTTTTGGGCGAGATCGATATGCCCGTGAACATCCCGATCGTCCACCCCAACGGGAAGCCCCTCAAAGAGTGCAGCTTTCAAAAGGTGGATGACGCGGCCACCTTCTTCCTCGACTCCATCGTCCACAAAGCGCAGCTCTATCTCCGATACGACGAGGCGCGCGACGGCATCGACATCATCGGGCTCAAGCTCCTGCCGGCGACGGTCGACCTCTTCGAACAGTCGAGCGCGATGCGTGGATTCTGGCAAAGCAGCGACGCCACCCAACCCAACAGCGATCTATTGATTCAGCCGAAGGGATCGGGCAGCCGGACCTTCATCCCCACACCGCGGTGGCTCGCGCGATTGCTGTTCTTCGATCACAAGACCGACACCGAGAACGCCATCACCGGGAACTTCATCAAGGATCTTTTCGGGCGCATGGACAAGGGGAAGCGGCAAATTCCGCACACCGGCTCGTCCGTCTGCAAGGAGCGCTCGATCCCCGATCCGTGCAAGGGGCAAGCGGGGCGGGACAACGGCTGTACGGCGGAGTCGGGCGCGCCGGACGTGATCCACAATTTGCGCGATTGCGAGCCGGGTCAATGGCTCGACGAGACCGACGACTACACCCTCTTCATCACTGAAAACTTCGGCTTCTTCGATCGCATCAAGCCGCTGCTCCTTCCGCTCACCAAGCGCAACCGCGAGGACCTCTTCATTCGATTGATGGAGGCCTTCAACCGCCATTGGCAGAGCGACAAGGTGCAGGCGAAGGAGTGCCCGAGCCCGTTCTTCTGCACGCGCGACGGAGCGTCTTCGTACGAGCCGCTCCTGAGCGAGCAGTTCATGACGGATCTCCTGCCCACCCTCCGTGACACCTTGCTCGTCCTGAAGAACGAGGTGAAGATCGATCGCTGTACGGCCGTGACCAACGGCAAGTGCACGGCCACGAAGGCGGGGGTCGACGGCCTCACCATCCTCGCCGACGGCACCCGCGCCCTTTTGAACCCCGACATCGCCAAGGCCCGCAAGGTCACCAACCGCGACGGCAGCGTGGAGGGCCTGCGCAACGACGGCACCAAGAACCCGCAGGTCACCCCGATGTACCTGGTGCTGCAGGCGCTGAACAAGTTCGACGCGGCCTTCGTCGACTGGAAAGCGAAGCACCCCGACGACGACCGCCTCGTCTTGTGGCGGCGCGCGCGCTCGCAGCTGGTCGATCAGTTCCTCACCGTGAACGGCAAGGGCACGAGCGCTACATTCGCCAACCCGGTCACCCCGCCGCTGCTCCCGCAGCTGGTGAAGCTCCTGCGCGAGCAGCTCCTCGCCCACTGCGCCGACACCTTCGTGACCGGCAACAACGCCACCTGCAAGTGGGCCCGCGAAGAGCTCGCGACCAAGCTGGGCGACGTCACCTCCGGCCCGCTGTTCTCGTCCGCGCTCGACGTCGTCGAAGCCATCCGCAAAGACTCGTCCGCCCGAAGCGAAATCGCGAAGCTTTTGCTCTACACCACCGATCCCAAGTCGGTCAACGAAGCCCGCAAGACCATGCTCACCACCTTGGTCGACTTCCCGCAGCTCCTCGCCGACGACAGCCTCACCCCGCTCATCCACACCCTGGCCGAAGGCGCCGCCGCATCCCTGGTCGACACCCAAGGCAACGTCGTTCGCACCGGCGTCGTCGACGCGGTCACCGCGCTCCTCGCCCGCCTGAGCGGTCGCGCCTACACCGCCGACGGCGTCGAGCACTGCGGCCGCGAGCTCGACCCGAACCAAGTGCTCACCATCGCCCTGCAAAACATCGTCAAGCCGATGCCCGCCACCGGCGGCACCACACCCCAATCGCCGCTCGAAATCATCATCGACACCATCGCCGACGTCAACCGCGTGAACCCCGACGATGCGTCCAAGCTGCAAGCCCCCGACTACGGCACCATGACCCAGAACGTGAGCGAGTTCTTGTCCGATAAGGAGCGAGGGCTCGAGCAATTCTACGAGATTGTTCGCCAGGGGACGCGGGGGCAGGGGAACTGACGGCTCGAACAGGTTCGTAAACGACGAAAACCGAAGCCGGCGCCATCCCCGATCCGGGTGGCGCCGGTTCGTTTTTAGGTATCTGTTCACCAGACCCCGTCGCAGAAAGAGCTGCGGAGCGGTCCGAAGCGAGGGCGCTCGAAATCGGCTTTGATTGCCGAGCGCAAAAGGCGTTTGCCCGCACGCGTCGGAACGATGGGCGACTCCGGAGCGGGCTTGCCCAACCGGCGGCGCGTGGACTCGAGCCGCCGTCGGAACGTGTCACGATAGCTCACGAGTCGCGGGACCGCGAGCGTGCCGGCGCGCCAATCGACCTGTATCCGCTGGCTCGAGCTTGGCGTGCTTCGGCACACGCCCTGCGCGACGAAGCGCGACGCGCCGATGACGCAGCGACGGCCGGACTTGGTGCACCGTTGTCGAGCACGGAGGAGAGGATCGGCATCGAGGAAGGTGACGCCGAACGAAATGGTCGACGCGTGCTTCGTCCACCTGCTTTGCCGAGCGACGGGTCCGGCGCAGCCACCCATCGAAGCTCGAAAGGCGCACCTGGGCCGGGGTGCTGTTGTACGTTTTGGAAATGTCGCGCCACGTCGCCGTGTGCCGAACCGACGAGGTAACAGCCATCACCGATTGGGACCGGACCGCAATGTGCGACGTCATTTGACGTCACGAAAGATTCGATTCCAATCGTGACCTGGCGATTGGCATTCGAGGTACGTCCATTGTCCTGTTTTGAGCTCGTCCAGGCCTTTGGCGAGGCGGCCCCTCCTCGTTCATCACGGCCAAACGCGTGCCAGCGACATCGTGACCACGAGCTCGCGGTCGCGTTCGCGCCACATGTGAATTTAAAATAAACAAAATTTCACAAAATCACTGGACGTTCCTATGAATGGATATACACATCATAATGGCTTGGGGCTGTCACGAGACGAGGCCGACGTGCAATCGGTCCTTCGTCGAGGACATCCATTCTCGAGAGGAGAGCAGTATGATCTTATTCGAAAAAGTGTCCGCATTGCGCGGGGTCATCGCGCTGGGATTCGTGCAGGCGATTTTCATCTCTGCATGTGCACACGACGTCGACGATGCGCCGGATTTGAAAGGTCTCAACGCCGAGACCACGGACGATGGCGCGATTCAGAGCGTCAGCAAACCAGAAGGAACCAATCGAGCGGCGCTCAACGCCGAGGGGACCGCGCCCAATTCGTCCGATCAGGTGTTGATCGGCTGCGTGCATATTCGTTGGTGCAATGCCCCAGGGCCAGACGAAGTCGTGTGCGATACCGACGATCGTCCGTGCACGCGGCAACAGCGTCTCGATGAATGTATCGCGGACGCCAACTACGGGTGTGGCAATTGGACGTATATGAGATTCGATCCGCCCATTTGAGCTTCGTCCATCCGCCACGCAATCCAGGCTCTCGCAAAGTGACCATTCTGAAGTAAACGTCACCTGCGGAGGCCACCACCGGCACACGAGGCCACGCTTTCCGTGCGGGGAGCCGACAACCGCGGCATTGTGCGGCCGCCAATGCCGCGGTGTGCCATTCGCTACCGCGCACGAGTACGCTCCGTACGACCCGCGTTGCCGACGAGGAGCCGCTGTTGGCGCAGACTCGGAGCGTGGATATTCGCTTAATTGGGGCCGCAGCACCCTGAGCCTCTCGCGCGAAACCGGCGCTTCACAAAGTGCTCTGTCTAGGTGGCTCGGCGCGGCAAGAGGCGCGAAAATCCTCCGCATGGGCCCGGTGGACGCCTATTTTCCCCTCGCGTAGAATGGCGCCTGGACCCCCATGCCCAGACTCGAAATCGACTTTGCCGATATCCGCGAATACGACGAGCAGGAACGCGCCCTGCTCGAAACGAGCGACGAGCGATTCGATCGGCTCGCTTTTGCGCAGCGGGCGCTCGATCTGGTGAATCCGTTGCGGACGCGCATCGCCATTTGCGTGGAGCCCGCCAGGGGAGCGCGAGCGGGGCGGCTCGAACGGGTGCGGGTGGAGAGCGGTCGCGCGTGGGGGCGGGGGCCGGGCGCGCGGTGGGCGGTGCTCTCCATTCCGGCCCAGGCTTCTCGGCGAGCCATTGCAACGGCCGTATCGGAGCTGTCCGGTGAGCCTGCACCTTACGCGCTCGCCATTTTGCACGAGCTCGCAGCGTCGTCCGTGGCTTGAGCGTCGTTTCGGCGGAGGACGTTCCCACGATCGCACCGGGTCGAGGGAGGGCATCGTCGAATGCTGCACGGAGCGCGATCCGCCTTTTCGGCCGGTACGTCGGTGCAAAACGGCGCAGGTGACGGATATGGTGAACCGTGAAAAACATGGGTGAAAAGATTCACCTTCGCGCTGCACGCGAGATGTCACGGCTATGTCGTGCGAAAATCGTTGAACGCGACCCCGGGGCATGCGAAAAGGGCGCGAGCGCCCGACACCCAAGAGGATTTCTGGCGAGACCTATCTGTGAAAGATAGGAGTATCGTGGAGTGCGGCCGAGGGGGCTTTTATATGTCTTGTGCATTTTGGTGTACGTGAGAAATAGCGGACCTCTCGGTTTCAGATAGTCGTTATCGCGTCTTTCTTCTTCGACGTTGACGAACGTTGATTAACTTCCTTAGTCGTTCTTTCGACATCTCCGCTTTTGGAGCGGGATCGTGGGGATCCTAGGGAACGAGGCCGCGCGAACGAGAGAAGGCGGAACGAGGAAGTGTACGTACCTACTGCTGCGATGGCGAAGCCTTTAGGCGCGGAGCTCCTCGGTATGGCGGGTGGTGCGGGGCTCGGGTTTGGTGATTTGCCCGCTCACCAGCTCACCGTGGACCAGGGTGGGGGTGAGGCCGGGGGCGAGCAGGCTGGGGGTCACCTCGCTCGAGGGGAACATTTGCACGAAGGCCGGGGCGCGCTTGACCCGATCGACGAGGGTGCGCTCGAGGATCATCGACGTGTATTGATCGCCTGCGCACTCGGGGGTGTTCGAGTTGAGGATGACGTCGAGATCGTGTTTGCGGCAGGTGTTTGCCAGGCCCTTGATTTTGCTCTCGATAGGCGACCAGTTGTCGGCCGAGGTGCCGTTTTCGCTGATGCCCCATACGCCGTTTTCGGTGTTGAGGAAGAGCGTTTGATTGCCCGAGGTGTGGCCCGGTGTTCGAAGGAGCATGACGCCGTCGCCCAGCAGGAGATCGTCTTCGACGAAGGCGACGCGGTCGTCGCGGATGCCGTCTTTGCCCTCGCGGACGAAGAATGCAATCTGCAAAGGATGCAGATCGTCCCAATCGTCCCATTCCCGCTTGGGCGCGAGCAGGACGGCGTTGGGGTAGAGGGGGGCGCGGAGCTTGTCGCGGGTGCCGAGTAGGCCGCGGAGATCTTGCGTGTGGAAGTGATCGAAGGCGATGTAGTCGATGTCTTCGGGGATGAGGCCGAATGTCTTCAAGGTCTCGGGCACGGGGTCGAAGCGCTTCGATAAGAGCGGTTCGATGCGGTGGAATTGTTCCAGCAGGCGGGCGAAGTAGGGCGCGCGGCGTGCGGCGACGACGTCGGTGGGGTTGAACAGGAGATTTTTGACCGACCCCTTCTGCATGAACTGCACGAGCACGCAGCGGTGGGTGAGCGTGACGTACGGGACCGGGGAAAATGCCGCCGAATAGAAGGCGTACTTGGTCGGGTAGGGGAGCGTCGTTTGGGGGATGGTGCGCACGGACAGGACGCGCGGGCCCGCCGCGAATCGATCACGGACGCGCTCGGCTGCCGTGCGTACGGCGCGATGGCGGCGGCCTTGGAGCGGTTCCTTCCACGGCAGATCCAAGTCGTGGATGAGCGTCACGTCTTTGAGGAGAGAGGAGGTGATCATGGGTGGCTCCGTGTATTAGTATCGCGCGCAATGGTCGGGGCGATGGTCACGCGAGGAGCGATCCTCGGCCGGAAGTATACGCTCGAGGAGACGGTGGGCGAGGGCCCCACCGGGCTCATTTTTGCGGCTGAGGAGCGTTTTCGTCCGCGGCGCGTGGCCATCAAGGTGGTGCGCTTGCCGCCCTCGATCAAACGTCGTTCGTTCGTGCGCGACGCGGATGCGCTGCAGTCGGTGCGCTCCGAAAACGTCATCTACGTGCAGGACGCGGGCACCCTCGACGAGGCGGCCGAGACCGATACGGACCGCGACACGCTCTACGTGGTCATGGAGCTGCTCGAAGGTCGAACCTTGGCGGAGCTCATCGCCGAATCGGGGCCTCTCCCCCTGGCCGAGGCGATGGCCTATGTCCTTCAAGCGTGCAAAGGGCTCGACGAGCTGCACGCCGCGCGCATCGTTCACCGGCACGTCAAGCCGTCGAATCTTTTCCTCACGCGAGGGGCCGACGGGCAGCCGCTCATCAAGCTCTTGGACGTCGGGCTCTCGAGCATCGAGCTCGCGGTCTCCGCCGGCGACGATCCCGCGCTCGATGCGCGCCTCCTCGACGCGCTCAACTTCGCGCCGCCGGAGCGATTGGCGAGCCCGCCCTCCGCCGGCGCGCCCGCCACCGCCGATGCACGGACCGATGTGTGGTCGCTGGCGGTCACGCTCTATGTGCTCGTCACAGGCAAGCACCCGTTCCCGGGGGCGAGCGCCGCGGAGGTGCGCGATGCCATCGCGCATGCGCCGCACGCGAAGCTTTCGAGCCTCGTTCCCGATGCGCCGGAGGAGCTCGACCTCGTGTTCGATCGCGCGCTCGCCAAAAACGTCGCGTTTCGAACGGCGTCGATGGCCGACTTCGCGAGGGAGCTCGAGGCGTGTCGTTCGTCCGCGGGCGCCGCTGCGCCATCCGCGAGCGCCGCTGCGCCATCTGCGAGCGCCGCTGCGTTGTCCGCGAGCGCCGCTGCGCCGTCTGCGAGCGCCGCTGCGTTGTCCGCGAGCGCCGCGCCGTCTGCGAGCGCCGCTGCGCCGTCTGCGAGCGCCGAGCCGTCTGCGAGCGCCGAGGCGGCGGTGTCCGAAAGCGCCGATGCGCGCGCAATTGGCGCGTCGAGCGCGCCAATTGCGGGGAACGCGATCACGCAGGTGGACGCGCCGCCCGTGCCCGTGGCGCCGATCGTTGCCCTTGCATCGAACGATGCGCCTTCGGGCGACGTTATGGCGCCGGAGCAAACGTCTGCGGACTTGGAATTGGAAAAGCGTTCGCCGGAGCAAGCGCCCGCCGAAGCCGAATTGGAACGCAGCGCCGCAGCGAAAAGCGTCGCGCCGCCGCGCAGCGCGCCAACGCCAAAGCCGACACCCGCACAACCCGATTCGGAAAAGGTTGCACCCCGGGCTCCCACATTGGCGGGCCGCCCGCAACTATGGCTCGCCCTCGTCGCGGCCGTGATTCTCCTCCTCGCGGCCTTCGCCTGGTTCCGTTCGACGCCGCGCTCCCAAACCAACACCGAGCGCACCGAACCGCAATCCCCATCGCCGGTTCCGCCCCCCATTGCCCCGTCGCCATCGCCATCGCCATCGACATCACGGGAGCACGAAGACGCCGCCACGTCGTCCGCCGTTCCCGCCGTCGCAACACCGCACCGCCCCCGAAGACACTAAACGAGCGAGCCGCTGGCGCGCGCGGTTCTTCTTCCGTTACGCCATCACGGATGCTCTTTGCGAACCGTCACCGTCGGATCGTTCGGAGATTCGGTGCTGGCCGGTTTTTCGACGGAGGGCGATGTGAAGAGCTCCGCCTCTTGCAAGGTGAGGAGCGTTCCGCCGATTTCGACGACGTCGCCAAAGGTGACGGGGGAGCGTGTGCCCGGTGGAACGGCCTCGCCCTGCACCCATGTGCCGTTGGTGCTCCCGAGATCTTCGATGCAGAAGCCACCGCGGATGGCGTGCAGCTTTGCGTGAACGCGTGAGACGGAACGATGAGCGATGTACAAATCACACGTGGGGTCGCGGCCGATGGTGACGGCCCCCTCGGTGGGCGCCGCCGCGTGAGCTTCGCCGCCCTCCCAAAGAACGACCAGACGGGGGCACTTTGGTATCAGCCCTCGCGATACCGCGTCGTGCAGGGCTTGGTCGTCCCTGCTTGCGTGCTTTTTCCCGCTTCCTCGCACCACGTCGAGGTCCATAGCATAGCCCATCTCCGGTGGGCATAGCCCCAGCGGCTTATGCTTTTCCGACGAGCCGTCCCGCAATCGTGAAACCACCGTTCTCACCCGACTCACCCGAGGCATATGCGTTGCAGTTCTGACCGCGATGGCACGACGATTGGGCACTTTATGCTCGTTGTGCGGTTGACCCAAGCGTGCGCCAGCGTTCGCAAAATTCAGCGGAGACGGGATTGGTGCCGCCTAGAAACGTGTCCAGGTGAGGAAGGGAATCGCACCCCCAGAACATTTCTCCGTCCACCAGCATGGTTGGAACACCAAAGACGCCAAGCTCAATCGCCTCATCGGTTTGGGTTCGCAGGCGCGCCTTCGTTTCGTCGCTGGAGGCTTCCGCGATCACCGCCGGATCGAGCCCCACGGTGGCGCCGATTTCCTCGATGACCTGGGGATCTTCCACGTTGCGACCGAGCCTCCACACCGCGGAGAAGATCGCGTCGACGAGGGCGATGCGCGGGGTCGGGTGCGGGATCGGGATCGACGCCGTGCGCAGAGCGCGCAGCGGGTTGAAGGGGTGCGCGGGCGGAAGATCGATGGGCACGCCGAAGCGATGGGCGATCCGCTGAATGTCCTTCACCACGTAGTCGCGGCGCGCGGGCACTTCGGCGGGGCCGCGCGTTCCGTGTGCGCGCAAGAGTCCCGCGAAGAGGACGGGCACCGGATCGATCGAGCGACCGTGGCGCTCGGCGATGGCGGGGAGTTGGGTCCACGCCAGATAGGCATATGGAGAAACCACATCGAACAGAAAACGGATGGGCGCTGCCATGGGGACCGGAATATCAGAGTTCGCCGCCCGTGCGCGAGCGCGCCAAACGCCAAATCGGCATTGCTGCGCCGTAAGCGTTTACATCCAACTCGATTTGGCTGTGCCGCCCCCGTGGGGCGCTCCGCGTGGCGTCGTACGCTGCGCTGTGAGGGTGGCGCAGAGATCCCACGCGCGCTCCTGATCTTCGAGATCCAGGGTGCGCATGGTGGTGTGCGCGCGCTTGGTGGGATCTTCGAAGTACGAGCCGGTGACGTGGGCCGGGTCATCCGAGGACGCGAGGAAGACGGAGGTCTTCGAGGCGGCGTGCCAGGTCAGATCGGAGTCGGCTGCGTTGACCATCACCCCGCGCGGCTCGAGCTTTCGCGCGAGCGCAAATGTCCAGAGGACGCGGAGCATCTTGGAGCGCGCCGAGACCTCGTGCCCGTCGTAGTGGCGCTTGGCGTGGATGTCGTCGAACGGATCGCGCATGATGGTGCCGAACGCGCCCGATGTGACATTGATGATGCGCGAGGGCGCGCTCTGTTCGAGGAGCGGGAGGAGCGCCAAGGTGAGCGCGTGCGGGCCGAGGAGGTTCATCGCCAAGGTGGCCTCGTGGCCGTCCTCCGTTTCCCACCTTTGCCCGTACGAAACTTCGACGTGGTTGATCAGCACATCGAGCCTGGGAAAGCGTTTGGCCACCGTCTCGGCCAGCTCGCGATGGTGGGCGAGGGTCACCCCCTCGCAGCACACGAAGTGGACGCGATCATGCCGCGCAAAGCTCCGGAGCTCCACCGCTGCCCGATCGCCGCGCCGCCCATCGCGGCCGGTGATGATGACCCGCGCGCCGAGCGATGCGAGCTCGCGTGCCGTGAGCAAACCGATGCCGGACGTTGCGCCGGTGATGAGAACGGTCTTTTCGGTCATGCGCGCTCCCGGCTGCTTTGCCCCAGTGCAAAAGCAGCTCCAGAACACACCATATTCCCCAACTGTTTACGAGGAGCCAGCGGATCGTTAAGAAGTGTGACTGAGCGCGCCTCGCGGCAACGACCGTCCGGCCAAGTGCGCCAAGTCCAAGGGATCCCGTGGCGCGGAAGGAATGGCTCGTTTATCGGGAGACGCCTTATCGGGAGGCGCCGCCCGAGTCGGGTGGTGGAGGTGTATGAGGGTCGCTCCCGCAGAGGGCGCGCACCCGCTGCACGGTCTGGAGCACGTCCTCCGCGCGAGGGGCCAGGCGGCGAGCGGCCCGGGCGGCGCCCCACGCTTCCTGGCAGTTGCCGAAAAGCACGGCGCGCATCGCGTATTTTTGCCTCTGGGGTACGGGCATGGTCGCAAACGGCCGGGTGAGGTCGTAGTAGAGGACGAGCACCCCGGCCAGGGCGACGCAGGCCAGGGCCGCGGCGGTCGACACATTGCGGTGCATGGGCGATTCGGCTCCGCGCCGCCAGAGAAGCGCGATCAGCCCGCCGGCCACGGCGCCGCCCATGTGGGCTGCGTTGTCGAATCCCCCTTGTTTTCCCAGGGCCAAGGTGACGGTGAGCCAGAGGGCCATGACCAGGGTCAAGGGGCTGCGCCACCCGCCCTCGGTTCGAAACCCGACCACCAAGGTTGCACCGATGAGCCCGCAAACGACCCCCGACGCGCCCGCGCCAACGTTTTGTCCTTCCAGGTGCCAGCCGTACCAGATGGCGCTCACCATGTTGCTGACCACACCGGCGCCCAGGTAGAGCACGCTCGTTCGTCCGGTGCCCACCTCGCGCTCGAGGGCGGAGCCGACCACCCGCAGGGCAAACAGGTTGAAGAGGATGTGCAGGGCCCCGAAGTGCACGAAGCACGAGGACAGCAAGGTGTCGATGCGGCCTTCGTAGAGGGTGGCGGTCGCGTAGTTGGCCCCGAACTGCATGGCCACGTCCTCGGGGATCGCGAAGAGCACGTTGGCGAGCTCCGCCCATGCGAACCCGAGGTTGGACCAGGTGACCCCCATCTCCCCGAGAAACACGAGCGCGATGACGACCGTCAAAAACAGCGTAAACGGCGCGCCGCTGTAGGCGCGCGTGGCTTCGGCGGGTGCCGCGAGGTCGGCGTTGTCCTCCTGGGCGTTTGACACCCGCCGATTCTAATGCCCATCGTACGGATCGGCCGATACCAAACTTTTCGGATGATGCTCGTGTTCGTCCTTTCGACCCCCGCGCGCCCCGCTCGAGGCTGCGAACTTTCAATGTGAGGTTGTGCCGTGGAGACTCGGGAGCACCTCGAATTCTATCGGGTGGATCAGTCGGGGCCGACCAAGCGCATTTTGATCCCGGCCATCGCGCTCCTCACCGTCGGCCCGCCCATGGTGATTTTCTCGGCTGCCGCGAAAAAGTTCCCCAGCAGTGGGACCGTCGGGGCCTTCGGGGCCGCGCTGATGATCGCGGGCCTGGTCACCGGGTTTCTGGGCATCGCGCTGCTCATGCTCGACGACCGTTACGTCGCGGTCGTTGCCGGGGGCATCCTGGTGCACCTCGACAAGGAGGAGACGTTCTTTCCCTGGGAAGCGCTGCAGGGCATCCGCTGCGAGGGCGCGATCCTCCTCTTGATCCTGCGCGAGGCGGAGCCTGCGGCTTCGGCGGCCGCCGGGGCTCCCGTCGGGGCCGCGGCCTCGGGGCAAAGCGTGCGGGAGCTGCGGCTCCCCTTCTCCAAGGCGCGGGTGCCGCAAATTGCCGCGCGCCTCGAGGAGTGGCGGAGGCGCGACGCCTGGAACTTGGCCCCGCTGCCGCCGTCCTGATATCGGACCCGTACTTCATGGATCCGCTCGTCCGAGGGTCGCTGCTCGTCCGGCGTATCATCCGACGCGGACATGGTCTCGCGCTCGGATGTGCGCTGGGGGCCTATGTGATCGCGGGCGGGGCGACCGGGCCTCTGGACGTAGGCAGCATCGCGGCGGCCGCGCTCTTCTTCGCGCTGCTGGTACCGCGGCTGCGCGCGCGCTGGTCGCACGATCGAACGCGTTCGCCGCGCTCGCCGGATCGGGTGAGCGAGGTACCGATTCTCCTGGACGTGGAGCTGGGGGTGCTCCTCACCATCGGCCTATCCGCTGCGCTCCTGCGCTTCGAGGGGACGCTCGACGGGGTGTTCTCCCCGGTCATGTATGTGCTCGTAGCGCTGGTCGCCGCGCTGGCGCGGCCGGTGGCGGCGGTGCTGGTGCTGGGCTCCGTGATCGGCTTCGAGGCGCTCATCCGGCAGTACCTTCTGCTGGAGCCGAACTTCGACAAGCTGATGCCGCACGCGGTGTTCGCGGTGACCTTCGCCATCCTGAACCTCGCCTTTCTGCGGGTCGAGGTGGCGCGCACCCGCGCGGCGGCGCGCGCTCGGGTGGAGGCCGAGCTCCGGCGACTCAAGGACGACGCGCGCAGCTACCGGCTGCTCGGCGCAGGCGAGGGGAGCGCAGACGCCCACGCCGAGCAGAGCGCGGAGCGGCTGGCGCGATCGAGCGTCGAAGAGATCCATCAATCCGTGCATTATGCACTCGAATTGCTGCGCCGCACCTTGGGGCTGCACACGGCGGTGCTGCTCTGGCTCAACGACGCGGAGACGCACTTCAAGATCAGCGAGCTGTCGACCGAGTCCGACGACATCCACGACGCGCCCATCGCCGTCGGCGACGGTGTGCTCGGCGCCGTGGTCGCAAAACGCGAGCGGGTCACCTTATCGGGGCTCAAGCCCTCGTACAAAGTGCCTTATTACGCGGGGGCCTGTCCGGTGAGCGTGCTGGCCGCCATCCCGGTGCTCGAGGGCCTCGAGGCGTTGCGCGGCATTTTGGTCATCGACCGCACGGAGAACCGTCCGTTCTCCACCCAAGAAGAGGAGCTGGCGGCGCAAGCGGCGCGGTATTGCTTGCGGGCCATCCAGAACGAGCGCGTGTTCGTGCAACTCGAGCGCGCCAAGGTGGAGCAGGGAAAGCTCTATCGCGCCGCGCAAGCGCTGGGCGCCGCCACCAGCGAGAAGGACGTGCTCGAAGCCGGCGTGCGGGCCGCGCGCGAGATCGCCAGCTTCGATCTGGCCGCGGTGACCATCTTCGACGAGACCACGCGCACGCACGAGGTGTGCGCCGCCAAGAGCGCGAATGGCCAAATCGACGATTTGGTCGGGGTGCGCTTTGCCCACAATACGGGGCTGGTCTCCATGGTGGTGCAAAACCGCTTTCCGCTCCCGTACAAAGGCCAATACGATCCGACGCACCAAACCGTGCTCACGCGGCGGCACCCGTGGCCCAAGCTCCCGTCGCTGTTGGTGCTGCCGCTTCTGCAGCACGAAAAGCCGCTGGGCACCTTGATCCTCGGCGCCCGCCGCCGCAACGCTTTTGGCGAGTCGGTGCGGCCGACTTTGGAGGTGCTGGCCAGCCACCTGGCGGTGAGCCTCTCCAACGCGCGCATGGTTCACAAGCTCGAAATGATGGCGACGACCGATGGGCTCACGGGGCTCCTCAACAAGCGCGCCATGCTCGAAGCGGCGACGCAGAAGGTCGCGGCGGCGGCGCGCTTCGGTCGGAAGCTCTCGGTGCTGGTGACCGACATCGACTTCTTCAAGAAGGTGAACGACACCTACGGCCACGATGTGGGCGATGTGGTGATCAAAGGCCTGGGCGACATCCTGCAGCGCCAGCGCCGCGCCACCGACTTGGTCGCCCGTTTCGGCGGCGAAGAGTTCGTGGTGCTCTGCGAGGAGACGAACGAAGAGGGGGCGATGCTCCTCGCCGAGCGCATCCGGCAGGAGCTGGGCAAAACCGTATTCCACACGCCCAACGGCAAGCTCCAGGTCACGTGCTCCATCGGCATCGCCACCTTCTCCCCCGGCCATGTGCGCGGCGTCGCGTCCTCGGCGAGCGCTAGCAACAAAGGCGCCGACTCGAACAAGTCCGAGGGCTGGGACGCCCTCTTCAAAGCCGCCGACGAAGCCCTCTACGTCTCCAAGCGCACCGGCCGAAACCGCTGCACCGCGGCGGCCCCCACCCGCACCACGAAGACGCGCGCGAGCTGAGCGCGGCGGGTGCGAAGAACGCGCGGACCTGACGCGCGTGCGCTCGACAGCCCCCGGGGAAATGCGCATCATGAAGCGCATGCCGAACGAGCAGAAGAAACCTGATCCGATCGAGGACATCCGCGCCGGGCTGGGGCTGCTGTTTCGGGCGGCCAAAACGGCGGTGGACGAGTTTCCGACGGAGAAGATCGAAGAGGTCGTGAAGGAAGGGGCGCGGGAGGTGACCCGCGCGCTCGAAACGGTGAGCGACGTGATCGACGAGAAGGTGCTCGGCAAAAAGCCGAAGCATCCTCCGCCCCCGTCGCCGTCCTCCGCACAGGCCTCGGCCGCACCGGATGCAGCGCCGCCTGCGCCCACGGCCACCGCGAATCCGCCTGTCGATCCGCCGAAGGATCCCGCCGAACGCAAAGACGACGGCTGAAACTCCGACTCCTCGACGATCGGCGCCACCGCCAGGGCGCGAGGGTCGCACGAGAGAGCTCACACCAACCGCGGGAACCGAGCGGAGCTCACATCCAACCCTCGCGATCCGAGCGTCCTTGCGGTTGAATTCTCGTACCGCGTACCGCGACAGACCTACTCGCGCGCAGGCGGGATGGTGCTGCGGTTGCTTACGTAGCGGACACCGCCGTGGTCGCTCGTGAGAAATTCGGATTCGGTGCGGATGATGCGCACGAGGCGTTGGTCGCGGTCGCGCGGGCCGATGGGGGTTACGAGAACGCCCCCGATGGGGAGCGCGTGAAGCCAAGCGTCCGGGACCGGATCGACGGCAAAGGTGGCGACGACCTTGGTGAAGGAACCCCAAACGGGGGCCGACTCGGTCGCATCCAAATGAAAGACTTGGACATTGGATCGCTCGAGCAAGAGCCGCGTGGCGCGGCTCGCGAGGCGCTCGTCGATCTCGAAGGTGCGCACGGAGCCTTCGTCGCCCACGATGTCGGAGGCGAGGGCCGCGCCGTAGCCGGAGCCCGTGCCGAGCTCGATGAGCGCGTCGCCTTCGCGCAGATCGAGCACCCGGAACGAGAGCAGGTACGCGTGCGGCGCGCTGATGGTCGAGAGGCCTTCGTCGTCGAGCGGAAGAGGGACGTCCTCGTAGGATCGCGGCAGATCCTGCAGCCGCACGAAGCGCTCGCGCGGAGCCTCCAGCAGCGCCTGGAGCTGGCGCGCTTCGAACGGACCCAAATCGCCCTCGATTTTGGCCACGAGCCGTGAGCGCTCACGGTGCGCGGCCTCCTTGAATCGCGGATCGGACGCGAGCCGCCTGACGATCTCTTCCTCGTCATCCCTCGCGTCGCCCTCCCGCAAATTCTCGCGCGGATTATCCCGCGAATGAGCCGCGGCGCGCGTTACCGCCGCGCGCGCGATCGATGCGAAGTCGGAGTGGAAAAACATGAGGGCGCGGATCTCGGTTTCGCTCGAACGAAACCCTGCCCGAGTCGCGAGCGAGGGCCTGCTCCCGCGCGATGCGGGAGCCCGAACGATACCAGAGACCGCGCGATCCAAGCGAGCAACCGGCCGCCATCATCCGACATCCAGCGACGCCGTTGAAGCTTTCGAGCGATGGGTGCGCATTTTACGGCGCATGTCGGTGTCGCACGGCATCGCGTGCGCGCGCGCAAAGATTCGTCGTTTCCTAACTTCGACCGCAAGCGCCCTCGAACGCCGTCATCCAAGATGAGAGAGGCATTAAGCGTATGACTCACGGTGGCGTAGTGTCAGCCATCCTCGCAGGATCGTTGGCGTTAATAGGCAGCGGTTGTGTGCGGGGACCGGATATCCGACTTCAGCGGACAATCGATCACGCCAGCGCGGGTGTATTGGCGGTTGCCACATCGCACGATGGGAACCCGACCAGTGTGACCTTGTGCAGCGGCGCGCTGGTTGCTCCCAACCTGGTGTTGACCGCGCGCCATTGCGTGGCGAAGGCCATCACCACCATGCCGTCGTGCGACGCCGATGGACGATCGCACAACGGTGCGCACATCGGCGAGGACGCCGACCCTTCCGCCATCGTGGTCTACGTGGGCGATCGGGTGCAAGTCGACCGCGACGTTCCGCGCGCCCGCGCCGTGCGCACGCTCCACCCCACGGGGCACGTGCTCTGCGACGCCGACGTGGCCTACGTGATCCTGGATCGCCCCATCACCGGCGTAACCATTCTGCCCTTGCGGCTCCACGATTCCGTACAGTCGGGCGATGAAGTGGTCCCTGTCGGTTTCGGCGGGGGCGCCGCCAATGTCATCGGCCAGCGCCGCCCGCGCGAGCGAAGCACCGTGCTCGCCGTGGGGCCCGCTGCCAACCAAGACACCGGCGCCGTGCTCGGGCCGCGCGAGTTCGAGGTCGACGCGGCCACCTGCCGCGGTGACTCCGGCGGGCCGGCCATCGACGTCCACACCGGCGAGATCGTCGGCGTGGTCTCGCGCGGCGGCAGCTGTTCCGCGCACGGCAACCACGTGTACACGCGGGTCGATGCGTATGCGCGGCTCGCACGCGTCGCCTTCGGCGCCGCGGAGCGCGAAGCGGCGGACGTGGCGCAGCGATGACCCACGGCGCGTGATACCTTTCGAGGTATGACGCGTATCGTCTCCGCGATCGCACGCGCGCTGTCGATGCATTCGGATCGTGCCTTCGGGGTCGTGGGCAGCGGCAACTTCCACCTCGTCAACGCGCTGCGCGCGGCGGGTATGGATTTCGTGGCCGCGCGGCACGAGGGCGGCGCGGCCACCATGGCCGATGCCTATGCGCGCATCGGGCGGCGCGGCGGGGTGCTCACCGTGCACCAAGGGCCTGGCCTCACCAACGCGCTGACCGGGATCGCGGAGGCGGCCAAGAGCCGCACGCCGCTCTTGGTGTTGGTGCCGGAGGTCTCCTCGCCGCGCTCGAACTTCCACCTCGATCTGCCGGCGCTGGCCAAGGGCATCGGCGCCGGGTTCGTGCGCGCCCGCGGCGCCGCCGACATCCCCGCGCCGCGCGAGCTCTCCGCGCAGGGAACGGTGATGGTCGCGCTCCCCGTCGACGTCCTCGCCGCGGACTCCGGCGAGGCGAACGAGCGTGAAACTCCCTCGGTGGTGGTCTCGGAGCCGGGCGGGGAAGAGCGCTTCCCGCTCTCCGACGCCGAGCCGCTGCTCGAGCGAATCGCTTCGGCGCGGCGTCCGGTGTTCATCGCGGGGCATGGCGCGGTGATGTCGGGCGCGGGGCCGGCGCTCGCCGAGCTCGCGGAGCGGTGCGGCGCGCTGCTCGCCGTATCGGCGCGCGCCAAGGGGCTCTTCGTGGGCAACCCATGGTACCTCGATGTGTCGGGCGGCTTTGCGTCGCCGCTGGCCGCGGAGCTGATTCGAGGCGCCGATCTGGTGGTGGCCTGGGGCGCGTCGCTCACCATGTGGACCACGCGCCACGGCCGCATCTTCGACCCCGACGCCACGGTGGCGCAGGTGGCGCTGCACCCCGGCGATCTGGGGAGCCACACCCGCGTGGACTGCGGCGTGGTGGGCGACGCGCGCAAGGTCGCCGAGTGCATCGGCGCGGCGCTCGTGCAGCGCGGGTTCACGAGCAAAGGCTACCGATCCGACGCGCTGCGCGAGCGCATCGCGAGCGCCGTCCGATGGCGCGACGTGCCCTACGAGGACGACTCCGACGGCGAGCGGCTCGATCCGCGCACCTTGACGATCGCGCTCGACGACATGCTGCCGGAGGCGCGCACGGTGGCCGTCGACTCGGGCAACTTCGTGGGCTACCCCGCCATGTACCTGCGGGTGCCCGATGAGCGGGCCTTTTGCTTTACGCAGGCGTTTCAATCCATCGGCCTGGGCCTGCCGACGGCCATCGGCGCGGCGCTGGCGCGGCCGGATCGTCTGACGGTGGCCGCGGTGGGCGACGGCGGTTTCCTCATGAGCATCGCCGAGCTGGAGACGGTCACGCGGCTCGGGCTGCCCATGCTCATCGTCGTCTACGACGACGCGGCCTACGGCGCGGAGGTCCATCATTTCGCGCCCGGGGGCCACCCGCTCGACACCGTGCAGTTCCCCGATCGCGATCTGGCCGCCATGGCGCGCGGCTTCGGCTGCGAGGCGCTCACGGTGCGCACGCGCGCCGATCTCGAGCCGCTGCTCTCGTGGCTGGCGAGCCCGCGCGAGAGCGCACTCTTGATCGACGCCAAGGTCACGTCGAAGCGCGGCGCGTGGTGGCTCGAGGAGGCCTTCGTCGGGCACTGAGCGCCGCTCGGTGTTCCCGGGGCCTCGTCTCTCGTCCTCGGCGAGGCGGCGGCTACTTCTTCTTCGGCAGCTCGAGCCCCAGCTCTTTCATCACCAGCTGCAAATCGTCCCACGCCTCGCGCTTGGCTTGCTGCAACGTGGCGCTGGGGCGGAGCAAATACGACGGGTGGTACGTGGGCATCACCAAGGTGGCGCCGCGATAGAGCTTCCACTGCCCGCGGATCTTGGTGATCCCCATGGTCGTCTGCAGGAGCGAGGCGACCGCCGTGTTCCCGAGCGCCACGATCACGCGCGGCCGCACGATGGCGAGCTGCTCGTGCAAGTACGGGATGCAGGTGCTCGACTCTTCGGGGGTGGGGCGTCGATTGCCGGGCGGGCGGCACTTGATGATGTTGCAGACATAGACGTCGTTGTCCGGCGAGAGCCCCATCGCCGCGATCATCTTGTCGAGCAGCTGCCCCGCGCGGCCGACGAACGGGAGCCCTTGCGCATCTTCATCGGCCCCCGGCGCTTCGCCCACGAAGCAAAGCTTCGACTGCGGGTTGCCGCGCGAAAATACCGTGTTCGTGCGCGTCGCCGCGAGCCCGCACTTGGTGCAACCCGCCACCTCGTGCCGCATCTGCTCGAGGCGCGCGAGCCCTTGCGGCCCGTTTCCATGGGTCGCAGCTTGCGGCGTCTCGTGAACAACGGGGAGAACCACCGGCGCCGCGCCCCGTGACTCCGAAGCTACGGGCCTAGGCTCGGACGCCGCAACGCGCGGTTGCTGCGTTTCGTACGAAGCCGGCGCTCGCGCGGCCGGCTCCTTCGGAGGCTCGGCATACGCCGGCGCCCGCGCTGCGGCTTCGGACGCGGCGGGGGCGGGCACCCGGGCGCCGCGTGGGATGCCGCTCGCGCCCGACTCTTGCTGCCACTCGAGATACGCCCGCAGCGAGGCCGCGATCTGGGCAAGCTCGGCGCGGGGATCGTCCGGCGTCATGCCGAACACCTATAGCATCTGTAGCGTCATCTCTCGAAGTGGATGCGGAACGGCTTCGTCTTGCCCGGGATGGCATTTCCGTTGACATCCAGCTCGGTGGCGAACGGCTTCTGCATCGCGCACTGCCGCGCCACCCGCGCAAAGCCATGCCCCGGATCTTTGACGATGGTCACCCCTTGCGCCCGGCCGTTCACCCCGACCTGGACCTCGATGGTCACCCATGTCTCGTTGATGTCCTCCGAGTCGGCCTCGGGGGGGAAGGGGCAGTCGTTCCAGTTGGTGTCGCCCAAGAGCCCCGCGGCCCGCGCCTTGCTCGGCCCGGGCGGTGCGGTAGCGGCTCCCGTTCCACCCGGGGTGCCGGTCGCACGCGCAGCGGCGTTGTAGACGGGCTTGGTCGAGGTGCCGCCGGATTGCGTGGTGCCACCCG
Organism: Sorangiineae bacterium MSr11954; assembly: GCA_037157815.1. Taxonomy (NCBI): domain Bacteria; kingdom Pseudomonadati; phylum Myxococcota; class Myxococcia; order Myxococcales; family Pendulisporaceae; genus Pendulispora; species Pendulispora albinea. The sequence goes on from CP089984.1 coordinate 1,962,055, forward strand.
CGTAGCTCGTACCGGGCCCGGTGACGAAGGTGTTCGTCAGATCGACGGGCTCGTTCGGATCGGGTGCCTTGTCGATGATCGCACCCGCCGCGGCGGCCGCGGGGGGCGGCGCCACGGCTTCTTTGGGCGCCTTCGGGGGAGGCGGCGCCTTCACCGGCTCCGGCTCGGGCTCCGGCGGCGGAGGAGGCTCGGGCTCCTTCGGCTTGGTCACCTCGATCTCGTACGTCTCGGTGAGCTGCTGCTGCACGTACGCTTGCACCGTGCGCGTGAAGCGCGCCAGCTCCAGCGACGTGAGCGCCGCGCGGGCAGCTGCGGCGCCGTGCACCGCCGACGCGACGAGCAACGCCACGGCAATGGTCGCCCCGGCCCGGTTTCCCAGCTCGAACACGCGCCCCAGGGGCTCGCGCTCCATCAGCGCGGAAGCGCGGGCAATACCGGGTGCGCCAGGGTGAATGCCGTTGGTTTGCGCGTGCGAGGCGTCGATCATCCGATCACTTGGCTCACTTGGGTTTTGGAACGGGAACCACGGGGGGCGCAGGCGTGACGCCGAATGCAATTTTGGAGACGTGCGCCTGCTTCAGCAAGTCCAGCACGTGGATCACGCGCCCGTGCGGCACGGCGCTGTCGGCCTTGATGACCGCGCGCAGCTGGGGATCCTTGGTGTGGGCCTCGTTGGCCAGGGTCAGGATGGCGTCGTCGTTCGGCACCGGGCGCTGATCGACCTGGGTCTCTCCGCCCGCGCCCAGCGCGATGGATAGAACGGTCTGCACCTCGCTGGTGCCGGTCGCGGCGCTCGGGAGGTCGAGCGGGATCGACTCGGACTTCACGATGAGCTTTGCCGTCACCATGAAGATGATCAGGAGAACGAGCGTGATGTCGACCAGCGGCGTGACGTTGATGCCTGTGATCGCGTCATCCGCGTCGTCGGCTGCACCTCCGGCCATGGTCAGTTCGCCCCTTCATCGTCTTCGCGCGGGTTTTGCGGGTTCTGCGAGACGCGGCGCGTGGGCGCGGGCGAGCTCGACCCGGCTCCCGCGGCTGCGGGCCGCAAGAGACCCTTCTCCGTCGACTTCAAGTACGCGAGGAGCACGTGCCCGAGCGCGTCCGTGTTCGACAGGGTCGTCTTCACGATGCGCTGGAACATGTTGAACGCCGCGACCGCCGGGATGGCGACGACCAGACCGACCGCCGTGGCCACCAGCGCTTCGGCGATGTTGCTCATGACCGCAGCCGACGCGATCTGCGCGCCTGCGTTCGCCGCCGAAGCCGCGGCCGCGGCCGCGTTTGCCGCCGCCGCCGCACCGGCCTGCGCGACCGGCTTGGCGTTCGCCTTTCCGAGCTCTTCGAACGCGCCGACGATACCGATGACGGTGCCCAGCAGCCCGATGAAGGGCGCGTTGTTGCCCAGGGTGCCGAGGTACGCCAAGCGCTTCTCCAGCTTCGTCTTCTGCAGGGCGCTCGCCCCGGCCATCGCCTCCGCCGCGGCATCGGCGCCGTAGCTTGCCTCGACCACGCCAGCCAACACGACCGCCGCCTCCGCGCTCGGCGACGCCTCGAGGCGCTTGCGCGCTCCCTCGAGATCGCCCGCGCGCAGCAGCTTGCCGAGCTCCCGCATCAAGGTGCCGACGTCGTCACGGAGCGAGAAGTAAAGCCAGGCTCGCTCGAGCATGATCGCCAGCGAGACGACGCTCAGAATCAACATCAACCAGAGGACCCACGCGGCCCCCGCCCCCACCATTGCATTTTTGACCCGCTCAATGATCTCGTTGTTGCCCATCGGGTTCGATCGCTCCGTCCTCGCAGGTATAAGCCTCGCCGTTGGTGGAGAGGTGATCCGTGCCTTTGCCGGCCTCTGCATCGAGAGAGATTGCGGCAGAAATCACGGTGGTGGCATAGGCGCCTTTCGGTAGCACAAAGTAAACCCGGATGCTGGAACCTTCTTCCCTCTCTTCTCTTTCGATCCGAAGGTCGGACACCCACAGGCGCAGGGGCCTGCGGGTCCCCTCGCCGAGTGGCACCAGCTTGGTGAGGTCGATGTCGTCACCCAGGAACTCGCGCACCACTTCTCGCTCCAGGTCGCGCGGGGTCCCCTCGGGCTCACGCATTTTGGCCCCGGGAAGTGGCCCGGTGGCCGATATTTCCCCCCGCTCGGCGCGCGCGCGATCCTCCTGAACATCGGTGCAGAGAAAGAGGCCACCGGAGTCGTGCCGTTTGGCCAAGTCGCCTTCCAGGCAGGTGTTCCAGGTTCCATCGCCCACGCGCCGCCGGAGCACCTCGTTGTAAACGGCGGATTGAAGGGCGGAGAACAGCAGGCGTTTCAAGCGCGGATCGCGCGGCGCCGGGGCTTTGCCGGTGAGCCACGCTCGGGTTCGCTCGGCATTGTCGCCCTCGCGGCCAAATCGTTGTGCGCCGAAGGCGTTGGGCACCCCTTCGCGGCCGATGCGCTCGAAGGCGCAGATGGCGCCGTCCACGTCGGCCACGTCGCGGATGCGGATGGCAAATCGGTTGGCCCGCAGATGGCCCGTGCGGAGCTTGTTCGTATGGCGCTTCGTATCGAGCACGTTGATACGCTCGTGCACCAGCGCCATCGCCTTGGTGTCGCGATCGGGCGCGAACGGCACCGAGACCGTCTGCGTGGTGATGGCCATGCGATCCTTCATCCCGGCCACCCCGACGTCCCGTGCGCGAACGCCGACCGTTCGCGCGATGACATCGACGGCGGCGTCGGTGGTCATCTCCCGCTTGGTGAAGCGAATGTAGAGGTGCTCTCCGGTTCCGCAGGGTTCGTAGAGCGGAATCTCATCGACGACGAAATCTTCTGGAAGGACTTTTATGCGTGCCATGGGTGCGTCGGGTGTGGGTGCCGCCAAGTAACCGGTTCGTTCAAAGAAAATGATGGCCACGGTCGGCCATCCCTACAGGCAGAGCCGGTGCGTCGCAAATCATGCGCCAGGCATGGCCTCGTTCCTGCCTCGAAGATCAATCCGAGGACACCGGACGAAAATTTTTCCTGCGCCAGTCGGTCGCGGTGAGCGTCTTCGAAATGATGAACGTAGCGCGGAGTCGGTCGGCACGATCCATTGCGTCTTGGGGTGGCTTTGCGGTTCTCGTCTTTTACGTGGCCGGCTGCACCAGCTGGAAGCTCTCCGAGCCGGAGACGGCCACCGTGCACCCGTTTTTGCCGCAGCCCGCGCACCTCGCCAAGGTGTGCGTGATCCGAACGTCCGTTCTCGAAAAGGGCGTGACCTTCGTTTCACGCGACAACGGCGTGCTCGTGGGGGCCACGCGCGGGGCCAGCTATTTTTGCTATTACGCCGAGCCCGGCGATCACGATCTCGCCATCGAGGCGGAGGTCGAGTCGAGCGCCAAGCTCCGCGCGCGCCCGGGCGAGTCGTACTACTTGAAAGAGGAGGTCGCCGTTCTGCGCGGGAAGGTGCAGGGCCGCGGGGTTTGGGTCGACGAGGCCGTCGCGCGCAACATGGTCGACGATTCGAGCTATGTGCTCCTCGTCGGGGCACCGGGCCGCGAGCGCGTCCCCGGCGACTTACCGTTCGCGCCGGCCAAGCGGCAGCTGGAGCAGCTGGAGCAGCTAGGTGGATCGTCCGCGAACGATGGATGACGCGATCCAGCGCGCCGCCCATGAACGCGATGCGGGCGAGCGGGATGCGAGTGCGAATGACAACTTGCAGAACCGAAGCCCGTCCGTGCGAGGGCGGGGGCCAATGAGTGCGATTGGTCACACGAAATTATCTTTTTAAGTTCGGGTCACGGACGTTTTTGGAGTTCGTTTCTTTTCTCACTTTCGCAAGTGAGAAATCTCTTCTCGCATGCCCTGAAACGCGGGAAATTGCAGCCCCAACCATAGAAGGGGGCAGCGATGAGAAAAGGTGTTTCTCGCCTTGGTTTGCTTGCGGCCACCGGCGCGTTGCTGGTGGGTCTTCCGATGTGCGCCCGGGACAGCGGCGCACCGCCCGGCTCCAATCCCGGTGATCGATCCGGGGAGGAGACGGCGCCCGACGATACCGACGTGCGCGCAGCGCTCGCGTCGACACCTCTTGGCCAAGTCGTATCGCGCGATGAGCGCGGCGCGGCGCGATTCATCGTCGGCGCGGTGGAGGACTCGCCGGCGACCCTCAACGCGAGCTCCGAAACCGCGGCGCGCGTTCATCTCTCGCGGCACGCGGAGCTGCTCGGGGTGAGCGAGTCGGCCATCCGCACGATGACCCAAATCGATACGCAAAAGCTCGAGGGCGGGGCGAGCGTGGTGCGCTTCGAGCAGCGCGTCAATGGCATCGAGATCTTCCGCGCGCGCGCCAGCGTGGTCCTCGATCCGTCGAAGAACCTGGTCTCCATCGGCGCGAACCTGCACCCGCGCGCCGCGGCCACCCACGCGGCCAAGGCCATGCCCTTCCGCAAGACCGCCGAATCGGTGGTGGCGGACGTGTATGCGGGGCACTTCGGCTACGCCCTGCCCGAAAAATCCGTGAACGACACGGGCGCGCGCGGCGGCGATTTCCGCGGCTACGATCTGGCCACCCCCCAGGGCGCGCCCGCGGTGCTCGACGCAGCGGCCAAGAAGGTCTTCTTCCCCCAGGGCGACGGCTTGGTGGCCGCCTATTACGTGGAGATGGCGGCGCGCGCCTCGGGCTCCAACGAGAACGAATCGTACTCGTACGTCATCGCCGCCGACGACGGGCGGGTACTGTACGAGGCTTCGCTCACCGCGAGCGACAGCTTCAAGTACCGCGTCTGGGCCGATCCCTCGGGCGTCCCGGCCGACGGCCCCTACGTCGACTACTCGCCGCACCCCACGGGCTTCCCCAACGGCGTGCTGCCGGGCTACGCGCAGCCGATCCTGATTTCGCAGGAGGGCTTCAACAAGAACCCGAATGGCCAGGCCGATCCCTGGCTCCCGCCGAACGCCACCACCACCTTCGGCAACAACGTGCGCGCGTACGGCGACCGCAACGACAACCACGCGGGCAGCGGCGACGGCTTCGATCCGGGCGATGTGGTGCCCGATGTGACCGCGCCCAAGACGTTCGACCGGATCTACGACGTAAACAAGGAGCCCAACGCGAGCCCGGACCAGATCAAGGCGGCCGCGACGCAGCTCTTTTACGTGAACAACTGGCTGCACGACTACTTCTACGACTCGGGCTTCAACGAGGCCGCCGGCGTCGCGCAGCTCTCGAACTTCGGCCGCGGCGGCGCCGAAGGCGATCCGCTCCGCGCGGAGGCGCAGGACGGCGCCGACTCCGGGTTCTCCAACAACGCCAACATGAGCACCCCCAGCGACGGCATCTCGCCGCGCATGCAGATGTTCGTGTGGTCCGGCGTGCCCAACCGCTCCTTCCAGACCACGCCGGCCGGCGCGTACACCGATCCCTTCGGCGCGGCCGCCTTCGGCCCGCAGCAGTTCGAGATCACCGGCGACTTGGTCGTCTCCTCGCCGGCGGACGCCTGCGCCGTGCCCACCAACGTGGCGGGCAAGATCGCCGTGATCGATCGCGGCACCTGCCCCTTCACCGACAAGGGCAAGAACGCGCAGGCCGCGGGGGCCATCGGCATCGTGCTGGTCAACAACGCCGCCGGCCACTCGGCGCCCAACCCGGGCTTGCCGGATGCGTCGATCACCATCCCGCTCATCGGTCTCAGCCTCGAGGACGGGGCCATCGTCAAGAGCGCGCTCGCGCGAGGGCCGGTCTCCGCCCGGTTGAAGCGCGGCGCCGAGACCTTGCACGATGGGACCATCGACAACACGGTGATCGCCCACGAGTGGGGTCACTACATCCATCATCGCCTGGTCTCGTGTGGCTCGGCCTCGTGCAGCGGCATGAGCGAGGGCTGGGGCGACTTCGTGAGCTTGTTCATGGTCGTTCGCGAGAGCGATCTCGATAACGAGCTCTTTGGCGCCGCCTTCCCCATGGCGCAGTACGCGGCGGCGGGCATCACCAACAGCGCGGCCTACTTCGGTATCCGCCGCGCGCCGTACTCGGCGAACCGGGCGAAGAACCCCTTCACGTTCCGCCACATCCGTCGCAGCTCGCCGCTGCCCACCGGCGCGCCGCTCTCGCCGGCCTCCCCCGACAACGCCGAGGTGCACAACGTCGGCGAGATCTGGACGCAGACGCTGTTCGAAGGGTACGTCAACGTCTTGCACGCGGGGCAAGTCGCCGGGCGCAGCTTCGATCAGAGCAAGCGGCGGATGGCCGACTACATCGTCGCGGGCATGAAGGCCGCGCCGCCGGAGCCGACCTTCACCGAGCAGCGCGACGCGATCCTCTCCACCGTGTGGGCCATGGGGCAGAAGGACGACTTCTTCGCGCTGGCGCGCGGCTTCGCCAAGCGCGGCCTCGGCTCGGGGGCCATCGCGCCGCCCACCAGCTCCACGAGCTTCGACGAGGCGGTGGAGAACTTCGACATGCGCGGCAAGCTGACCATCGTCGACGCCAAGCTCGATGACTCCATCTCGTCCTGCGACGACGACGGCGTCCTCGACGCGGGCGAGACCGGCAAGCTCACCGTGCGCGTGCGCAACCTCGGGTGGCAGAACCTCCGCTCGTCCAAGCTGAATGTCAGCACCACCGATCCGAGCGTGACCTTCACCAACAATGGCCAGGCGACCATCCGATCCATCGATCCCTACGGCATCGCCACCGTGACGGTGACCGTGGCGGCCGATCAAATCCCGCTGTCGCGCGCGGAGCTGCCGATCACCATCGAGCTGCGCAACGACGAGGCCGTTCCTGCCGTCACCAGCACGGTGGTGAACACGCTCTTCAACTACGACGACGTGCCCAACTCGTCGCCCATCGACAACGTGGAGAGCGCGCGTCCGGCCTGGACCATCGATCACGGTAGCCCGCGTCCGGCCAACGTGTGGCTGCGCCAGGGCGATGCTTCGAACCACGTATGGCACGCGCACGATCTGGGCGTCACCAGCGACGAGCGCCTGGTCTCCCCGAACTTGGTCGTCGGAAATGGCGACTTCAAGATCACCTTCAAGCACCGTTACCAGTTCGAGACGACCCCGGGCGCCCCCGCCACTTACTGGGACGGCGGCGTGCTCGAGATCACGACCGACAACGGCGCCACCTGGAACGACATCGCGACCTACAAAGATCCGGGCTACCCGCAGACCCTCATCGCAGGCGGCGAGAACCCGCTCCAAGGCCGCAAGGCGTGGGCCGGCGACTCGCCCGGCTACCCCGCCTACACCACCGTTTCGGTGAACCTCGGCAAGCAGCTGCAAGGCAAGACCATCAAGGTCCGCTTCCGCGCCGGCGCCGACGAATCCGGCGGCCACACGGGCTGGGACATCGACAACTTGATCTTCAGCGGCCTGACGAACCTGCCCTTCCCGTCCATCGTCGACGATCGCACCACCTGCGAAGCGGAGCTGGCCAAGGCGAAGTAACGAGCGCCTCCCAGCCCCCACGCCGTTCACTCACCCCGTACACGTTCCCGAGAAGAGAACGGGAACGTGTACGGGAGCAAGCGAGTGAACGGCATCGCCTCCGGCGCCCCCAGCCCCAATGCCGTTTACGGGGAGACGTCGTCTGGGGGCGAAGCGCAGCTCACCGAAGCCGATACAGATCCCTCAAAAACCCATCCATCTGAAACCGCAACGACGCCGTATTCGTCTTTGGATCGAACTCGCAGAACGACGACGTCGCGCCGTCCGCCGATTCGGCTGCATAGTACTTGCCATCGAGCACGGCGCCGCCGAACGCGATCATGGAGAACCCAATCTCCGGCACCTCCGCGGCCTTCACGGTGTCACCGAGCTCGAACCGCCAATACTTGAACGCCTTTTGCTTCCAGATGGCGGATCCTTTCAAATCCGCCCCGCGCGCCATCTGATCGGGGTAATGAACCTTGGCGTAGCCGACCCCGTTGCCCACGTGGAAGAATTGGCTGGCAGCATTTCGCCCCCCGGTGAGCGACGGGATTTCGACCATGTAGTTCGGATCGAAGCTCGTCTCCCCCGGCTTGACGCGCAGGATGCACGTCTTGGGGACGGGCTGCTGCGTGAGCATGGCCTCGACCTGCGCCAAGTAGCTGCGCCCGTCGGCGAGCACATAGATGGTCCCGTCGTCCAAGATGGCCGGCTGCCCGGCGGCGGCGCAGCGCTCGTCGTGCATCACGCGGACGACGCTGTTTTGGCTCGCGTCGAGCACGAGCATGTTGGCGTCGCGCCCGATCTTGTACAAATTCGTATTCTTGTAATCGACATAGCGGAGCGGCACGTACACCTTGTCGCCTTTGACGGTGGCGACCCAGAGCTCCGCGTCGAAGCCCTCTTTCTTCACCTGCGAGAGATCGATCTCACCGGTGATCTCCATGGTGGTCGGGTTCCAGACGATGACTTTGTACTGCGCCTCCGCGAACAGGTACGCCTTGGTGGCGCTGATGAACGCGTTCCCGAAGGGGATCGACTTCAGCCCGTATCGGCCGAAGTTGACATTCGGCTGGCTCGATTTCACCAGCTTGCCCTCGCTGTTGGGCTCGAACTTGCCAATCTCCGGCTTCTCGGCATAACCGACATAGGTGAACCCGCCGTACGCCATATGCCGCGAGTTTCCGGAGATCTCCGTGGCGGGTCCGGTGGAGACGTACTGGTCGAGCGACGTGACGGACTGGATGTAGAGCGTTCGCGCGCTGGGACCTTGAATCACCGTCCCGATCGAATAGAGCCCGTTCGGATCGCGGGGGCCGGCATCGCCTCCTGCGCCCGCGGGGCGGACCGCGCAGAGGGCCGCTTGCGGCGTGGGTTTGTCGTCCGAAGAGCTGCACGCGGTGAGCGCAGCCACCAAGCCGAACGAAAGCAGGCGAGTCGTATTCATCGTTTTGCTCCAACGAAAAAGGTGCGAGAGGTGCGAAGGGATGGCGATACCGCGCGGGCCGCGCCCAAGAGCGCCGCGCCCAGCACGAACAGCGAGAGATCGATCGCCGCCACCGCCCCCACGCGATGGCGACCGACATTGAAGAGGTGCACGTCCGTGGTGAGCGCATTCAGCACGGGCACGAGCGCAAACAGCGCGCCCGAGGCCGCGAGCAGCGCCGTCCACGACACCTTGGCGTCGCGCACGACCAGGCACCCGACCAAGGCGAGCGCCCACGCGCCAAAGAAGGCCACCGACTCCCACGTCAGGCGGGAAGCGACCGTCATGGGGATGCATCGATTGGCCCAAAAGAGCACCGCGGTGGCGAGACCGATGCCCGCGCCCGCGCCCGCGGTGAGCCGCGCCAAGAGGCGGTCGCTGGCGCGCTTCTCCCGGCCCTCGCGGCGCAAGAGCCAAATGCAATTGCCGCTCAGGATGGTGACGCAGGCGGCGAGCGCGCAAAGCGCGTAGAAGATCTTGACGGCCCACCCGCCGAAGCGCGCAAAGTGCAGACTCCGAAACACCTGCTCGATGCTCTGCGCCGCCCCCATGCTGCCCGCGGTCTCCACGTTCACCACCGCACCGTCGCGCAAACGAAGGCGCACCGTGCTCGTCCCCAGCGGTGCCGCCAAGAGCTTCCCTTGGACGGCCACCGTGCCGTCGGCATCCCCGTAGTTGGCGATCCGCAGCACCGCGGGCGAGAGCCCCGGGAGCCGCTCCGTCGCGCGCGCCACCAGCTCCTCCAGGGGCAACGCCTTTGCAGCTTGGCCGCGCGGCGGGGGCCCGCTCAAATCCCCGTACAGCGCGCTCTGGGCCGCCTTGGCATCGCCATGAAAGAGCGGCCCCGCGAACGAGCGCAGCAAGAGCGGCCCAAAGCAAATCATCGCCCCCGTGAACGCCGCCATGGCTTGAAATGGAAAGCCATATACGGCCAACGTTTTGTGCGCATCGGCCCAGGCGGTGCTCGCGCGCCCGCGCGGGCGGAACCGATGGAGCTGGCGCGCGATATTTCGATAATGGATCAAGAGGCCGGTCACCAGCCCCAGCACCATGGCCGTGCCGAACACGCCCGCGACATAGATGCCCGAGGGAAACCAGCGGTCGTGGTAGAGGAAGTGAACATTAAAGAGGATGCTCGCCAGCCGCGAACGCTCGGGGACGATCTCCCCGGTGCGCGGGTGCACGTGCACCATTTCGCGGACGCCGCCCGAGGCGGGCACATACCGAATGTCGACGGTGCTGCGATCGTCGCCCGGAAGATGAACGTCGATGCGCTTGCGCGCGACCCAGCTCGCATCGAGCACCGGTGAGACGATCTGCGAGAGCGGCGCGACCTCTCCGTGCGGCACGCGGAGCGCGGGATCTTGCCAGACCCCGAGCTCCTCGTAGAACACGCAAAAGGCGCCGGTAAAACAAATGACGTGCAGCACCAGCCCCGCGGCGATGCCGACCCACGCGTGCACGTCCCAGATGGCCAGGAACGCGTGCTTGGTCAGCTTCGGGAGCCTCATCGCGCTCACCACGCGTCCCAGTCGCGCTCGAACGTGCCCTTGAAGAAGAACGCGCGCCCCGGCCTCTGAACGCCGAAGTTGTCGTAGGCGCGCGCGTCCGTCAGGTTCTGGGCTTCGAGGGTGGCGCTGAGGGTGGCCGGGCTTCGAAGCAGGTACGTGAGGGCGACGGAGTGAAGGAGCTGCGAGGCGAGATGGTCCTTGCTCGCCTTTTCGCCTTGGCCCTCCCAGGAGCGGTAAAAGTCGTGGAGGTAGCGCGTGGTCCACGCGAGCGAGACCTCGTCCCTGCGGGTCACCACGTCGGGGACCCGCGCCCGCGCGCTCAGGCTCCCAAAGAGCCACGGGAGGTTGGGGATGCGGTCGCCCTCCATTTTGAAGAAGGCGCCCTCGTTGGAGGTGTTTCGGAAATCTTGAAGGGTCAAGCTCCCGTCGAGGGAGAAATAGTCGCCGGGCGATCGATAGCCCACCAGCCCTTCGCCCCCCGCCGAGCGCGCGCTGTAGACGTTCTGGTAGTCGTAGCTGGTGTTGTTGATGATGGTCGTAATGAGGTGGTCCGCGTAGCGCAAGAACCCGTTGACCTCGGCGGTCAGGGCGCCCGCGCGGGTGGGGCCCGTCTCGATCAGGAACCCGACATTGACGTTGTCGCTCGTCTCGGGGACGAGCGCGATGTTCCCTTCGACCAAGGTGCCATCGCCGAACAACTCGGTGGGGCTCGGCAAGCGGGTGGCGTGCTCGTACGAGGCCTTCCCATAGAGCCAAGGCAGAAAACGGAAGCGCAACGCGTCGCCGCCGCCAAAGCTCGAGTCGGTGCGATCGGTGGAACGAAATTGCGTATCGGTCACCAGCTCGTCGGCCTGCGAGCTCATGTAGTAGTGTTTGACGAAGGCGATGTTCTGGAGGCGCCGATCGAAGAGGTGAACGTCCGCCTCCAGGCCGTTGGTCCACGTCAGGAGCTTGCGCCCTCCGGAGAGCGGGTCGGCCTTTCCCGGCTCCAGCGGGAGCTTTTGCTCGCCCGCGCGCGATACCCATGTGGGGGCCATTTGGGCGCGAAGGACGAGGTCGGGGGAGACGACCCAATCGAGGCCGAGGCGCTCGAAGACGGCGTGCTCGCGGAGGACTTGATCCGTCTTGAACCCACCGGTCTCGCCTTGCCGGCTTCCGGTGGGGACGGTGCGGCGGCCGAACCAGTCGTAGTTCCACTCCGCGCGGTCGACGAACGCGATGCTTCGATGGTCGTAGCCGGTGATGGTCGAGACCGAGAGCTTCGTGGATCCCACGGGCACGAAGGGCGATTGGTAGCGCGCGGTGGCGCCGAGCGAGTCCACGCCAGCGCGCACCTCGCCGTAAGGGTTCGCCATGATCAAATTGTTTTGAATGTCTTTGTCGAACGCCGTTCCATACACGCGAAGGGAGAGCCGGCGGGCCCACCCGCGGTCGAGCACACCGGCCTCGAGCCCCGCGCCGTACGCGCGGTATGCGTCGTGAAATCGATGAACCGTGGCCCGCTCGGTGCGGCTGCCCGCGCCGGGGACGTCCACGTCGACGGAGTAGTCGTTCTTGGCGCGGTCGTAGAAGGCGTTGGCGCGCGCGAAGAAGCCCGTCTGGGGATCGAAGTAGTGGCCGGCGACGGTGGCGCGGTAGGTGCCAAATGAGCCAACTTGATACGAGGCGCTGGTGCGCGTGCCCCGCTTTGGCTCGGTGACCAGGTTGATGGCGCCGCCGAGCGCGTCGGCGCCAAAGCGGATGGGAACGACGCCGCGGTACACCTCGACCCGCTCGACGAAGTCGATGGGGACGTTGGCGACGCCGAAGGTCATGCCGGTGTAGGCGAGGGGAACGCCGTCCACGAAGAAGCGCACCTGCTCGTCCTGAAATCCGTTCAGCGAAACGCGCGCGGTGGACCCGAGCCCGCCTTCGCGGCGGACGATGATCCCGGGGCTTCGGGCCAAAACTTCGCCCATATCGGCGCTCGCTCGATGGGCGTGCGCGCGCTTCATGTCGATGACGCTCACCGCCTCCGCGCTCCGCGAAAGGCGCGATCCCGACGCTTCGCCGCGGACGGAGACCTCCGGGAGCTTCGCGTCTTGGGGTGGGGCGGGTTTGGCGCTATCGGCCGGGCCGGGGGGCAATGCGGGAGGTGTGGGCTCCGTGGCACGCGCGGGAGGCGCCGGCTCTTCGGCGCGTGCGGGTGGCGTCAGGGTGAGCGCGATGGCTACGAACGGAACGAGACGGCGCGACGTTCGCCGCGTCGAACGCGTGGAACGAGGTGGACGGCACACGTCAAAAGGTCCGGGGACGCGACGATCCCATGGCAAGGGCGAGCATAATGAATGTGACTTTCACTATCGCTGCCAGTTACCCGTGACCGGAACCAGGCGTCAACGAGAAACGGTGACTGCTTTTGCGGAGTCCAATCCGGCTCCAACGTTCCGTCGTTTCCGCGCGCGCGTGGAGTTACATGGTCTCGAAGCCTCGCGCCAGTGGGCTTTGGCCGATCGCATCCACGTTCGGGCGCGCTCCCGCTCTATGGTAATTTGGTCCCCATCGAATGGGGCAGCGGACCAAAGATCCCTCGAGCGAGGGGCCGACGGACTTGGTGGAGGCGCCGCCCCACGTCGATGGCTTTCGCTTGCTGGTGCTCTTGCCGGCCGCAGGCGGCGCGGGTTCCGGCGCGGGCGCAGGCACGAACGAAGGAGCCGGCGGCGCCTTCGAGGTGGCCTTGCCCGAAACGGGCACCTTGCTCGTCGGCCGCGGTGAGGAGTGCGCGGTTCAAATCGCCGATGCGTCCGTATCGCGAAGGCACGCCGAGCTCACCTGCGCCGCCGGCTCGTTTCGGATCCGCGATTGCGAGAGCCGGAACGGTATTTTCGTGCGCGGCCGCCGCCTCGATCCCGCCGCGTCGGTGGAGATAGGTCCCGGCGAGGCCATCGAGCTCGGGCGGATCACCGTGCTCCTTCAGCGCCGCTCGGCGCAGGCGTCGCAGCGCTCGCCCAAGGTGACGCTCCCGCCGGATGACGCGGGCCCCCAAAGCGCCGTCCTCGGCGGGGCGTACGTGGTGTGCGATCCGGCCATGGTGCGCCTTCACGAGCTGGTGAAGCGCATCGCCGTACGCGACATCAACGTGCTGCTCCTCGGGGAGACCGGCGTCGGCAAAGAGATCGTCGCCGAGGCCGTTCATCGCGCCTCCCGCCGGGCGGACGGACCTTTGGTGCGGGTCAATTGCGCGCAGTACAATCCGCAGCTCCTCGAGAGCGAGCTCTTTGGGCACGAGCAAGGTGCCTTTACGGGGGCCACCAAGTCCAAGCCCGGCGTGTTCGAGGCCGCGCAAGGAGGGACGCTCTTCCTCGACGAGATCGGCGAGCTGCCATTGAGCGCCCAGGTCAAGCTCCTGCGGGTCATCGAGGAGAGGCGCATCCGCCGGGTGGGGGGCACCGAGAGCCGCGAGCTCGATATCCGCTTGGTGACCGCCACCCACCGCGATTTGAAGGCCGAAAGCCAGAGCGCACAGTTCCGCCGCGATCTGTATTTTCGTTTGAGCGGCGTGACCATTCCCATTCCACCTTTGCGCGAGCGAATCACCGAAATCGTGCCCTTGGCCAAGCTCTTTGCCAGCCGCTTTTCGGCCCCCGATCCCGCGCCGGAGCTCTCGGACGAGGCCCGCGATGCGCTCGTGCGCCACCCGTGGCCCGGCAATGTGCGCGAGCTCCGCAATGTGGTGGAGCAAGCGGTGGCCTTGTCCGACGGCATCATCCACCTCGAGCACCTCCGGCTCGAGGCCCCGGGCGATCCCATGCCCCTGTCCGCGCCGCTGCCCGTTCACGCGCCCGGCGTGGCCGGGGCCGGGACCCCGCTCCGCGGGCAGATGCAGTCCCTCGAGCGGCAGCGGATCGTCGATGCGCTCGAGCGCGCCCATGGCAATCAATCGCGTGCGGCCGAGTCGCTCGGGATGCCGCGGCGAACGTTGGTGGACAAGCTGCGAAGGTACAATATTCCGCGTCCGCGCAGCGGCGGGGATTGAGCAGGACTTGCTCGAACGAGGCGATGGATTGAGCGAGGATTGCTCGCCACTCGCACGTCGAAGCGGTTTTTTGCGATGTTTCGATGTCCGCGATGGGCGGCGCTCGTCTTGCACCGCTGCCGCACCATGAACGCTATCGATGACACGCGATATTCCGCCCCCTCGCGACGCGGGGGAGGCGCGTGCGCACTCTTGGTCCTCTTTTCCATGGCCGTTGGCTGCGCCAGCGAAGCCCCTGCGCCCTCCGACGGACCCGAATCCAATCCGCTCACCGCCGAGGGTCGCGCCGCCGATCCGGCCCGCAAACCCCTCGTGCTCGGAATGTACAACAACACCTCCCTCGCGCCCGCCGCCGAAGGCCCGACGGCGAGCAATTACCGGCAAGTCGCCAATCGCCATTTCGTGGGCGAGAAGATGAAGGTCCACCGGGTGTTCAATAGCTACGACCGCTTTCCCGAGTGTTACGCGGGTTGCTCGTCCAAGAGCGCGGGGGCCGAGGATCCCGCGAACGGCAATGTCTCGTTCTTGAGCGTAAAGCCCTCGAACGACGACGTCCAAGGCGTGATCGCCGGCACCTACGACGGCGCCATTCGAAGGCTCGCGGCCAGCATGCCCGATGGCTCTTATTTGACGATGTACCACGAGCCGGAGGACGATATGGACGGCGCGACCTTCGTCCGCATGTTCCGCCGCTTCTACTCGGTGGCCAAGCAGGCGAACCCCCGCGTGTGGATTGGCTATGTGGCCATGGATTACCAATGGCGGGACGGCGCCCCCAAGACCAAGAACCCCGACGACTGGTGGATCGGCGACGCCTACACGGACTTTCTCGGCATCGACGCCTATATCCGCGATTGGAAGCCCAAGGTGGCCCTCTCGGAGCAGGCCGACTTCCAGCGCTGGTACCGGTGGGCCCTGCCCAAGGGAAAGCCCATCGTCATTGCCGAGTACAGCATCGTGCTCTCCTCGCAAATACCGGATTCACTGCGCGCCAGCTTGATCCGAAAAAGCCTCGATTACGTGTGGTCGCAGCCGCAGATCCGCATGGTGCTCTGGTGGAACCAAGTCGGTAATTCGGAGGGAGCCTTTCAGCTCAGCCCGACCCCCTCGGCGCCCGCGGGCTCGCCGCGCGCGCTCGAGGCGTGGAATGAAAAGGTCACGCAGTATGGCTCCACCCACACCAGCATGTTCGACTGGTGATCGAACCGAGCGCGCTCGGCCGGCGAGCCTCGCCAGAGAGGGCCGCGCGCGCTCGGCCGACCGAGCCTCGCCGCGTTGGCGCGCGCGGCGCCGTATGCCACTTACAGGCTGACGTCGGGGATCCGCTCGCTCAGGACACACGTGAATCGCGCGGTGCAGATTCGGTTGCCGTCGTGGTCCGAAACCACGATTTCGTAGCTGGCCGTGTTGCGGCCCGTGTGCAGCGGTTTGCAGACGCCCGTGACCCACCCGTCGACGGCCGCGCGGTGGTGCGTGCAGGAGAGCTCCAGCCCGAGCACCACCCGATTCGGCGCGGCATACAAGGTGGCGGCGATGGTGCCGAGCGTCTCCGCGAGCACCGCGTTGGCGCCGCCATGAAGGAGCCCGTGCGGCTGCCGATTCCCGTTGACGGGCATCTTGGCGACGATCCGATTGGGATCCCATTCGACGATCTTCACCCCAATCTTTTCCATGAGCTGCTCATCGGCGTACTCCGGGGCCGCGCCCGCACGGTCCGCAAAATCGTGAAGCGTACGAATCGGTTGGTCGAGTGTGTAGCTTGGCGTCATACGCGGAACCCGCATCAAATCCGGTGCCAGATGATGATTCATCATCGAGGAGCATCCTCTTGCGCGTGGGTGTCCTGATCGCATGTGTGCAGAGGCCTGATGGCATGTGTGCGGGAGGCCTGATCGCATGTGTGCAGGTGCGCTAACGGGGTTTTGCGTATGGTCATAAACGGCCGATGTTGTATCTGCGACACCCAAAAAGCGCGGTACACTTGGTACAGCGGGCCGGTACGGCGGTTGGTACGGTACGATCGGCGCCTGAAGCACGAATCGGACTGGAATTGCGGCCTAGTGCTGTCATGGTCCAACGTGCACGGTCTTGGGTCATGAGCAGGCGCGACGAACAACAGCGACATCGCCCCCACGGGGGTCCCGAGCTGCTCGAATCTCCGGCCCTACCCAGCGGGCCCGCCGCGCACACGGACACCGAACGCGTGCAGCCCGAACGCGCCCAGCTTCGCTCGCAGGTTCGCGCGGCCGAGCGCATTTTTCGCGGTGAGAGCACCTTCTCGGCCGACGATTTGGTGGCCTTTCGATACCGGATCATCCGCCTGATCGCCAAAGGGGGAATGGGCGAGGTCTACGAGGCCGAAGATCTCGAGCTGGGCGAGCGCATCGCCCTCAAGATGGTGCGCCGCGAGCGGGCCGAGAAGCTGCACGTGTTCGAGCAGTTGAAACGGGAAATTTACGTGGCCCGCAAGGTGACGCACCCCAACGTGTGCCGCATCTTCGACGTGGGCTTTCACCTGGTGGCGCGCGGGTGGGACGGGCGCGAGAAGCGAACGCCGTTCTTCACCATGGAGCTTTTGCAAGGCGAGACCTTGGCCGCCCGCTTGAAGCGCACGGGGCCGCTCGATCCCGCGGAGGCGATCCCGTACATCCACCAGATGATCGGCGCGCTCGGCGCCGCCCATGCCGCGGGGATCGTGCACCGCGATTTCAAGAGCGCGAACGTGTTCCTCGAGAGCTACCCGGCGCCCGTGGGAACGAGCGCGGGGCAGGGGATCCGCTCGCGCGTGGTGGTGACCGATTTCGGGCTGGCCAAGCTCACCGTGCGAAGCAACAGCCCCGAGTTTCTGCGAAGTGGAACGGGCCGCCTGCAGGGCACACCCGCGTACATGGCGCCGGAGCAGATCGAAGGAGGCCCCGTCTCGCCCGCCACCGACATCTATGCGCTGGGCGTGGTGATGTACGAGATGCTCACGGGCAAGCGCCCGTTCCCGGGCGACGCCTCGCTGGGCGCCGCGATCTTGCGCATCGGTCAAACCCCGCCCCGTCCGCGCTCCCTCCGTCCGGAGCTCGATCGCGCCTTGGAGGCGGCCGTCTTGCGCTGTCTCTCGCGCGATCCGGCGGGCCGGTTCGCGAGCGTGCAGGAGCTCGCGCTCGCCTTGCCGGGGCGCGAGCGCGATCGACGCAGGTGGCGGCAGCTCGCGGGGCCCGTGCTCGCCGGCACGACCATCGCGCTCTTGGCCGTGAATGGATTTCTCGGACAGGACGTGCTGCGCCTGCACGCGCCGTCCGAGGTGAAAGAGCAGGCCCCGAGCCCGAGCGACGTGCCGCGGCGGCGATCGATCGCCATCCTCGGCTTCACCAACTTGTCGAAGCGGCCGGAGTCGAACTGGGTCGCGACGGCGCTCTCCGAGGTGCTGGCCACGGAGCTCGCCGCGGGGGCGGCCGGCGAGAGCCTGCGCGTGAGCCCGCCTGGCGCCGTGGCGCGCATGAAGACGGATCTGGCGCTGGACGGCCCCGAGACGGCGGGCATCGATGCGCTCGGTCGCGTTCGCAAGTACCTGGGGTGCGATCTGGTGGTCACCGGCTCGTACGTGGCGGCCACCGAGAACGGGGCGAGCTGGCGCGTTCAAGCGCGCGTGCAGGTGGCGAGCACCGGGCAGGTGGTGGCCTCGGCGACGGAGAGCGGTCGCGCCGATCAAATGTCGGAGCTGTTCGCCGGCGTCGGGCGCCAGCTGCGCGCGCACCTCGGGGTGGACCCCGTGGCCATGGCCGACGAGGGGCGCGTGCGGCGCTCGCTCCCGCGCAAGCCGGAGGCCGCGCGCCGCTACGCCGAAGGGCTCTCCGAGCTGCGCAACCTGAACGCGGTGGTCGCGCGCGAGCGGTTCGAGCAGGCGATCGCCCTCGAGCCCGATCATGCGCTCTCGCACGCGCAGCTGGCCGAGGCCTTTCGGCAGCTGGGATATGGAAGGCGCGCGATGGAGGAGGCGAAGAAGGCGTACGAGCTCTCCGACCACCTCCCGCGCGAGGAGACGTTGCTGGTCGAGGGGCGCTACCGCGACGCGGCGTTCGAGTGGGACAAATCGGTGGAGGTTTACCGCACCCTGTTCGAGTTCTTCCCGAACAATGTCGAATACGGGCTGGCGCTGGCGCGCGCGCAGCAAAACTCCGGCAGGCCCGAAGATGCGTTTGCCACCATTGCCAAGTTGCGCGAGCTGGCCAATCCAAATGGCGCCGATCTGGGCATCGACGAAGCGGAGGCCGCGATGGCCACCAGCGTCTCCGATTTTCCGCGCGCGGAGGCCGCCATGGCGCGGGCGGCCATGGTGGCGGAGATGCGGGGCGCCTGGTACAGCGCCGCCGGGAACAAGCAAACCCTGGCCGACATCTTCGCCGCCCAGGGCAAGAGCGAGCGCGCCCGCGAGGCCCGTCGCGACGCCATCGCCCTCTACGAGCGCGCCGGCGATCGCGTGAGCCGCGCCGACGCCGTGTTCGCGTCCGCCCGCGAGCGCGAGGACGACGGCGACTTCGACGCGGCGCTCCGCATCTACCGCGAGGTGAGGGACGAGCAGCGCGGCTCGGGCGATACGCGCACCCAGGCGCTGGCCGCCTTCTTCGAGTTTCGCGTCCTCTGGAAGCAAGGCCGGCTCCGCGAGGCGCGCCGCGCGGCCGAGCAGTACGTCTCCATCGCGCGCGATACGGGGGCGCCCGATCTGGCCCAGCGGCTCGTGTACGTGGCCGACGCTCTGGTCAAATCGGGCGATCTCGACGGCGCGTCCGCGCAGGTGGAGATGGCGCTCGAGGCCGCGCGCGCGGTGCACAATCAGGAGGTGGCCGCGCTCGTCCTCGACATTCGCGCGGACATCCTGCGCGAGCGCGGCGATCCGGCGGCCGCGATGCAGGTGCGAAAAAGCGCGCTGGAGCTCGCGCGCCGGGTGGGCAGCCGCCGCGCCATCCGCTGGCTCGAGTTTACGACGGCGGCGCTCGTCTTCGATATGGGCACCCCGGAGGCCGCCGAGCGCGCAGCCTCGGAGCAGATCGCGAGCGCCATGCGCACGAACAGCAGCTTGCTGCTCGCCCGCGCGCAGTACCTGAGGGCCAACGCGCTGTTCGAGCTCGGGGATCGGGAGCGCGCCAAGGAGGCGGTCGACCGCGCCAAGGACGTGACCGCCGGCGACCAGCGCATGGATCTGACCTTGAGAGCGCGCATCCTCGACGCGCGTTTGCGCACCGCCCTATCACCCTGCGACGCGCGCGCCGCGATCGAGCGGCTGGAGGCGATCGCCGCCCAGGCCCAGAGCTTGGGGTACTTCACGATGGAGCTCGAGGCGCGGCTGGCGGCCGGGGAGATCGAATTGCAGTTCGGCGGTACGGCGGAAGCGCGCGCGCGGCTGCTGGCGCTCGAACGCGACGCGCATGCCAAGGGCTATGCGTTCCTGGCGCGGCGCGCGGCCAACGCTCGAAAGAAAGGCCGGATCGAGGGGATGTGAGGGCGGTCCCCACGGGACGGGATCCGGGTGGTCGGTGCCGGCGGTTGGCGCGATCGGTCGCATCGTTGGCGCGGGTTGTCGGGGAAGTACACCGGCCGCGGTTATCTTCTTCATGACTGCAATGGCGCCATCCTGGTAGCATTCGCGTCGCGTGGCTCTTTCCGAGGGTCGTGGGATTGACTGACATGAGGGAGTGCATCGAGCACGACGAATGTCCGTTGGATGCGACCGCCGATGTGTCGCGCGCCGATTCCGCCTCGTCGTTCGATTCGAGCGGTCCGAAGCCTTCGGGCAGCTCGAGCAACTCGTCCAATTCGAGCAACTCGACGTTTTCGACCGACGAGCTCATCGCGTTCCGATATCGCATTATCCGGCTCATCGCCAAAGGCGGAATGGGGGAGGTCTACGAGGCCGAAGATCTGGAGCTGCGCGAGAGCATCGCCCTCAAGGTGGTACGCCGCGAGCGCGCGGAGGACGGGCGCGCGTTCGAGCACCTGAAGCGGGAAATCTTCCTTGCGCGCAAGGTGACCCACCCCAACGTCTGCCGCATCTTCGACGTGGGGTTCCACGTGAAGCGGCGCGCCCGTCGCTTTCGTGGGCTGGCCCCGGCGCGGATCCCCTTCATCACCATGGAGCTGCTCGAGGGCGAGACCCTGGCCGAACGACTGCGGCGCACGGGGCCGATGGAGCCCGACGAAGCGCTCCCCTACATCCGCCAGATGATCGACGCGCTCAGCGCGGCGCACGCGGTGGGGATCGTGCACCGCGATTTCAAGAGCGCCAACGTGTTCCTCGAGGAGGGGCCCGCGCGGCTCGACGATCCGAGCGTGTGCCGCGCGCGCGCCGGTGTGCGCGCGGTGGTGACCGACTTCGGCCTGGCCAAGCGCGCCCCCGATCCGGACAGCGCCTTTCAGCCGACGGGCACCGATCGCCTGATGGGCACCCCGGGCTACATGGCCCCGGAGCAAATCCAGGGGCACCCCATCTCGCCGGCCACGGACATCTACGCGCTGGGCGTGGTGATGTACGAAATGCTGGCCGGCGCGCGCCCCTTCGCCAAGGATGCCTCGCTCGGCGCCGCCCTGGCGCGCATCGAGCGGCCGCCGCCCCGCCTCCGCGACGTGCGGCCGCTCCTCGACCCGTATATCGAAGGGATCGTGGCGCGCTGCATGGCGCGCGCGCCCTCGGATCGCTTCCCGAGCGCGCTGGCGCTGCACGCGGCCCTCTTCGGCCACCGGCGCGAGACGCTCGGCGGCCGCGCGCCGGGCCCGCGGCAAAGGCGGGTGCTCGCGTTCTCGGCCGTGGCCTTGGTGGCCGGGAGCACGGTGTTCGCGCACCATCTCACGAGCGCGCCCTCTCCGCTTCTTTCGGCCGCCCGGGTGGCGGCCGCATCGAAGTCGAACGCGGCCGACGTCCGCGCCGCGCTTTTGCCGCGCACGGCCAAGGTGGATCCGCCCGAGACCCTGGGGGAGCCTGCGATCCCCGCGAAGCGGCGCGGATCCACGTGGCTCGTGACGGCGCTCACGGAGCTGCGCGCGCGCTTGGGGCTCGAGTCGTCCTCCAGCCGCGACGAAGCGCGCGCGCTCCCGCTCGAAGAGGGAAAAAAGGCCTACGAGCTCTCCAAGGAGCTGCCGCTCTCGCGCGAGGAGAGGCTCCTCTCCGAAGGGTTGTACCGCGAAGTGTTGGGCGAGTGGGATCGGGCGACCGAGGTGTACCGCACCTTGTTCGAGTTCTTTCCCAGCCGGGTCGAGTACGGCCTCGCGCTGGCGCGCGCGCAGATGAACGCGGGCGAACGCGACGAGGTGTTCGCCACCATGGCCAAGCTGCGCGAGGCGCCGAACCTCTCCGGCGCCAACTTGGACATGGACGAGGTGGAGGCGGAGCTCGCGCTCGACGCGGGCGACTATCCCAGGGCGGAGATGATGGCCTCCCGAGCGGCCTCGCTCGCCGAGGCACGCGGGGCATGGCAGCGCGCCGCCGAGGACAGGCGCACCGAGTGGAGGGCGCTGCTCGAGCAAGGCAAGAGCGAGCCCGCGCGCGATCGATGGCGCGATGCCATCGTGCTCTTCGAACGCGCCGGCGACCGAGCCAGCCGCGCCGCTGCGCGATGTCTGATGGCCAAGGATCGGCTCGACCAGGGCGACTTCGACACGGCGGTGCGCCTCATCGAGGAGACGGAGCGCGATTACCACGAGCTCGGCGACAAGCGCTCCGAGGCGCAAACGGCCATGTACCGCGCCCAGGCGCGCTGGCGCGAAGGGCGCTTTCGCGACGCCGCCGTCCTGCTCGAGCACTGGACGGATCTCGTGCGCGCCATGGGCGGCCCCGGCCACCGGGAGACGCGCGAGATGCGCCAGGCCCGCGAGCGAGGCTCCATCGCCATGGCCGGCGCGCTGATTCGCTCCGGCGATCGGGCCGGCGCCCACGCGCGGCTCTCGGCCGTGATGGACGCGGGTCGCACCTTGGATCCGGACCTGGCCGCCGAGGCCATGGGCGAGCGCGCCGCCTTGCTCCGCGCCCAAGGCGATGGCGAGGGCGCGGCGCGATGGGTGAACACCGCGCTGGACTCCGTCCGAAGGGCGGCGGCTCCCGCTGCGTCGTGGGCCTCCTCGGCCGCGTCCGCGTCGGCCTCCTCGGTGCTCTTTGGTTTGCGCCTGCGGGCGGCCGAGCTCTTGCTCGACCAGGGCCAGGCGGCCGAGGCCGAGCGCGCGGTATCGGATCTGCTCGCCGCGTCTCCGCATCTGCCGGAGGGAGGCTCCGCGCGCGCCCATGTCCTGCGGGCGCGCGCGCTGGTGGACTCGGGCGACACCGTGCGCGCCCGCGCGGCGCTGGAGCGCTCGTACGACGTCCCGGGCGCCCATGTCGAGGCCGATACCGTGCTCGCCCAGCGGATCGTGTCCGCGCGCTTGCTCGCGGCCGAAACGCCGCGCGCGGTGGATCGCGCGCTCCAGGCGCTCGATGGCGTCACGGCGACGGCGCGCGGCCTGAGCTTCGTGACGATGGAGCTCGACGCGCGCCTCGTCGCCGGGGAGCTCGCGCTGGCCGCGGGGCGCACGGCCGATGGCGCCGCGCGGCTCCGCGAGCTCGCGCGCGACGCCCGCGGCCTGGGCTACGAGCTGTGGGCCAAGCGCGCCGCCGCTAGCGCCGGAATTTCTCGGGCTGGATCCCGTAGCGCTCCAGCAAGCGGTGCACTTGCGCGCGGGACGTCGCGAGGGCCTCGGCCACGCGGCTGATGTTCCCTTTGTGCTCGCCCAAGAGCGTGATGAGCTCCTCGCGCTTCTCGTCCTTGGCGGGATCGAAGGGCGCGGAAGGTGACGCGTTGAGCTCCTTCGAGACCACCAGCTCCGCGCGAAGCGCCTCCGGCAGGTGCTCCGGCTCGATGCGCTCGTGCGCCAGCGCGGCGGCGGTGGTCACGCAGCGTTCGAGCTCGCGAATGTTGTGCGGCCATCGATACGTGAAGAATGCACGCACCACGTCGGGGCTCAGCTTCATGCGCGAGCCCTCGGGGAGCGAGCGGCGCAGGAGCGACGGCAGCACCAGCCCGATGTCCTCGCGGCGCGCCCGCAGCGGCGGAACGCGCAAGTGGAAGCCGGCGAGCCGGGCGTAAAGGTCCTCGCGAAAGGCGCCTCTCTCCGCCAGCTCGGCCAAGTTGCCGTGGGTGGCCGAGACCAAGCGAAAGTCGACGGCCACCGGGCGGGTCGAGCCCACCGGCACCACCTCGCGCTCCTGGAGCACGCGCAAGAACGCCGTCTGCGAGGCCAGCGGCAGCTCCGCGATCTCGTCCAAAAAAAGCGTGCCCCCGTGCGCGCTCCGCACATGGCCCGCGCGATCCTCGGTGGCCCCCGAGAACGCGCCCTTGCGGTGACCGAACAACTCCGCCTCGAGGAGCGTCCGCGGCAGCGCGCCGCAGTTGACGGCGACGAGCGGCCCCGCGCGGCCCGACAAATGATGGTAGCCGCGCGCGATCAGCTCCTTGCCGGTGCCGGTCTCGCCCTCGAGCAGCACCGGCACGGGCGTGCGCGCCACCTTGGCCAGCTTGCCGAGCTCGCGCTCGAACGATGGCAGCAACGTGGAGAGACCCTCGGGCGGCGCGATGGCGGGGGCGCTCGGCAGCTCGCCCGGGTGCGCCTCGTCCTCGGTCTGCGCGATCTCCTCGCGGTAAAAGAAGAACGTGTGTCCGATCTCGAACAAATCGCCGTCGTTCAGCCATGCGCGGCGCGCGGCCGCACCATTGACGAGCACGCCGTTCTTGGAGTTTTCGTCTTCGAGCACCCAGCGCTCGCCGGCGCGGAGCATCCGCGCGTGCTCGCGGGAGACCTGCCCATCCGGGACGCGCACCGCCAAGGTGCGCCGGCCCTCGGTGAGCTCGCGATCCGCGGCAAAGGCAACGCCGCGGCCGATCAGCACCTCATCCAAATCATCGAGCCGAAAACGGTAGGCTCCATCGAACGGCCGATCGCATTGAACGGCCAGCACCAGGTAAAACCCCTTGGGAGGAATGCCGAGCGCGATGGCTTCGGGACGTCGCGACAGGGTCTCATCGTACGAAGACATTCGTCTTCCATCCTAAATCATTAAGGCGAACAACACCGGATTCCTACGCCCTCCGCCGATGCAGTTCGTTTGCGTCGTCCGTTCTTGTTGCATGCGAGCGCGGCAGGCTCGGGCGACTTGAACCACCCGCCGCGCGTCAAACAATCCGAATCAACAGCAGAGCTTTCGCATGAGTCTTCCCACTCGAGAACATTGCCGGTCATGTCGTAGAGCGACGCAAAGGGCGAGGCGGGCGGGTGGCAGCGCGTGGACTGGGCCACATTGACCACGCTGGCATCCGCCCTGCCGGTGCCATCGCCGTTGCATGCCTTCTCGTCGAAGCCCGCGCCGTAGGTGTATGCATAACGTCCGTTCGACGAACACGCGAAGTACCACTGATCGGTAGGTTGGGCAAAGTTGGAATAAGGCGAGGAACCACCGCCCACCGCCCCGCAAAGTCGCTTATTTGCCCATCGGCAAAATGCGTACGCATCGCACCAATCGACCCCTCGAACGGGATCGTTGGGATCGCCGTCGGCGGGCTTGGGGTAGCCGGATGCGACCTGAAAGTCGGTATTCCAGCTGCAAACATCGGCCGGCTGCTCGGCCATCCGCGGGTTCGCGGTCACGGCTTGCAGAAAAGGGACGTATTGCGCGTTGGTGACCTCTGTGGTGTCAATGCAAAAATCGCCTACGCGCGCCATGATCGGGCCCCGCCCCGCAGGGCATGCGCCGGCGTCATGGTTCGGGGGTGCGCCGTCTGCGCTCGCGTCGCTGCACGTTAGGCAATCGACCATTGTGACATCGTCCAGGCCAATCAGCTTGGAGCAGGCTGCGCTCGCGAGGAGCGCGACGCATGCGATGCACGGGACCCACGCGGTGAATCGTCGTTTAGAAGGAGCCAAAAACACCGGCATGATCGTGGGCAACGAAGGGACGCACCGCGGCGGTCGCACGCGGGCTCGGGGCGCGGCCCTTTTCGAT
The DNA here is from genome assembly GCA_037157815.1 of Sorangiineae bacterium MSr11954. NCBI lineage: Bacteria > Pseudomonadati > Myxococcota > Myxococcia > Myxococcales > Pendulisporaceae > Pendulispora > Pendulispora albinea. Next base: position 1,987,474 of record CP089984.1, read on the forward strand.
GAAGTAGAAGATACCCGAGACGAGCGCGAGGGCGCCGCCGGTGATGAAGGTGGCCGTGGAGATGGTGGCGAAGGTTCGTGAGCTATCGAGCGCGTCTTTCGCGGCCGGAAGGCATCGATCGCCCTCGCAGTGCGAGGAGGCCTCCGACTTGCGGGCGATGGCGAGGCCGCCCGTGATGCCCCCGGCCACCATGTATGCCCCCGCGCCAATGAACCCCACCCAAACGAGCGAGCTCACCCGGTGGGGCGGCGCGGGGTCGTTGTGCGGTTGCGCTGGGGGTGGAGCCAAGCTCCCGGGCGCGCGCGCGTCGATGGCGATGGGGACATCCTTCGTCTCGTTCTCGGCGACGCTGACGCGCAGCTCCACGCGGCGTCCATCGCGTTGCGCCGTGACCACGTGCTCGCCGGGATCGACTTTGGTGGCGACGCCGATGAGCGCGGGGGAGAGCTCCGTGCCGTCGATGGCAACGGTGTAACCGGCGCCGCGCGGCAAGATGCGCAAGGAGGCGAGCCGGGGGGCGAGCGACTCGGTGAGCTCTCGCGCATCGTCGCGCGCGGCGCGGTAAACGGGGGGATCATCGGGCGATTCTTTCATGCGCGCCACCCGCCAGAGGACATCGCGCGCTTCGACGATCTTTCCAAGGGCAACCAAGGTGCGGCCGACCTCGAGGCCGGTGGTGGGCACGTTCATGATGGCATGCGCGCGACGAAATGCGTCGAGCGCGCCCGTGGTATCGCCCTTGGCTTGCAAGGCGTAGCCGTCGTGCATCAGCTGGCGAGCCGTCTCCCGTTCCATAGGGGACTGCGCCAGGGCAGGGGTGGTCGCGAGGAGCGAAGCAACGAGACCGAGACGGCATGCAAGCGCGCGCGCCGCGCGGGTTCCACCACGTTGCCTAAAAGCCAAGGTCCCGCTCCCGCTCCTTGTCGTTCTTCGTGGCGCTCTTCTTCTCGGAGCTCGCCGTGTTCGCGTGGTTCGCCGTGTTCGAGTGGCTCGCCGTGTTCGCGTGGCTCGCCGTGTTCGCGTGGTTCGCCGTGTTCGCGTGGTTCGCCGTGTTCGCGTGGTTCGCCGTGGTCGGCTTTTTCGTCGGGATGGGCTTTTTGTCCGCGCCATCTTCGTGCGCCAAGACGCCGGCAGGCGAAGCCTCCGGCGGCGATCCGTGCGCCGCGGTATCGGATGAAACCACCGTCTGCGGTTCGCTCGCGCGCAGGGCCGCCGCGGACGAAACCGCCACGGACGAAACCGCCGTTCGCGGCGGCCGAAGGATCATCGCCGCCGCCGCGCCCCCCGCGAGCAAGGTCGCGGCAAGCGCCGCCGCCATGTGCCTTCCTCGAAGCGAGCCGCGATCCGCGCGCCGCTCTGCATCGGAGTCCGAGGGCGCCAACGCCTCCGCCAGCCGGTCGCGCCGCTCGCCAGCGAGCTCTGGGAGCTCCGACGCCAAAAACGCCGCCACATCGGCCTCGCTCGCGATCTCCGAGGCGCCATCTCGCCCGAGGACCGCCTCGATGGCCCGCTGCATCTCCTCGGCGGTGGCAAACCGGTCCTCCGGATAGGGCGCCAGCGATCGGCATAGAATCTCGTCGATGCCCGCATCGCCCTCGAACGATGGCGGCGCCGTGGCCGACAGGATCTTGGCGAGGATCGCCTCCGAATCGTGGCCCGTAAACGGCAGCTCCCCGACGAGCAGCTCGTAGAGACAGACCCCCGCACCCCAGATGTCGCATCGCCGATCGAGCGGGGTGCGGCGGTGAATCTGCTCGGGCGCCAGGTAGTTCGTCTTTCCACGAATGAACCCCAAGGTCGTCGTCTCGGGGCTCGTTCGATCGCGTGCGGTGGCGATCCCGAAGTCGATCAGCTTCACCGCCCCGCTCGACGTCACGAGCACGTTGTTCGGCGATACGTCGCGGTGCACCACGTGGAGATCCTCGCCGTGCTCGTCGGTGAGCTCGTGCGCCGCGTGCAGGCCCTTGCACATATCGGCCACGATGCGGAGGGCGATGGGCGCCGGAAGCGGCTCGCCCGTGGCGCGTTGGTAGGCCCGGCGCACCCGCCCCAGCGCATCGCCGTCGATCCACTCCATCACCAGAAAGAGCGTGCCGTCCTCCTCGCCCAGGTCCAGGGTCGCCGCCACGTTGGAGTGGAAGATCCGCTGCGCGATGCGCGCCTCGTCCAGAAACCACCGCTCGAACAGGGCATCGTCCGCCAGCGACGCCTTGATCGTCTTCAGCGCGACCAGCTTCCCGGTGCCCCGCGATCCGTGCGCGCGCGCCAGCCACACCGACGCCATGCCTCCTTCGCCGACGGGCGCCAAGAGCTCGTAGCGCCCGAGCCGCCTTCCACGCCGGAGAACGCGAGAGCGCGCCAAACGCGACGGCGTAGGCGGCATGGCATTACGCGCCCTGCTCGTGCGCCATCACGTCGCGCGCGCCGCGGTAGTGCTGTTGCGGCGAGTAGGCCAAGAGGTTCGACACGCGCGAGGTGTACACGCACGCGTACTCTTCGACCTGCGCCCCGAAGCTGGACTCTTCGCTCGCCTCCTTCAGCAGCGAGCCCCAGAAGGGATGAAAGCGCGAGTCGATCCTTCGCTCGAGCGCCAAGAGCTCCGCCTCCACCGTCCGGAGCCGCCCGCGCACCCGCTCCACCGAGCGCTTCACCCTCCCGCGCTCCGCCTCCAGCTCGGCCACCCGCGCGCCGTTGGTCTTGGCGTCGCCGTTCTTGCCCTCGCCGTGCTCGATGGCGCGCGCCAGCTCTTTGTAGCGCGCCTGGTAGAAGCGCAGATCGTCCTCTAGGTGCTCGCGCGCGTCCTCCAGGTTCATGGATTGATCGAAGTCGTCGGCGCACGCTTGGTGCGCGGCCACCTCGGTCTCGAGCTCCTGGATGATCATCGCCGTGCGCCACACGCTCTCCTTCTTGGAGCGGAGGATGTCGCCGTAGATGTGATCGCCCACGTACAGCACTTGATCGCCGCTCACCCCCAGCGCGCGCTCGAAGTCGTGCAGGTTGCCGCCCTCGTAGACCTTGCCGCGCTCGAGCGGAAAGGTGGCGGGGCGCACGTGGCCCTCGCCGTCGGAGAAGACGCGCTCGAGCAACGGCCGCCGCTCCTGGAAGAACGCCGGCTTGGTGGCGGCCACCACCACGATATCGAAATAGTTCCTCCACGAGGGATACTCGAGCATCGCGCCGCCGAGCAGGTACGTCATCATCTTCTCGGTGTACGACCAGCGCGAGTTGGTCAGCAAAAAGAGCTTCTTGCCGGCGCTCCGCAGCTTGTGCAGGGTGAGCGCCAGATCGGGATCGCGCCGCACGAAGCGCGGGAGATCGCTCACCACCGCGTCGAGGATCGTTCCATCGCGGTGCGCCTCGTCGATGCACTCGCGGATATCGGTGAACAGCTTGGCGTAGTCCACCGCCTGCCCGCGCTTCTCCAGCGCATCGACCAGGGCCGCGTAGAGCGACACCTCGCTCAGCGCATAGAGCGTATCGATCCAGTGGTAGCGCGGGGTGGCCGGGCGGAGCTTCTTGGCGTGGTAGAGGGCCCGCAGCTCGTCCTTCGTGAGCTGGCGGAAGCCGTGGTAGCCCTTCGACACGTGCTTGTAGCGGTCCATCTTGAGGATGTGCCCGAAGCGCTTGTCGATCAAAAGACCGCGCACCGCGAAGTCGACCTCCTGCGGCGCGTCCACGATGAAGTGCGGGTAGCCGCGGCGGACCAGCTTGTCGACGGTGGCGTCGATCGAGAGCCGATCCATCTGCGGCTGATCGTAGATCGCCAGGGTGTAGTCCATATCGAACCCCACCCAGGTGATGCCGCTCATGCGCAGATCGCGGTTGGCGAAGACGCGCCGCGTGCGGGCGATGCCGGGGGACGAGGGGCGCGCGAGAAAATCGTCCAGCGGGAGCACGAGCTGCTCCGCCAAGTTTTCGGGGGTGCTCGTTCGCGCCGTGCGCGCCAAGCTGCTGCCCGCGGGGTCCGATTTGTCTGCGGGAGGTACCCCGCTCGCGGCGGCCGACTTGGTTGCCGAAGGCGCGCCGCCCGCGGCGCCCGAGATAACAGGGATGCTTGTGGAAAGACGCGCTTCAGTCACGCTGTTTTTCTCTCACGGTCCCGTCTCAAGAGATGGTGCCCCACGCCGAAGGATTCTTCTTCAAAAAATGCCACGTTTTCAGGTTTGCGACGAGGTACGCCGCGTGTTCCCGGCGGTTTCTGCGCGGCAGGGCCAGCATGCGCTTGGCGATGGCCGGCAGTCCGTAGAAGTGTTTGTAGGTGCGGTCGAAACCGCTTCGCAGGGTGGCCGCGTCCATCCCCGTGGGCTGGACCAGCAGCGAGCCATAGTCGTAGCGCCCCCAGTCCTCGTTCAGGATGCGTCCTGCCTGGCGCATCTCTTCATGATACGCCGTGCCGGGGTAAGGCGCCGGCGTGAAGAATTTCACGAGCGAGACTTTCTGATCGACCAGGAATTTCAGGGTTTCGTCGAATACACCCGCCCGCTGTCCATCCATTCCGAACATCATCAGAGCGATGACCTGGATGCCGTGCTCCCGCAGGGCGGCCAGATCCTCCGCATAACGCGGCGCGCGGTTGAAGCGCTTTTTGAGCGAGTCGAGCACCGGCTCTTCGTTCGATTCGAGCCCGATGGAGAGCGCCACGCAGCCCGAGCGCGCCGCCAGATCGAGCAGCTCGCGGTCGCGCGCGATCTCGATGGTGCACTGGCTGGTCCACTTGATCTTCTCCGGGATGAGCCGCGCAAAGAGCTCCTTGGCGGCGTCGACGTCGGCGATGGGGTTGTCGTCGAGAAAGAGCAGGTTCCGCCCGCCCAGCGCCTTGATGTGCCGCACGTTGTCGATGACCGCATCGATGTTTCGCGTGCGGTAGCTGCGCTTGTAGAACGCTTGCACAGCGCAGTAGTTGCAAGGGTGCGGGCAGCCTCGGCTGAAGACCAGCGGCCAGTGGAAGTACAGGCGGTAAAAGGGGCTGGTCTTCCACTTGTCCCAGCGAATGAGCTGGAGATCGCGGTAGTCGATGTTCTGGTAAATGTCGGGGTGCGGGGCCTCGGCGATGGTGCGGTCGTCGTGCTTGGGGCGCGCGAGCGTCTTGCCCATGCGCACGAACTCCCCCGCGCGGTAGACCCCTGCGCTCCTGCCGGCCGCCAGATCCGCGAGCGCGCGCGCGAACACGGTCTCCGCTTCACCCACCACGATGGCATCGGCGTGGGCCAAGGAGCGCTCGTGCGGCGCCAGCGAAACCCAGGGGCCGCCGAGCACGACTTTTTTGCCGCGCGCTCGAAACGCGTCCGCCAAGTCGTAGGCGCGGGCAATCTGGGGCCCCATGGCCCCGATAGCGACCACATCCGCAGGATGGTCCAGGTCGACGTCGGCCATCAGCTCATCGACGATGTCGACCTTCCAATCCCGCGGCGCGAGGGCCTTGAGCGTGGGCATGGTGAGACCGCTCGTCCAGTAACGCGTGGTCTTGACCAGCCTCCCGTCAGCCAAATAGTGCGAAGGTGAAACCAAATAAAGGTGTGGCATAAAACGGGCGATCTCAGGAAAGCTTGAACGAGACGAGCGAGACAGAGTCAAATCGGCGGAGCGGCACCGAAGAGACCCGCATATTTGCACTGGACCGCAAAGGTAGTCAGACTCTAAACGACTTCCACCGTGTCCAGCGCGAGAATCATCGTCCTTCGAACCGGCGACGCCATTCCATCCGTCGCCGAAAAATGCGGTCAGTTCTTCGACTACATCACCAGGACCGTAGGTGATACGTGGTCTTACGGGTGGGAGTTGGTCGACGTTCGCCTGCCCGATGTGGATCTGCCGGACCCCAGAAGCGCCACCGGTTTCATCATCACCGGCTCGCCCAGCAGCGTCACCGAGCGCGCTCCGTGGATGCTTCGCACGGAAGAATACGTGCGCCGCATCGCGGCCGCCGAGGTTCCGCTGCTCGGCATTTGCTTCGGACATCAGCTCATAGGGCAAGCGCTGGGCGGCGAGGTGGCAAAGAACCCGCGCGGCCGCGAGATTGGGACCGTTCGCCTCGAGGTGAGCGAGGGCGATCCAATCCTCGAAGGCCAGCCGCGCGTGTTCGACGTTCAAGCGACGCACTCCGATTCGGTGGTGCGCTTGCCGCCCGGCGCGCGTGTGCTTGCATCGACCGAGCTGGAGCCGAACACCATTTTTTCGGTCGGTCCATATGTGCGCGGGGTTCAGCATCACCCCGAAATGGACGACGTCGTGATCCGTGGATACGTGGAAGCGCGCTACGCGATCATCGAGAGCGAAGGCCTCGACGCAGGTGCCATCTTGCGCAACGTACGGCCTACACCCGAGAACGGTCGCACGCTCCGAAACTTCGTTCGGAACTTCTGCGTCGCGCGCGTATAGCGGGTGCGCGCGGCCGAGCGGGAGAGAACGAAGGCGTGCGGTCGGTTGCGTCGCGCGCGTGGAGCGGGCGTGCGGGGGCGAGCGGGAGAGAACGAAGGCGTGCGGTCGGTTGCGTCGCGCGCGTGAGAGCGGGCGTGCGGGGGCGAGCGGGAGAGAACGAAGGCGTGCGGTCGGTTGCGTCGTGCGCGTGCGGGGGCGAGTGGGAGAGAACGAAGGCGTGCGGTCGGTCTGCGTCGCGCGCGTGGAGCGGGCGTGCGGGGGCGAGCGGGAGAGAACGAAGGCGTGCGGTCGGTTGCGTCGCGGGCGTGCGGGGGCGAGTGGGAGAGAATGAAGGCGTGCGGTCGGTTGCGTCGTGCGCGTGGAGCGGGGGCGTGTGCGGTCGGGCGCCGCGAGGTGACGTATAAGGAATGATCGCGCCGCTTCTGGCGCTGTTTGACGGACACGTTTTGGGGCTCGTTTGGACGAGTGGGATGCTATGGTCCCGCGCATGTTTACGTCGGCTGTGGGTCAGCGGACGTCACGACGCGCCACGGTTACACGTAGCATCGTGGCGGGTTGCTCCCTGGTGCTCTCGATTTTGGCGGCCTGTTCGCTCTCCGTTTCCCCGGGTGAGTACGCGCAAGGCGATAGCGATGCTTCGTCCCGCGTTCCACCCCCGTCCGTGCCGCCGGGCGGCGCGCGGGTTCTGCTTCTCGGCGGGCAACGCGATCCGTACTTTGCCGAGGAGAGCGGCTCGTACCTCTTCGTTCGGGAGACGGTGCAAGGCCTGGTGCAGGCGGACGGGACGATCAATGGCTTCTACGCCGACCGCGCCCCGCCGCTCTCCGTGAACCGCTATGCGCAGCTGCTGCTCCAGGACGGCAAGATCATGACGTCTGGCAACAGCCCGGTCGAAGGGTTGAAGGTCGCCTTTGCGCCCATCGACCCCTCGAGCGGCGCGCTCACCGCGGATTGGTCGGTGCTCAAGCCCGATGGATCGGTCCCCGAGTCCTCGTCGAACCTGCTCGTGCGCCCCTCGCTGCTCGTATCCATGGGCGGAACGGAGTCGGTCGCCCTGGAGGACGGCGGCAAGACGCCGGTGTGGACCGGCAAGGTCTTCACCACGCCCGTCGACATGAACGGCCGCACCATCGGCCGCCCGGCGGTGCGCGACGGCATCACCTTGTCGAAGGCGCGCGGGCAGTCGCAGTTGTTCGTTCACAAAGATTTTCTCCTGGCCGTCGGCGGACGCGACGACACCGGCTACCTGGGCGATGTCGACGTCTTCCGCATCGGCGAAGGCGGCACCTTGGGCCCCTCGAAGGCGGCCAGCGCCCTGCCCATCGCCCCCCGCGTTCCCGAGGTCGCGATCGGCTCGGGCAGGATCTTCGTTCTGGGCGGCGTGCTCGACGATCACCCCACCGAGAAAGTGCACTTCGCCACCTTCGGCGACGACGGCACCATCGGCCCGTGGACCGAGGGACCGGCGCTGCCCAGGAAGCTCGCGCTCGGGGCCGGGCTCTTCTACAAGGACAAGATTTATTACTTCGGCGGCATCCAGGAGACCTCCGGGGAAGGCGGCGCGCGCCTTCAGACCGTCGACACCATCTTTGCGCTGGACGTCCCTGCGGGCGGGCCCTCGGGCACATGGCGTGAGGTCGGCAAGCTTCCAAGCCCGCGCGGCGGACTCGCGGCGGTGATTTTCTGATGGCGCACACGAAAGCTCTCCGGTTCAAGCTCCCCCTCGGTCTGTCGGCGCTGGCCAGCGCGATCGGGCTCGCGGCGTTCACCGCCCACTGCTCGCTCACCGCCTCGCCGGGCGACTACACGAGCGGCCTTCGCGCGCCCCCCGAGGTGCCGGCGGGCCAAGCTCGCCGCGTGGTGGTCATCGCGGGCGAGCGCGACAGGCTCGATCCGGGCGAGCTCACGACCATCGCCACCTCGGACGTTTGGGTGGCAAACCTCGACGGCTACGGCTCCATCACCGGTTGGACGGCCGCGCCTTCGGCCCCCTTCACCGGGTACGCGCGTCAGGCGGTGGTTCAGGGCGGCAACGTGTACGTGATCGCCAAGCCGCAGGTGGTGGGCGAGATCGACAACAAGCCCCGGCTGCAGCAGCGCGGCGTCGCGTGGATCGCCGCCACGGATCAAGGCCTGGGGCCCGCGTGGACGGGCACGGCGGTCGACATCCCCACGTACCGCGATCAAGGCCTCGTGCTCTTGCCGGGCGGGCTGCTCACCCTCGGCGGAACGAACCTCTTCGTCGCCGATGCATCGTTCGTCAGCTCGTATTACCCCGACGTGGGGTTCATGCCCTTCGACGAGTCCGCGAAGACCTTCGGCAAACGCGCCACGGTGCAGAAGCTCCCGAAGGGGCGCTCCGGCATCGTACCCGTCGTGTACAAAAAGTTCCTCTACGCCGTGGGCGGCGTGTCCGACGACGCGCTCTCGGGCAGCCCCTCCGTGGAGGTCGCGACCATCGGCAATGGCCTCGAGCCCTTCGCGGCCACCACGGCCATGCAGGATCCGGCCACGCAAAAGCCGCGCAACGTCAAAGACTTCACGGCATGCGCAGGCGAGGGGACGCTCTACGTCATCGGCGGTGAGAGCATCGGCACGTCGGATGCGGTCATGACGGCGCGCATCGATGAGAACAACGGCCAGCTCTCCAATTGGCAAGGCACCGCAACCCTGCCGGGCGGGCGCGCGGACGCGGGTTGCTTCATCGCCCGGGGACGTCTCTATGTCCTGGGTGGACGTGGGAAAACGGGCCGTCTTGCCGAGGTTCTCTCCGCGAAGATTTTGCCGGATGGAACGCTCGAGCCCTGGGATTCCAAGCCCCACGAGCCGCTTCCTGCACCCCGTTCCCAGATTGCAGTAGCAACGTACTAGGGCGCACCCGACCACGGTGTGCGTGAGGGTCCGCGTCGAGGTGCGCTCGCACGCGCCGGCAGGTGCAGCGGCGTGGCGGGTCAAGCATTGCTGAGATACCTTCGACGCGGATGGAATTCTGCTAATTTGGTCGACAGTGCAAAATCCCGTCCCGCAGCGTGGGCCCCAGCGGCTGGGCCGCTACACCGTTTTCGCGGAGATCGCCAGCGGCGGGATGGCGTCCGTGCATCTCGGGCGCCTGATTGGATCGGCGGGGTTTGCACGCACGGTGGCCATCAAGCGGCTCCATCCGCACCTCGCACGCAATCCCGACTTCGTGGCGATGTTCCTCGACGAGGCGCGCCTCGTTTCACGCATCCGTCACCCCAACGTGGTGCACACGTTGGACGTCGTCTCGGACGAGAACGAGCTGCTCATCGTCATGGAGTACATCCAAGGCGAGTCGCTCGCGCGCATCATCCGCTCCGCGAGCACGCAGGGGATGCGCCTTCCGCCGACCATCGCGTCGGCCATCATGGTGGGCGTGCTCGATGGGCTGCACGCGGCGCACGAAGCGACCAGCGAGCGCGGTCAGCCGCTCGGCATCGTGCACCGCGACGTCTCGCCGCAGAACGTCATCGTGGGACGCGACGGCGTGGCGCGGGTGCTCGACTTCGGCGTGGCCAAGGCGGCAGGCCGCGTTCACGAGACCAAAGACGGCTCGGTCAAAGGTAAATTCGCCTACATGGCGCCGGAGCAGCTCGGGCGCGCCGACGTCGATCGCCGCACCGACATCTTCGCCGCGTCCATCGTGCTCTGGGAGACGCTCGTCGGCGCGCGCCTCTTCGACGGCGACAACCTGGCCGAGATCGTGAGCGCCGTCGTCAACCGCGACGTGCCCCCGCCCAGCGCGCGCGCCCCCGAGGTCCCGCGCGAGCTCGACGCCGTGGTGCTCAAGGGCCTCGATCGCGACGCCGATCGCCGCTTCGCCACCGCGCACGATATGGCGGTGGCGCTCGAGCGCGTGTGCCGTCCGGCATCGGCGCGCGAGGTCGGTGAGTGGGTCGAGTTCTTCGCAGGCCCGGCGCTGCGCGCCAGCCGCGCGCTGGTCGAGCGCATCGAGAGCGAGACGTCGCAGCCCTCGGACTTCGAGGCCATCGCGCCGACCGAGGTCGCGAGCGAGGTCACCGCGAGCCCGCGCCCGCGCCACGACTCGAGCACCGGCAGTGGATCGCGCGACCCTTCGAGCGCGTCCGGCGCCGCCCCGCCGATGGGCCCGATGCGCGATCGGGAGGCGTCGTTCAACTCGGAGAGCCATTCGCGCTCGATCGCGGCGAGCAGCTTCACCACGTCGTCGGGCGGCGGCACGCGGCCGCGGGCGGCGGCGTTCTTCCAGCCGTTCCAGGAGTCCATCGTTCCCTGGTGGAAGGCGCTCGGCGTGCTGACGCTCCTGACCATCGTCACCCTCGGCGTCATCTACGTGATGGTCACCTTCTTCAAATCGCCGAAAGCTCACACGGGCCCCGATCCCGCGTCCCCCGCGTCGAGCAGCGCCGCGACGGCGCCGCCCAAGATGGACCAAGCGCAGCCCGCGCCATCGTCCACCGAAGCGCCCGCGGCATCGGCCGCTACGCCGCCCAGCAACGAGACGCCCGCGCCCACCGACTCATCGGCTGCCGCGCCCGCGAACAGCGCGGGCGCGGGCAACGCGGGCGGCGGCGCCGGCAACACCAGCAACACGGGATCGCGCCCGCGGCATCGCGCGTCGCATGGTGGCGCGCCGACGGGACCCACGCCCATCGATTGCGAGAACCCGTTCATCATCGATGAATCGGGCATCAAGCGCCCCAAGCCGCAGTGCTTCGGGAACAAGTAGCGCCGACGACACATGCGTCAATTGGCGCCACAAAACGCACACAGTTGTAGTGGCTCTATGCGTGTGGCGCGACTAACATCCGCGCCGTCGCAATGCTTTCATCGTTCACGTTCCCCCGTCTCCATGTCCTCACCTTGGGCGCTGCCGCGCTCGTGTCCTGGCCTGCTGCGTCCTTCGCAGCCGACACCAACGCGTGCGTCAGCAGCTACGAACAAAGCCAGAGCCTTCGCCGCGCCGGCAAGCTTCGCGAGGCGCGTCAGCGCGCCCTCGAGTGCGCGCGCGACGTGTGCCCTGCGGTGCTCTCGCGCGATTGCCAGCGCTGGGTGACCGAGCTCGATACGAGCATCCCCACCGTGATCTTCGACGTGCGCGGCCTCACCGGCGAGGAGCTCACGCAGGTCACCGTCTTCATCGACGAGAAGAAGCTGCTCGATCGCCTCGACGGCAAGGCCATCGAGGTGGAGCCGGGCACCCACAAATTCCGCTTCGAGCCCAAGGAGCCGAAGGGCGCCACGCGCGAGGTGTCGGCCACCATCCGCGAAGGCGAGAAGTACCGAAAGATTTCGGCCAGCTTCGAGGACAAGGCGGCGGTCCAGGCCAGCATCTCGCGCCCCATCCCCACCGCCGTTTGGGTCTTTGGCGGCGTGGGGGTCGCGGGGCTCGCGGCCGGCACCTTCTTCGGTCTGCGCGGCCTTTCGCAGAAGAACGATCTCGACTCGTGCAAGCCGAACTGCAACCCGAGCGACGTCGACTCCATGTCGCGCAGCTACGCCATCGCAGACATCGCGCTCGGCGTGGGCGTCGTCTCCGGCGTGGCCGCGCTCTATCTGTTCCTCACGCGACCCACCCTGACCGCCCCGCGCGATGCGGGCGCGACCACCGCCCTCGGCGGCTCGTCGTTCTCGGTGGCGCCGACGCAAGGCGGAGCGCGCGCCAGCTGGGGCCTGCGCTTTTAGGGCGGCTCGCCCGGGGCTGCGCTACGATCGCGGCCATGGCCCACGAACATCTTTTTGCCTGCAAGCTCGTTTGGACCGGCGCCGCGCACGGGTCCACCAAGGACTACGCGAGCTACTCGCGCGAATACTCCGTCGAGATGGAGGGCAAGCCGCTGCTTCGAGGAACGGCTGCCCCCGTCTTCCGCGGCGATCCTTCGCTGCACAACCCCGAGGACCTTTTGGTCGCCTCCTTGGCGGGCTGTCACTGCCTCTCGTACCTCGCCCTTGCGGTGCGCTCCGGCATCGAGGTGCTCGCGTACGAAGATGCGGCGCGCGGACGCATGGCCATGCACGAGGGCAAGCTGCGCTTCGTCGAGGTCGTGCTCGCCCCCAAAGTGACCATCGCCAAAGGCTCCGATCCGGACAAGGCGCGCGCCCTGCACGAAAAGGCGCACTCCGAGTGCTTCATCGCCAACTCCGTCAATTTCCCGGTGAAGAACGAGCCGGAAATCATCGTGGCCGACTAGCTCGCCGTCGTTCGCGTCATCGGGCGTTCGGGTTATCGGGCGTTCGGGTTATCGGGCGTTCGGGTTATCGGACGTTCGGGTTATCGGACGTTCGGGTTATCGGACGTTCGGGTTATCGGGACGCTGTCCCGCGTGTCCGGTCGTGAATGGTCCAATGCATGGGCCGGCCGTAACTGGGCATTGGGTCGGTGTTGTATTCACAACGTGGTTGGGCCGAAGAGCATGTCTGCGGTGGAAAACCGCCTTGTCAGCACGACCTCGATGTTCGTATAGAAAGTGAAGCGTGGCGTTACCGGGGGGATCGGCTGCTCCTTCCTTCGAATGGACCCTGTGGAACCTGGACTCGAAGTCAATGGGTACGACGCCGTTGCCAACGTCATCTCGGCGTTTCGGCTGATTCCGGAAATTGCGTTTCGGATCTTTTGCAAGCATGGCCTGGGCCGCATGGATCGCGATGGCAAATTCGTCCCCGATCCGCGCCCGTGGTGGCCGATGGAAAACTACCTCGCTGCTCTCTTCGACATCAGCGAGGCCGTGGGGCCCTCGAAGACCTTGGCCATCGGAAAACGCATCCCCGAAAACGCCGCCCTCCCGGCGAACATGCACGGGATTCACAGCCTCTTCGAGGCCATCGATGTCGCGTACCACCTCAATCATCGCAAAAACGGCAAGCTGATGTTCGATGTAGCCACCGGTCGCATGACCGAGGGCATTGGCCACTACATCTACGAGCCGCACCCCGACGAAAACCGCATCACCATCGTCTGCGAAAACCCATATCCCTGCGACGTCGACCGCGGCATCCTTTTGGGATTCGCATTACGCTTCGAGCCGCACGCCTTCGTCGAGCACGTGCGCCCCGCATCGTGCCGGAAAAAGGGTGCGGCGAAGTGTGTTTACAGCATTACCTGGTAGCCGTCGTCTCCATGACCACGAGAGGTGGCCATGGGTTCCCAAACGGCTAAAAGGGGCGCCCGGTGGCGGTCACCTCGATGTCGCCTCGGTTGATCGCGGGAAGCAAGGTGTGAAGGATTCGTTCGCACTGCGGTCGCGACATCTGCGGGAGCAGCCGCCGCAATTCGCGCGCGTCCTTCTCGGTCCATCGGCGGGCGGCCAACCCCGCGTTCACGAGCCGCTCGGCTGCGCCGTATGCCGCGTCGCCGTCCGAAACGGGGGTGGGGGGCGGTGCAATCGGTGACGCGCTCCGTGGGGCTCCAGCGAAGCTGAGCGAGGCCGCGAAGGAGAGCGCGGCGAGCGCGGCGACGGCGGCGCTCGCGAGGACGGCGCGCGTCTTCAAGGCGTCTTCGGCGCGGTGGCCGACTCGACGAGTACCGAGAGGTACGTGCACTCGCCGGCCTCGTTCCAATAGAACACGATGGTGCTTTCCGACTGGATCGTGGCAGCTGCCTGCACCAGCGCGGGGCGCGAGCTAAAACAGGTCACCGATTTTTGGGCGGCGTTTTGCCCCCAGCAGAACATCGATATGTTATCGAAGGTCGCCGTAATCCCGCATTCGATGCGCGCCACGGTATCGGCCGTATTGCGCACCCCGCTCACCATCCCCGACGCATAGTGACCCTCCGAATCGATGTAAAAATCGGAATTATTGAATCGCGCACCGGCGTGGGCCGCCGGGGTCAGAGTGAGGCCGAGCATGGCCATGGCCGAGACATGAAATACGGTCTTCTTCATAGGTCGAGGTGCTCCAAAGCTCGCCCATACCGCCTCTGCGGCGAAGTAGGGACGACCGGTTGAAATGCCCACCTGCCCCCTGCGGGGAAGGTGGACGATGGGGGTTGAAAACGAACGACTCTTTTGGAATTGAACGGTGATTTTCGGCCTCTCGGATGCGCGCGCGAGGTCGCGGGCGAACGTCTCGAAGATCCTGAAATTCAGGGCACGGCGAAGACCATCGTGCCGCCGCGGCCCACGGCCCAGATGCGACCATCGGGCCCCGTGGCCATGGCCGTGATCATGCGCCCGATGGCCGGGTCGACCTTGGTCGTCAGCGCGTGACCATCCCAGCGCATGAACGCCGAGCGCTCCTGGAGCGTCTCGCCGGCCGACGGGCGCATGCCGCGAAACCCTCCGAACCAAACGTCCCCGCCGTTTCGAACGGCCATGGCCCGAATGCCGATCCCCGTCGACTCCACATTGGGAACGGTGACGGCGCGCCATCGTCCGTCGACGAAGTGGTAGGGAATGGAACCCCAGGAACCGCCTGGCGCCAGCGCCCAAGCTTCCTCGGCGCTCACGGGAACGAGCGCCTCGATGCTCCGATCGGGCGGAAACCCCTCGCTTCGATCCAGCATCGAGGCGCCGTTCCATCGCGTTATGCGGTTGACTCCACCGACCTTGTCCCGTGAGCTCGCGAACCAAACGTTGTTCGATGCGCTCCCGCCCATGGCCCGATGGACCCCGTCGAACGTCTCCGCGACCGTCCAGGTCTTGCCGTCGAAGTGCACGATGACCGCCGCCGCCGTCTGCAGCGCGCGCGTCGTGGACACGGTCGCCCAAATGTCGTCGGGCGCGGCGCCCCAGATGGATCCGACCGTGCCTTCGGTCACACTGCTCGGAAGGGCGATCTCGGACCACGAGGCGCCGTCGAAATGGGAGAGCACCGGAGCGACCTTGCTGCCCCCGCGATCGCCGCCGATCCACACGTTGCGCCGGTCGAAGGCGAAGAGGGTGCTCGGCACGAGCGAGATGGGCGTGGCGAAGGCGCCCGAGCCATCGAGGCGAACGACTTCGTTTTGGGTGCCGCCACGGTAGCTGAAAGACCAAACGACGCCGTCGCGTCCGACCGACACGCCCGATAAGTCCGAATGGGGTGCGCGGGCGCCCGAGTTGGGCGATCGCCAAGACGTGGGCCCCAGGCCCTCGGGCAGATATACGTGACGGAATCCAATGGATCCGCCCGGGCCTCCGACCCATAAATCCCAAAGCGGTGAGCCGCTCGAGGTCGACAGGGTGTCTTGGGCCTTTGCAGCCGCCAGAACGCCGAATGGCGCGACATCCTGCTCGTTCGCGCCGTAGCGGCGATTGCCGAATCCCAGCGAGCACGTGCCTCCCTCGGCAAAGAAGAGCGCGCCCCGATCGTCGTGAACGACGCGCTTTCCGCGCCCGGGGCGAGATGTGTTTGCGGGTTTGCACGCACTGCGAACTTCCCCGTCGAGGTCCCAGCCGCCGCCGTTCCCATTCCCAGAACGCCCGTAGCTCGCGATGTTCGTATTGACCGCCAAGGTGCCTGTCTCCAGCCCCAGGTGCACGGTATCCGCGCCATCGACCCAGAGGGCCGCCGTGTGGACCGCATCGTCGACCCTCACCAAGGGTACGAAGGTGGCGGCACCTCCATCGGTCTTTCCGTCCCATACCGAGGCGTAGCCGTATCGATCGGCCGCATAAACGGCCCCCGCGCGATTGCCCGTGACGGTGACGACGGGGCTGGGGAGTGAGCTGGAGCGGGTGAAGAGCCTCCGTGCCGACGAGCCATCGAGCGCCTCGACGGTTCGCGAGGTTCCTTTCCATAGCTTGCGATCGGGCGCCATCCAGAGCGCCGTCGTAGGCTCGTCGGGATCGGGATGAACGCGCCACGTCGATCCATCCCAATGGATGACCCCTCCGGGGCCGAGCTTGCCGTGGCTTCGCTCGATGGTATCCAAATCTTTTCCGAGGTAGCTGCCGTAACCAACCCAGATGTTCGAATCGTCGGTGCCGACGATGGAGGTGGCCACGATGTCGGCGGACGGCTCGTACACCGTTTCCCAACTGGAAATCACGCCGGAGCGGGTGGTCGCGCGAACGATGGTCCCCGTTTCATCCACCGCCCATAGCGATTGGCTTCGATCGGCGGCGTAGAGCCCCACGATGTCCTGCCCCGTAGGGTACGGGCTCGCCCAGCACCATTTGCCCTGCGCGCACGCCGGCGCAAATTCGATGGCGATGGAACCTGGAGCTCGCCCGTCGGTGCCGGCATCGGAGGGACCGCCGACGATGGGATCGGCCGATAGTCCGCTGCACGCGGCGGCCAGGAGCAGCGGCGACAGCAGCGGTGACGCGAGCACGAGCGAGGAGCGCATGCTACGTAGATGGCCGGAGGTCATCCCGATGGCTCACGCAATTCAAAGCGGTGTGCGCTCGGCCGCGCGGATCGTGAGCCCAAGCTGCAAACCGATCATCGGACTTGCCCATGCGCCAACGGTGTCGTTCGCAAAGCGCACATCCACCTTGGGAACCGAAGCGCCGACGATCCCCGCGCCATGGATCACGAGCGCATCGCCCAAGGTGTGCCCGAGGTCGATGGTGGCGAGCGGCATCGCGCCCCAAACATTCGACGAACGCCCTTCATAAGGCGCCCGCGTCTCTCCATCGGTGCGCACCCATTGCAGCGCGACCCCGGCGCCAACGCCCATACGAAAGCCGGGCCCGCGTTCGTCGAGGAGGGCCACTCGCACGGTACCTCCGAGAAAATAAGGCGACACGCGCGCCGATCCCACCTCCGTTCGAATCGAGGAAGACGCGATCGGGAAGCCCGCAAAGCCGCCGATCGCGACGCGCGGATGCGCGTACACGCGAAATCCAATGTTGGCGCCCAACGAAGACGAGAACCCCGCTCCCGGATGCATCCACGTCACCTCCGCAAACGCATCGAACCGGGCGGCCGCGCCGGAGCGAGCCCCTCGCGCCTTGGCTCCGGGAGGCTCGGCCTGGGACGCAGGGGCGGGGTTCGAAGACGCTCGTCTGCCGTCGGCGCCGTCTTGTCGCGCGGCGGTGCTCGATGTGCCGGCGCTCGGCGAATCGACGTTGCCCAGCGGGCTGACGTTGCCGGGCGCATCGACGTTGCCCGGCGGGCTGACGTTGCTCGGCGCATCGACGCTGCGAGCCGCGTCAGCGCCGCGTGCGGCGTCGCCGTTGCGAGGCGAATCGCCCGCGCCCGCGTAGGTGCGCGCGACCTCGGCAACGCGAATGGCGCCAGTTGCGGGCGCATCATGAAGCGCCACCCGCGAAAGCAGACGCGCCTCGCGCGCATCGTCCACTGCCCAAATGGCAACGCCGGCGCCTCCCCCTTCGACCACGAGCACGAGCCCATTCACCCCCTCGGCGGGGTGCGCAGGGTCGAAGTGCTCGCCGCGCACCACCCCGAACCCTCGCGCCCCGAGCTCCAGCCGCACGCGCTCACTCAATGGGTCGCCGCGCGGTGCGATCAGCAGCACACGCGGCGCACGAAGCGCCTCCGGCGGAGCCGCTTCGGCGCGCAGCGCGACGAACGGCGCGCACGCCAGCAGCAGGTACATCGAAATCCGAATCGCGCTTCTCATCATTGCGCGAGCACGGAGCGCGCCATATCGGCGCGCGGGCCATCGGGGAATCGTTCCAGATAGCCCGCGGCCGTATCATGCGCATCGAGCGCCGCGCGTTGCTCGCACTCGAGCTGCCGACCCAACGCTTCGCGCGCCAGAGAGCCGTCGGGACGCTCGGCCAAGTACGCTTGAAACCAGCGCCGCGCAACGAGCACGTCACCCTGCACGTCGAAGGCCACTTGGCCACGATGAAAGGCGGCCATCGCGGCCGCGTCCGTGCCGGCGAAGCGCGCGCGAACGGCATCGTACGCGGCGATGGCCTCGTCCGCGCGCCCCGACAACCGCGCGCGATCCCCCTGCGCGAGGGCCTCGTCCGCGCTCGCATACCATGGCTCACCCGCGTCGCGTCCCGCATGGACGGGCGCAGATGGCGCGCTGGAACGGGGCGCCGCCATGGCCGGTACATCCGCCGTCGTGCCATCGCTCGATGCCGCCGATGGCACCTCCTTGGCCACCGTCGCGGTCGCGGATGAAAGGGCGCTCGGGTGCGAACAGAAGAGGGTCAACGACTCGTTGGCCACCGCCTGCCGCGGCGCGGGCAGGCAAGCGCCGCTTACGACGACGACGCCTTCGTGCATGGTCAAGTCAAACGCCTCGGCCACGGGATCCCAGCTCACATCGAACTTGGTGCCTTTGACGCGCACATCGAACGGTCCGACGGTCACGAGCCAGTCGCCGCCGGGCCGAGGGACGACCGCCGCCCGCAACGTCCCCCGCTCCAGCGCAATCTCCGCCCCCGAGGGACCGATCGCGCGCACCCTGGCGCGCGTCTCGGGCGCGAGCGCCATCGTCGTTCCGTCTGAAAAAACGAGCGGAACGGGCTTCGTACCCTCGGCCACCACCCACGCCCCCACGGCGCCGCGCACGGCCGCGGGGCCGACGGCAAAGTCCAACGCCCGTCGGTCCCGCCGAAACCACACCGCGAAAATCGCCGCCGCCACCGCGGCCGCCGCCACCAGGCCGATCCAACGCCCGCGCCGCGTCCGCGCCCTTTGCCATCGCTGCCGTCGAATGCGCGCGGCCATTTCGGCGGCCGGGGGCAACCTTTGCGCTTCGAGCTCCTGCTCTTGCGCCTTGCGCAGGTTGCTCACGAGCTCCCTGGGGATTCGTGTCACGCGCAAGCTCATGACGGCCCCCCGCGCGTCCAACCGCGCAAAGCTTCATGCCGGCTCGCCCGGGCGAAGAAGATCTCCGCCGCATCATGGATGCGCCGTTTCGCGGTGGCGACCGAAATACCGCACGCCTTGGCGACCTCCGCCAACGGAAGATCTTCGAAGTAGCGCAGCACGAACGCGGCGCGCGCATCCGGGGTGAGCGAGTCGAGAATTTCGTACGCCGCCTGCAGCGCATCGTGAATCTCGGCCTGCCGATCGGGTGTCGGATCGACCGCACACGCATCGGGGAGATCGGCCGGCGCCCAGAACGACAGCCATCCCCGTCGGGAGCGCGCACGAATGGCCTCACGCGCCACATTGACCGCAAATTGCGTCAGCCAAGCTCGTGTGCCCTCCGCGTCCTCCAGAGCGTCGATGCGCTCGAACGCGCGAAGAAACACCTCTTGGCACAAATCATCGAGACCATCGCGCCGGCCCGAAATCCGAAAGAGCACCCGCGCCACATGCGGGAGATATTGCGCGATGAACTCCACCTCGGCGGCAGCTTCGCCTGCGCGCACGCGCGCGACCAAGCCCTCGGCGCGCTCCGCCGCTTCAATCGCGTCGGGGCCCGAATCGTCATGCACGATGCGCAGTGCAGCTCGCAACATCCAGTGACGGATCTATGGCCTGGTCCGTCACCAACGGCTCACGAATCGTACGATCCGTGCGGAGGTGAATCCTACATGGGAATAACTGTTTCCCTGGGATGGGCGCGTGCCGTCACGCATCAACGTCGTGCACGCCGTGGCGCGATCATCCAACCGCCAGGGCGCCAGGGTCGCAAACGTTGGAACGCCTTCTTTTTTTATGGGGGTTGGCCCGACCGGGCACGGAGCATTCAGAATTTGTGTGCGCCAGGGACGCGATCATCCAACCGCCAGGGCGCCAGGGTCGCAAACGTTGGAACGCCTTCTATTTTTATGGGGGTTGGCCCGACTGGGCACGGAGCATTCAGAATTTGTGTGCGCCGTGGCGCGATCATCCAACCGCCAGGGCGCCAGGGTCGCAAACGTTGGAACGCCTTCTTTTTTATGGGGTTGGCCCGACTGGGCACGGAGCATTCAGAATTTGTGTGCGCCGGGGACGCGATCATCCAACCGCCAGGGCGCCAGGGTCGCAAACGTTGGAACGCCTTCTTTTTTTATGGGGGGGTGAACCGACCGGGCACGGAGCATTCAGAATTTGTGTGCGCCAGGGACGCGATCATCCAACCGCCAGGGCGCCAGGGTCGCAAACGTTGGAACGCCTTCTTTTTTTATGGGGGTTGAACCGACCGGGCACGGAGCATTCAGAATTTGTGTGCGCCAGGGACGCGATCATCCAACCGCCAGGGCGCCAGGGTCGCAAACGTTGGAACGCCTTCTTTTTTTATGGGAGTTGGCCCGACTGGGCACGGAGCATTCAGAATTTGTGTGCGCCAGGTCGCGATGAATCGACCGCCGGGGCGCAAACGTTGGAGCGCCTTCTTTTTTACGGGGGTTGACTCGACCGGGCACGGAGCATTCAGAATTTGTGTGCGCCAGGTCGCGATGAATCGACCGCCTGGGCGCAAACGTTGGAGCGCCTTCTATTTTTATGGGGGTTGACTCGACCGGGCACGGAGCATTCAAAAAAAATAAACCCGTTTCCGTGTTGGCGGCCCTAGCGCCCTGGCGGTTAATCCATCGTTTCCCTGCTGATGCTCCGGCGGTTGGACCCCCCGTTGTCCGTGTTGGCGGCCCTAGCGCCCTGGCGGTAAAACCCCGTTCCGTGTTAGGGCCTGGCGGTTATCCCTCGTTTCCGAGCTGGTGCCCTGACGGTAGAACCCCCGTTCCGTGTTTGCGCCGCCGGCGGCCAACCGCCATTTCCGTATTGGCGCCCTGGCGGTAGAAACCCCCCCTGTGTCCCTGTTTGCGCCCCTAGCGCCCTGGCGGTTATCCCTCGTTTCCGAGCTGGTGCCCTGACGGTAGAACCCCCGTTCCGTGTTTGCGCCGCCGGCGGTCAACCGCCATTTCCGTATTGGCGCCCTGGCAGTTGAACCCGCGTTCCGTGTTAGGGCCTGGTGGTTGAACCCCGGTTCCGTATTGGCACCCCCGGCGGTTCAACCCCCGAGCATCATCGCTTCTTACTCGGCGTTGCCGCCGCGGTGGCTTACGACCAGTGCATAGTCCACGTCGACCTCCGGTGTTTCGAGGTGGTTGTCGGCGACGACTTCGTCGGCGATGACCTCGACCGTCCAGGTGCCTGCCGCGGGGGACGGAATCCAAACGTTCTCCACGGTGTCCAACGTGTTGTGCGTGCCGCCTGCCGTGGACGTATTTCCGGCGCGGAGGCCGTTGTTGCCCCAATAGATGGTGCCGTTGGGGGCCGTGACCTTGAGGTCCAAATTGTTTACGCGGTGGATCTTCGCGGGCACCGCGGCCTCTTTGTCGGAGTAGACGAGGGTCGCGCGGAAGTCGGTGGCGCCGGCCGGCACCGTCTTCGTGTACGACTTGGTTTGTAGGTTCTTCAGCACGTCTGTCTCGTTGACCACGAGCACGTTGCCGCGCCGTTCGTATAGGTTCCTTACGTCGGGGAAGCCCCAGCCCTGGTGCGTGCGCGTGAGATCCGAGGTCTCGCCCGTGAACGGGTAGGGGGCGGCCGAGTGGATCAAGAGCGCCTTGGTGGTCGAGAAATGCGGGCGGTTCTTGAAGCGGAAGGATGCCAGATCCTCGTTGGTGCCCTTCGGGATGATCGGGTTGCCGAACACGCCATTGGTCCAGAGCTCGAGGGCGAGCCCCACATAGCCGGCCACCATCGGCGTCGCCCCCGATGTGCCGCCGAAGCTCGCGTAGCCTCCATTGACGGCCGCGGTGGTCGTCTGGTCGTAGTAGGCGCACAAATCGGGCTTGGTGCTTCCGTCGGCCGCCGGACCCGTGCTCCCGCCGCCGTTCCATTTATCGTCTTTGGGATCGACGGTGCCTTGGTGGTAGACCGCCCCCACCGAGATGATGTTCTTGGCCCACGCCTGAGGCCGCGAGTCCTGATTGCCCGCGTTGCTCTGGCTCTGCGTGAGGGGAATATCGTTTTGGAAGATCAGCGAATCCATCTCCGCGGAGATGGCCCCGTAGACCCGGGTGCGCGCGTTGCCCCACGAGGCCGTCTGGAACACGATCTTGTGATCGGCAATCAGCTTTTTCACCAAGGTCGCCCGGGCGCCTGGATGATCGATGATGTTCGGGCTGTAGTTGGTGAAGTAACCCTGACCATTCGGCAGAATGCCGCGCGCCACCGGATTGCCCGCGCCCGACCCAAACACGATGCCGAACGTCTGGTGCCCGTGCGAGTCGGCCGCCGTATCTTGGACACCGACCGGCTTGACCCGATGATCGTTGGCCGCGAAATCGGGGTGGTTCGGGTTGATACCCTCCATGATGTGTCCGCGAATACCCACCCCTGTATAGTTGGGAATGTTTGGAATGGTCGGGGGGAGTGCGGCCAGGTAATTCGCGCCGCCTTGAACGCGCGCATTTTCGAAGTCGTATTCGATCGGTGTGCTCGGTTCGACCCAGAGCACCTGGTCGAGCTGCGTGAGCGCGTCCACCTGGCGTCGATCGAGCTCCACCTCGATCAAAAGACTATCCGTGGCGCTCATGGCGATTTTGCCGCCGAGTGCGCGAATGTGGTCTTCGAGCAGGGGACGATCCTCCTTGGGATCGACCAGCACGACGTTCAATTTGACCGGCCCCAGGGCCAGGCCGCGCGTCGCGTCCAAGGTCTCCTCCACCTTGTCGTGCGCGACCATGGGGGTGACGGCGCGAACGAACGGAAGGGCCGAGATGCGCTCGATGGCGGCGTAGTTGGCGCGGACGAGCTGCGCGTTGCCATGCAAATAGTGGTGAACCTGCCCGCCGGCCGCGACGATGGCGCGCCGGTACTCTTCGAGCGGCTGCGAAATGTATTGAACGACGTGGAGATGGGACGTCGCGCTCGGGAGCTCCTTCGATTGCACCTCGCGAAGCGGATCGATGCGGCGGGCGCGCAGTGGTACTTGGTACGATGTCGTCTTTGCCTCGTGCCACACGCTGCCATCGTGAATGGCGTAGTAGGGAGTCGTCTCCCCGTTCGAAAGCGCTTCGTTCCACGTAAGTACTTGGGATTTCTCCGTCCCATCGACTTTGACGAGTGCCGCATTCGATACTTTGGCATGCGTGGTCCGCACGATGTCGGTACCTACACGCATGGTGGACTGCCCTGCATTTTCTTCGACTTTCACGTCGGTCGAACCGGCCTGTCCCGCCTCGCTCGGTCCAGATTGGCTGGAGCACGCCGCCGTGAGAAGGCCCAATCCGTAAAGCCAAGGATACCGCTTGAGATATGCCATCGACATTCCTCCTTCGTGAGGTAAAACGGCCTCGTGGGCGCGGCGCGCGTGCCCGTTAATCGCGCCTCTGTCGATAGCTTTAATGGTCGCTCGTGCTTTTAATCGTGCTTGCCTTCCCACTTCACGATCTTCAAATCCAGTACGAAGATCGAATACAGAACAGGTACGATGAGGAGCGTCACGAAGGTGGCAATGGTCAGCCCCCCGATTTGCGCGTAGCAAAGTGGCTCCCAGAGCGGGCCGCCCTCCACCGCCAGAGGAAAGAGCGCAAAGACCGTGGCCGCCACGGTGATGAGCACCGGCCTCACGCGCAAAATACCCGCGTCGATCAGCGCATCGCGCAGCGAATCGCCCTCCAGGTGCCGCTCCTCGATGAAGTCGAAGAGCACGATCACGTGGCTCACGATCACGCCGATCAAGCTGATGATGCCGAGAAAGGCCATGAACCCAAATGGCGCACCCATCAGGGTCAAGGACACCAAGGCGCCTGCCACGCCATAGGGGATGGCCGCAAAAAGGACCATCGGCTTGGTGGCGCTCTTGAATTGGATCACCAGCGCCAAAAAGATGCAGGCGATGGATATCGCGAGCACGACCACCAGGTTCTTGAACCCTTTGACCTGCTCCTCCTCTTCTCCCGCGATTTCCATGGTGAAGCCCGGAGGGAGCTCCTCGCCGAGCTTGCCGAGCGCCCCGCGCACCTCGGTCATGACCTCGGAGGGGAGCGTTCCCCGCTCGGGAAATGCGGAGATGGTGATGGTTCGAAAGTGATTCCGCCGCTTGATCTTTTCGGTCACCATACCGTAGGTCACATTGGATACACTGCGCAGTGGGATGCGCTGGTTGCCGATGCTCCCTTGTACGTACAGATTCTCGACATCGGAGAGCGCCGCCCGTTCGGCAGCCCGAAGTCGGAGCACGATGGGGATGAGGTGATCGCGCTCACGCAAATTGCCAATGCGAAGACCGTCGAGCGCCCCAGCCGATGATCGGGCCACATCGAGGTTGGTCACACCTGCCAGGTTGGCGCGATCGGCGTTGACCTCCAACTTCACCTGAAAGCTCTCCTCGCCCCAATCGTCGCGCACCCGCTCGGTCCGGGACGCCGCGCGGAAGATGCCTTTGGCCTTCTCGGCGAAGGTGCGCAATGTCCCCATGTCCTCGCCGGAAATGCGAATGGCCACCGGTATGCCGACCGGTTTTCCATTTTCGAGCTCGCGAACGTCGACCCGCGCGCCCGGCACGTCGCGCGAGAGCGCCCGCTGCAGCGGCCCCACGATTTCGGCCGTGGTGTGCTTGTCGTAGACCTCCAGGACGACCTGCGCGTAGTTCACCTGCTGCTGCTCGGGCACCACGGAGAACCAGAACCGCGGTCCGCCGCCGCCCACGAAGGTGGTCATCGATTTGAGGACCTTCTGCGGCTTTCCATCCTCGCCGGCGTGGGTCTTTTCGAAGTCGTCGAGGGTGGTGCGCACCACCTCGTCCACCTTGCGCACCGTCTCGTTGGTGGCCGCGATGGGCGCGTCCTCGGGCAGCCATACATCGATGTAGGACAAATACGAAAGATCGTGGGGGAAGAACGCGTTCTTGAGGTGCTTGGCATAGGCGAACGCGATCACCAGCACGATCACCGAGCCGCCCAATACCCACCAGCGCCGGTCGATGGCGCTGCCCACCACCCGCTCGTAGAAGCGGCCGAAGCCGCGCTGCCGCCGCTCCTGCATCGTGGGCTCGAGCTCCTTCGGCGGCCGGAGCAAGTAATACGCGAGCACCGGGGTGAAGGTGTACGAGACGATGAGCGACGCGATGAGCGAGGTGGTGAGCACCACCGGCAGGGTGAAAATGAAGTTCCCCACGTCGCCCGGCAGGCTGAGAAAGGGCAGATAGGCCACGATGTTGGTGATGGTCGCGAAGATGATGGCCATGGCCAGCTTGGTCGGCCCCAGCCAGGTGGCGATGGTGCGGGGATGGCCGGCGCCCAGGTTTTGTTTGATGGAGTCGCACGCCACCACCGGATTGTCGACCAAGAGCCCCAGCGCGATGATCAGGGACGCGATGCTGATCTGCTGCACGTCGATCCGGAGCAAGTGCATGATCCCGAACGTCAAGGTGAGGGTGATGGGGATGCACAAGGCCAGCATGAACGCCGAGCGCCACTCGAAGAAGCCAATCAGCGCCACGATCACCACCAGGCCGACCGCCTCGAAGAGGCTGCGCATGAACAAATCGACGTTCTCCACCACCTGCCGCGGCTGATCGCTCGTCCGCGCGATGATCAAATCCTCGGGCAAGGAGCGGCCGACGTCGGCGAGCGCCTGGTCGACCTGATCGCCGAAGTCGCCAATCTGGGAGCCGGAGCGCATGAACACGGCCATGGTGACCGCGCGCGTGCGCTCCCATTGCCCGTCCTTTCCGCGCCGCGTGAATCGATTCAAATACGAGGGCGGGCTCTCGTAGCCGCGGCTCACGTCGACGACGTCGCGCAGGTACACGGGCTGTCCGCCGGTGGAGGTGCTGATGAGCAGGTTCTTCAGATCGCCTTCGCCCCGGAGCTCGCCCGAGGCGTCGATGCCCACCGACTTGCCGCCGATGTCCAGGACGCCGCCGGGCGTGGTGATGTTGCGCGCCGCCAGCGCGTTGCTCAGCTGCTCGGCGTTGATGCCGTAGCTGGCCAGCTTCTCCTGCGAAAAGTCGAGGAAGACCCGCTCGGGCAGCACGCCGCTGCGGGTGACTTTGGAGACGATGGGGACCCCCAAGAGCCGCTTTTGGAGGCTGTCCGTGAAGTCGTCGAGCTCCCGGTACGAGTATTTGGCCTCGGCCACGTCGCGCAGGCGCGCCTCCGTTTCGGCCGGATCGAAGACGATGGCTGCGCGCCATACATCAGGGTGTATCTCCGATGTGCGCATCCGCTCCTGCAAGAAGGCGAGCGACAGATTGCGAATCACCTCTTCTTTGGCGTCGGTCCGCGCGTCGAGCCCGATGAAGCCGGCGCCGTCGAAGAAGCGAACGTCGTGGGCCACGTCGTCGTGCGCGCGCGCATAGTCCCCCATGGCTTGCACGGTGCGCCGCAGCTCCTTCGGATCGAGGGTGGCCGGGAAGGCGTAAATGAGGCTCGCGCGCTTGGCCTGCATCTCGGGCGGCGCGCCGGCCCGCGTCTCGCGCACGGCGCGCTCGATGGGGCGGGCGCGCAGCTGGATTTCGATGTCGCTCACGCG
Source organism: Sorangiineae bacterium MSr11954 (assembly GCA_037157815.1). Classification (NCBI taxonomy): domain Bacteria; kingdom Pseudomonadati; phylum Myxococcota; class Myxococcia; order Myxococcales; family Pendulisporaceae; genus Pendulispora; species Pendulispora albinea. The sequence continues at coordinate 2,014,114 of CP089984.1, forward strand.
CGGGCTCGAGACGGTGAGCATCAAGTTGGTGGTGTCGCCGAAGTCGCGCAGGAACTGAATGGGCGACGCCCCTTGCGGGAGGCGCCCGTTCAGAGGCGCCAGCCGCAGCGCCAGATCGTCGAACTCTTTGCTGACGTCGGCGACACCCTCGACCAAGGTGATGGTGAGCACCGCCACCCCCTGGCGCGTGCTGGTCTCGATCTTTTCGATCTTCTGGTTCTCGGCGATGGTGTCTTCCAGCTTGCGGACGATCAAATCTTCGATCTTCTCCGCGGTGGCGCCGGGCCAGGCCACGATGGCGGCGGCCACCCGCACCTGCACCTCGGGATCTTTGCGCTTGGGCATCGCCATGTAGCTGAAGACGCCCCAGAGGATGGTGCCCACCAGGAGCACCCAGGCGACCGAGCGCGTCTCGACGAAATAGCGGGCGATGTTCTTGGTGGTGGCGATGCGTTCTTCGTCGCTCTTTCCGTGTGCCATGCCTTTGCCCTCGGATCAGGGAAGAATGCGGATGCGGCTGCCATCGACGAGCAAGGTCGCGCCCATGGAGACGACCTGCTCGCCGCGTTTGAGGCCCGAGGTGACCTGCACGCCATTGCCCAGCACATCGCCCAGCCCCACGTCGCGCACCTTGGCCACGTCGTGATCGCCGTCTTTGGCCACCACGTAAACGGCGAAGCCGCGCGGATCGGCGGGCGAGCGCACGATGGCGGTGAGCGGCAAGCTCAGCGCGGTCTCGGCGATCGCGCCGTCCGGCACCTTGAGCGAGGCGACCATGCCGACGCGCAGCGCGTCCTTTGGATTGGGGATGGTGATCTCGACCTCGAACACCCGGCTCTTCGGATCGGCGGAGGGGGCGATCCGGGTGATGGTCCCTTCGAAGTCGGCTTGGGTGGCGTCGACGTGGATCCCGAGGTTGGACCCGATCTTCAGCTTTTCAATCAAGGTGTCGGGCGCGCCGAAGACGAACTTCACCTTCTTGGTGTCCGCCAGCACGAACCCCACGGTGCCCGGCGCCACGAAGGTGCCGGCTTCGACGCCGCGCTTCAGGATCACGCCATCGATGGGCGCGCGCAGGGTGGTGTCGCCCAGCACCAGCTGCGCATTGCCGACCTGCGCTTGTGCCCCTTGCACCATGGCCTTGGCGGTCGCCAGCTTGGCCGTCATGGCGTCGAGCTCCGCCGGCGCGATGGCGTTGCTCGCCACCAGCTTTTGCACGCGGTCGAAGTCGAGCTGCGCTTGTTTTTGATTCGCCTGCGCTTGCGCCAATTGCGCGTTGGTCTGGGCGAGCTGCTGCTGGTAATCGCTCTCGCGCACGGAGGCGAGCACCGTTCCGGCGCGCACGAAGTCGCCCTCTTGCACCTTGCGCAGCTTTCCATCGCTGTCCTTCACCTGCAAAAGGTCGCGAATGTAGCCGCCCACCTTGAACGCCAGATCGACGCGCGTCGCCGGCTCGATGCTCCCCGAATAGCGCGCGCCGCGCACCTCGGCGGCCACGTCTACCGATCGCACCTTCACGGGGATGATCCCTTTTGCGCCGTCCGCGCCCTCCTCCTTGCGGTGGCACGCGGCGCACGCGAGGCCGATCAGGCAGACGGCGCAAAGGATACGAAGGACGCGACCGGCGAAGACCCAACGAGACGACGCGACGATGCGCGCGAGCGCAAGAGGACGCATGGAGACCCCCCTTCATCCATGGACGACGACGAACGAGAAATATCAGCCGGCCGCGCGATACGGCAACACGGCAAACCAGCAAATGCGAGTAGTCGGAGTTGCCGGAGCCGTTCGATGCACTAGCGGCGCTTGGCGGTGCGCGTTTTGGTCGGCTCGACCCGAAGGTAGCCGCGTCGGAGAAAGGTAAAGATCTCCTCGACGATGGTCTCCTCCGGATGATCCCAGCCGCGCAGGATCACCTGGTAGAGCAGCTCCTTCACGACGCCGAGTGTCATGATCGCGTACATGGCGGCATCGCCGATTTCGACGATGCCCAGCTCTTGTCCATCGCGCAGGCTTTGCTCGAGCAGCTTGCCCACCTCGTCGTAGAACGAGTGGAGCCGCCGGTCGAACGCGGGATCGACGCCGAGGGCGTCGGCCAGCAGGATCTTGGTGGTGGCGCGGTCCTCGAGCAAAATCGAGACGATGCGGCGGATGTTCTCGGAGACTTGGTCGGCGACGCTCCGCGCCTGATCGTTCAGGTCGACCCGCACGATGTTCATCGCGAGCTTGGCGATGAACCGGTCGACGATCTCCTCGAAGATGGCGCGCTTGTCCGCGAAGTAGAGGTAGAAGGTGCCGCGCGCGACCCCGGCGGCGGTGACGATGTCCTCGACCTTGGCGGCGTGGTATCCGCGCTTGGCGAAGACGTCGCGCGCATGAACGAGTAGTTTTTGCCGGCGTTCGGACTTTTCCAAAGGGGGACGGAGACTAGCTTATCCGAATGAAAAGATTCGGACATCTGCGCATCGCTCGGTCAGCCAGACCAGCGCAAGCGCGGCCACGACTCCACTTGTGCTCAGGACGATGCGGCGCTTGGCCTCGAGCGGTCTCGAGAACCACTTAATGAACCACCCGAGCGCAAAAAAGAGCGGTAGCACGACCATGAGCTGGCCGATCTCCACGCCGAGGTTGAAGGCCACCAAGGTCTTGACGAGCCCGTGGGAGCGCAAACCAAGCTCACGAAGCTGGTTGCTGAAGCCGAAGCCGTGCACGAGCCCGAAGCCAAATGTCATGGCCGGGCGCCACCGCAGCGACGGCGCGACGGGGGTGATGCCCGCCGACGACCCGGGCGGCGCGATCCGCGCGGTCCCACGGCGCGCGAGGACGGCATTTTCGAGCGCGACGAACAAGATGGTGACGCAAATGGTGGCCTCGATCAGGCGCGCCGGCGGCGACACGAGGTCCAGCGCGCCCAGCGCCAAGGTGATGCTATGCGCCAGTGTGAACGAGGTGATCACCAGCCCCAGCTCGCGAAGGCCCGTCACCACCAGCACGAGCGAAATGACGAACGCCAGGTGGTCGTAGCCGGTGAGGATATGCTCGATACCTTGCGCGACGAGGCTCCCAAATCCGGAAGGGGCGGGCCTATCGCTCTCCGGGTGCCCATCGCCCTCGGAGCGCCCATCGCTCGACGGACGTCGAGCGAGCGCGATTTCCGCGGTGGTGGGACGAAACACGTGACCGGTGGTCGTTTGGTCCACGTGAAATGTGCCGAGAAACGTGTGCCCGCCCGCGTCCTCCTGGAATGCCTCATTGACGACGCGCAATCGATTCCACGCCGCGGGGCATGTGCGCGATCGCGCCAGGTGAAGGCGTTCGCCTTCGACCGCATAGGCGGTCATTGATTGTAGGATGCATGTGCCTCGATCCGTTTCGATACGCAGTTTGGGTTCGAGGTAGGTGAGCAGCGCACGTCGTCCGGCCTCGGCCTCGGTGCTCTCGAGCAGCCCATTGCCATTTTGATCGAGGTGCAGAAGGGTGGCCAAGGTCGCGCCGTCGAGCAGGAGATCTTCGACCAGGGCGTCGCCTTGGGTTTGCAACGTCAGGCTGCTGATCGACCAGGCGTGCGCTCCCGCCGTGCGCGGGGCGAGGATGATGAATGCGACGATGATGCCGATGATCGCGGCACATGTTTGGAACAACCGACGCATAGGTCGGGGCGATCGCCGACGCATAGGTTGGCGCGAACGCTAATGATAAAATGTGTCTACGTCGCCACCGAGACGTGACAGTCGCGTGCGAAGGCTCCGCCCATGAATCGACGCGTGTTGGGCGGGGTGGCCGCGGGCATCCTTCTTCTGCATTTCCATTGTTCCGACACGTCGGTTCCCGGTGCTTCGCCGGGACCGAGCAATCCTACCGGTGATTCGGACGCTGGTATTCCCACCGGCGAACAAGGCCGCGATCCCGTTCCCGGATCCCGCTCCGACGGCGGCGGTCCGCCGGACGCGGGGCCCGCGGTGGAGTTGCCTCCCGTGTACGACGGGCCTTGTGTGGCGAATACGCCGGCGGCGAATGCCCGCGCCGCGACGGACTCCGCGGATGCGGGATCGGGGGTGACGGGTGGCGGCATCATACCGGTCGAGGACGAGCCGGGGCCGCGGCCCTATTTGCAAACTCCGACCGACCACTCGATGTGGGTTTCCTGGTGGACGAACACGGGGACCGAATCGAAAGTGGAATTCGGAACCGGCGAAGCGTCCTTGAATCGCACGGCCTCCGGCACCACCACCGAGCTCGCGAGCGACGCATCGTACCACTTGGTCAAGCTCGATGGGCTCACCGCCGACACCCGTTACTGGTACCGCGTGACCACGGGGACCAGCGTTTCGCGCGTATACCGCTTTCGCACCTTGCCGGCGCCGGGCACCAAGCCGGATCATTTTCGATTCCTCATCATCGGCGATCATCAAATCATCGATCAACCGCGCCACACCAAGATGGTGGCGGCGGCCCGCGACGAGGTGGTCGAGAAATTCGGCGGCTACATCGAAGACGCCATTCGCTTGAACGTCAACGTAGGCGACCAAGTCGACGTGGGGAACGTCGATCATTGGCGCAACCTCCACTTCAAGCAATCGGCGCTGCTCACGCCTTATATTCCGACCACGACCATCGTGGGTAATCACGAGACGTATTACGATACGGATCTCGCGCTCTACAAGCAGCTCTTCGCCTACGAGGGCTTGGACTACGCGGGCATCGCGCCCCGCGCCGAGGACAGCGAGAAATACTATGCGCTGCGCGCGGCCAACCTGCTCTTCATCATGACCGACACCGAGCACACCACGGGGACGGCGGGCACGGAGCAGGCGAGCTATGTCGAGCGTCTGGTGACCAAGGCGTCGGGCGACGCGGCGGTCGATTGGATCATCACCCTCGGCCACCGCCCGTATCAGGCGGAGCAATACGTCGGAGACATCTCGACCTGGATCCGAAATACGGTGGCGCCCATCCTCACGCGCACCCCCAAGTCGATCGCGGTGGTGGGCGCGCACCATCACCTCTACGCGCGCGGCCAGCTCCGCAACGATCCGCTCTACAACCTGATTTCGGGCGGCACGGCGTGGGATCAATATTGGGGGCAATCGAACGAGACCGACTTCGACGACGTTCAAAAGACCATCGACTTTTGGCCCTATCAAATCGTCGATGCGGATCGAACCAAGGACGACGTCTCCGCCGAGACATACGCCATGGGGAGCCCCAAGCTCGGTTACTTCCCCAATACGCTCATCGACTGCTTCCATCGCCGCAAGAACCAATCCGCGCCCAAGAAGCCGGCCCTGAAGGAGGCGCCGAAGCAGCCGATCACGCTCCCGTTCACGTTCCACAGCACGGCTTACGCGAGCGCGCCGAACGAGCCGTACAACAGCACGCAGTTCCAAGTTGCGCCGTCGAGCGCATTCGCGACCCTCGAGATCGATCTGTACCGCGATTACGAAGATCTCTTCGGAACGACGGGCCCGAACGGGACCCCGAAATATTGGTGGGCCGACAAGAACAAAGGCGTCGACATCTTCGCGCTGCCGCTGGGGCAGGGGAGGCTCCCCAATGGCGCGCACGTCGTTCGCGTCCGGCATCGCGATCGAAACCTGGAGTGGTCGGCCTGGTCGGATCCCGTGGCGTTCACGGTGACGGGCAGCACCTCGGGCGCCCCCACGGTGAGCATGCAAAAGAGCCGTTACCCCAAAGGCTCGCCGGTGGATGTCCAATGGGCCAATGGCCCGGCGAACGCCAAGGACTGGGTCGGCATTTACGTCGAGGGGCAAACGCCGGGCGGGCCTGGCGCGACGGCGTGGACGTACACGCCCGCGGCGTCGGGGAGCACGACCTTCAACCTGACGAACAGCGACCTTTACTGGGTCAACCTGTTCGAGAACGACGGCTACAAGGAGCTCGCGAAGCGCGTCCCGTTCTATTATGGCGATATTCCGGTCTTGCAGACTGACCGCGCGAAATACGATGTCGGGCAAACGGTGACGGTCAAGCTCACGAATGGTCCGGCGCTGGCCAGAGATTGGGTCGGCATTTACAAAGCGGGGCAGACGCCGGGGGCCGAATCGTCGACCGCGTGGCTCTCCGCGACGGGGGCCACCGGGAGCTTCGACTTTGCGAGCTTGAAGAAGGGCTTCTACTTCGCGGGCTACTTCCTCAAGAACGAATATTTCGAGCCGGGGAGCCGTGTGGCCTTCCAGGTGGGCGATCAAATCGCCGCGCTGTCCGTGTCGAGCGCGTCGTTTCCCGCGAGCTCGCCGGTGACGTTCCACTTTTCGGACGGCCCCGCGACGGCCAAGGACTACGTCGGTATCTTCCGCGAGGGCGCGACCCCGGGGGTCGACAAGCTGGTGTCGTACCTTTATGTGGACGGCAAGGCCGCGGGCTCCGTCACCTTTGCCGCCGGCGCGCTGGCGGCCGGGAAGTACTTTGCGGCGCTCTACACGAACGACAGCTACACGGAGGTGTCGAACCGGGTCGTCTTTGCGGTGACTCCATGAGCGGCGCCGGCTCGGATCGTTCGCTTCGTCCCTGGGGTTCCCGATTAACGATCGTAGCCTGCAGCGTACTCGCTGCACTCACGTGGACCCATTCGGCCGCGGCGCACGGGGCCGACGTGGTCATGATGGAAGCGCGCCTCGATGGAGACGACGTGGAGGCCATCGCCTACCTCGGCCAGAAGCCCACGATGCGCATGCTGGTCGGCCGCGACGATCGACCGGTCAACCTCGAAACGATCGCCGGACACGAGGAGGCCATCCTCGCGCACCTCCGGTCCACCATGGGCTTCCGCACGGAAGTGGGCACCTGCGAGGCGGGCGCCGTTCTGCGTCTGGACAAAGACCCCGACGGTGAAGCGGTGCGCGTGGTGCGCCGCTACCATTGCCGCGGCGCGAGCAAATCGGGCATCGAAGCCACCTTCCGCCCGTTCCTCGCCGACCAGCCCTTCAAGATCTTCCTGCTCGGCATCTTCTTCGCGAACGGAAAGACGCAAGCCCACACCTTTACGGGAAGCCCCATCTGGCTCCACCCCGAAACCTTCGGCGAGCCCGCCCGCGCCGATCGGCTCGCCCTTTTTCCCGCGCTCTTCCCCCCACTCGAAAGGCCGTCCGCCCCGCAAATCCTCCGCGGCGGCCTCACCGCCCTCTTCGCCACCGCCGGCCTCGTCGTCCTCGCGCTCATCGGCCTCGGCGCCCGCCGCATCCACCGTCAACCGAGCGGATAGGGTCGACGGCGCCCCGGGGTCGGAGCATGCTTTGCACCATGGCGATGACAATCGACCACATCTTGGCCGAAGCGCTGGCACTTCCCGAAGGCGACCGCGCCAAGCTCGTCTCCAAGCTGCTCGCAAGCCTGCCTGCCAGCCCTTCCGCCGCTCCGCCGCGCCGGCTTTCGGACTTGGCCGGCCGCGGGGCGGGCATCTGGGGCGACGATTCCACAGCCACGCTCGACCAACAGCGTGACGAATGGCGCTAGCCGCACCGCTGGCGAGCGCACGCCTCATCGCGCTCGATACTTCGACGTTCATCTACCTCATCGAAAAGCATCCGGCGTTCTTCGGCACCGTCGAACCCATTTTTACGGAGGTGGATGCCGGTACCGTGAAAGCTGTCACGTCCGTCCTCACGTTGCTCGAGGTGCTCGTCAAACCGATCGAGACGGGGGCTACGGCGCTCGCGGATGACTTCCGCGCCACCGTGACGGTGTCGGCCAATCTTCGGGTCGTCGACGTCGACCGCGCGATCGCGGAACGCGCGGCCGAGATCCGAGCTGGGTATGGATTCCGAACGCCCGATGCCATTCACCTGGCGACCGCACAGATGGCAGGAGCGGACGCCTTCATTACGAATGACGAGAGGTTACGACGCTTTCCCGAAGTCGCCGTCGTGACCTTGGGGATGCTGCTCGGATCTTCGTCGGGTATGTGAGCTCGCCGCTAGCTCGCGAGCGACTCCAAAATGTCGTTCGCGTCCAGCTCCTCCACCTCGTCATCGACGTCGATGCACACAGTCTGCGGAACGCCCCCCGCCAATTCGCGCCCGCCCTCGAAGGTGAAGACGCCGCTTTGCGGGTGCCGGCACTCTTTTTCGAACGACACGGCGTGGCAGTGATCGCAGACGGTGAGCTTGCGGCGGTAGTCTTGGGGCCGCATCAAGTAGTCGGCGGCGAAGAGCGACAGCACGCGGTCGGCCAGGCGGAGCGCGGTGTGGTTCATCGCGATGTACAGAACGCGCCCGCTGCCCAGCTTCAAGGTGGCCACCGAGCCGGAGCGGACGGCGGCTTCGGCGAAGCTTGGGTCGCCCGTGAGGACGTGATCGAGCGTGTCCAGCACTTCCTCGCGGACCTTGTCCACGAGATCGACCACCGTTTCTTTGGCGACGGTGCCCGGATTTCGCGGGCCGACGCCGCCGCCGTTGCCGCGTAGGGTCGCGAATTGGTACGAGCCCACGAGCCAATCGGCGAGATCGCGCTTGCTCCAGCGCCGTGTCTCGAGGAAGGACACGCCGGCTTCACGGCATGCGCCCGCAACCTCCGCCGGGTCCAGCGAAATACGGTCGAGTTGAGACGGTAGCCGTTGCATGGTCACCTTATAAGCAAGGCACGTGCTACTCGAATTGTCCCTGCGCGCATTCGCAGGAGACCCCGTGAGCCAATGCCCGAGCATACCAAGTTTGCTCGCCCGTGTACCCCCTTGCGAAGTCCTCCGCACAACTTTCCTGGGCAAGTCTTAACGTGAGCTGAGGCCTTTGGGGGCCTCCACCCGGGGTCCCTCGGTCGCATCCCCTGGTCTGCACCACCGTCACCGCCCCCAGACAGCAGGCGTGATGACGCGAAACCTCAAGGAGTCCCGAGCGACTTCTCCATGAGAAGCCCAAGCTCACCACCCCGCACCGGGGCCGCGCGCGCCATGGTCCCGCAGCCAATTCCGCCGCGTTCGGGACACCTCGCGGCGGTGGCGCCCGCTGACACGCGTGTCAGTTGAAGCCGAAGCATCTGACTTTGGACTTTGCTTGCGAGGAGAAAGCGGGTACCACCTTGGAACTGACACGCGTGTCCAGAAGAACACCGATCGCACTTCACGACGAGACGGGAGAAGGCAATGGCGGGAGCAGGTAGGCAGCTTGTCATTGGTATGGACGTGGGGTCGACGACGGTAAAAGCGGTCGTGGTCGATCCCGCGACGAAGCAGATCCTCTGGAGCGACTACCAGCGTCACCACACGAAGCAGCCGGAGTACGTGCTGGCGATGCTCGAGACGATCCTGGCGGCCTTCCCAGAGAAGGAGACCGGCGGCGCACCTTGGAAGATGTTCCTCACCGGTTCGGGTGCGGGCCCTCTTTGCGCGCCAACCGGTGGGAAATTCGTCCAGGAGGTGAACGCGGTTTCGCTCTCCGTGGAGCACCTCCATCCCGACTGCGGCTCGGTCATCGAGCTGGGTGGTCAGGATGCAAAAATCATCATGTTCAAGTCGGGCGGGAAGGACGAGGGCGAGAAGACCGCCACCGCCTCCATGAACGACAAGTGCGCCTCCGGCACCGGCGCCACCATCGATAAGTGCTTCCTCAAGGTGAACGCACCCCCCGAGCTGGTCACCTCCCTGCGCTTCGACGACTCGAAGCTGCACCACGTGGCCGCCAAATGTGGCGTGTTCGCCGAGACCGACATCGTCAATCTGATCAAGAACGGCATCCCCGCCACCGAGGTCCTCTGCTCCTTGGCCGACGCCATCGTCTTGCAGAACCTCAGCGTGCTCACGCGCGGCGGCACCCTCAAGCACAAGGTGTGTCTGCTCGGAGGACCCAACACCTACCTGCCGTTCCTGCAGGATTGCTGGCGCTTGCGCATCCCCCAAACCTGGGAGGAGCGCGGCTACGACTACCCCAAGGACATCCCGATCGAAGAGCTCATCTTCGTTCCGCAGAACTCGCAGTACTACGCGGCCCTCGGCGCGGTGCTCTATGGTCTGCACGAAGACGCGGCCGTGGGCGTGCTCGATGCCACGCTCCAGGGCCTGCGCGATTACATGACCACCGGCCGCAAAGCGCGCCTGGGTGAGTCGGCGGGCCCGCCGCTCTCCAAGAACGAGGACGAGCTCTCGCAGTTCCGGCAGGTCTACTCGATCGCCAAGTTCCAGCCCATGAAGCTCGAGCCGGGCAGCGAGGTGAAGGCGGTCATCGGGCTCGACGGAGGGAGCACCTCCAGCAAGGCCGTATTGGTCGATTACGATACGGGAAATATCATCTGCAAAGGGTATCAGCTCTCCAAGGGCAACCCCATCGTCGATACCAAAGATCTCCTGCAGCAGCTCCGCGACTACGTGGAAAAAGACCAGGGCGCGAAGCTCACGGTCATGGGCTTCGGCGCCACCGGATATGCGGCCGACGTGCTCCAGGAGTGCGTCAATTCCGACGTGAACGTGGTCGAGACGGTGGCGCACATGATGAGCGCCGTCCACTTCTTCGGCGACGTGGACGTGATCTGCGACATCGGCGGGCAGGACATCAAAGTTCTATTCATGAAGAACGGCGATATCGCCAATTTCCGATTGTCGAATAGCTGCTCGGCCGGCAATGGCATGTTGCTCCAGGCCACCAGCGACTCGTTCGGCGTGCCGGTCACCCAATACGCCGACGTGGCCTTCAAGGCGGAGCTCGCGCCCAAGTTCTCGTACGGCTGCGCGGTGTTCCTCGACACCGACCGCGTGAACTTCCAGAAGGAGGGCTTCTCCAAGGAGGAGATGCTCGCCGGCCTCGCCCAGGTGCTCCCCAAGAACGTGTGGCAGTACGTGGTGCAGATCCCGCGCCTCGCCGCGCTGGGGCGGCGGTTCGTTCTGCAGGGCGGCACGCAGTACAACTTGGCGGCCGTCAAGGCGCAGGTCGACTACATCAAGGAGCGCGTGCCCGACGCGGAGGTGTTCGTGCACCCCCACACGGGCGAGGCGGGCGCCATCGGCGCGGCCATGGAGACCCTGCGCGTGGTGAAGCGCAAAGGGAGCTCGACCTTCATCGGCGTCGAGGCCACCTTGTCGCTCGAGTACACCACCAAGAACGACGAGGAGACCGTCTGCCATTTCTGCGAGAACGAGTGCAAGCGCACCTTCATCGACACGCGCCGCCCCGACGGCACGACCAGCCGCTACATCGCCGGCTTCTCGTGCGAGAAGGGCACCGTCGAGTCCAAGGAGGCGATGCTCGAGCTGGTGGCGGAGCGCAAGAAGATCGCGCAGCAGTTCCCCAACATGGTCGACTACGAGTCGAAGCGCGCCTTCATGCACTTCTACAAAGGCGTGCCCATGCCGGAGGACAAATCGCCGGTCCGCACCGTGGACGTGCGCAAGGGCTTCTTCGGCACCCGCCGGGTGGAGGTCATTCGCCCGTTCAACCGCGCGAGCGCCGAGGTGTGGGAGAAGCGCCGCAGCGTGCGCATCGGCGTCCCGCGCGTGCTCAACGTGTACTCCACCGCGCCGTGGATCCGCGCGTACTTCGAGGCGATCGGCATCCAGCGCCAGAACATCGTCTTCAGCGACGCGACCACCGAGGAGATGTGGGTCGAGGGCGGGAAATACGGCTCGATCGACCCGTGCTACCCGTCGAAGGTGGCGCAGGCGCACATTCACCACCTCTTGTTCCATCAGCACATGCCGGAGAAGAAGAAGCCGCTCAAGTACATCTTCTTCCCCATCCTGACCCACGTGCAGTCGTTCGTGGCCGACACCATGGACAACGCGTGCTGCCCCATCGTGGCCGGCGCGCCCGACGTCATGAAGGCGGCGTTCACCAAGGAGATCGACTTCTTCGCGCAGCGCGGGATCGAGTACCTCGATCCGGCGCTCTCCTTCGCCGAGCCCACCCTCATGGCGCGCCGCATGCTCGAGACCTGGGGGCCGCGCCTCGGGGTGACCGAGGACGAGAACGATCACGCGTGCCGCGAGGCGTGGAAGGCGCTCACCCAGTTCGAGGCCGACGTGGAGGAGAAGGGCCGCGCCATCCTGGAGACGGTGGAGCACGAGGACCGGGTCGCCATCTTGATGATCGGCCGCCCGTACCACTCGGATCCGGGGCTCAATCACGGCATCCCGGAGGAGTTCCAGGTGCTCGGCTACCCGATCCTCTCGATCCGGTCGATCCCCAAGAGCCGCGAGTACCTCGATCGCTACTACAAAGAGGAGCTCGACAAGGGGACCATCAAGTCGCCCCTCGAGCTCAATCACGTGTGGCCCGAGAACTACTCGGCCAACAGCGCGCAGAAGGTCTGGGCGGCGAGCTTCGCGGCGCACCACCCGAACGTGGTCGTGCTCGATCTCTCGTCCTTCAAGTGCGGCCACGACGCGCCCACGTACGGCCTCATCGACTCCATCATCGAGACGAGCAAGACGCCCTACGCCGCGCTGCATGACATCGACGCCAACAAGCCGGGCGGCTCCATCAAGATCCGCGTGAAGACGTACGCGCACGCGCTGAGGCTGCACGAAGAACGCTTGCAGGATGCATCGAGCCGGCGCGCCGAGCTGATGCACGAGCTCGACAAGAAGAAGCTCATGTTGCTCGAGCTCCGCAGCGAGCAGCTCGCGGCGCGCCAGCGCCACACCGGCGATCCGGCGCTCCTGGCCGAGATCGAGGCGCTGCGGGCCAAGGTCCGCGCGTACGAAGCTCCGGTCACCGAGGCGCCGCCCGAGGTGGCCAAGGGGGTCGTGCAGCTCGGACGAAAGACTGCAAACGGGGTGGTGCGCATCCCGAACGCCGCCAATTCCAACGCGAAGACCCGCGCTGCAGCACCTCGGGTGGACGTGGAAGCCGAATCTTTTCTGATGGCCCAAGAAGGGGAGTGACGAATCATGACGACGAACTACGAAGTGCGAGCGAAAGCCAAGCTCCCGGTCATCGACGTCGAAGCGGAGCTCCGCCGTTTCGAGGAAGAAGAGCGCAAGCGCCTGGGGCTCGATCAAGAGACGAACCAGTGGCTCGAGCAGATGGCCGGGCTGACCTTCACCAAGTCCGAGCGATCGAACATCACCTTGCTCATCGGCGGACTGACGTTGGCGCACGACTTCCTCATCGAGGGCGGCCTCAAGGGCGTCGGCTACAACGTGCAGATGCTCGACGCGCCGAACAACGCGGCGCTGCAGTTCGGCAAGGAGTTCGGCAACCGCGGTCAGTGCAACCCCACGTACTTCACGGTGGGTAACCTGATTCAGTACCTGTCGATCTTGCGCGACAAGCACGGCATGTCGTCCGAAGAAATCGTCAAGAAGTTCGTCTTTTTGACGGCCGGCGCCTGCGGCCCTTGCCGCTTCGGCATGTACGTGACCGAGTACCGCAAGGCGCTGCGCGACGCCGGGTTCGATGGCTTCCGCGTCATGCTGTTCCAGCAGACGGGCGGCCTCAAGCAGGCGACCGGCGAAGAGAGCGGCCTGGAGATGAACCCCACGTTCTTCTGGGCGATCATCAAGGGCATCGTCACCGGCGACGTGCTCAACGCCATCGGCTACCGCCTGCGCCCCTACGAGCGCAACCCGGGCGACACCGACCGCGCCCTCGAGCAGGCGAAGAAGGTCTGCTACGCGGCGATGGAGAAGAAGACGAACATCCTGGCCGCGCTCTGGAAGTGCAAGCCGCTGTTCGAGGCGGTGGCCATCGACCGCACATTGCCCAAGCCGAAGGTGAGCATCATCGGCGAGTTCTGGGCGATGACCACCGAAGGCGACGGCAACTACCAGCTGCAGCGCTTCCTCGAGTCCGAGGGCGCGGAGGCCGACATCCAGCTGGTCACGGCGTGGATCCTCTACACGATCTGGGAGGCGCGCCGCGACACCCTGGTGCGCAAGGATCTCAAGGCGCAGGACACGGCCAAGTTCGGGCTCGGCGGCCTCGGTACCTTCGGCGCGATGAAGAAGGTGCTCGCGGTGACGGCGGCCGACAAGCTGGTGCGCGTGCTCTTCCACACGTTCGCCTATACGGGCGGCCTATACGGCTACCACCTGCCGGACATGGACGCGATCGCCGAGATCAGCCACGAGTACTACAACAACGATCTGCGCGGCGGCGAAGGCCACATGGAGGTCGGTAAGCTGATCATGAACGTCGTTCACGCGAAGGCGCACATGACCTTGAGCGTGAAGCCCTTCGGCTGCATGCCCAGCGCGGGCGTCTCCGACGGCGTGCAGTCGGCCATCACCGAGAAGTACCCCGGGACGATCTTCTGCCCGGTGGAGACCAGCGGCGACGGCCGGGTGAACTTCTATTCACGCGTGCAGATGTACCTCTTCAAGGCCAAGCAAGCGGCCCTGAGCGAGTACGAGCGCGTGCTCGAGGAGCACGGGGTGACCCGCGAGCAGGTGCAAGCGTTCCTGGACGCGAACCCGCGCTTTGCGAGCCCGCTGCACAAGGCCCCGCACCGCCACGCCGGCAACGCCGCCGACCTGGTGGCGGAGGTCGCGCCGCACATCACGCAATCGCGCTGGGAGCGCCTGCGCAATCGCCTTACGGCCACCGTGCAGAAGAGCCAGGAAATCGCTCAAAAGTCACCGCACATGGTGATCAAGCTGGTGAAGGCCGCCGCGGAGAACGCACCGGCCGTCACCGAGCGCGTGAAGCAGGATCTGGTCGCCTTTGCCGAGGAGCAAAAGGCCAGCCGTCGCGCGCGCTCGGCCAAGAAGAACTCCGGTCCGGTGGAAGCTCACGCGACGAATTAACCCTCCCGCGGCAAATCCACGACGGCGCCGGACGCCCTCGCAAGAGGTACCGGCGCCGTTCGTCTTTTTACGCTTCGACGGCAAAAGGGGCCGGCGCGTCGGTCGACCTTTTGCGATTCGAGTTAAACCGCCAGGGCGCCCGATGCACCAAAAGGGGTAACCGCCAGGGCGCCAGGTGCGCCAAAAGGGGTTAACCGCCAGGGCGCCAGGTGCGCCAAAAGATTAAACCGCAGGGGCGCCAGGTGCGCCAAAAGGGGCGAGGGAGGTTGGGTTTTGGAGAGAAGCGGGGGATGGGTCAGAAAGATCTCACCCCAAACCCCAATTCCCCTGGAGCCCCTGGCGCCCTGGCGGTTGAAAATCTCGTTCGCTGCGCCCTCAGCCTTCCTCCAAGAGCTCACGCGCGATGCGCAAAATTTGAATCTCGTCGGTGCCGCCGCCAATCTGAAAGAGCTTGGCATCACGCGCCATCATTTCGACGACGCTGCCGGTCATGTAGCCGGAGCCGCCGAAGATTTGCACCGCCTCGAGCGCACACTCGGTGGCCGCACGCGCCGCGTACAGCTTCGATGCGCTGGCCTCGCGCGCGGGCAAATGCACGCCCGTTCGCTCGGCCTCGATTTGCCGCATCCAGAGCGAGTGCATGATCATGCGCGCCGTATAGATCTTGGCGAGCTTCTCCTGCACGAGCTGGAACTCCGCGATCGACTTGCCCCATTGCTC
Organism: Sorangiineae bacterium MSr11954; assembly: GCA_037157815.1. Classification (NCBI taxonomy): domain Bacteria; kingdom Pseudomonadati; phylum Myxococcota; class Myxococcia; order Myxococcales; family Pendulisporaceae; genus Pendulispora; species Pendulispora albinea. Next base: position 2,029,523 of record CP089984.1, read on the forward strand.
GCGTGACTTGGCGAAGCGGACCGACTCTTCGAGGCATCGATCGACCATCCCGAAGAGCATCGGGATCATGCTGGAGCGCTCTTGCTGCAGCGAGCTGCGCGCCGCTTGGCGGGCGTCGCTCGCGTTGTCGCCGCCGATGACCCGCTCGCTCGGAACGAAGACGTCGTCGAGGAAGACCTCGCCGGTGGGCGACGCGTGCATGCCCATCTTCTTCATGGCCGGGCCGGTGGTGAGGCCCTCGTCCGAGCGCTCCACGATGAAGGAGCGGACCACGTCCTCGGTGCGCGCGTAGATGACGAAGCAGTCGGCGAAGGGGGCGTTGGTGATGAACGTTTTGCTCCCCGACAGGCGGTAGCCGCCCTCGACTTTGTGCGCGCGTGTCTTCATCGAACCGAACGCGTCGCTCCCGGCGCCCGGTTCGGTAAGGCCCCAGGCGCCGATCTTCTCCAAGGTGAACGCGGGCAGGGCCCAGCGCTGCTTTTGCTCGGGGGTGCCGCGCGCAAGCACGGCGCCGCCGAAGAGGCCGAGCGATGCGCCGAACGCGAGCGCAAATCCGGGACAGACGCGGGCCAGCTCCGATACGAGGATGGACATGAGGGCGCTATCGGGCATGCGGGATTTGCGGCCGCCCGGCTCGGCTTTTCTATCTGCGGCCCCGCCCTCGGCAGCCCCGCTGCCGACCAGCGAGCGCGCCATGTCGGCGAGCCCGAACGCCTTCGCCATATCGCGCATGACGGGGTAAATGCTCTCCGTACCCGCCTCCATCCCGAGCACCTTGGGCTCGATCATTTGCGCGCAGTAGCTGCGAATTGCGCTTTGGATCGTTCGTTCTTCTTCGGAAAAGTCGAGCATCGCCACGTCCACCTTTTTGGTAAAGAAGTATCCTATGTCGATGTTGGATCGCATCCCCAAGGAAGTCGAAGGGCTTGCGCGGCGCCTCGAGGAGCGCGGTAAGCGCGCGTGGATCGTCGGCGGCTGTGTGCGCGATCTCCTGCTCGGTCGCGAAGTGTCCGATTGGGATTTGTGCACCGATGCGCTCCCAGCAGAGCTGATGAAGATTTTTCCGCGAGCCATCCCCACCGGCATCGCCCACGGGACAGTCACCGTGATGGTCTCGGGCAAGGGCTACGAGATAACCACCTTGCGCGGCGAGACCACGTACTCCGATGGTCGCCGTCCCGATGCCGTCCACTTTACGGACGATATCGTCGCCGATCTGGCGCGCCGCGATTTTACCATCAACGCCATCGCCCTCGATCCCAAGAGCGGTGTGCTCATCGACCCTTTCGACGGCCAGCGCGATCTCGCCGCGCGCACCTTGCGCGCGGTGGGCGATCCGCGCGAGCGCTTCTCCGAGGACGGGCTGCGCGTGCTGCGCGCCGCGCGCTTCGTGGCGACCTTGGAGGTGGAGCTCGAGCCCCAGACGCGCGCGGCCATCGCCCCCACCCTCGATACGTACCGCAAGGTGAGCATGGAGCGGGTGCGCGACGAGTGGCTCAAGGCGATGAAGGCGAAGAGGCCGTCGCGCGCCTTCGACGTGATGCGCGAGACCGGCATCCTCGGGATCACCTGCCCGGAGCTCCTCGAGGGCTACGGCATGGAGCAAAATCGCTGGCACGCCTACGACGTGTGGCGCCATGGCATGGAGTGCATGGACGCGTGCACCGGCGATCCGGTGCTGCGCGTGGCCGCGCTCCTCCACGACGTGGGCAAGCCGCGCAGCCGCGCGTTCAGCGAGAAGACGCAGGACTACACGTTCTACGATCACGAGCGCATCGGCGCAGAAATTGCGGATCCCATCGCGGCGCGGCTCAAGTTCTCGAACGACGAGCGCGCGCGCATCGTGGACCTCGTGAAGCACCACTTGTTTCACTACACGGACGAGTGGAGCGATGCCGCCGTTCGCCGCTGGATCCGGCGGGTGGGGCCGAACCGGGTGGAGGACTTGTACCTCCTCAACGAGGCCGACGTCCGGGGCAAGGGAAGGGACTTCACCGCCGATTTGCAAGCGCTCGAGGCGCTCAAGGCGCACGTGAAGAAGGTGCGGGAGGCGGGGGATGCGCTGAGTGTGCGCGAGCTCAAGATCAACGGGCACGATCTCATGCGCGACGCGGGGGTGCCTGCGGGGCCCGCGATCGGGCGCGTCCTGAACCAGCTGCTCGAAGAGGTGCTGGCCGACCCTTCGCTCAACGAACGCGAGCGCCTCCTTTCGCGTGCACGCGAACTCGCCTCGAGCTGAGCATTCGTCTACACTGCCGGCCGTCCTTCGTTTAGCCCATCTTTTCGGCCTCCCCGTGCTTCCGGCGCGGGGAGGGGCGACGGTCCATGAATCGAAAACGAATCGCGATCTGCACGCTGGGGGCTGCGCTCTCGTTCGAGGGGCTCGCATGGGCCCAAGCGGCGCCGCCGGCGCCCGAGACGTTCGCCATCGGCGATTGGACCTTTGCCCCCAGCCTGCAGCTTCGCACGCGCGGCGAGTACCGCCACGAGCCGGTCGACATGGGCGGGCGAAACGCCAACGGAACGGTGTCGCGCGTGGAGGACGCGGGCATCGTCTTCGAGCGCTCGCGCCTGGGCCTCGCCGCCGATCGCGGGGCGCTGCACGCGCAGGTGACGCTTCAGGACTCGCACGCCTGGGGGGCGAGCCAATATGGCTTCTTTGCGCCGTTCGAGGCCTACGCCGAGGCGCGCACGGGGAGCTCGCGCGCGGCGTTTCTTCGGGTGGGGCGGCAGGCGGTCGAATGGGGCGATGGGCGGCTGCTCGGTGTCTCCGATTGGCACCCGGTGGCGCGCTCGCTCGACGCCGTGCGCGGACACGTGGCATCGGGCACCTTCGACGTCGACGCGCTGGCCGCGATGCTCGATCAGCCGCAGCCCGCGAGCCCCTCGTTCGGGCAAACCGGCTTCCCCGGCAACGCCACCGGCACGCAGCTCTACGGGCTGCAAATCGCCTGGGCGCTCGATCCGCTCTTTCGGGTGGAGCTCTCGGGGCTCGCCCGCGTCGCGCGCACCATCGCGCAAGGGTCGCGCTTTTATCTGGCGCGCATGCACGGCGAGACGTACACGGGCGATCTTCGCGTCTCCGGCGAAGGGCGCGGGTTCAAATACGCCATCGAGGGCGCGTACCAGCTGGGCACCGCGCGCACCTTGGGGGTCGATCGCAGCGCGTATGCCGTCGCGGCCTACGTGGGGCGCACCTTCGACACCATCGCGCTCACGCCCACCTTGCGCGTCGGCGGTTCGTACGCGTCGGGCGACGATGGACGTGGAAACTACAAGCAATTCGATCCCATTCTGCCCGACATCCACGTGCACCACGGCGGGATGGATATCTTCTCCTGGTCCAACACGGCCGATGTCTCCGCGCGGCTCGCGTTGGTGCCGTGGACCGATGGCGTGCTCGGGTTCGAGTACCGCTATGCGCGTCTGGCCGAGGCCTCGGGCGAGTGGCTCAATGCGACCTTGACCAGCATCGGAAGCAGCGCCGTCGGCGGCGCGACGGAGCTCGGGCACGAGGCGGATGTCTTCGTCTCCTGGCTGCCGTGGCCGTCGCTCGAGCTGCGCGGCGGCTACTCGGCGTTTTTCCTGGGCGATGGGGCGCGCGCCATCGGAGCGGCCCAGGCGCGCGGCGCATCGGGCGGGGTCGCGCCCGACATCGTGTACACGCCGGAGGACATGGCCCACTTCGCCTACCTGCAGGCGAACCTCACGATTCCGTAGGTCGGCTCCGTCGCGGGCTTCGTTGCGTCTGCGCGCCCACGTCGCGTCCGCGCGCTCACTTGCTGACCCAGCGGCGGTTGGGCCCCACGTCGGCGTGGACGAACCAGTCCTTTTGCGTGGGGTAGATGCCCACGCCGCCCTCCCAGCCTGCGGCTCGGATCTGGCGTTCCACGAAGGAGGGCGCGAGCGGACGCACGGCGCCGTCGGGGACGATGCGAAAATCGCAGGCGTGCCCCAGCGAGTGCTGGCTGTGCGAGGCCACGTGGTGCCCTTTTTTTCGCAGCATCTCGTTCAACTTGGGGCTGCGAAAGCCGCTGACGAGCTCGATGCGTGCGCCGGGGTAGCGCGCGACCAAGGTCCGTAGAAGCTCGAGCAGCCGCGGATCGAGGGGCGTGCTGGAGCCGGTGACCCGGTCGGCCAGCAGCCGCGAGAAGCGCTCGATCGAGGGCGAGCGCGCGTCGAACGCGACCCGCTCGCCCGTGTGGACCTGGACGAAGGTGGCGAGCAAGGGCGAATCGTCGGGCGGGGAGCGGCCGTCGGCGAGGTACTCGGCCCCTTTTTTCTTCGTGAGGCCCAGCGCATGGTGCACCGACGCATCCGCCTCGAGCGGCGCCGTGACCGCGCTCGAAACGATGCCTGCGAGAAACCCCAGCCAAAGCCCCTTCACGATTGCTTCTTCAGTCTACGATGAATCCGCCCTTGACGAGGAGCCCCCTCATCGGGCGACGATTTGCAGGGAAAGGGAGACGCCACCATGACCATCGCGCGCGACGAAGGGCCAATCACGCATCGGAGGCCTGCTGGGCCCGATCTCTACTTCGTCTCCGCGATGCCCAAAAAAGCTCGCGCGGTGGTGGGCATCCTCCCCGGCTATGCCGACCACGCCGCCCGTTACACCCATGTGATGGATGCCTGGGCCGAGCGCGGCATCGGCAGCGTCGCGCTCGACATGCGCGGTCACGGGCGCGCGCACGGGACCCGCGGCCACTGCGTGCGCTTCGACGAGTTTCTCGACGACGCGGGCGAGGTGGCGCGTCTTTTGGGCGAGCGCGCCAAAGGCGTTCCGGCGTTCCTGATGGGCCATAGCTTCGGCGGCCTGGTCGCGACCCATAGCGTGCTGGAGTCGGCGCGATCGTGGCGGGGGCTCTTGCTCACGGGGCCCTATTTCGGTCTCGCGCTTCAGGTCCCGCGCGCCAAGCTGGCGCTGGGTCGTATCGCATCGCGCATCGTGCCGAAGCTGGGGCTCCCCACGGGCATCGCCGGAAAAGATCTGACCCACGATCCGGTGCGCGCCCGCGGCTACGAGGAAGATCCGCTGGTCTTTCCGCTCGCCCGCGCCCGGTGGTTTCGCGAGACCGTCAAAGCGCAAGAGCGCCTCTTTCAGCGCACCTCGGAGATCGCGCTGCCGCTGTACATCGCCTTCGGCGGCGCCGATCCGGTCGCCAAGCTCGAAGCCGGCAAGCAGTGGTTCGACGCCGTTCGCTCGCCCGATAAGACGTGGGATCCGCGCGAGGGGCTGCTGCACGAGGTGCTCAATGAGCTCTCGTGGCGCGACATCGCCGATACGATGGCGACTTGGATGCTCGATCGGGCGAAGTAAAGGCGCGGGCGCGAGATGCGGGCGCGCTGCGGCGCGAATGGGGGCCGGCGATGTGCTAGCGCAGGCACACGCCGATGGTCTTGCCCTTCGTGCTGACCGGCGCGCAAACGCCCGCCTCGCACTCCGGGTTGGTGCCGCACACGATGGCGCCTGCGTCGCGGACGGCCACGCCGCACGCGGGCTCGGCGCTGCAATACGTTCGCCGGATGCCGGAGATGAAGCCGTTGAGAGGGCACGTTGCGCTCGTCACGGGGACGCCGTCGAGGCAGCACGTGGGCCTGCTCGGATCGGTGCAGTCCGACGACTCGTCGCACTCGAAGTCGGCGCCGCCCGCGTCGACGGGCGCCTCGCAGGCAACGCCGGCGGGGTTGCACGTCGAATCGAGCCGCGCGTTGGTGGGGTACACGCAGCAGTGCTCGCCAAGCGCGCAGCTCCGCCGGCCTCCATCCGCCATGAAGGTGCAGTAGGTGCCCGCCGCGGGCGAGGGGCGCAAGACGAGCGGCGCGCCGCAATCGACGGGGGCGTCGAGGCCCGCGTCGTCCTCCGAGCCGGCGTCGTCGCCGCCCCCATCACCGAAGCGCGCATCGGCGCGCGAGGCGTCGTGTCTGGTGGGGAAGCCCGTTCCACCCTCGGAGCACGCCGCGAGCTCGATGCCCGCCGCCGCCAACGCGACCGCCCCGCCCGCGAACCAACGCCACCGCCCCGCCCTCATCCGGACATAGCACCCGGCCTCGCGGCCCGAGTCAATCACGCGGCATCGCCGTCAGCAGCAGGCGCGCGGCCTGCGGCAGGCGTCGCGGTCAGCGGGCGGCGTCGCGGCCTGCGGGAGGCGTCGCGGTCAGCGGGCGGAACGCCCCTCGAGCCAGCGCGGTAGCCGAACTTGGAGCGGCGTAAACACGGGGTCGACCCCCAGGCGCTTGCGGCGCTCCGCTTCCCACCTCGGGACCTTGGCCGCCACGATGTTCGCGAAGGTCGCCAAGGTGATGCCGGCGAAAATATCGATCAGGTAGTGCCAGCGCAGGAACATGGTCGCGATGATGATCTGCCCTGCGAAGAAGCCGACGACCGGCCACGAGTACTTGAACGGCAGATGCTTGCGGTGCCGGTACGAGAAGATCGCCAGGAACGTTGGCGCGGCCGTGTGGAGGCTCGGGAAGATATCTTTTTGGGCGCCGCCAGCTTCCACGGCTTCGCGGACCAGACCCCAGAAGAGACCGCCGGAGAGCTGATTCTTGAACTGCCCCGCCAGGTGCGCGTACGGCCCATAGCCAGGCACCACCATGTAGAGCGTGTGGGCCGTGCAGAACACCACGCACACCCCCAAGCCGAACTGCGTGAGCAGCTTCTCGTTCCGCACCGCCAAGAGGAACGGAATGACGTGCGCGATCAGGATCGCAAAGTAACTGAAGTAGAAGAACGCGAACCACTCGGTGGTGGCGGGGGTCACGTACTTGTCCCAGGCGAGGGAAGGCTCGAAGCCGAAGACCTTCAAATCGAAGGCGAGGATGTTCGCGTCGAGCGAGTACGGGCTGGCAGCCGGCAAAATGTCGCGCAGCTGAAAGTACGTGAGGAACACCGCGCCGAACATCGTAAAGCGGTACACCACCGAGCTGGCGAGGCTGCCGCGCGGGAGCAACCCTCCGCGCGTGAGGGCGAGGCCCAACCCTACGAGCCCCACGTCGACCAGCACATGCTCGATGCACCGCACGCGACCGGGCCCATGGCCGAAAAACAACGCCAGCAGGATCACCGTGAAGTAGCTCATGACGAGCCAGTCCTGCGCCGCCAGACTCCACCAGAAGCGCGAGGCAAACGTCAGACGCGTGCCGTCCGAAAGCTCGGAGGCATCGGCGTGCGACGGGCTCATCGATTTATCGAGGTACTGCGGGGTCATAGCGAGTCGGTTGGGCTCCGCGGACGGCACACCCCGGCTTTACCGGAGCACCGTCGAATCGGGAAGGTGTCGTCGAGGTGACGATGCGGATGCAGGTTTCTGACCATGGTCCGTCGGCACGCCGCACACAACCGTGGAACGTACTTTGCCCGATCCTTACGTGAATTATGGCCGGTGTCCGTGAGGCTTCAACGGCTGCTGTAGGCCGAAGTGCCGCGAATTTATCTTCGCAGTGCGAATGATGGGTAACAGACCGCGCCCTGCAGGCAGGTCACATGGTCGTTGGCGACCGCTCAGACGCAAGGGAACGTCGTTCATCGGTGACCGCTCAGACGCAAGGGCGAACGTCATTCGTCGGTGCCGGCTCGACGCAAGGGCGAACGTCACTCGTCGGTGCCGGCTCGAACGCCGTCATTCGTCGGTGCCGGCTCGGACGCAAGAGCGAACGTCATTCGTCGGTGCCGGCTCGGACGCCGTCATTCGTCGTCGGCTCGGACGCCGAGTCGAAACGTCATTCGTTGTCGGCGACGGCGCGGACGCGGAGGAGACCGGCTCCGCTTCGCATCTGTGCTTGGCAAGCGAGGCGCTGGGCAGGCGGAGCCACCGCGAACACGTCGAGCACGTCGAGCTCTTCGTCCTCGGCATCGAGGAGAAGCTCGTGCCCCTCGAGCACGTGAATGCGGCACGTTCCGCAGTTGGCGCTACGGCACGAGAAGGGGACGGGGGCGTCGATCAAATCGCACAAATCGGCGAGGGCGCCGCCGTTCGGAGCTTCGGTGCGAACGGGGGCGCTGCTGTTGTCGGGGGACTCGAAAATGACGGTAGGCATGGCAGGAGGGCGGAAGCTTACGCTTTTTGCAGCATGAGCGCATGTTCGCCGCGCGGACGCTCCGAAAATGCCCGCGCCGTCGGCCCATGAAAATGCGGCCTTCGCTGGGTGGCGCGCGCGAGCGGCACCAGTTTCGTGTGCTCGGCGGCGCGCGCGACCAAGTCGTCCGCGCGCAGCGCGTGTGCGCCCACCGCGGAGTCCGCGATGAGCATCACCAGCGGCGCGCGCGCCTTGAGCACCCTCCCCGCCGCGCGAAGGAACGTGACCAGCTCGCCGATCCACGCTTGCTCGGCCGCCTCCGGGCGCATCTTCGCGTAGCGCCTGCGCGCCCCGAGCTCGCCCTGCTCGAGGCTGCGCGCATCGAGCCCGAGCCACCGCAGACGCACCGCATGGTGCGCCAGGTAATCGTATGTGGCGGCGTAGGGCGGTGAGGTGATGATGGCATCGATGCTCGCGCCCTCCACCGTGGTGAGCTTGGTCGCGTCGTCGATTGCGATGTGCGCGCGCAAAAGGCGGCCCCGCGGGAGGCGTTCGCCGTAGTCGCCGAGGCGGGCCACCAGCTCCTCCGTCTTGCGGAAAAAGAGCTTCGACGTGTAGCCGGCGGCGATCCGGCGCGGGGCGGCGTCCTCCGAGGTGTCGCTCTTCTTGAGGCTCACCTTGACGAACAGGGACGAGAGCACGAGGTATAGCGCGTCTTTCACGGTGGCGTCCGAGACGGCCTCGATCCCGCTGCGCAGGCTGTCCAGCTCGAGCAGCACGTGCGGCGGAAACATCGCCACGTCCTGATCCGAGAGCCTGCGCGTGGCCCCCGCGCGCGCGAGCCGCCGCTCGTCGGCTCGGGCCCTGACGTTCTTGGCCGCTTCGAGGATCCGCTCCGCGTCGCCCGCGCCGAGCGGCGTGATCTTGCGCCGGGCGAGCTTCACGGCCAGCGGGTTCAAATCGGTGCCGGCCGCCTCGCGCCCCAGAAGCCGCGCCTCGACGAGCACCGTCCCCGATCCGCAGAAGGGATCGAGCACCCGCCCGCCAGGCGGAACGAGCTTCTGCACCAGGCGCGAGGCCGTGATCGGGTGCATCCGCGCCGGGTACGCGTGAAAGCCGTGCACGTGCAGGCGCGAAGGATCGTCGGTGCCCTCGAGCTTGCCCTCGTGGCTCGGCACGTCGAGCGCGGCGGCGAGCAGCGCAGAGGCTTCGCGATCGCCGCCCGTCTCGATGTTACCGCCGACGTGCGTCAGTGCCCGGCGGATGCGCGGCATCGGCATCGGCTTCCTCGCTTTCTAGAATGGCGCGTTCCATGGCTTCTTCCTGGGGATCACCTTCGATGCGCGTCCCGGAGACCTCCTCGGCGGCCGGAGGCTGCGATGTCATGTCCCCCGACGTGTACACGAGCTCGGCGTCCTTCACCACGATGCGCGCGCGGTTGTCGACGGCGAGAAACGACATCATCCGCTCGACGTCCTCCACGCTGGTGTGCATGGCGCGCGCGATCTGCTCCCCCGTCACCTCGCCTTGGTCGGTGCCGGCGCGCGCCCGCAGGAGCCCCTCGGCCACCGTCTCCCAAGCCTCGAAGACGGCCTCCTTGGCCTCGGTGTCGCGGCGCTTGGCGCTGCGCACATAGGTGATGCCGAAGACCAGCGCCACCACCGCCGCCAGCACCATGAACAAGGCCACCGCCCCCGCCACCGTGGCCAGCGCGGCGCCGAGGGCCGCGAGCATGGTCCCCGTGAGCGAGAGCCCGATGCCGAAGGCGCGGTGCGCGAACGCCATTTTCTTGGCGTGTCCGGCGCGAAGCAGCTGCTCGCGTTCACGCTCGGAGTGGGCGGCCGCGTCCTCCACCGGTACGCGCGGCCCGCCGCACACGGCGCAGACCCAACGCAGCACCACGTCCGACTCCATCCGCGCCTGCGCCCCGCAATGGGGGCAGGGGACGTGCTTCATGATTTCTGCCGTCGCCTGGGCGCCTACGTCGACCATCGGCGCCAACGTAGCAGGATGTCGCGCCGAAGGTCCGCCGCTCGCGCCGACGGGCCGCGCATTGCGACCGGATCAAGGATGCACAATCGTGGTGCCGTGAGGCGGGACGAACTTGAACTGCTCGGCGGTGACGGGCTCGTTCACCCGCGGATTTTCGAAATCGAACTTGTTTCGATTCCCTTGGCCATCGAGCACCATGACCCGGCGAACTTGGGACGTGGCCGCGTCGACATAGAAAAATACCTTGGTGTACGCGGCCTGCGGCTGCTTCGGGACGCCGATCAGGACGTACCCTCCGGGGAACGCCATTTTCTCGCCGCCGGCGATCTCGAAGTTGAAATGATCGGTCAGCTTGCCCTGGCCCGTCAAAAACGAGAGCGCGGCGGAGTACTGCGCCTTGTCCACCGGCTGCTCGTACATCTGCTTGTTGGCCCCCTCGTAGACGCGGAGGATGCTGCCGTCGGAGACGATCCGCTGGTCCTTCGGCTCGTCGTACACCCAGTCCATCTTGCCGGGCTTCGCAAAGGTGACCTTGCCGCGCGAGCTCTTACGCTGGTTGTACGCCTTGACGAAGTACTCCTGGTTGAAGTTCGCCTTGAACGACGTGGTCTTCTCGTAGAAGCCCTGCACCTTGCCCACCGCTTGGTCCACCGACGGAACGGCGGCCGCGGGCGGCGTGGGCTGCGCGGCGGCGGCCACGGGCTGGGCCGGCTGGCCCGCGGGTTGCGCGTGGCTCACGGCGGTGAAGCCGGAAAGAGCTGCGAGGATCGTGGCGAGCGCGAGGTGGTGAAGGTGACGCATTCGAGGACGAGCTCCGATTTCAGCGGTTGGACGGCGCAACATGGTAGTCGATTCACCTGCGCAAGGTGAGGCCCGCGGCGGCAGCGGTCGCCAGCGGCGTGTTCTGCAGGTGCGTGACGGCCAGGGCCAGCGCATCGGCTGCGTCGCTCGGCGGCGCCTCCGGGAGCGATAAAATGGCTCGGATCATCTGGGCGACTTGCACCTTGTCGGCCGCGCCGCGCCCGGTGACCGTCCGCTTGACGCGCGCAGGCGCATACTCCGCGATGTCGAGCCCTGCGCGCGCGCACACGAGCAGCGCCACCCCGCGCGCATGACCGAGCTTGGCGGCGGCCTGCGCGTCCTTGTGAAAGAAGAGCGACTCGACGCTCGCCTGGCCCACGGCTTGGTTCTGCACGATGCGATCGAGCTCGCGCTCGATCGTCACCAGCCGCTCCGCCAGCGGCACGTCGTCGCCTGCCGCGATCACCCCGTGCGCCACGTGCACGAGCCGCGAGCCTTTGCGCGAAACGATGCCCCAGCCCATCCGGCGCGTGCCGGGATCGATACCGAGCACCGTCTGCGCATGGCGCGCCACGATGGCGGTGGGCTGGCGCTCTCGAATTTCATCGGCGCCCGCGGCGGGTGACCTCGGTGCTGCCAGCCGCGACGCGGCCGCCGTGGCCCTCGGCATCGCTGTGCCGGCCGAGGTGCGCGATCGCGCCGTGGCTGCGGGGACGGCGGGATCGCGCTTGGTCATGGAACGAGGAAGGCCGCCGCTCACGCGTTGGCGATGCGCGCCATCTCCTCGTCGGAGACGTCGAAATCGGCGTAGACGTTCTGCACGTCGTCGTGGTCGTCGAGCGCCTCGGCGAGGTTGATCGCCACCTCGGCGTCGCGGCCCTCGATGGGCTTCTTCGTCTTGGGCACGTACGCGATCGACGAGCCTTTGACGGTGATCTTCGCCTTTTCGAGCGTCTCGAGGATGCCGTGCAGACCGTCGGGGGCCGTGGTCACCTGCCACTCTTCGCCTTGGTCCGCGTAGTCTTCGGCGCCGGCGCCGATGGCGACGTCCATCAGCTGGTCCTCGTTGGCGTCCGGCTTGGCGATTTGAATCACGCCCTTGCGATCGAACGCCCAGCCCGCGGTGCCTCCGCCCCCGAGAACGCCGTTGTTCTTCTCGAAGATTTTGCGGATTTCGGCCACCGTTCGGTTGCGGTTGTCCGTCATGCCCTCGACGAGGAACAAGGTGCCGCCGGGGCCCGTTCCCTCGTAGAGCACCTCTTCGTAGGCCGCGCCCTCGATCTCACCCGTGCCGCGCTTGACCGCGCGGTTGATGGTGTCGTTGGGCATCGACTGACCTTTTGCGTCGGCGATGGCTTTTCGCAGGCGGGGATTGCCCCCGGGATCACCGCCGCCCATTCGGGCCGCGACGGTGAGCTCCTTAATGAGCTTCGTGAAAAGCTTGCCACGCTTGGCGTCGAGTGCGCCCTTCTTGTGCTTGATGGTGGCCCACTTGGAATGGCCGCTCATGATGTCCTCTTTCTTTGCACCACCCTACAAGACCAGGGCGCTAAGGCGCAATCCGCGTGCTCGTGAGAAACGCGTCGTCCGTGCGGTGGGCATTGTTCACGAACGCGGCGTATTGGCTTTTGGAAATGGTCGAGGTCGCGATGGAAAGGACGAAATCGTCGTCCAGAACCTGATCGGCAACTTCCACGCGACGCTGCGCGTCGAGGGGGCCCGTCTTTAGCGCAAATGGGGCCGGTTTGGACACCACTTTGGCTCCTTTCGGCAGCTCGATGCGGACGTGCGCGTGGTACTGAATCGCCCGGTTGATGGCCAGTGCGTCCTCCCGCGCGCCCACGCTGGCATAAGCCGAACCGAGCGTGGTGACGAACGCGCGCGGAAAAACCACGTGAATCGGCGCGATGCCCGGCAGCACCCATGTGCGCGGGCGGCTGCCTTCGAGCTGCGCATAGCCGCCCACGGTGATGTCCGCGCGGAGCGCGACCTGCCAGCTGCCCTCCGTCGACGCCAGCGCGACCTCTTCGACATTGGCAAACGGCACCCACGCCAGCACCACGTTGCGCAAGGCGCGCTGCCGCTCGACGCCGACCACGCGCACCAGCGCCTCCGCGAGATCTTGCGCGGCGCGCCCGCGAAGGGTGGCTTGGAAGGTCCCTTTGGCGTTGCCTTTGTCGTCGAGCGCCAGCCGGAGATCGACCTCGTCGCGCTCTCCGTCGCCCGAGGTGACCTCGGCCGCGATGGGCGCGATCTTCCCGTCCTCGTCGAGGAGCATGCGGCCGCGCAGCTCGGGGGAGATGCGGCCGGCGGGCAGGGGAGGGCCGGGGACGTCGGCGTCGATCCAGATGGACTCGAAGCCTCCTTTTCCATCGGGCACGCGCGCGACGGCCAGCGGGTGCGTGAAGCGCCCGAACTCCGGGGGGAAGTTGGGATCGGTGCTGTACGGCTCCTCCTCGGCGATGGCCACGCGCGCCGTAACGCCGAGCTCGCGCAGGGCGCGCACGATGAGCCATGTGCGGCTCCCTTCGTGCTCGGTGAGGATGGTGCGCGCGGTGTTCGATTGCGCGCCTTGCGTGCCGCCGATGCCGAGATCACTGAGCACGCCTTGCGACGCCTCGCGCACCGTGGTCCCCGCGGCGGAGACCACCGCCTCCACCAGCGCGCGCGACGGGGGCTTTCCCTTGGACGCCTCGCGCGCCCACGCGGCCACCTCCGGATCGTGCTCGTCGAACGAGGCGAGCGTTTCGCGCAGCGCGCGGGCGACCTCGCCCCACGAGGTGGTCGAGAGGCTGATGCCCACGCTCCGATCCATCTTCGGCGTGCCGTCCTCCAGGCGCCGCACGCTGCGGTCTTTCATCGTCCAGCGCAGGACCTTGGTGTCCTTGGGGGCCTTCTCGTCGCCCGGGTTCTTTTTGCCTTCGGCGCTCTCTTTCGGCTTCCCCAGGAGCGGATGGCTCCAAAGGGCCACCTTGAGCGCCTTGGGCAGGCGGATCTCGATGGAGGCGTTGGCCACCGCGGTGCGGTCGGGGAGCAAGTCCGGCGTGTCGATGCCGATGTCGCCCGTCTCGCCCGGCAGCGCCCAGCCTTCGTAGATGGCCTCCACCGCGTCGCCCTGCTCGAGCTGCGCCAGATCGGCGTGGCTTTGTGCGGCGTTGGGGGTGCGGTCGGGCTCGAGGATGCGGCCGTCCTTCTTGAAGATGCGCCGGCGCAAGATGCGGCCCGCGATTTTGCCTTGGATGGCCGCGGCGGTGGCTTGGGCGTTCGACTCCACGTCGGTGGTGCCGCTCACCCGGCGAACGTCGAGCATGCGGTAGTGCACCAGGCCGCCGGCGTCGACGTCGTAGCGCTCGTCGTGCGCGAGGATCACGGTGGCCGCGTTGGCCATGATGGGCTGCGCGCGATCGGCGGCCGTGACCCGCTCCGCCACGCCGGCAAAGGGCGCGAAGGGATCCTCGCCGGCCGCGAGCAGGAGCGCCGCGACGCCGTAGGGAGCGTCGCGGGCCTCGGGCGCCGCCGCGAGCAGCTCGCGCACCAAGGTGCGATCGAGCGCCAAGGTGGGGATCGGCCACGAGCCGGTGCGGAAGGAGCCCTCGAGGGCCTTGGTGCTCGCCAGCGCGGTGAGCGTGCGCTCGCCCGGGAGCATGGCGCGGTAGGCGGCGACGGCGGCGCCGCGGTCCCCGGCGATGAGCGCATCATGCAAGGAAAGGCCGAGGTACAGATCCGAGCCGCCCAGCACCCGGCGCAGGCGCTCGAGCTCCAGGGCGGCCTTGGGCGAATCGCCCACGGCGTGCGCCGCGTTGTAGCAGGCGAGGCTCCGGCGATCGTTCGGCGCCGTGTCGGAGCAGTCGAAGCGCACGCGATCGACGGGCCCTCGCTCCACGGCGATGCGCCGCGCCTCGTGCAGCAGCGACGTCCCCTCGAGGGGGCGCGAGGCGCGCGCGAGGGCTTCGCGGGCGCGATCGAAGAGGGCGTCGCGCGCGCTCTGGGCGGCGTCGAAGGCGTCGGCGATGGCCGCGCCGGACGCGTTCAGCTTGGCGCGGTGCGCGTCGAGATCGCGCAGCGTCTCCATGCGCGCCTCGCCCTCGCCGCGCCGGACGCCTGCGAGCACGGCGTGCGCGAGCACCGCTTCCCATGCGCCGGGCCACGCTTCGAGCACGCGCTCGTAGGCGGCGCGCGCCCGCTCGGCGCGGTGGATCGGCGGAAGATCGAGGGCCGTCTCCACCGCGCGGCCGTACACCAGGAGCACCTCCGGGGCGCTCTTGGGCGCCCGCGCATCGGCGCTCAGCACCCGCTCCGCGGTGCGGCCATCGCCCGCGCCCAGCGCGCCCAGGGCCAAGGCGACCTTCTCATCGGCCGTCGTGGCCTTGGGGTACACCATGGCTTGCGCCTCGGTGGCCTTCGCCGAGCCCCGCTCGCCCGCGCGCGGCGCATGGGTGGCGAGCGGCGCGCCCGCCGAGTCCCAGGCGCCGATTTCAATCGACTCGTTGTCCTGCGTGGTCCCCACGCGGGCCACCACGCGCACGGTTCCGCGCTCCACCTTGACCTTGGCCATGCGAAGCACGCCCGCATCGCCCAGCTCGTACGGCCGCTCGATCACCAGCTTGCCGCCGACCCGCAAGGTCGCCGCCCCCGACGCGCGCAGCGCCACGCCGATGTATCCGGCGCTGGGGACCTTGAGATCGACCACCACGTCCCGCACGCCGCGGTCGTTGCCCGGCGCCGAGAGGTCGATGCCGCAACCCCGCCCGCGCACGGCGATGGGCACGGGCGGGCGCGCGAAGGGACCCACGGGCTCGTACTGCGCGGCCAGCAGCGCGTCGAACGCCTCGAGGGGATCGTTCTCCTTTACGCCCGTGACCGACGCCCACGCCAGGGGCCCGACGACGGTCGCCTCGCGCACGCACCCGGAGCGGGCGCGCCAGCGCTCGGCCGACTCCCAATCGCCGCGGTGCTCCGCCAGCTCCTGCAGCGCCTCGGCGATGCGCGCTTTGGCGAAGGGGCCCTCGAGCTTCTCGTAGAGGCGCGGCAGCCGTTCGGCCACCGGCTCCTTGCCCTCGCCGGACCTCCACAGCGCGGCGTCCTTGGTGCGGTACACCAGCGCCGCGTCCTCGGACACGTCGCTCAGCCCGGAGACGGAGCGTCCGACGAGCGCGTCCAGCGACGCTTGCAGCACCACCAGGTGCCACGGATCGTCCGGCGCCGGCAGCGACTCGAGCACGTCCAGCTGCATCTGCTTGGCGCGGCTCGGATCGCCCTGCGCCTCCTCGCGCGTGGCCGCGATCAACTTGCCGACCGCGCCACCGGGGCGCGCGGGCGCGTGGACCAAAGGCTTCTCGCCCGCGCACGCCGCGGCCGTGACCACCACGGCGAGCGCGAAGGTGGTGCGAAGTAGCGAGGCGCTCACTTGGCCACCGCCTTCGCGTCGGACGCCGCGGGTGCCGGCGCGCTGCCCGCACGCCGGCTGGGCTCGGCGAGGCGCAGGCTCTTGTGCATCAGCGCGTCGGTCTGCTGCAGGAACGTGCGCCAGGCCGCGTACTGGTCCACCGGGATCTGGCTCTTGTCGAAGATCACCTGGCGCCGCACGATCACGGCGCGCGGATCGCGCGGATCCTTGCTCATCTCGAGCGAGGCGCTCCCGAAGTCGCCGCCGCTCACTTTGCCGCCGGGCGGCAGCTCACCCCAGGAGAACCCCGGCGGGGCGACGATGCGAATGGTGCGCCGCTGCCGGCTGGGCGCCAGGCTTGCCGGGAGCGCGACGGGGAGGGTGCGCTTGACCAGCGGCGCCAGGCTCGAGGAGAGGGTCATGCTGGGCGCGAGCGGCAGCACCAGCTCGTTCGGCTCGTGCCGCGCAAGGCCGTCCGAGTGCGCGCTGTACTTGACCCACGCTTGCCCATTCGCGAGCTCGCCGTCGAACTCCACTTTGTTGTCGACCTGCACGGTGGGGAACCACCCTCCGACCAAGTTGTTTTCCACGTACTGCGTGCGCGCGTCGGCCTGCGTCAGGTAGGTGCGCAGCCAGAACGCCCCGTCGCCGATGTGCTTCTCTTCGCCCACCAGATCGCCCGAGCCGTCGGGGTGCAAGGTGATGTTCCACGTGACGTCGGCGCCGTGATCGTCGGGCGAGCTCGCGGGCAGCTCCACGATCTCCGCCGGCCCGCTGTCCATGCGCAGCGCCACCGCGCGCGCATCCATGGCGGGGATGGGCCCCAGGCGCGACTGCGGGCTGGTGGCGTCGAGGTACCTTCCGCCGCCGGGCCCGGGAAGAAACGCGATGCCGTGATCGAACATGGGCACGGCGGCGTTCTTGGCGCGCACCACCGAGGGCTGGCCGGTCTGGCGCGTCTGCACCATCACCTCTTGCGCCTCGATGCCCACGGATTTGAGCAAGGTGATGAGCAGGATGGCCTTGTCGTCGCAGTCGCCCTCGCGGCGGGCGAGCAGCTGCTGCGGGCGGTTCGGCAGCCACCACTCGCCGCTCACGTAGTTCACGTAGCGGATGTCGTCGGCCACGAAGTCGAACAGCGCCTTCAGCTTGGCCTCGCGCGAGGTCTTTCCTTTGGTCAGCTCCGCGGCGATGCGCCGCACCTCGTCGTCGGGCTCCGTGAAGCCGCGCACGGCCTCGCGGTACCACGTCCGAAAGGCGTCCCAATCCTTGAACGACGAGCCGACCACCAAGGGGACGATCTCGCTCAACGCCGGGGCGAGCGGCTCCTCCGGCACCACGATGGGCTTGTCCCAGACGAGGCGCGTGATGTGCCGTCCGTTCTCGTCGCGCTCCTCGCGGCGGCCGGCCCACGAGCGATCGCGCTGGCCGCGGAGCCACGCGGGCTGCACCACGTCGAGGTAGATGGGGTGCTCTTTGGTCGTGTCGACGACCACCTCGTTGTACGCCAGCGGGTGCGTCGAGGGCGCGCCGGAGTAGTCGAGAAAATAAAACGGCGCATCGCCGCGGCCGCCCACGGGCTGGCTCGTCCACGTGCGGATCGCCACCTCGACGACGTCGCCCGGCCCGAGCTCCGGCCAGCGAATGCGCGGGCGCGTGCCCTCGTTGTGCTCCTCCACCGGGAACGCGGTGCCGCCGTCCTTGCGGTGCACGCGCGCGCGCAGGATCTCCGTGAGATCGCCCTCGGCCGGGAGATCTTCGAACAGCTCGTCCTGCGTGCGCGGGGCGATGACCACCTCGCGGCCGTACTGAATGAGCTGCGAGATGCGCTTGTCGGCGCGGGTCACCACGGCGCGCAGCCAATACAGCTGGCGATCGGCCACGTCGGGCGCCGTCCCCGACTTGGGCACGCCTTGCCTGCGCGCCAGGATCGTCTGCGAGGGCACCAGGTAACGCTCGTCGCTCGCGGCGCCTTTCTCGTCTCGCTCGCCCTTGCTCCCGAGCGCCAGCTGCGCGCGGTACCGCGCCTCTCCCGGCGCGAGCGCCCGCGCGCGCTCGAGGGCTTTGGCGACCGCCGCGCTGCGTAGGTCGGGCCGATCGGCCTTCATGGTCGCGAGCTCGTCGGCGAGGCCGCCCCACGCGTCCGCGCGATTGGGCGTCCACTCCACCAGCTGCGCAAAGAGCTTGCGCGCGGCGTCGTGCTCGCCCATGCGCGAGACGGTGCGCGCGATGCTCACGCCGTCGTCCGGATCGTCGAGGCCGCGCGCGAAGGTGGCTTGCGCAGCGGCGACGCCGGCGGCGTTTCCGCGCAAGCTCTCGGCGTGCAGGTACGCTTGTCCGACATAGCCGCGCTTGGCCAAGAGCGCCGCGGTGCGGGCGGCGCGCGCGGCATCGGGGCCGCTGGTGAGCCCCAGGAGCTTGACCAAGAGCGCCGTGGGGACCCTGTCCGGATCGCGATCGGCCGCCTTTTTCATCTCGACCATGGCCGCGATCCGCAAGGTCTCGGAGCCCAGCGCGTCGTAGGTCTCGGCCCGCAAAAGCACCGACTCGGGGTCCGCCGTATCGATGAGCTTCGCCCCGCGCAAGGAGGCCATCGCCCAATCGGCCATGCGCGTCCGCAGGTGCTCGGCGACCCTCCGTCGCTCCACGAAGGCGCGGGTCTCCTCGTCCTTGCTCGCCTCCGCGCGCTCCAGGGCGCGCTGCAACCACCCGCTTCGATTCGATCCCGAGGGCGCGATCCACGCGGCCAGCGCCAGCCGATCGGCGTCGAGCTTGGGCGAGCGCGTGATCGCATCGAGCAGGCCCGGTGCGCGCGGGCTCTTCGCGTCGTCCGCGCCGCCGAGGGTGCGCGCGACCGTGGCGTCGAGCATCGCGTCGATGTCGGCGAGATTGCTCCCCGCCACCCCAACTTTTCCTCGGAGGGGGAGGGAGCTCAACGTTCGCGTCAGCGGCGTATCGACTTTGCTCCTGGAAGCGGGAGCCGCCTTGCCCGCAGCACCCGCAGCTGCTGCCGGCGCCGCTGTTTCAGGCACATCCCGCAAATCCCCGCTCGCCTCGAGCACGAGCGGCGCGCCCGACTCCCGCGTCACGCGCAGCCGTACCCGCCCCTCGTCCTCCAGCGCCCCCGTGCACACCTTGGCGGCCACGAGGTGCGCGCCCGCCGCCGGCTGCACCCGCGCCGCCACCCGATCGAACACGGCCGCGCCATGCACGTCTTCGCTGCGTGCGACCTCGACGCCGTCGAACATCAACCGCACTTGCCCGGTCGCGGCCACCCGCACCACCATCGGCTCCGCCTTGGCGACGCGTACCTTGGAGGCCACCCAGGTGCAGCTCTCCTTGCGCGGGTGCACGAACAGATCGAGCGGCACCCCCGCCGCCGTCGCATACGACGCAGGAACGGTGCGCCAGCGCACCTCGAACGCGCCCCACGAATATTCCTGCTTCGACTCCCCGAACGAACGGCGCGGCCCCTCGGGCCCATCGTGCGCATCGAGCCCCCCGCCCGTATCGCGGAAGGGACCCAGGATGGAAAGGTCCGTCAAAATCCCCAGCGCGCGATCGGCCCGGATGCCCGCCTCGGTGCCCTCGTCGGCCGCGAGCCTTCGCGCCAGCACCGAAGCCTCGCCCCGCAGCTCCTCGGAGAGCGGGCTTGGTGTCCCGGGCGTCCCGAGGCCGGCGAGCAAGCCGCGCACATGCCCGTAGCTGGCGCGCTCCGACAGCTTCAACAAGAGCGCCATGGCGGCGACCGCTTCGCGCTCCACGGCAGGCCCTTTGGCCGCGAGGACCCGCGCTACGGCTTGGCTTGCCATCGGATCGGGGGTCGCGGCCGTCCAGCGCGTGCTTGCGGCCGCGGGCGCGGGCGGGACGATGCTCGTCGCGGTATTTTCGACGGGGCCGGGTGCCGGCGCGGAGTCGGGGGCCGGGAAGGCTGCCGCGGCGGACAAAAGCGTTCCCAGGAAAAACGCCAACGGCGTGAAAACGTGTCCGGATCTCGATCGCGAAAAAAGCATCTTCCCTCGGATTGACTTTGCACCCTAATCCATCGTCGGTCCTAGAAGGGCCCTTGAGCGGACGATATCCGCATGCTACGCGCTCGGCCCATCCCGAGCTCACGATCCATCCATCCAAATCCTTCGAGGGAACGTCCATGTCGTCTGATTCTGCCTCCTCCCACTCGATCGGCGCACCCCCCTCTCACGGTGAACCCATCACCATGGGGGCTGATCACAAGCTCATCGTCCCCAACAACCCGATTATTCCGTTCATCGAAGGCGACGGAACCGGCCGCGATATCTGGCGCGCCTCGGTGCGCGTGTTGGATGCTGCCGTCGAGAAGGCTTACGACAAAAAGCGCAAAATCGCGTGGTACGAGGTTTATGCCGGTGAGAAGGCCTTCACCAAGTTCAACACCTGGCTCCCCGCGGGCACGGTCGAGGCGTTCCGCCAGTACCTGGTCGGCATCAAGGGGCCGCTGACCACCCCCATCGGCGGAGGCATCCGCTCGCTCAACGTCGAGCTCCGCCAGCTCTTGGACCTGTACGTGTGCCTGCGTCCGGTGCGCTGGTTCAAGGGGGTCCCCAGCCCGGTCAAGCAGCCCGGATCGGTCGACATGGTGATCTTCCGCGAGAACACCGAGGACATCTACGCGGGCATCGAGTTCGAGGCCGAGAGCGAGCAGGCGAAGAAGGTCCTCGCCTTCCTCGAGAAGGAGTTCCCCGCGAGCTACAAGAAAGTGCGCTTCCCGGGCACCGCCGGCGTGGGCTTCAAGCCCGTGAGCCGCGAGGGCTCCGAGCGCCTCGCGCGCGCGGCCATCGAGTATGCCATCACGAACGGCCGAAAGAGCGTCACCTTCGTGCACAAGGGCAACATCATGAAGTTCACCGAGGGGGCCTTCATGAAGTGGGGCTATGCCCTCGCCGATCGCGAGTTCGGCGACAAAGTCTACACCTGGGCCACCTGGGAGAAGACCAAGGAAGCCAAGGGCGAGGACGCGGCCAACGCCGAGCAGAAGGCGGCGCTCGCGGCCGGCAAGGTCCTGGTCAAGGACGCCATCGCCGACATCACCCTTCAGCAGGTCCTCACCCGCCCCAAGGAGTTCGACGTCATCGCCACGTTGAACCTCAACGGCGACTACCTCTCCGACGCGCTGGCCGCGCAGGTCGGCGGCATCGGCATCGCGCCCGGCGGCAACATCAACTACGTGAGCGGCCACGCCATCTTCGAGGCCACCCACGGCACCGCCCCCAAGTACGCCGATCTCGACAAGGTGAACCCCGGCAGCGTCATCCTCTCCGGTGAAATGATGCTCCGCCACCTGGGCTGGACGGAGGCCGCCGATCTCGTCCTCAAGGGCATGGACGGCGCCATCGGCAGCCGCCGCGTGACCTACGATTTCGCCCGCCTCACGGAGGGCGCCACCGAAATCGCGTGCAGCGCCTTCGGCGACAACATCATCGAGCACATGTGACCCCCGCGCGCAAACGCGAGCGACACCAAAAGTAGAACGAGAAGCTAGAAGAAGACAGGAGAACGCAATGCCTACTCGCAAGAAAATCGGATTGATTGGCGCGGGAAACATCGGTGGTGAGCTCGCGCGCCTGGTGGCCAACAAGGAGCTCGGCGACGTCGTCCTGTTCGACATCGCGTCGAAGGAAAACTTCGCCAAGGGCAAGGCGCTCGACCTCGAGCAAAACGGCTCGGTGCTCGGCTACGACGCGAGCATCCGCGGCACCTCGAACTGGGACGATCTGCAGGGCGCCGACGTCCTGATCATCACGGCCGGCGTCCCGCGCAAGCCGGGCCAGAGCCGCGACGATCTGGTGGCCACCAACCTCCCGATCATCCGCGACGTGGCGAGCAACGCCAAGCGTGTCTGTCCGGATGCCTTCGTCATCGTCATCTCGAACCCGCTCGACGCGATGGTCTACGAGTACAAGCGCGTGGTCGGCGCCCCCAAGGAGAAGGTCGTGGGCATGGCCGGCGTCCTCGACTCCGCGCGCATGCAGCTGTTCTTGGCGCGTGAAGCGGGGGTCAGCGTCAAAGACGTGCGCACCACCGTGCTCGGCGGCCACGGCGACGACATGGTCCCCGTCCTCGGCTACTGCACCATCAACGGCATCCCCGTTGGCCAGGTGATCGCCAAGGAGAAGCTCGACGCCATCGTGGAGCGCACCCGCAAGGGCGGCGGCGAGATCGTCGGCCTCATGGGCACCAGCGCGTACTACGCGCCCGCCACGTCGGCCGTCGCCATGGCCGAGGCGTACCTCCTCGATCAGAAGCGCCTCTTGCCGTCGGCCGTCTACCTCGACGGCGAGTACGGGTACAAGGACATCTTCATGGGCGTCCCCGTCGTCATCGGCGGCAAGGGCGTGGAGAAGATCGTCCAGATCGACCTGACCGACGACGAGAAGACGATGCTCGCCAAGAGCGCCAAGAGCGTTCAGAGCGTGATCGACGTCGTCAAGAAGAGCGCGTAGCCCCGCTCTCTCCCGTCCGCGTACACGTGACACTCCGTCGGGTTGGAGTGTTGCGTGTACGGTAAGATTCGAGAACAACGTTTACGTCGGCGCCGGAGCCTCTTTCATGAAAATTCACGAGTACCAGGGGAAGCAGATTTTCCAAAAGTACGGGGTCCCCATCCCCAAGGGATATCCCGCGTTCACGGTGGAGGAGGCCGAGTCGGCGGCCAAGCGGCTCGCGGCCGAGACGGGATCGGGCGTCGTGGTGGTGAAGGCGCAGATCCACGCCGGAGGGCGAGGAAAGGGCGGCGGCGTGAAGGTCGCCAAGGGCGGCGCCGCCGAGGCGCGGCAGCTCGCCGAGAAGATCCTGGGCATGCAGCTCGTTACGCACCAGACGGGCCCCGAGGGCCAGAAGGTCCGGAGGCTCTACATCGAGCAGGGCCTCGACATCGACCGCGAGCTCTATCTGGGCGCGGTCATCGACCGCGATCGCCGGCGCATCGTCTTCATGGCGTCGACCGAGGGCGGCGTGGAGATCGAGAAGGTGGCCGCCGAGACGCCGGAGAAGATCCTCACGGTGCACGTGGACCCCACGGTGGGCCTGCAAGCCTTCCAAGCGCGCCAGCTGGCGTTCGGCCTGGGCCTCCTGAAGCACAAAAAAGACACGGTGAGCCAGTTCGTGAAGCTCATCTCGTCGCTCTACGAGGTGTTCGTCGAAGAGGACTGCACCCTGCTCGAGATCAACCCGCTGGTCGTCCTCAAGAACGGCGACATCGTGGCGCTCGACGCCAAGATCAACTTCGACGACAGCGCCGACTACCGCCACACGCCGGCGGCCGCGCAAGCCACCGGCCGCGCGAACTGGGACGAGCTGCGCGATCCCACGGAAGAAGATCCGGTGGAGCTCGAGGCCAAGCAGGCCGGTTTGAACTACGTGTCGCTCGACGGCAACGTCGGCTGCCTGGTGAACGGCGCGGGGCTGGCGATGGCCACCATGGACATCATCAAGCACTACGGCGAGAAGAGCGGCGTAGCCCCCGCGAACTTCCTCGACGTGGGCGGTGGCGCCACGCAGGAGCAGGTGACCAAGGCCTTCAAGATGATCCTCTCCAGCCCCAAGGTGAAGGCGATCTTCGTCAACATCTTCGGCGGCATCATGAAGTGCGACGTGATCGCGGCGGGCGTCGTGGCGGCGGCCAAGGATCTGGGGCTCAAGGTGCCCCTGGTGGTTCGCCTCGAGGGCACCAACGTCGAGCTCGGACGCAAGATCCTGAACGAGAGCGGCCTCGCCATCTCGGCGGCGAGCAACATGGCCGACGGCGCGCAGCAGATCGTCCGCGCCATCTCGGGTCAACGCTAAACACGCGGTTTCTTGGACAAGGCAAAGTAGGAGAATCTCGAAGATGAGCATCCTGGTCGGAAAAGAAACGCGCGTGCTCGTGCAGGGCATCACCGGTGGAGCGGGCTCGTTCCACGCGAAGCAGATGATCGAGTACGGCACCAACGTGGTCGCCGGATGTACCCCCACCCGCGGCGGCGAGAAGTTCGAAGCCAAGGACGCCTCCGGCAAGGCCGTGCAGGTCCCCGTATTCGACACCGTCAAAGAGGCCGTCACCGCCACCGGCGCCGACACGAGCTGCATCTTCGTGCCGCCCCCCGGCGCGGCCGACGCCATCGTCGAGGCGTTCGATGCAGGCTGCAAGCTGGTCGTCTGCATCACCGAAGGCATCCCCGCCATCGACATGATCAAGGTGCGCCGCTACCTCGAGGCGCTCCAAGCCGAGCGCGCGGCGGCCAACACGGCGGTGCCGCGCCTCATCGGCCCCAACTGCCCCGGCATCATCACGCCGGGCGCTTGCAAGATCGGCATCATGCCGGGCCACATCCACAAGGCCGGAAACATCGGCGTCGTCTCGCGCTCCGGCACCCTCACCTACGAGGCGGTGGGCCAGCTCACCGCGCTGGGCATCGGTCAATCGACGTGCATCGGCATCGGCGGCGATCCGGTGGCGGGCATGGACTTCGTCGACGCCCTCACCCTGTTCGAGGCCGATCCCGACACCCACGGCGTCATCCTCATCGGCGAAATCGGCGGCGGCGCCGAGGAGCGCGCGGCGGAGTTCATCAAGCAAAAGATGACCAAGCCGGTGGCCGGCTTCATCGCAGGCACCACGGCCCCTCCGGGCAAGCGCATGGGCCACGCGGGCGCCATCATCGCCGGCGGCAAAGGCACCGCCGCCGAGAAGATCCGCGCCCTGGAAGCTGCAGGCGCCAAGGTCGCGCCGACCCCCAGCGACATGGGCGTCACGTTGCAGTCGATGCTGAAGTAAGCCGAGCCCCCGAAAGCCATCGCAGCCGATCGCGCACGCGTCCTCGACGCGCGCCGGTCGGCTTTCGATTTTTGTCGCGCGCGATTCTCTGACAAATCGCCCCGCCTCGTTCCAAGAGGTACGGGCGGACGGCGGGCGCCGTTCGCACGAAAAAAGGAGCTCGCACGATGCGTTCCGTGGCCGGAAACCGTGCGGCGCAGGGCCTTTGCGTCCTCGCGACCGCCGTCGTCCTCTTGATGGCTGGGGCCCCCGGGTGCGGGGAAGAGAGCGGCGTCGGGGATCCCTGCCGGCCGGAGGTGGAGCTCGACCCCACGTCCAACGGCTTCTTGCTCGAGAGCGTCTTCACGGAGACCAAGAGCTACCAGTGCCGCACGCGCGTCTGCCTCGTGAACCATTTCCAGGGCCGGGTCAGCTGCCCCTACGGCCAAAACCGCGACGGCACGGGCCCGGGCGGTGGCTCCCCGTGCGTCCTCCCCGGCACGAGCGACGGCAAAGTCGTCGGCGGCTCCATCCCCGACATGGCGGCCGAGGTCAAACCCCAATGCGCCAGCCGCTCGCCCGACCAAGCCGTCTACTGCTCCTGCCGCTGCGCCAACAACGAAGGCCGCACCGACGACGGCGCCAACTACTGCACCTGCCCCGACGGCTTCTCCTGCGAACGAGTCGGCCCGAACTTCATCTCCAACGGCCCCAGAGAGCTCTCCGGCGCCTACTGCATCAAGTCCGGCACCCGCTTCGACGGCCAAGCGTGCACCGTCGCGTGCGATCCCAAGACGCACCCTTGCCCGTGATCGCGCGCCCGAAGGCCTAAACCCCCACCACCCGATTGCGCCCCGCCTGTTTCGCAGCATACAGCCGCTGGTCGGCCATGTTGAACAAGGTCAATTTATCGGCGCGCTGCGCGCAGCAGCGAAGCGACGCGACGCCGGCGCTCACGGTGACGTGGAGCAGGTGCTCCTCGAAGGGGATCATCGTGCTCGCGATGGAGTTGCGGAGGCGCTCGGCCACGAGCATCGCGTTGTGCACGGAGATGCCGCGCGCGACCACCACGAACTCTTCGCCGCCGTAGCGGGCGAGCAGGTCTTCCTGGCGGAGGCCGTGGGCCATCACTTGGGCGGTGGTGCGCAGTACGGCGTCGCCGGCGGAGTGTCCGTAGGTGTCGTTGATGCGCTTGAAGTGGTCCACGTCCAGCACGATGACCGACAGCTCGGTGGCGTGGCGGGCGGCGAAGGCGACCTCCACGTCCAGGCGGTCTTCGAAGTGCTTGCGGTTGTAGACGCGGGTGAGGCCGTCGTAGAGGGCGGCCTCGTACATGCGCTTCAGGGCGGCTTCCTCGTCCTCGTCGACGATGTTGAAGCGCAAAAGACAGTGCGGCCCCAGGCGGATGCGGTCGCCGTCTTTGAGGGTGACCGCCGAGTCCACGCGCACGTCGTTGACGTAGCTCCCGTTGGTCGAGCGGTTGTCGCCGAAGACGTACTCGCCGGCGACCATCACGATGCGCGCGTGGCTCCCGGAGACGCTCGCATCGTCGAAGCGCAACGTGCAGTCGTCGCCGCGGCCCATGGTGACGATTTCGTTGGGTGCGATGGCATGGACGCGCGCCGTTTGCGTTCCGGCCGCCGTGGTCAGAACCGCCTTGGAGCGGGTGCGCCGGAGGGACTCGGGCGCTTGGACGATCAATGTTGGAGAGCGCGACGACGTCCCATCGCGGTCACTCGGACCCGCCATGGGACAAGGATCGTTTCACTCTGGCGTTCTGTAAAGGCCTGTCTCGACCGAATGGCAAGTTTGGCGCCCGAGATCGCCTAGCCGCGATCGGCCAAAATCCGCATGGCCGCGTTGTGCCCGGATGCGCCAATCACCGAGCCGGCGGGGTGGCATCCCGCACTGCAGGAATAGAGCCCGGCGATGGGGGTCGCATAGGGGAGCCGGTCCGAGAACCCATACGAGTTGTCGATATGGTGGATGTGGCCGTACGTGATCCCGAAGTGCTCCTCGATCTTCTTCGGGTGCAGCGGGAACGTATCCACCACCAAATCCGAGGTCCCCGGGGCAAACCGGTCGCAAATGGACAAAAGGTGCGCGACATAGCGCTGCTCCTCGGCCTCCCAGGTGGTCCCCCGAAGCTCGCGCGGTACCCACTGCACGAAAAGGGCCGAGTTGTGGTGCCCTTGGGAGTCTTGCAAGGACGGATCGACGGTGGTGTGGATGTACCACTCGATGGTGGGAAACTCGATGAGCTTTCCCTCCTGAACCTCCTGGAAACCCCGGCGGATCGCCTCGATCACCCCGCCCCCATCGGAATGCGGCAAAAGGTGGATGGTCGCGCCATATTGGCCCCGGTCCTCCGGCAGACAGGTGAACGTGGGGAGCCCGCGCAGCGCCAGGTTCACCTTGAAGGTGGTCCCCGTCTTTTGGGCGTAGCCGTCGAGCCGCGCGTTGTAGTCGGCCGGGAGCGCCTCCCGTCCGATCAGATCGCGCATGCGGAACGGATCCGCGTTGCACACCACCACCTCGGCGCGAAGCTCGGTTCCGTCGCGCAGCACCACGCCCTTGGCCGTGCCGCCCTCCACGATCAATTGGGCAACCCCCGAGTTGACGTCGATGCGCGCGCCGTGTTTTCGCGCGGCATCGGCCAAGCGCGACGTAACGGTGCCCATGCCGCCGCGCACGATCATCCAGGTGCCGTCCGCCCCCGGAAGGCGGCACATGTTGTGGATGAGGAAGTTCATCCCCGTGCCGGGCGTATCCCAGGAGCCGGTCAGCCCCGAGAAGCCATCGGTGACCGCGTACATGGCCTGCACCAGCTCACTCTGGAACCCGAAGCGCCCCAGGTAATCGCGCACCGGCTTTCGGCATAAATCGATGAACGCCGTGCGCAGCTCCGGCCGCACATACCGCTCGGCGCTCTCCTCGATGGACACCGGCTCCTCGAGAAACGACGGGGCGATGTCGTCGCGGAGGGCGCCGAGCTCGCGCTGCATGGCCTCGTGCGCATTCCAATCGGCCTCCGAGAAGAACGCGCAGAATTGCTGCTTCGTCTCCGCCAGGTCGGAGCCGAAAAGCAGATAGCGCTTGTCCAACG
This sequence comes from Sorangiineae bacterium MSr11954, assembly GCA_037157815.1. Taxonomy (NCBI): domain Bacteria; kingdom Pseudomonadati; phylum Myxococcota; class Myxococcia; order Myxococcales; family Pendulisporaceae; genus Pendulispora; species Pendulispora albinea. The sequence continues at coordinate 2,057,600 of CP089984.1, forward strand.
TGGGTAGAAAGTAATGCGGATCGCGGCGGATGACCGGGATGTCGACCCCGAGCTTGCGAATCAACTCCGGCGGCATCAGCCCGAGCAGGTAAGCGCCCGTCGACATACCGAGCTTTGGCGCTTTCTTGAATGGATACTCGGTGCGTGCGGCGCCCCCGACCACCCCTTTATCCTCCACTACCCGCACGCGGAGCCCTCTCTGCGCAAGAAGAAGCGCAGCCACCAGCCCGTTGTGCCCGGCACCCACCACGATTGCGTCATACCGTTCGGACATGCCGGAATAGTACCGCTCTCTGCCTCCGGCGCCGAAGACATTGCACTTCGCAGGGCCATCTCGTAAAAGGCGCCCATGCCCGTCGAAAGAACCCTTTCCATCATCAAGCCCGACGCCGTCGAAAAGAACAATATCGGCAAAATCCTCGCTCACCTCGAAGAGGCGGGTTTCAAGATCGTCGCCCTGCGCCGCACCCACCTGTCGCGCGCCGAGGCCGAGGGTTTTTACGCCGTCCACAAGGCGCGCCCCTTCTTCGGCGAGCTGGTCGAGTTCATGACCCGCTCCCCCGTGGTCATCTCGGTCCTCGAGCGTGAAGACGCCGTGGACACGTACCGCAAGGTCATGGGCGCCACCGATCCGGCCAAGGCCGACGCCGGCACGCTCCGCAAGCTCTTTGGCTCCAGCGTGGGCGAGAACGCGGTCCACGGCTCCGACAGCCGCGAGAACGCCAAGATCGAGATCGCCTACTACTTCCCGGCGTCCGAAGTCGCGCCGTCCGTCTGACGCAAACCGTCTCTCGTACAGCTCTCGTTCAGCTGCCGGCCCTATAGAGAGAGGACACCATGACCACCCCCGAAACCACTTGGCGTCCTCTCATCGAAGCCGCCTTCGCCGACCGCAAGCTCCTCGAAGATCCCGCCACCGTCAAAGCCGTGCGCGAGGCGCTCGATGCGCTCGACCGCGGTGAAATCCGCGCCGCTTCCCCGCAGGAAGACGGTACGTGGGTCACCAACGGCTGGGTGAAGCAGGCCATTTTGCTCTTCTTCGGGCTGGCGAAGATGGAGACCCACAACGTCGGTCCGTTCGAGTTCTACGACCGCGTTCCGCTGAAGAAGAACCACCAGGCGGCGGGCGTGCGCGTGGTGCCGCCGGGGGTCGTTCGCTACGGCGCCTTCCTCGAGCCGGGGTGCGTGGTGATGCCGGGCTATGTCAACATCGGCGCGCGGGTCGGCGAGCGATCCATGGTGGACACCTGGGCCACCGTCGGCACCTGCGCGCAGATTGGAAAAGACGTGCACCTCTCGGGCGGCGTGGGCATCGGCGGCGTGCTGGAGCCGCCGACGGCGCGCCCGGTCATCGTGGAGGATGGCGCCTTCATCGGCTCGCGCGTGGTCATCGTGGAAGGCGTGCACGTCGGCCGCGAAGCCGTGATTGGCTCCGGCGTGGTCCTGACGGCGTCGACCACCATCATCGATGTCACGGGCGAGACGCCCGTCGAGCGAAAAGGGAGCGTCCCCGCCCGCAGCGTGGTCATCCCTGGAACCCGGACGAAGCGTTTTCCGGCCGGGGAGTTCGGAGTACCTTGTGCGCTGATCATCGGGCAGCGAAACCCGTCGACGGATCGGAAGGTGAGCCTGAACGATGCGCTCCGTGATTTTAACGTCTCCGTTTGACGTCTTCTCCGGCTCCCTCGACGAAACGCTCCTCTGGCTCTGCGCCATCCCTTCGCCCATCGGCGAGGAAGACGCCATCTGCGACGCCGTTCAAGCGCGCCTGCAGAAACAAGAGCTGGCCGCGCCGATTCGCCGTTACGGCAACTCCATCGTCGTCCCGCTGACCCGCTTCCCGCCGGCGGAGGGCACCTACCGCCCCCACATCGCGCTGGTGGGCCACCTGGACACGGTGCGCACGGAAAATGGCCCCGCGCGCATCGAGGGCGACCGCCTCTATGGTGCCGGCGCCGCCGACATGAAGAGCGGCCTGGCCGTGATGATCGCGCTGGCCGAGACGAGCCGCGCGCTCCTCCCGTGCAATGTCACCCTCGTCTTCTATGCGCGCGAAGAGGGCCCCTTCGCCGACAACGAGCTCGGCCCGGTGCTCGAGCAAGATCCGGAGCTCTCGAGCGTGGATCTGGCCGTGTGCCTCGAGCCCTCGGACAACCGGCTGCAGCTCGGTTGCAACGGCTCCCTGCACGCCACCGTGACCTTCGAGGGCCGCACGGCGCACAGCTCGCGCCCCTGGCAAGGCGACAACGCCATCGTCAAGGCCTCCCCGCTCCTCACGTCCTTGGCGCGCCTCGCCCCGGTCGATCACGTGCTCGACGGCCACACGTACCGCGAGGTGATCACGGTCACGCAAGCGCGCGACGGCGGCCGCGGCCGCAACGTCGTCCCCGATTCGTTCGCGCTGAATTTGAATTACCGCTTCACGCCGGACATCCCGCTGGCCGACGCGGAGGCGCGCCTTCGCTCGATCATCACCGGCCCCGCCCACGAGCATGGCTGGGAAGTGGACGGCGAGCCGCGCATCGAGATCACGGATCGAAGCCCGGCGGCGCCGCCCAATGGGAACCACCCGCTCATTGCCAAGTTGATCGAGGCGGGGGTCGACGCGGTGGAGCCCAAGCAGGCGTGGACCGATGTGGCCCGGTTTGCCGTGCGCGGCATCCCAGCCGTCAATTTCGGTCCGGGCGAAAATGCTCAGGCACATCAAAAGAACGAATCGACATCCCTGGCGCTCATCAACGACGGCTTCCAGATCGTAAAGCGTTGGTTGTTCTCGCTTTAATGCGATTTGAAAGCGGGTATGCCGGACGGCTTTAATCTCTCCCGAATACCCACCTGGATCGTTTGAAACACCCCCTGGATCACGATCCTGGTGCGTTTTTTACCGGATTTTGGGTGGTGTACCTGCGTGGTAAACCTTGAACCCATGAAGACATCGTTCTGCGGTCTGGTGTTTGCGGCCGTTTTTGCCTCCGCGCTCGGCGCGTGCGGCGGCGGATCGGCCGAGGGAGGCGATCCGAAGGTCGGTGGAGCCGAGGGAGGTGCGCATCCTCTCGTCGGAAGCCCGGCCCCCGAATTTGGATTTGCCTCGGTGAATGGGCAGGGGAAGGTCTCCGCCAAGGAGTTGCAGGGTAAGGTCGTCCTCGTCGACTTCTGGGCGACGTGGTGCGAGCCCTGCAAAAAGTCGTTTCCCAAGCTCCAAGGGCTCAACGTGAAGTACAAGGCGAGCGGCGTGGAGATCGTCGGCATTTCCGAGGATGACGAGAAGGGCACCGACCTCGCCGGATTCGGGAATACATACGGCGCCAAATTCCCACTCGGGTGGGATGATGGGAAGAAAATTGCCGAAAAGTGGCAGCCGAAGAGCATGCCCTCCTCCTTCATCGTCGATCGAAAAGGCGTCGTGCGCTTCGTCCATCTCGGCTATCATGACGGCGAAGAGGACGAGATTGAGAAGGAAATCAAGAGCCTTCTGTAGTCTTCTCGAGCCCTCCGATTCTCGATAAAGCGTGTTCTCGAAGGTCACCGCGTGCGGCGGCCTCGTTGCCAGGAGGATGAGCGCGCGCGAATGATCCGAGGGCTTTCTTCCGTTCCATCGCTTCCATCGTCTTCACGCATGGCCCGCTGGGTGACCGCGGCCATGGTGTGTCTTTTTTTGCTCGGCGTGAACGCGCGCGTTTCGCCGGCCCAAGACCTGCAATCGGCGCGGCGCGAGATCACGAAGGCCGACGACTTTCGTGTGCGACTCGGCGCCGCGCTCCTCATTGGTCGCACCAAGCCCCCCGATGGACGCGCCTTGCTCGAAAAGGCGCTCTCGGATCCGCACCCCGCGGTGCGCGCCGCCGCCGCCGCCGCGCTGGGCTCGTACAACGATACGGGCGCCATTCCCGCGCTGGAGCAGCACCTCGCGACCGAGGGCACGCCCAGCGTGCGCACCCAGATCGAGAGCTCGCTGAACGTCTTGCGCGTGGCCGCATCGGGCAAAGGTGGCGGCTCCAAAGGCACCAAGTACATCGTGCAGCTCGGCTCGATGCGCACGGCGTCGGGGGTCGGTGGCGCGCGCGGTGATCAGCTCGGCCAGGTGCTTCGGGCGGCGGCGCGGGAGCGTGCGGCCAGCGTACCCGGCGCATTCGTCGCGCCCGATCCGCAGACCGCGGCGCGGCGCGGGCTGGAGCAGCATCTGCCGGTGCTGGTCATCGACGGCACCCTGGTTCGCATGTCGCAGCAGTCGCAGAACAACGGCACGGTGGGGTTCTCCGCCCAGGTCGACTTCAGCGTCCGCAAGGTGCCCGAGCACTCGCTTCGCGCGTCGCTCACCGGCAACGCCATGAGCATCGGCACCGCGCGCTCCTTGGGGAGCGAGCGCAACATCGCGGCGCTGCAGGATCAAGCCGTGGACGGCGCGGTGGAGAGCGCGATGCGCAACGCCGATCGCGGCTTCACGCAGGCGCTGCAGTAGGCGTCGCCCGTTATTGGAGTTCGCGCCCTAGCCCAAGTATGAGGTGGGCATGCGCAAGGTGCTCTTCGTGTCGAAGCCCATCGTGCCCCCGTGGCACGATGGATCGAAAAACCTGGTTCGCGACATCGCCTCGCACCTCACGCGCGCGCGGCCCACGGTGATGACCACCGAGGGCGCGCCGCCGCTCGGCCCGCGGGTGGGCCTCGATCCGATCTACCGCGAAGCGGGCGGCTTCTCGCCCGGGGTGCTCACCAACGCGCGCGTGATGCGCCGCCTGATGACCGATCGCGCGCACGACATTTGGCACTTCGTCTTCGCGCCCAATGTCGCCTCGTCCTCGGCGGCGCGCTTCTCCATCACGTCCCGGCGCGCGCTGGGTTGGAACGGGCAGGTGGTGCAGACCATCGCCAGCGCCCCCAAGCGCTTCGAGCTGGCCCCCGCGCTGCTCTTCGGCGACGTGGTGGTCACCCTCACCGAGTGGACCCGCGCGCGCCTGCTCGCCGAGGGCGTGGACGGCAAAAAGCTGCGGGTCATCCCCCCGTGCAGCGCACCTCCGCGCGCCGTCTCGGACGAGGAGCGCACGCGCTTGCGCGAGGAGCTCGATCTCGGCACGGGCCCCATCCTCGTCTACCCCGGCGACTACGAGGTCTCCCGCGGCGCGGAGACGGTGGCGTATGCCGTCTCCACCATCGCGCGGGCGGTGCCCGAAGCCCGCGTCGTCTTTGCCTGCCGCCCGAAGACCCCGCGCGCGGCGGCCGCCCGCGCCCAGATCGAGCGCATTTTGGAGGAGGAGCGCATGATCCACCGCACGCGGCACGTGGGCCAGATGGCGGACATCGCGCCGCTCATCGCCAGCGCCTCGGCGGTCCTCTTCCCGGTCGACGACTTGTACGGCAAGGTCGATCTGCCCATCGTGCTCCTGGAAGCGCTGGCGCTCGGCGTTCCCCTGGTCCTGGCCCGCGGCGGCCCGCTCGAGGCGCTCTCCGCCGCCGACTTCGTCGACCCGGGCGATGGCCCCGCGCTGGCACGGGCGGCGCTGCAAATCCTCCGCGGCGGCGCCTCGGCCGAAGGGCGCGCCGAACGAGGCCGCGCGCTCTACGCCTCCCAGTTTGCGCCCGAGGTGGTGGCCGCGCGCTACGACGAGCTCTACGAACGCCTCCGCCCGTAGCCGTAGCCCGTCGTACGTCGAGGTCGCAAGACGAGCGAGCCACCGCGGAATCGTGCTAAATGCCCGCGTACCATGAGCAGCTCCGGCAGCGACAAAATCGTGCACCCGGCGTCGGAAGTCCGGCGCACGTTTCTCGAGTTCTTCGGCAAAAGAGGGCACGAAATCTGTGCGAGCGGGCCTCTGATCCCCGCGGGCGACCCCACGTTGATGTTCACCAACGCCGGGATGGTCCCCTTCAAGGACGTTTTTACGGGCAAAGACACCCGCCCGTACAAGCGCGCGACCTCGAGCCAGAAGTGCATCCGCATCTCGGGCAAGCACAACGACCTCGAGAACGTGGGGGTGACCGCCCGGCACCACACCTTCTTCGAGATGCTCGGTAACTTCAGCTTCGGCGACTACTTCAAGGAAGAAGCCATCGCCTACGCCTGGGATCTGCTCACCAACGTCTACGGCCTCCCGAAGGACCGCCTGGTCGTGAGCGTCTTCGGCGGCGAAGAGGGCATCGCGGCCGACGACGAAGCGCGCGCCATCTGGCGCAAGGTCACGGGCTTCTCCGACGAGCGCATCTTCGGCTTGGGGATGAAGGACAATTTCTGGCAGATGGGCGACGTCGGCCCCTGCGGCCCGTGCTCCGAGATCCATTACTACCTGGGCGACGAGCCCGATCTCGGGCGCTTCAACGAGGAGCCCAACGAGCAAGGCCACGGCTGGATGGAGATCTGGAACCTGGTCTTCATGCAGTTCGAGCGCCGCATCGAGGACGGCAGCCCCATCCTGGAGAAGCTCCCCGCACCCTGCGTCGACACCGGCATGGGCCTCGAGCGCATCAGCAGCGTCCTGCAGGGCAAGTTCTCCAACTACGACAGCGACTTGATGCGCGCGCTCGTGGAGAAGGCCGCGCAGATCTCCGGCAAGGTTTACCGCGCCACCCAGGCCGACGACGACATCTCGATGCGGGTCATCGCCGATCACGCGCGCACCGCCGCGTTCCTGATCGCCGAGGGCGTCTCGCCCAACCGCGCCGGGCGTGAGTACGTGCTCCGCCGGGTCATGCGGCGCGCGATCCGCCATGGTCACCGCCTGGGCATCGAGCGCCCCTTCCTGCACGAGGTCGCGCTCGAGGTCGCGCGGCTGATGGGCGAGCAGTACCCCGAGCTCCGGCAGCGCAAGGAGCTCATCGCCGACGTCACCGAGCAGGAGGAGATCCGCTTCCGCGAGACCCTCGATCGCGGCCTTCGCATCCTCGACGAGGAGATCGCGGGGCTGCGCGGCGCCGGGAAGAACGAGCTCGCCGGCACCACCGCCTTCAAGCTGTACGACACGTTCGGCTTTCCGCTGGATCTCACCGAGGTCATCGCCTCGGAGCGCGGCATCGCGGTCGACAACGCCGGCTACGAGCGCGCGCTCGCCGAGCAGCGCGCCCGCAGCGAGGGCTCGAAGGTCGGCGACGTGGCGGTGGAGTCGGTGTGGCGCGAGGCCATCGGCGCCGTGGGCGGCGCGGTGCGGTTCACGGGCTACGAGAGCGAAGAAGGGGAGGGGAAGATCGTCGCCATCGTCAAAGGGAACGCCCTGGTCCCTTCGGCGACGGCGGGCGAGAGCGTCGCCATCGTCACCGACGTCACCCCGTTCTACGGCGAGGCGGGCGGCCAAGTGGGCGATCGCGGGATGATCCGCGGCGCGGGCAACGGGACGGCCGGGGCCATCGAGTTCGAGGTCGAGGACACGCAGAAGCCCATCGAGGGCCTCATCGTGCACCACGGCAAGGTGTCGCTCGGCGAGATCCGGGTGGGCCAAGCCGTGGAGCTCGAGGTGTCGCACGAGCGCCGCACGGCCACGCGGCGCAATCACTCGGCCACGCACTTGCTCCACTGGGCGCTCCGCCAAGTCGTGGGCGAGCAGGCGTCGCAGAAGGGATCGCTCGTCGGCCCCGATCGCCTTCGCTTCGACTTTTCGCACAGCCGCGCGCTGACCCCCGAGGAGATCGTCCGCATCGAAGACTTGGTCAACGCCAAGATCCTCACCGACGCGCCGGTGGAGACGGAGGTCCTCTCGATCGATCAGGCGCGCGCCAAGGGCGCGATCGCCATCTTCGAGGAGAAGTACGGCGACGTCGTCCGCGTGCTCACCATGACCCGCGACTCCGTCGAGCTTTGCGGCGGCACCCATGCGCACGCCCTCGGCGAGATCGGCCTGTTCAAGATCCTCAGCGAAGGAGGCGTCGCCGCCGGCGTGCGCCGCATCGAGGCGGCCACCGGCTTGAACGCGCTCCTCTATGTGCGCCAGATCGAGAAGACCTTGCGCACCGTGGCACAGTTCGTCCGTGGCGGAACGCACGAGGTGGCCGAGAAGGTCGAGCGGATCACCCAGCACGAGCGCCAGCTCGAGAAGGAAATCTCCGATCTCAAGCGCAAGATCGCGACCGGGGCCACCGGCGGGGGCCTGGAAGAGCTCACCCGGGGCGCGCGCGACATCCCGGGCGGCAAGGTCCTCGCGGTCAAAGTCGACACCGACGACCCCGCGACCTTGCGCGAAATGGCCGAAAAACTTCGCGACAAGCTGGGCGACGCCATCGTCTTGGTGGGCGCTGTCAAAGGCCCCAAGGCGTCGCTGGTCCTCACCGTCTCCAAGCCGCTGCTCGGTCGCTACAAGGCCGGGGAGCTGATCCGACCGGTGGCACAGATCATCGGCGGCTCGGGCGGCGGCCGGCCCGATATGGCACAGGCCGGCGGTACATCCCCCGAGAAGATCGACGAAGCCCTCGCCAGCCTCTACACCTCCGTCGCATAAGGTCGCGTAAGGATGGCACGCCTTTGCTTCGTGCGGGCGCGCACGAAGCGAAGGTTTGCGTCGGGTGGGCGACGCGCGGGTAGGTTGCTCACGCACGAATTTCCGGCGCGTCGTAGTAGTGCTACATAAATCCGTCGTGGTCAGCTCTGATGCCGAGGTTCCCGCCATCCTGCTGCACATCGCGCGTGGCAGTGAAGACGTGTGGATTTCGACCCTGCGGCAGGCCATCGTGCACGGCCGGCGCAAGTTCAACCTGCCGATGCCCGCCTACGCTGACGAAGAGCTTCGGCAGTTGGCGCGCGGCTATGTTGCGCTGGTGGAGGAAGCCACGGCCGGCCAGGGCCGCATCCGATGGGATGCGTACATCGAGAGCATCATCGAGGGCATGGCCAAGGGCGGCATCACCTACCCGTACCTGGCGCATGTGGCGGCGGGCTTCCAGGCCGGTGCCATCTGTTCGTGGGTGGCGGGGGTTCCGGAGGAGAAGCGTCCCGAGGCCATTCAATGGCTCATGGCCTTCTTCGCCGATTACGTCGGCGACGTCATCGACGCGGGCATCCGCTTGGAAGCGCGGTCGCGCGCGGACGAGTAAAGGCGGTGCGCATGGCTTCCCCGACGCTTTATGAACGAGTGCTCGCGGCAAGTGGCCTCTCGCGCATCTTCGTCGATGGCGTTCTGCGAAGGGCCTGCTCGCGCGCCAATGTCAATGTCGACACCATGTCGCCCGAGGGGCTGCGCAAGGCGCTCCCGTTCATCGAGGAGAGCCTGCGCATCTATCTTGCTCCTTCGGAGGTCGATCGGCGCGTCGGCGCCATCCGCAAGCTCGCCGAGTGACCGCGCCGCGCGGCGTGAATCGCCTGGCCTTAACGAGCCAACGCTTGGCGCCGTTGATCGATGCGTTGGCGGAGCACCGGGGGGACATAGAGCGCCTCGATGTCGAATCGCGCGAGCGCCGCGGCGAGCACGCCAATCTTGTCGAGCACGGGGGCGCCGGCGTCGATCATCACGATGGGACGGCCATGGACCCAGCAGAGCCCCCCCTTTCCCTCGATGACCCGCGGCTCGAAAGGCTCGTGGCGCACCCGGATTCCGATGCGGCGGGCCAGTTTCTCGAGCTCCAGCAGCACCTCGTTTGGGGTCACGGCTCCATTCTAGCTCCAGGGCAAGCTCTACTCAAAAATAGCTGCCACTTCGCTAAGTTGCACGGCCGGTCGTAAATTGCGACCGGTCGTTCTATTTTCAAGTTCGTCGAAAGTTTCAGCGGTGTATGCAAACTGCATGCGGACGCAACGGTCATGGACGGGCTACGCGGGTGGCTCGCCGTGTTCGCAAGGGAAAAAAGAGCCGTGCACGAGGTGCGCGAGGCAATTTCCAAGGTTGCGTCGGACGGCCGGATCGACGACCCTCTAGACCACCGTGTCCGACGCGTCGCGGAATCTTGCCCCCTTGGTGATGGGGACGGTCATCAACGACCGCTACGAAATTCGCCAGAGCCTCGGAAAAGGGGGAATGGGCGAAGTGTTTCTGGCGTACGACCGCGCCACCCAGCAGCCGGTCGCACTCAAAATCGTGCGCGAGGAGTCGCGCATGCCGGGCGATGACGAGGCCCTTCGTCAAGAGCTCCTGCATGCCCGCTCGGTCAGCCATCCCAATGTCTGCCGCGTGCACGATCTTTCGCCTTCCGGCTACGGGCCGATCCTGGTGATGGAGCACATCACCGGGCAGACCCTGCACACGCATATCCGTCGGAAGAAGGCGCAGGGCGGCTACACCTCCGACGAGTTTCGCCGCCTGGCGCACGACATCGCGTCGGGGGTCGCCGCCATCCACGCGCAAGGCCTGGTGCACGGCGACTTGAAGCCGGGCAATGTCATGGTCACCTCCGATCCGGACGGCGGGTTGGGCAAGGCCATGGTCCTCGACTTCGGCTTCGCCAAAGAGCGCGCCCGCGTGATCGGGCGAAGGCCGGGCGCGCCCCCCGACGGCGGAACGCCGAACTACATGGCGCCCGAGCGCATTCGCTCCGGGGGAGCCTCGGCCGAGGACGACGTGTACGCGCTCGGCCTCACCCTCTGGGAAATGTGGACGTGCCGCGTGCCCGAGCCCGGCTACAAGCCGCGCGCCAAGCCGATGCGCGCGCAGATCATGTTCGACGTGCCGGCCGGTCTCTCCATCGACGAGATCAAGCAGGTCTTCCGCTGCCTCTCCGACGATCCGACGCAGCGCCTGCCCGCGCGCCACATGCGCTTCTTCAACCCGGTCACCCTCACCACGAACCCCATTCAGGTTCCGCGTGAGCGCCTCGATCCCGGCCCGCCGCCCGGCCGCAGCGCCACGGCGCAGTTCTCCGGCGGCCAGCAAGCGCTGCTCGCCACCTACGCCACCAACGCCTCGGAGTTCGTGGGGGATCTCTTCAGCCTGGAGAAGCCCACCGTCACCATCGGCCGCCGCTCGGACAACGACATGGTCGTGCCCGAGGCTACGGTGAGCGGCCAGCACGCGCAGCTCCGCTGGCAGAACGGCACCTGGGTGGTCGAGGATCTGGGCTCGACCAACGGCACCTACGTCGATCACACCTACGAGCGCCGCAAGCAGGTGAACCTGATGCACGGCGGCGACGTGCAGCTCGGCGAGCTTCGCTTCAAGCTCGTGAGCTTCGCGCCCGGGAGCGTCGGTCACAAGCGCGCCCGCGCCTACCTCGCCAAGCGCGACGGCCTCACGGGGCTGCTCTCGCGCGACCAGCTGCTCAAGGCGCTCGACGAAGAAGCGCAGTTCGCCGAGTGGGTCGATGCCCCGCTCACCATCGCGCGCTACGAGCTGCGCGGCCCCAACCGCCTCGTCTCCGATCGCCCGACCATCCTCGAGATGCTCGCCTTCCGCCGTGCGGCCACGCGCGTGGTGGAGCTGACGGACATGCTCCTCCTCTCGCTCATCGCCGTGACCGCAGGTCGAACGGGCCCCTTGCGGTTCGTGGTCGCCATGACGGGCCCCGGGCCGCAGGAAGCGCGCAACCTCGTCGAGCAAGTCGTTCAGCAGGTGCAGGTCATGCTGCCGGATGGTCTCGATCTCGTCGCGTCCATCGCGCGCTACGAGGCCGGGGTCAATGTGCGTACGCTCGTCGATCCGCAGTCGTAATGCCGCACCCGTTGCTCCCTCCCGACGATCCCAAGCGTCGCCCGCCCACCGATATTGCGGCCCTGGCCGCGAGCGTCGACCGCGTGGGCAAGATTCAGCTGATCATCGTGGGGCTGCTCACGCTCGCGCTCGTCGCCATTCCGCTCTACTTGTGGAGGCGCCCCCGCGCGGGCGAAGACTCCTCCGAGCCGCTCGTGCGACCGGTCGCTGCGGTGTCGGCCACCTCGGCGGACACGGCGGCGCCGCCGTCCAGCGCCGCACCCGATGCGGGCACCAGCGGGCTCTCACTCTCGGAGATGAGCGTCCTGAGCTGCCACGATCGCGGCACCAAAAAGACGGCCCCGTCCGAATGCGATCGCTTGCCGGCGATTGAGTCCGCCTTTGCCGCCGCGATCGTCAAACGCGCCGAGTGCGTTCCGCAGAGCGCGGGCGGCGGCACCATTCAATACGTGGCCGACGTGGGGTTCGCCCGAACCCGCAATAAAATCGCCATCTTGACCCCGCGCGACGGCCGCACCTTGAAGAGCGCCAAGCTGGCGAGCACCTGCGCCGCGGCCGTCAAAAAGGAGCTCGCGTCCACGTCGCTCGACGTCCCTCACGGGCACGAGCGCTACAAGCTCGCGGTGACCGCGAGCTACGCCGGCCGTTAGTCCGCACGCGAAATTCCGCGGCGGCGCTCGATGTCGTCTCGAGTTCAAGTTGCCCTTGCCGTTCGGCCACATTGCGTCCAAGTTAGGCGCGCCCGTGGTCACCTCCATCGAAGATCTTTCCCGCGCTTCCCACATCGACCTCGACGACGATCACTTCCACGACGAGTGCGGAGTGTTCGGGATCTACGGCCATCCGGAGGCTGCCAACCTCGCGTACCTCGGGCTGCACGCGCTGCAGCACCGCGGGCAAGAGTCGGCCGGCATCGTCACCAGCGATGGCGAGCAGCTCTTCGTTCACCGCGCGATGGGCCTGGTGCAGGACGCCTTCGACCAGTCGCAGCTCGAGAAGCTCCCCGGGCGCTTTGCCATCGGCCACGTTCGCTACTCCACCGCCGGCGGCTCGGCCCTCAAGAACGCGCAGCCCTTCGCGGTCGACTTCGCGCTGGGCTCCCTGGCCATCTGCCACAACGGCAACCTCACCAACGCCGACGAGCTCCGCGCCGAGCTCGAGGCCAGCGGATCCATCTTTCAGTCCACCAGCGACAGCGAGGTCTTGATTCACCTGGTCGCGCGCTCGCGGCAGAACAGCTTGGAAGATCGCATCTCGGACGCGCTCGGCCGGGTCAAGGGCGCCTACTCGCTCCTCTTCATGACGGAGGACATGCTGATGGCCGTGCGCGATCCCCACGGCGTGCGCCCGCTCTGCCTGGGCATCCTCCCGGGGTCGCAGCACCAGGGCCGAAACGACGCGTACATCGTGGCGAGCGAGCCCACGGCCTTCGATCTCATCGGCGCCGAGTTCGTGCGCGATCTCGAGCCGGGCGAGATGCTCATCATCGACGGCAACGGCATGCGGTCGCTCCGCCTCGGCGAGCGCGCCGCGCCGCACATGTGCATCTTCGAATACGTGTACTTTGCACGTCCCGACTCGTACATCCAAGGCCGCTCCGTCTACGAGGTGCGCAAGGCGCTGGGCGAGCGGCTGGCGCGCGAGCATCCCGTCGAGGCAGACGTGGTCATCCCCGTGCCCGACTCGGGCGTGCCCTCGGCCATCGGCTACGCCTCGGCGCTCAAGATCCCCTTCGAGATGGGGCTCATTCGTTCGCACTACGTGGGCCGCACCTTCATCGAGCCGCAGCAGTCGATCCGCCACTTCGGCGTGCGCCTCAAGTTGAACCCCGTGAGCACCATCCTGCGCGGCAAGCGGGTCATCGTGCTCGACGACTCCATCGTCCGCGGCACCACCTCGCGCAAGATCGTCAAGATGATCCGCGACGCCGGCGCGCGCGAGGTCCACATGCGCATCTCGAGCCCGCCCACGCAGTGGCCCTGTTACTACGGCATCGACACCCCCACGCGCCGCGAGCTCATCGCCTCGAGCCACACCGTCGACGAGATCGCCCGCTACATCACGGCCGACTCCCTGGCGTACCTGTCGCTCGACGGCATGATCAAAGCCGTGCGCGGCGCCCAAGCGCTCCCCTCGTCGGCCCCCCCGTCGAGCTCCCGCGACGTCACCACGCAGGGCTACTGCCACGCGTGCTTCTCGGGCGAGTACCCCATCGCCTTCCAGCCGCCGGCCAACGGCAAACGCCAGATGCGGCTCGTCGGCGTGTAGCGGCGGGTCTGCGGCCGCGCCTATTTGCGGACGGCGTCCACCGCCACCACGCCCACGTCGCTGGAGCCGTAGCCGCGCTCGACGAGCTCGTCGAAGCGCGCGGCCAGCGCGGGCAGCACGGTGAGCGGCGCGTCGGTGCTGGCGGCCGTCTCGAGCATGAGGCGGAGATCTTTGCGGGCCATGGTGAGCTCGAAGCTGGGCGAGAAGTCGCCCAGCGCCATTCGTTTGCCGCGGATGTCGATGGTGGACGCGGGTTTGAACTGCGTGAACAACGTGAGCGCGTCCGTGCCCGACACGTCGAGGGAGCGCGCCAGGGTGAGGATGTCGGCGACGCCGCCCGTGATCGTCAGGATCATGGCGTTGCCAAAGAGCTTGAACGACGCCGCCAGATCCGGGCGCTCGCCGAGCCACCACAGGTTGCCGGTCATGGGGCGGAGCGAATGCTCGAGCGCCTCGAAGCGGCCCCGCGGGCCCGATGCGAGCATGATGCCCGTCGACTCGCGGCAAGCTTGCGGCGACATGAACACCGGCGCGTGCAGAAACGCGACGCCCCGCGCGGTGAGCGACGCATAGCGCGCGGCCGTCCCCGCCGGCGACGTCGTGGTGTGATCGATCAGCGGCGTCTGCACGTCGAGGGCGCCGTCGATCGACGCAAGGACGCTGTCGACGGCGGCATCATCGCTCACCGCGATGTGCACGCGCCCTGCGCCGCGCACGGCCTCGGCGGCCGTTGCGCTGACCTCGACCCCGAGCGGCTCCAGCGCCCGCGCCTTGTCCGCCGTTCGGTTCCAAACGCGAACCCGTTCACCACGTTTGCGCAGCCCCTCGATCATGCCTGCGCCGATGAGCCCCGTTCCCAAAAATGCGACATGTGCCATGCTTCCGCATCGTAGTGGCTACGGCGGTTCGATGCGCGAGAAACCCTCGGGCGGCGGCGCGCAGATGCCGTCGCGTCGGAGCAAGACGAAGCCGCGGCTCTCGGGGCCCGGCCGGTAGCCCGTGCGCCTTGGCGTCTCGCGCCGCGCGATGAGGTAGTTCGCCGAGGCCAGGTTCCGCTCGGTGTACTCGAACAGGAGCGGCGCATCTTTGTGAAAGTACGCATAGCCGCCGGTCGACGACCACGGGATGTCCTGGATGACCACGCCGCACACGTCGTCGGCCTCGCCCGCCGCCCAGAGGAGCCGGTTGATCCCCTCCGCCGCATGCCAAGGCCGATCGCGTCCCGAGGCCAGACCTGCCGCGAGCCCATCGCCGTGTCCGAGATCGGCGAAGGTCATCCGCGCCATGCGCTCCGCGAAGCCGGCGCACACCAGGCCCACCACGATCCCCGCCACGACCCGCTCGGCCCGCCCGGCGCGCGCCCCGAACCGCTCCGCGAGCTGCGGGCGCAAGGCGTCGATGGCCTTCACCAAGCCCGCGCCGGAGAGGGCGAGCACCAACGGAAGAACGGGGGTCAAATACCGGTACTCCTTGTGCGGCACCAGGGAGTGCACCAACAGGTAAAGCCCCACCAACGCGACCAGCCGCCACGCGTGCTCGGCGATGAAGACGAGCCCGAGCACCACCACCATCATGGCCGGCCCGGTCGAAAACCAACCGTAGCGAAGGTAGTAGTCGAAGCCCGCGGTGCCCCACGCCGCCGCGCCATTTCCAAGCTGAAAGCGCAGGTACGCGAAGAACGAGTGAAACGGGCTCCCCCAAATGACGGCATCGAGGAGCCCGCCCGCGACGCCGACCACGATCGCGCCGCCCGCGAAGCTCACCGCGTCGCGCCGCCGTCTCTCCGACAGAAGGATCGCCAAGAGCCCCACCGCCAGGAGCCCGTTCTGGTAGCGCAGATAAATGGCCAGCGATGCGAGCGCGCCCGACAGCGCAAGGCGCACCCGTCCTCCCGCACGATGCGCATCGCGCCGAAAGGCGAGCGCGGTGGCGATGGCGATCACCGGCCCGCTCGCGCTCTCCGAGAAGCACTTGGTCGCAAAGAACACCAGCGCCGGGTGGAGCGCCACCAAGATGCCCGCCAGCGCGGCCCCGCGCAGCCCGGCCATGGCGTGGGCGATGCGCAGGACCGCCTCCACCCCGGCGACCGCCAAGGCGGCCATGAGCAGCTTGGCGACGAGGATCAGCGCGCGCGCATCGTGGACGCCGACCGCATCCAGCGCCTTCCACAAGAGCCCGATCGTCCCGGGGTACACCCACGATCGCGCTCCCTCCACGAACTCCCAAGGTACGATGCCGTAGCCGAACGCAAAGCGATGCGCCTGCTCCAGGCTCTGGTAAAATTCATCCGGCCAGAAGAGCCCCTGGTCGGAAACGGCCGCCCAAACGCGCGGCGCCCCGGCCAGTGCGAGGATGGGCAGCCGGACAGCCCAAGGGATCGGCCTGCGCAAAGGGGGCTGGTCGGCAACGGCCACTCGGACATTTTACGCCAACTGGCACGCGCCGTCTGCGTCGCGCGCCGGCTGCGCCGTGCTCGCGATGCGGCATTTGCCTCGCGTGGAGGGTCACACGTTGAGCAAGGTCTCCAAGTAATCGGCCATGGCCGAGTAGGAGCGGAATTCGTAGTGCACGCGATGCGGCATTCGCGCCGCGTGGAGGGTCACACTTTGAGCAAGGTTTCCAAGTAATCGGCCATGGCCGAGTAGGAGCGGAATTCGTAGTGCACGCGATGCGGCATTCGCCTCGCGTGGAGGGTCACACTTTGAGCAAGGTTTCCAAGTAATCGGCCATGGCCGAGTAGGAGCGGAATTCGTAGTCGGCGCCGCCGGAGACGTGGTGGGGGCGCTGGACGAAGACGGCGGTCAAGCCCAGGCTTCGCGCGACGTCGAGATCGTAGTCGGCGTAGGCCGAGACGTGCCACCATCCCTTGTCGAAGCGCAGACCGCGCCGCCGCGCGACATAGTGCCAGAACTCGGGGGAGGGCTTGTACGCGCGCACGTCCTCCGCGCAGAACCAATCCGACAGGGCGAACCCGAGCTGCGCCTCGACCTGCGCGCGGTGCGCCCGATCGCTGTTGGTCATGGCCACGCACGGGGCGATGCGCATCAACCGCGTGAGGGCCTCGCTCGCGTCGGTGAAGAGGGGCGCGCGGCCGACGTTGTCGCCGATGCTGCGCGCGGTCGAGGCGTCGAGACCCACGACCTCCACCAGGCTCTGGGTGACGATGTCGGTGTACGTTTGGAAGGGCCCCGCCTGCAGGCGCGCTTGGGCGGCGGTGATCCGATTGAACGCGTCGTCGGTGAGCGCGTGGCCATGCGCGGCGAGCGCCTCCTGCATCCCGCGCTTCCAGTCGAGGGTGGTGCCGAAGATGTCGAAGGTGAAGAGGATCGGATTCATGAGCGATTCTCTAACTCGGTATACCGCGGAATCATTCCCGGGAGGAGAGCCCGAGCTCGTCGTACATGCGCACGCTGCGTAGCCGGCCGCTGTCACCGCGCTCGAAGATCACGAGCCCCTCCTTGGGCGCGCTCTCCCCGCCGCGCAGCTTCTCGGTGGTGTATTCGACGGCGCAGCACCTGCCGTTGTCGGCCGCGGCAATCACCAGCGGCACCCAGTCGTTCGCACCGCGCTCGCTCTGAAGCGTCGCCACGTAAAAGGCGTGGAGCGCTCCACCTTCGAGCGGATGCACCCGGCCGGCGCCATCGCGAAGATGTCCTTCCCGCTCGAAGCCGGCCACCAGAGCCTCCGCGTCGCCCAGGCGAAGCGCGGCCAAGTGCTCCGCGATGTCGGCCGCGAGCACATAGCCGTCCTCCCCATCGTGCGCCTCGCGCGGGCTCCTCGGCGCCTGCCACCCCCCGAGCGGAAGCATCGCGTGGTACGCACGCAAATCGGCCTTTCGGCCCTTGCGGCGATGCATCACGCACGCGACGGGCAGCGCGATGGAAAGACGGGCTCCCGTTTGGTCGATTTCAGCCGCACCTGCGCCGCCCGCGCCGCCTGCCCGTGCCGGATTCGAAGGAGGAACCCGGAGCGACAGCACGCCCTCGGTCACATCGCGGTCGACGCCCACGATCTCCTGCTGGTGCACGTACGACGCGCGCGCACCGGCGAGCCATTGCCCGAGCTTCGTCAGGTGCTCCTCGATGGCCGCCAGCCCCGCCGCGGCGCCGAGGCGCGGGTGGTACGTGGTGGCGCGGTCGCCCAGGCGGCTCGCGAGTGCCCGCTCCGAACCTCCGAGGAGCGCAGGGAAGTAAACCGTCGCGAGCCTTCCCCGTAGGCTAATGGGGGCCTGCTCGCTGGCCGGCGCACGGTCCTCCTCGTCGGTCATGAACGGAGAATAGTCGTTTCCGCGCGGGAGCGGCCATGGGCGGGTGGCCCATAACTGACATAACGCTGACAGTCAGTCGGTCGGATATACCTGACATAAGGCTGACAGCGCGGGCCCCCAAGATGATGCGCATGAAGACGACGACGGCCCGGCAAAACGAGACGCGCGCATGGTTTCAGGCTTCGGTTGCGCCCAAGAGCTCCTTTGCCCTGGGGGCTCTCGCCGAGACCGAGACGGACCGCCCATCGACCGGCGCACGGGTCGAGGTGGCTCAAGACGACCTCGACGATTTGTCGATGCACGTCGTGCGCGGCCAGCGGCAGCCGTACGAGATGCCGGGGCTCGGCTGGCGTTACGGCTGACGGCGCTCCTGGCGGCCGGGGGCTGGCGGCGGGCGCTTGCGGATGAACGCGGCTGCCCGCGCAGAACGCCGCAACGCGTCTTCGGATCGCGTCTTGACGAGTCACCGGATGCGCGTGAACTTTGGACCCAAATGATCGACCTTTCTCGTCTGCCCGAGCGCGTTTCCATTTACGAAGTGTCCCCCAGGGACGGGCTTCAAAACGAGAAGGTCACCGTCTCGACCCCGGACAAAATCCGGCTCATCGACGCGCTCGCGTCGGCCGGTCTCAAGCGCATCGAGATCACCAGCTTCGTCTCGCCCAAGTGGATCCCCCAGCTGGCCGACGCCGACGAGCTCGCGGATCACTTGAAGCCGCCGCCGGGGGTCACCTTCTCGGCGCTCTGCCCGAACCCGAAGGGCCTGGCGCGCGCACGGGCCGCGGGCCTCGACGAGATTGCCGTCTTCGTCAGCGCCAGCGAGACGCACAACAAGAAGAACATCAACAAGACCGTCGAGGAGACCTTGGTCGAGCTCGAGGAGACGGTTCCGCCTGCGCGCGCGGCCGGCATGCGGGTGCGCGGCTATGTCTCCACGGTTTGGGGCTGCCCCTACGAGGGCGATATCGAGGTGGAGCGCGCCCACGCCATTGCGATGCGCTTGATCGAGCTCGGCTGCTACCAAGTCTCCCTGGGCGACACCATCGGCTGCGGAACGCCGCGTCAGACGGCGCGCATCCTGGAGCGCATGCTCAAGGACATCCCTACCTCCAAGCTCGCCATGCACATGCACGACACGCGCGGCACCGCGCTGGCGAACATTTTGGTCGGCTTGAACATGCAGATCCGCGACTTCGATGCGTCGGTGGGCGGTCTTGGAGGTTGCCCGTACGCTCCCGGTGCCGCGGGCAACATGGCCACGGAAGACCTCGTGTACATGCTCCACGGCATGGGCATCGAGACCGGAATCGATCTCGAGAAGCTCGTCTGGGCGGGCAAAGCTGCCGCGAGCATCGTGGGGCGACCACTCCCGGGCAAAGTGCATCAATCAGGAGTGCGAAGCCTGCGCGCCTAATGTGCGCAGCGCTCGATCGGCTGCGCTTGGCGCAGCAGCTTCGTTGGTCTTCTTTCCAACTTTGCATTCCGTGCTCAGCTCGGCCTTCGACTTTCCGGAAGCTCGAAGACGGGTTGGGAGCTGCTTGCGCTCGCGCATGCAGACGGGGCGTCGTGCAGATTGGGAATGCGAGCTTTCAAATATGAACGATTCGGACGGCTGTGCCTCGTGAAATTGCCGAGGAATCTGGCGTTGGTCCTTTGGCATGGACATCGCTAAGACAGATTGCGGCATCGCGTAGGTTGGCTCTCCCCCCCCGGGCCCCCTATGTGGTGCCGTTTTCTTTTTGTGCTCTGAAGCTCGCAAAGCAGCGCTGAAGCTCGAGTACTGTCGCGCGCACGATGAAACGGTTTTTCGTTTTTGCGCCCGTTCTCGGGAGCGTGCTTTTGCTGATTTCCGCCGGGTGCACGCGAACGCCGCCCGAGCCGGCGTCGACGACGGCCACGTCGTCTTCCTCGTCGTCGTCGGGCGGCGCGAAGCCCGCCTCGCCCGCGACCAACGACGAACCTGCGCGCTGCATTTCCGCCACACCTGTGATCCCTCCGCCCCCGGCAAAAGCCGCCGATCCCGGCCGTTGTCCCAAGGATCCCAATCCGCATGTGCTGCCCTTGGTCGACGTGACCATCGAGACCGGTACAGGTCCGGTTGCACTCAAGGCGGAGCTCGCGAAGAGCAACCCGGAGACCGAGCGCGGGCTCATGTACCGCACCCAGATGCCGGAGGAGCAGGGGATGCTCTTCGACCTCGGCAACCCGCACCGCGAGCATAGCTTTTGGATGCGCAATACATGCATTCCGCTGGATATGCTTTTCATCGACACCGACGGGCTGATCGTGGGCATCCTGGAGAACGTCCCGACCCTGAACGATCAGGAGCGCACGGTGGGCTGCCCTTCGAGCTGGGTGCTCGAGATGAACGCGGGCTGGTCGCGCCGGCACGGGGTGCGAGCCGGGCAGAAGATGAAGCTTCCGCACTGAGGCGGGTTGCGGCTATGACTTCCGTCTCGCTCGAACCTGAACTTCGTTGAAACTCGAACTCGGTGATCCGATGAACCACCCGTCCCGCCGCATTTCCGTCGCGCTGCACAATCTGGTTTTGCCGGTTTTGCCGGTTTTGCCAGCTTTGCTCGCGCTGCTCGCCGTTACCGTGACGGCGTGTGAAAAGACGCCGCCCGAGCCCGAGAAGAGGGAGCCCGCCGCCCCGCCGCCGGCCGCCAGCAGCGCCGAGCTCCACGCGTCCACGCCGCCCGCCGCCCCCAAGGGCGATCCGCTCGAGGGCAAGTTCACCCTGGCCGACGCCACCAAGGACATCACCGGAACGGGCGCGCTCATCGCCACCATCGACACCAGCGAGGGCGCGCTTCGCTGCAAGCTGCTCGAGGACAAAGCGCCGGTCACCGTCGCCAACTTCGTCGGGCTCGCCCAAGGAACGCGCCCGTGGAAGGACTCGAGCGGGCAGTGGGTCAGCAAGCCCGCCTACGACGGCACCACGTTCCATCGCGTCATCAAGGGCTTCATGATCCAGGGCGGCGATCCCAAGGGCAACGGCACCGGCGAGCCGGGCTATGTCATCCCCGACGAGAAATGGGCGGGCGGCAAGCACGATCGCGCCGGTCTCCTCTGCATGGCCAACCGCGGCCCCAACACCAACGGCGCCCAGTTCTTCATCACCGACGAAGCCGCCTCCCACCTGGACGTGAGCTACACGATCTTCGGCGAGTGCTCCCCGGTCGACACCGTTCACAAGATCGCCAGCGTCAAGGTGCGCGGCGAGACGCCGGAGACTCCCGTTCGCATCACCAGCGTCAAGGTCGCCCGCGAAAAGCCGGGGGCGGGTGCGAAGGGCGACAAGGCCGACAAAGGCGACGCCGGCGCGAAGCACTGACGCGTTAGGTACGAGGGGCGCGCCACGTACGAGGCGCGCCAAGCACGGAGCGGTTCGCGCGCAGCGGCCGCGGTCAGTGGGAGAAACGGCCCGTGAGCGTGCCCTGTCCGAGCAGGTGCCCGTTCATCGCGCGGTCGATGTCCGCGCGTGAAGATCCTTCGCGCGCGGAGAGCTGCGTGTCGAGCGCGTACACGGTGAAGCGGTAGTGGTGCTCTTCGCCCTTGGGCGGGCAGGGGCCATTGTAGCGGATGGCGTCGAAATCATTTCGGCCGAGGCGCACGCCGTTCTTGGCGGGATCGACGCCTTCTGCGAGGGCGCGGAGCTCGGGTGGCAGGTTGAACGCCACGTAGTGCGTGAAGGTGCCGCCGGCCGCGTCGGGATCGTCGACGATGAGGACCAGCGAGCGCGTGCTGGGCGGCGGCGCGCTCCAGATCACGCCAGGGAAGGCGTCTTTGCCGTCGCAGCCATGGTCCACGGGGATGGGCGAGCCTTCGGTGAAGGCGCGGCTGGTGACGGTGATGCTGGCGACCGTGATCCCGGGCGGCGGGGTCGGGGTGGCGGAGCTTCCGACGGATTTGCAGCTGGCCGCGCTCAAGGTGAAGGCGAGGACGAGGGCGAGCGAGGTTGGAAAAAATCGTCTCGAGTCCATCATGTCGGGGAGTGTGGCTCGATCCCTTGGCGCACGACCATCTTGAAAAAAAATAAGAGCAGCGAGCAAAAAGTACGTCATACGATCCGCGGCCAATGCGCTTCGTTTTCTTTCTTATCGCCTTCGGGATGCTGAGCACGGCACCTCGAGCGCACGCCTTCTGTCGCACCATGACGGGGCGCGAGCCCGAGGATCCGGCGGGCGCCCCCAACCGGTGCAAGAACTGGAACGCGCAAGAGCAGGGCGCGTGCTGCCCGTACGGCAAGCCGCTCTACTGGAAGAACGCGTGCGTCGGTTTCAGCCTCCAAAAAGACGCCAGCCGGCAGGTCTCGCTCAACGACGCCGAGCAAGCGATCATCACCGCCTTCAACCGATGGACCGGCACCGCCTGTCCGACCAACGGCACCGGGCCTTCGCGCGTGAGCATCGACGTGCGCTACCTCGGCCCCGTCAACTGCGGGACGGTGCAGTACAACGACGGGCCGAACCAAAACGTCATCGTGTTCCGCGACGGCGAGTGGACGCACATGGACTCGAACAACACGCTCGGCCTCACCAGCGTGAACTACAACCCGAGCACCGGTGAAATCTACGACGCGGACATGGAGCTGAACACCGCGCAACAGATCCTGACCGTCCACGATCCCGTGCCCCCCACCGGCTACGATCTCGCCAGCATCGTGACCCACGAGGCCGGCCACTTCCTGGGGCTCGCGCACACGCTCGATGACCGCGCCACGATGTATGCACAATACAAACCGGGCTCCACCCATATGCGCAACCTCACGCCCGACGACGTGTCGGGCATCTGCTCCGCGTACCTGCCGAGCGGCCAGCGCGGCGACAGCGATCCGCCCATGCAGGCCGCGGCGTGCGATCCCACGCCGCGCGGTGGGTACACCTTGGACTGCGGCACCGAGAAGAAATCGGGTTGCTCCGTCTCGCCGCTCGATCCGAGCCCGCGCGGCCGAACGGGCGAGGGGCGCTCGAACGACGAGCGCACCTCGGGCGCGGGGGTCCTGGCGGCGGTGGCCGTGCTGGGCGCCGTGTTCCTGCGCCGGCAGCTGCGCGCGGGCGCGGGTTGAGCGCCGGACGAATGGGTATGCTTTCCGGACGAAGAATCAAGGGAACTCCTCGGCCTCGTCTCCAAAAAGAGTGAACCCCGACGGCGAAAGCGCCGAGGGGTTCCGAACGAACGAGAGACGAGAGAACGAGAGGAGACGCCCCATGAGTGTCACGGACAGGCCCACCGCGCTGGTGCTCGGCGCAACGGGCGGCATCGGCAGCGCGCTGATTCGAGAGCTGCACGCGGACGGAGGCCCCGACCGGGTGAAGGTGCGCGCCACGTTTCGAAGGCCCGAGGCCGGCGAGTCGTTGAAGAAGCTCGGCGTGGAGACGGCCTTGCTCGATCTCGACGGCGTCGAGCGCGTGCCCATCGCGCACCATGAGCCTCTGCGCGCGGCCCTTGCCGGGGTCGATCGGCTCTTTCTGCTGACCGGCTACAGCGTCGACATGCTCGTGCAGAGCAAGGCGGTGATCGATGCGGCCAAGGTGCTGGGCGTCAAGCACATCGTCCACCTGGGCGCGTGGGCCAAGGACGACACCACCATCGTGCACCTCGGCTGGCATCAGTTCGTCGAGCGCTACATCGCGGGCCTGGGCTTCGATTTTACGCACCTGCGGCCGAATGTGTTCATGCAGAACATCCTCAAGTTCTCGCTCGGGGACGACGGCATCATCCGGCAGTTCATCGGCGACGCCGCCGTGAGCTGGGTCGACACCGACGACGTGGCCCTGGCCGCGGCCTCCGTGCTGCGCGAGCCCGAGAAGCACCGGGGCAAGACGTACCCGCTGGCCGTCGAGGCGCTCTCCGTGGCGGGCGTCGCCGCCGTGCTGACCGACGTGATCGGCAAACCCTTTCGCTACGAGCCAACGTCGCCCGACGTGTGGCGCGACGGCGCCATCCAAGGCGGCCTCGAGCCCCTCTACGCCCGGTGCGTCCACAACGTCTTCACCCGCACCGCCGAGGGCACCCTCACCGATGCGGCCGACGTCTTCGACGACTTCGAGACCCTCACCGGCCGAAAGCCCACCCTCTGGCGCGACCACGCGGCGAAGCACCGCGACGCCTTTCTCGCACGCTTTGCGAAGCCTTGAGGCGCCGTCCGAGCATCAATCCGGCTGATACACCACCGACTGCGTCCCCTCGGCAAAGTAATACTGCGCCGCGGGGCCCCCGCGGTCGAAGGTGATGGCCCCGAACAGGTTCCACCCGATGCCCCAGATGGCCGCCGCGCGGAACCAGAACCCCGCCGGGCGCTCGGTGAGCGCGAGCAGCACGAACAGCAGGATCGCGTAGTCGTTGGAGAAGCGGTACCCGAACTGCAGCCAGCCGCTGTTCTGGTACATGGCGTTCATGAGCGCGCAGGCGGCCGCCGTGATGGCGAGCGATCCGTAGAGCCACGTCATTTTCTTGGGCCGGAAGAGCCAGAAATAAAGCGGGGTGGTGAACCAGAGCGCCAGCCCGTGCAGGTTGATCTGAAAGGGCGGTGCTCCGTGGGCGCGCGCGCCGGCGGGCGGCAGCCAAGGGAGGCTCGTGAGCATGATGCCCAGGTTCTTGGCCAGGTAGTGGTAGCCGAAGAGCCCCCACTTATCGATGCGCGGACGCCATCGGATGCCCAGGTACTCGTGCCCCGCGAAGGGGCTCCAGGTGTGAAAGCGGGTCGCGTTCATCCACGCCAGGATGGCGAAG
Organism: Sorangiineae bacterium MSr11954; assembly: GCA_037157815.1. Taxonomy (NCBI): domain Bacteria; kingdom Pseudomonadati; phylum Myxococcota; class Myxococcia; order Myxococcales; family Pendulisporaceae; genus Pendulispora; species Pendulispora albinea. The sequence continues at coordinate 2,082,425 of CP089984.1, forward strand.
GCGACCAGGATGGGGCTCGCAAAGACGATGACCCGCCGCGCGAAGGCGGGGACGTCGAGGCGCCGCAGGGTCTCGCGGGCGCGCTCGAGGAACGTCCCCTCGGCCGGCAGCCCGCCCTTGTCCGTGCAGGCAACGCGCAGCGCCTCCAGGCCGAAGAAGATGCTCGTGAGGAGCAGGGTGGGGCGCGTGGCCCAGCCGCACGCGCAGAGCAGGCCCGCGAGGAAGGGGCGCTCGGCGTCGATGGCCACCAGCATGTACGCGGCCGCCAAGCCCACGCCCACCACATGCGCCGCGAACCAGACCGTGCCCTGCACGGCGCTGAAGAAGTAGACGGTGCCGAACGCAAAGATCAGCGCGAGGCCCGCGTTGAACGACTCGTCCCACGTCGTGCGCCGGCGATCGCGCAGCTTCTCGAGCACCAGGAAGAGCAGGGCAGGGCCGAGGCCCGCGAGCCAGATGACGAACTGCCCGTCCTGAAACGCCTCGGGCGAGCCGGCGATGGCCACCAACGGCAGCATGAGCACGGCCGGAAAGGGGGGGAACGAGACATAGGTCTTCCCCTCGAACTCGGCAAAATCGTTCCCTTGCGCGTAGGAGGGTGCGCCGCCGGGCAGGTCCTGCCGCCCATGAAGCCATGCATTGGCCACGTGCGCGTAGTGGTTGAACGGCGTGTGCTCGGCGATGCGCTGCTTTCCGGCCACCGCGGCGAAGGTCACGACGCAAAGCGCGTAAATGCCGGCCGCGAGGATCCAGCGCCGCGAACGGGTCCCCGCGGCGAGCCATCGCGCCCATCGAGGGCCGCGCTCGGACGGTTCGGACGGCGCCTCGCGTGTGCTCTCCGTCTCTGCCCGCGGGCCCTCCGTGTCGGTTTGCGTCGGCTCCGTCATGGAGCTGGACCTACTACACCACCCGTTGCGCGCGCGATCCTTTGGAGGGCGCCAGCGCAAGCTTGGACGTGCATGGACCCCGCGGGCATGCGTATTGGGGTTCGCATGTGGTGGAGCTGGGCCGTGCAGCTACCTTCGCAATCCTTGGCGAGGATGCACGACAATCTGCGCGCTTTGCGCGCGGGTTTCTGCGCACCGAGTCAATGGCACGTTCCTTGTAGAAGGAATCGGCAGCGGTTAGCCCATAGCCCAGGACAGGAATGGCACTCCCCTTCGACGAAACCCACGGCGCGCGCGACTCGCGAGCCATCGCGATTCTGGCCAAGACAATCTACCGCGAGCTCCGTTCCAGCGGGTACGTCGAGCGCGATGTGATTGCGCTCGCCGGTGAGCTGGTCGGTATGGTCGCGAGCGACGTAAAAAAAGCTCCTCCTCAGAAGCCCTGAGACACGGTTAAAGAGAGGCCGCCCGCGAGGGCCGGGCCCCGCGCCCGCCCGGGTTGTCGCTGTCGATTTCGGCTGGAGAATTGACACGCTGGCGACACGACCCGACAATGCGGCCTTGAAGCATACGAAGCAGGCCCAAACCTCACGAGCTTACGGAGCCCGCACTCGGTGTCTTCTTTCGAGGGACAATGTTCTCGATCGTGATCAGCGAAAAGGGAGGCTCCGAACGGAAGGAGTCCTTCGACAAGAATGAGATCAACGTGGGGCGCGTGCAGGGCAACGACCTCATGCTCCCGAAAGGGAACGTCTCCAAGCATCATGCGCGGCTGCTTTACCGCGATGGGCGGTTCATCGTTACGGATCTGAAGAGCACCAACGGAACGTACGTCAACGGCCGCAAAATCGCGCAGGCGACCATCGTCCGCGAAGGGGACAAGATTTACATCGGCGACTTCGTTCTTCGGCTGATCACGTCCGAAGAAGCTGCGCTGGTCGCCGCCGCCAACGATGGCGCGGGGCCGCCGCCGGGCGCCGTGAACAACCTGGGGGGTGGCCGTCCGCAAGGCATGCCGCCCCTGCCGGCCGAGACGAGCCTGCCGCCGTTTGGCGCACCGCCGCCCGGCCTCGACGCAGGGTCGCCCAACGATATCGGCGCGCCGCCGCCGCCCGGTCTGCCGCCGTCTCCTGCCGCGGCGCCGCCCGGTCTTCCGCCGCCGCACCTCGGCGCGCCGCCGCCTCCCGGTCTGCCCGGCTTGGCGCCCTCGCCGTTCGATGCGATGCCGCGCGAGAACGAGCTCGGTGGACCTCCTCCTCCGCCTCCGGGCTTGCCGCCGCAAGGCCCAGGGCTGTCCGCCCTCGCCGGGCCCACGCCCCACGCGGGCGCGGTTCCGCCTGCGAGCCCGTTCGGCCTTGGTTCGGGCCCTGCACCGGGCGGCAATCTCCCAGGTCTCGCGCCCCCTGCACCCGCGGCCCCGGGCTCGGGTGGAGGCGGCGCGGTCGCGGCGCAATCCGGCGGCGTCAGCACCAGCACCTCCGGGATGGCACGATTCCCCGCGCCGGCGCGTCTGCCCAACACGCTCGCCTCCGGCGCCTCGCCCGTGCCGGCCCAAGCTCGCGGCTCGGCGCCGGGCACCGCGCCCATTCCGTCCACGTCGGGGCCTTCGCTCGCGCGCACACCCGTCGGCGGCGGGCCGGCCATCGCGCCGCCGGGGCAACAGGTTCCGCTGCCGCGTCCTTCGGGGCCGGGGAGCGGAGCGCCCTCGCGCCTTCCGCCGCGGGAGACGCCGGCGCAAGCGGCCAAGCGCCTCGCGCTGGTCACCCTCATCGATCGCATCGCCGACGCCACGGATCTGAGCCCGCTCGATGCATCCATCTTCGTCGACGATCAAGTCGGCCAGGCGCTCGATCGCACGGCGCGCGAACAAGCGGCGGCCATGCAAGGCGACGGCGAGATCCCCGATGGGCTCAACGCCGAGACGTTGGTGGCCGACGCCATGGCGGAGCTCACGGGCTTCGGTCCCATCGGCGCCCTCATCGACGACGACGAGGTGAGCGAGATCCACTGCCTGCGCTACGATCACGTGCTGGCCGTGCGCGCGGGGGCCTTCGTGGCCTCCGATGCACCGCTCACCAGCGATGAAGCGCTCCGCCGCATCATCTGGCGCCTCGTTCAAAAGTCGGACGAGCCGCCGCGCCATGGCGAGAGCATCATCGAGCGAAGGCTGTCGCGCAGCGCGAGCATGTTGGCCCTGGTGCCCCCGGCATCTTCGGGGCACGCGCTGGTGGTGCGAAAGCGCCGCCGGCTCGAGCTGACCCTCGACGACTTCGTGCGCCTCGGCGGCCTGTCGCGCGCCATGGCGACCTTCCTCGAGAATTGCTTGCAGGCCCACGCCAATGTGCTGGTCTGCGGAGCGAACAGCCTGGCCGCCGCCTCGTTCTTGGCGGCGCTCACCTCCGCGAGCCCCGCGGGGGAGCGCATTTGCGTGCTGCAGGAGGTCGACGAGGTGTTCGTCCCCACCGCGCACGTCGTATCCATCGCGCTCCCCGACGTCCACGGGCGCGGTGAAGAAGCCGTGCGCGCGGCCGCGCGGATGCGTCCCGATCGCATCGTGGTGACCAACTTGGCCGGCGGCGTCGCCACCAGCACGGTGGAGGCCATCGCCGAAGGTGCCGAAGGCGTGCTCGCCGCGACCGTCGCGCCCTCGCTTCGCCAAGGGCTCTCGCGGCTGGCTGCGCAAGTGATCCTCTCGCGCCCCGGGACGAGCCTCGAGGCCGCGCGCGAGCTGGTGAGCGAGACCTTCGACATCGCCATCGAGGTCGCGCCCATGGCCGATGGTCGCTACCGCCTGGTGCGCCTGTCGGAGCTCTCGGGCGCCGACGCCAAGGGCATCACCGTGCGCGATCTCTTCGCGCCTGCCGAGGGCGGAGACGGCTCCTTTGCCGCCACCGGCGTGGTTCCGCGGGTGGTGGGCGAGTTTGCCCATCGCGGCGTCAAGGTCGATCCCAATCTCTTCAAGCGCGCCGCGTCACGCGGTTAGCCATCCAATTCGAATAAGGTAAGGGGGGAGCGTTCATGCAGGCGACGCGCGTGGCGGTGGTTCTTCTCGGCGGCATCGTCTTCGCGACGGGCGCTGTCTTCGTGGCCTGCGGCGGAGACGATTCGTCGCCCACCTCGCCGGGCAACGATGGCGGGACCGACACGACCACCCGCCCGGACACCGGCGGCAGCCCGAACGACGCAGGCGGCCCCCGCGACGCGCGCGCCTCCGATCCGCAAAGGGTGGCGTGCGGCAGCCAAACCTGCGACACCGATCAGCAGATCTGCTGTCGCCGGCTCGATGGGGGCGACTCGTGCATCGGTGAGACCGGCCCCGAGTGCGATGGCATCGAGGTGGCTTGCGACGAGCGCGCCGACTGCACCGATCCGGCGAACCCGATCTGCTGCGGCGCGGTGACCCTGAGCGGCGACTTCAGCGTGGAGTGCCAAGCCACCTGCGGGTCGGCCGCCAGCCGTCAGATTTGCAAGTCGGACGTCGAGTGCGGCGATGGGGGCAGCTGCATCACGCAGAGGTGCCGCGGCGTCGACATCTCCACGTGCGGCGGTATCCCGCAGGCGCTCTGCAACGACGAGACGGACAACTAAGTCGCTCAGTACACGCCGTCGGACACCGGCAGACGAAAGAACGGGCCGGTGAGGCCGACGCGCTCGAAGATGGCCTGCGCCTCTTGGAGGGTCCACTTGCGCCAGTCGCGATCGAGGTGATGGCCGTACCACGCGCGCGCCAGATCGAGCGCTTGCGCGACGGGCACCACCGCGCCTTGGGCGATTCGGTGGCGCTCGCACCAGCGTTCCACGTCTGCGGCGGAGCGGAAGGGGAGCACCGTCGAGCAAAAGTGAACGACATTCGCCCAGGCGTCGCGCAGCGGCACCGCGAAGTGCACGCCGAGCGACGATGAATCCTCCGCCACGGCGCCGTCGTGGAGCTGGATCTGCACGGGCTCGTGCTCGCCGCCGATCCGCGCATGAATGGTCGCGTTGGGGGCCGCGAGCACGGCGACGCCCAGCGCGCACCACATGCACGGGGCCCACCAGCCGCGCTCGCCCTCCGCGACCCACACCGCCGTGGGCGAGGCCGAGAAAGGATGCGCGATCCACACGTCGAGCGAGCCCGGATGCAGCACGAGGCCATGGCCATCGTGCAGCCGGCGAAGGGTCGCCGCCACTTGCTCCGAGGTCGCGCCAAGGTCCGCTGCAATCTCCCACGCGGTCGACGGGTACCCGCGCCGGACGAACGAATCGATCACGTGATGATGAACGCGGTCTTCCACGGGGAGAGCTTAGGTGCAGCTCGCGGCCGCTTCAAGGTGGTGCGCTCTCGCTCCAATTGGCGACGTCGTCGCGGAGCGACGCGTGCGCGCCGCACCACGTCAACGATCCCGGTCGGCGTGAGCGCCGAGAGCGCGCGGCGTGCACCGTCAACCATCCGCGCCGGGAGCTCGTGGCGCGCTCCGTCCATGATCACGGATCGGCCCCGAGCGCCGAGAGCTCGCTCTCCGCCTGCTCCCACTCCACGAGCAAGGTTTCGAGCTTCCCATCGAGCTCCACGTTCTCGCGCTCCAAGCGATCCACCTCGTCCTTCGCGGTGCGCTCGAAAAATCCCGGCTCCGCGTACAGCGCGAGGATGACCTTCTTGCGCTCCTCGGCCGCCGCGATGGCCGCGAGCAGACGGTCGCGCCGGTTGGTGAGCGCGTTGCGCTGGCTCCTTCGCCGGCGCTGCTCTTCCCATGCGAGCGCGTTGGTGCTCGCGCCGCCATCGCGGGGCTCCTCGGCGGCGGCGGCCTTGGTCTTGCGAACGACGGCGTCGGCGTCCAAGTGATCGTCGCCCAGGGCGGCCAGGTATTCGTCGTAGGTGCCTGGAAAGTCGCGGAGCCCCTCGGCGGTGACCTCCACGATGCGCGTGGCCACCCGCGAGACGAAGTGGCGATCGTGCGACACGAACAGCACCGTCCCATCGAACGCGGCGAGCCCCTCCACCAGCGCGGCGATGGCCTCGAGATCGAGGTGGTTCGTCGGCTCGTCGAGCACCAGCACATTGGGCTTTTCGGTGATGACCCGCGCGAACACCAAGCGGGCCGCCTCGCCCCCCGAGAGCATCCCGATGCGCTTGTCGACGTCCTCGCCCGAGAAGAGCATCCGCCCGAGCTGCCCGCGAACATAGCTGGTGGCCTCCGACGGGCACGTGTTCCACAGGTAATCGAGCGCGCTCACCTGGGGATCGGGGAGCATCTCGTGATGATCCTGCGGAAAGTAACCGACCTTCGCCTCGTGCCCGAGCTTCACGCTCCCGCCGTCGGCGTCCAGCCGCGCCATCACGATCTTGAGCAAGGTGGACTTCCCGAGCCCGTTCGCGCCGATGATGCCCACCTTCTCGCCGCGCCGCACCGTGAGCGAGACATCGCGCAGCACCTGCTTCGTCCCGTACGCCTTCGAGATCTGGCTCACCGAGAGCACATCGCGGCCGCTGGGGCGCTCGGGCTCGAAGCGAAAAAAGGGCGTGCGGCGCGAGCTCGCCTTGAGCTCTTCGACCTCGATCTTTTCGATTTGCTTCAAGCGACTCTGCGCTTGCCGCGCCTTGGTGGCCTTGTAGCGGAATCGCTCGACGAAGGCGCGCTTGTGGGCGATCTCCTTCTCCGCCTGGGCGATCTCCGCTTCTTTTCGCTCGCGCGTCTGCTCCTTCTCCGCCACGAACGCCGCGTAGTTGCCGACGTAGGGCGTGATGGTCTCGTAGTCGACGTCGAGGATGTGGGTGGCCACGTTGTCGAGGAAACGTTGGTCGTGCGAAATGACCAGCGCCACCCCGCGGTAGGCCGCGAGGAACTTCTCGAGCCAGCGGATCGAGAGGATGTCGAGGTGGTTCGTCGGCTCGTCGAGGAGAAGCACGTCGGGCCCGCCGACCAGCACTTGCGCGAGCAGCACGCGCAGCTTGAAGCCGCCGGACAAGGTGGAGAGCGGCCTTCGATGCGCCGCCATGGGAATGCCGAGGCCCTCCAGGATGGCGGTGGCCCGCGCCTCCAAGGTGTAGCCATCCGCGTGGGCGAGCGCCTCCTCCAAGTCGGCCAGGCGCGCGGGATCGCCCTCGCCGTGATCGATGATGCGCGCGCGCTCCTGGAGCATCGTCCAGACGGACGCGTCGCCCATCATGGCCAGATCCAGGATGATCTGCGCGTCGTCCAGGAAGTGATCCTGCCGGAGCACGCCCACGCGCGAGCGCGCCGGCATGGTGGCGCTGCCGTCGGTGGCCGGCTCGTCGCCCGCGAGGACCTTGAGGAAGGTGGTCTTCCCCGAGCCGTTGGCGCCGACCAGCCCATAACGCGATCCGGCGTTGAGCTTGAGCGTGACCTCTTCGAAGAGGGTGCGCCCCCCGTACGATTTGCCCAGTCGTGACGTGATGATCATGTGTGGCGGCCGGCAGCCTAAATCATGGCAGGCCTTCCTGCATCAAGCTGTCCCGCTCGAGCACGGAACAATAGTCGCCCACGGGCTCGCGCACCCAATACGCGCCGGTGGCAGCGCGCTCGGCCGTGGTCGTAAACCGGTACGATTCGAGGCGGCTGCGCACGAACCGCGGCGGGTTGCCCTCGAAGGGATCGCGCTCCAAAAGATCGAGGACGGCGGGGGAGCCCTGGAGCAGCCGCACGGCAAAGGCGATGTAGGCGATCTCGTTGCTGCAATCCTCCGACAGCGCGAAGAACCACATCTGCCAATCGAGCCGCGGCATGTGCAGCGGCGCAAAGCGCGGTGCCCGATTTGGATCGCCCGGCTTGTACTTGAAGGCGTACGTGCGCCACGCCACACCATCGTGGCTTCCCTCGACGACGATCTCGTTCCGGCTCGTGGTCATCACCGCGAAGAGCCCATACGTGTGCACCAGCGAAAGCGGCGCGACCGCCCGCGCCACCGCGCGAAACAGCGCCGGCTCCTCGCCCCACCCGCGCACCGCGTACCAGGTGCGCTCCGCGCTGAAAACGAGGAGCGCCGTGGCCGCGATGGCCGCGAATGACAGGCGCCTTCGCGCGGGGGCGCGTACCGCGGCGGGCAACAGGCTGGATTCCCGCACCGGCGCGAGCTTCTGCGCGAGGCGGGGGGCGAAACGGGAGAGCACGGCGAGCAGCTGTGCGTCGTCGAGGAGCAGCACCGCGAGCGCCGTGGCGAGCAGGTTGAAGAAGCCGTAGTTGCCGGTGGCGGCGATGAGCGCTTGCAGGAGCACGAATCCGATGAACGCAAGCCATCGACCGCGCCGCGGAATGAAGATGAGCAGCGGGAGATAAAGCTCGATGAGGAACACCCCGCGCGCCGAGAGCGTGTGGACCCAGGGCGGCAGCTTGTCCACGTACCAGCTGGTCCACGTGGGGAGCGGCTGCGTCCAATAATGGAACTGCAGGGCCGTGAGATCGCGCCAGCTGGGATCGTGGCTGAGGCGCTTGACCGCGCCGGAGAGGAACATCAGCTTGAAGACGAGGAAGCGCAAAAGCCAGAGCGCCATACGTCCTGGGGGGCGTGCGGCATCGAGCGAGGGGCGAATGCGCCGCCACGGTGCCAGAAGGAGCGCGGCCGCGCAGGTCTCGAGGAGGAGCGCGTCCCATTGGTACGAGAGGAAGGGCCCCGAGACGTGGGCGAGCAAAAGGTAGAGGAGCCACGCGACCAGCAACGCCCAGCCCGTGGCCACATCGAGGGCGACCAACGCCGACGCCGCCGCCCCCGTCCAGGCAATGCCGACGAGCGTGCCGTCGCGCATCCCGTTGCCAAGGTGGGGCCATGGGAGCTCGGTCGCGGGCACGATGCCTTGCGCGCCGATGAGACCTGGAATTTGCACGGCCAGCGAGGCAAAGGCCGCGAAGGCGCAGACACCGAGGAGGCGAAGGAAGATCCACCGCGTGAGGACGAGGGTGGCGGGGCGCACATCGCGCCCGATGAACAACGTCGTGAGCCACGAGGCGGCAGCGCGATGCGCGGCGACCCACGCGTAAACGGCTTCGCTGGCGCGTGCAAAGCCCGGTGATCCGGCATAAAGCATGGCCATCCAGCGGGAGCCTGGGGCGTGCGCCAGGGCGCGAAAAATGGCGTGTGCACCGCGGTAAACCGTTCCATCCACGTCCACCAAGTGCACGGCGGAGCGAAACGCATCTTCGTCGATGTGGGGGAGCGGGTCGGTGCCGGCGGAGCGAGATGCGTCTTCGTCGATGTGGGTGAGCGGGTCGGTGCCGGCGGAGCGAGACGCGTCTTCGGCGATGTGGGTGAGCGGGTCGGTGCCGGCGGAGCGAGACGCGTCTTCGTCGATATGGGCGAGCGGGTCGGGCCCGGCGGAGCGAGATGCGTCTTCGTCGATGTGGGGGCGCGGATCGGTGCCGGCAGGGCGAGATGCGTCTTCGGCGGTGTCGGAGAGGTGTTCGGACGTGCGCGGTGGCGCCTCGGTCTGATGGCTGTCGTATGGCTCCTTCGACGGCTCGTCGCGACCGGTGCTCGACCGAGCCACCTCTTGGTACGGCAGATAGTCCACGGCCGTGCCCGTTCGGAGGCGGAAGCGCGCGATCCATCGTTTGCAGAAGCCGCAATCGCCGTCGTAGACGACGAGCGGTCGCGCGCGCTCCTCGTGCAGCTCCGGGTGCACCTGTCGACTGTCCTTCATTTCCACCAGGCTCGCAAGGTGCGGATCGTGTATTGCCTCGCTTCATGACGCTCTCGCCGCGTGCCGCCGCCTTCACCAGCATCGCGCTGGCGCTGGTCTACGGCGTCATCCTGGCCGTGCTCAAATGGGTTCCGCGCTACGACTGCATGGTCGCGATGCTCATGCTGGCGGCCGTGTTTCGGCTGCTCGACGGAAACCCCCGCCGTGCGCTGGCCCTTCATGCCATCACGCAGATTTTGCTCGTCTCGTTTCTCGTGCACCTCTGGACGTTGGGCTACGAGGGACGAAACGCGATCGTGGGCGGCATTTTGCCGGTGAGCGATTCCAATGGGTACTACGATGACGCGCTCCGGCTCGTGTTCGGCGAGCGCTTTTTGGAGCACTCGTCGAAGCGCCCTCTGTTTGCCACCGTGCTCGCAGGGTTTTTGCGGCTCTCGGGGAGCAGCCTTCGCGTCGCCCTTCTTCTATTTGCCCTCGCCAGCGCGTGGGCGGTGGCGCGCGCATCGCTCGAGGTGTGGAGGACCCATGGGGCGAAGAGCGCCTTCGTCGTCTATGCGATTCTCTTCTTCTTCGAGCGACGCTGGACGGGGTTCATTCAAACCGAGCAGCTCGGGCTTCCGCTCGGCGTCATCGGCTTCGTGCTCTTCTGGCGCGCCCATGCACGCGATGCGCGCGGCACGCCTGGGCGCGAGCGCGAGTGGCTCGTTTATGCCGGGCTCTCGGCCATTTCCTTGGCGCTGATGGCGCGGGCCGGCGCCTTTTTCGTGCTCCCCGCGCTCCTCTGGTGGGCGGCGCGTCCATTCTCTGGCAAGGAGCGGCTTCGCGTGCTCGCGATGGGGTCGGCCGCCGCGCTGGCACCGTATGCCGTGCACTCCGCGGTGCTGCACTTCGTTGGAAATGGCGTAACGTTCTCCGACTATCCGGCCATCTTTTACGGGCTCGTTCACGGGGAAGACTACACGTACCTGTTTCAGACGCACCCCACGCTCGCAGAGCTCCCCGTTTCGGATCGGGTGGCCGCCACGTGGAAGATCGTCTTCGACGAGGCGCGCGCGGAGCCCCTGCAGGTGCTCGCGGGGTTCGTCAAGTCGGGTGCGGGGCTCTTCACGTCGCCCTACGGCATGTTCAGCTATGTGTGGACCAACCCCGACGACCTCGCCCTCGAAGACGCCGCCGCCGTGCGCGCGGCCATGGCGAGCGATGGCCTCCTCGGGCCGCTGCTCCTCTGGCGGCGCACCTTTGGGATCTACAGCTTGCTGAACGCCGGCGCGATGGGGCTCCTCGGCGGCGCGTTCGTTCTCGGCGCGCTCTACGCGCTCTATGTCGTGTTCGTGCGGGCGCGCCGCGATCCGGAGCTCTCGCTCCTTCGTCACGCCATGGCGGGCGTGCTCCTCTCGGCGCCGTTTACGCCGCCCTGGATCACGTCGGGGCAGCAGGTGCAAACGGCGACCCTCGCCTTCGTCGCGGCGCTCCCGGCCGTGATCCTCGGGTCGCGCCGCACATGGCCGGACGGCGCGTCGCCTCGCACCTCGGCGGACGCACAGCGCGGTGCCGCGCCCAACGACGCACGGCGGTCGCGCGATCCGCTGATCTACGTGCCCGCGGTGTTCGTCGGAGTCGTCGCGTCGATCGTGGCATGGATGCGCCTTTGGCCGGAGCGCCTCCCCGTGTGCGCGGCGCCGGGCGAGCACCTGGTGCTGCCGTTCGAAGGAACCGCCGTGGAGGTCGAGCCCGAGCGCAGCTTGCGCTTTCGCGGCAAGGCTATCTCCGATCTTCGTTTTTCGCTCGGCTACTTGGGAAAGCACAACCCCGAGATCGCCGACTCCGTCTCGCCGTACGTGCAGGCGGGCACCGTCTATGTCTCCGTGTTCGACGCCTGCGACGCGCGCGCCAAAATCGTGATCGACGATGCCCACCGCGTCGAGCTCGCGCCCTCCTGGCGCAAGCTCGAGGCAACGCCGTTGGCCTCACCGAGGGTCCTTCATGCTGCGAGCACATCGGAACGAGCGCCATGAGCCGTAAGCTCAAAATACGGCTCTTCGTCTATTCGACCCTGGCGTGCGCCCTCCTCGGCGCCATCGCATGGTGCACGGTCATGCCGGGTCGAAGCTTTCGCGGAGCGTTGCCGCCCCCGAGCGAAGGGCAGGCGCGCCTGGCGGCCGATCTCGAGCGCGACGTCGCCTTTCTGGCCGGCACCATCGGCGCGCGAAATACCGGTAGGCCCGGCACCTTGGACCAGAGCGCGGCCTACCTCGAGTCGCAGCTCGCCTCCGCGGGGTACGTTCCCAAGCGCTTCTCCTTCGACTCGGGCGGCACCTTGGTGCGGAACATCGAGGTCGCACGCGACGGAGAAGCCGAGAGGGGCGAGCCAGGCCGCTCTCCGCAAATCGTGGTCGTGGGCGCCCACTACGACAGCGCATCGGGCGCTCCCGGGGCCGACGACAACGCCAGCGGCGTCGCCGTTTTGCTGGCGCTCGCGCGCATGTTTCACGACGAGACGGGCGCGCGCACCGTGCGCTTCGTGGCCTTCGCGAACGAGGAGCCCCCGCACTTTTGGGCCCCGACCATGGGCAGCTTGGTCTACGCCAAGGCGTGCAAGGCGCGCGGGGAGCCCATCGTGGCGATGCTCAGCCTCGAGTCGCTCGGGTACTACCGCGACGATCCGGGCTCGCAGAAGTACCCTCCCGTGGTCCGCTGGTTCTACCCCGACACCGGCGATTTCGTCGGCTTCGTGGGCAACCTCGCATCGCGCGCGCTGGTTCGCGAGGCCATCGGCACCTTTCGCGCTTCGGCATCGTTCCCCTCCGAGGGCGCGGCGCTTCCTTCCTTCGTGCCCGGCGTTGGCTGGAGCGACCAATGGGCGTTCTGGCAATCGGAGTTCCCCGGCATCATGGTCACCGACACCGCGCCGTTTCGAAACCCGAACTACCACACGCCAAACGATCGATCCGAGACGCTCGACTACGGCCGGCTCGCCCGCGTGACGGAGGGGCTGGCCGCCGTCGTGAGGGAGCTCGTGTCGCATTCGGAGTAAGGCGCGGGTGCGGTCGGGCCGCGAAGCGTGGGAGCTGCCTGCCGGATTGTTTCGAAGGGTGGGACGTAGCTTGTTGAGCTAAGCTAGGCGCAACATGGAGCCCGCGCGCAAGGTCCCAACCCTCGCCGATCTCGATGCGCTGCCGTCGGACGTGAAGGGCGAAATCATCGAAGGCGTCCTCTACACGATGACGCGACCTCGCCCGCGTCATCAAGACACGAGCTTCTCGATCGGAAGCGATCTGCGCAGTCCCTTCGATCGTGGTCGCGACGGACCGGGGGGATGGCGAATTCTCATCGAGCCCGGTATCGAGCTTCCCAATACGCCGGAGGTAGCGCCCAACATTGCCGGATGGCGAAGGGAAAGACTGCCGAGCCTCCCGGAAGACTCGGCGATTCAAGTCGTCCCCGACTGGGTCTGCGAAATTCTCTCGCCCACGACGCGGCGCCACGATTTGCTCATCAAGAAGCCCCGCGCATCGGCGTCCCTTACCACTGGCTGGTCGATCTCGACGCGCGCACGATAACGGCGTATCGCCTCGCGTCGGGAGCATGGCTCGAGCTCGGCATTTGGGGCGATGAGACGGAGGTGCGCATCGAGCCGTTCGACGCGATCGCGCTCAATGTCGCCTCCTGGTGGCCGTAGAGCCGCAGGCTGTACGTCCGCGCCCGCCCCTCAAAACCGCGGTTTGCTCCCCGGAATCGACGGCCGCGAGCTCGGCGAGAGATCGATCTCGATCTCGTCCGGCCCCAGCACGGTAGCCTCGTCGCCCAGGCGCATGGCGTCGAGGAGCATGGCGCCGATGGAGCCGCGGATGGCCACGGACTGGGTCGCGCTCTCCGTGCGCTCGGCGGGGCTGAACCAGAAGCGACCGCGCTTCCAGTGAAGGACCTCGCGCAGCACGTCGGTGGGGGAGCGCTCGGCGCCGTCCAAGGAGCTCCCGACGAAGCCGCTGTCGGCGATGGAAAGGGTCGCGCGGCGGCCGCCCACGGTGACGACGGTGATGGTGCCGGTGCGGCGCTCCATTTCGAGGATCATCAGCACGGTGGCCAGCGACATTTGCGCGAGGTCACCGCGGAAGGCGGCGCCCACGGAGGAGTCGGCCAAGGCATCGACGAACGAGTCGCGCGGACGGCGGAGCCGGCGCGCCATGTCGATCAAGGCGGAGAGCTGCGCGGCCAACTCGTCGTCCGTAAAGGGCTCGCACAGGGAGGCGTCGGCGCCCACGTGCAGCCCCTGAAGCAACGAGTCGCGCTCCTCGCGCGAGGTGAGGAACAGAAACGGCGTTTGCGCGACCTCGCTCGGCTCCGTGCGAATCCGGCGCGCGACCCAGAATCCGTCGATGTCCTCCAGGGTCACATGGCACGCGATGCAGTCGGGCAGCCACGCGCACGCGCGCTCGAAACCGCTCCGAGCGCTCTGGCGAACTTCGACCTCATGACCATGACGCCGCAGGCTTACGGCGTGTCGTTCCGCCGTAGATGCATCGCCATGGATGAGGAGGATTCTCCCCACGTCCACGCCGCCACACTACCACAAGTGGATCCAACACCCCGACTTAACGGTATTTTCTAGCTGCACCAGGCCCTCGGGAAGCACGCGCCCACCACCACGTGCGTTCCCGGCCCTGCCACGTCACACGGTTTGCGCCGCGCAACGCGTCGAGATGCTGCCGCACGGCTTCGTACGCTCACACCGGCTCTTACGCTCGCCGCGTCGACCGCTCACCGACCTCACGCACCGTACGCCTCGAAGCGCTGCCGCGAGCTTCGTGCGCCCGCCCTCGAAGCGCTGCCGCAAGCTTCGTGCGCCCGCCTGACGCAAGCGCACGCCGCGACGCCACGTCACACGGTTTGCGCCGCGCAACGCGTCGAGATGCTGCCGCACGGCTTCGTACGCTCACACCGGCTCTTACGCTCGCCGCGTCGACCGCTCACCGACCTCACGCACCGTACGCCTCGAAGCGCTCCCGCAAGCTTGGTGCGCCCGCCCGACGCAAGCGCCCGCCGCGACTCAAACGCTCTGATATGCGCTCGAAGCGCTACCGCGAGCTTCATGCGCCCGCCCGACGCAAGCGCACCCCGCGACTCAAACGCTCTGGAACGCCTCGAAGCGCTGCCGCAAGCTTCGTGCACCCGCCCGACGCTAGCGCACCCCGCGACTCAAACGCTCTGCGTAGCTTCGGCGCGCTTCTGCATCTTGCGGTGGAGCAGGCGTTTCTTGAGCGGCCCGAGATGGTCGATCATCAACTTGCCCAACAGGTGGTCATACTCGTGCTGAATCGCCACCGCGAGCAGCTCCTCGGCCTCGATTTCGAACGGCTTGCCGTTTCGATCGAGGGCGCGCGCGCGGACATACGCGGCGCGCTCGATTTCCTCGGTGACCCCGGGGAAGCTGAGACACCCCTCCGTCCACACGATCTCGTCGCGGCGCTCCAAAATCTCCGGATTGATGAAGACGCGCAGATCGCTCGGCTCGTCCTCGGCTGCGATGTCGACGATGAAGATCTGCAGCGGCACGCCAATTTGGGTGGCGGCCAGGCCTACACCGGGTGCGGCGTACATCGTCTCTGCCATATCGTCGAGGAGCGTTTGGATCTCCTTATCGGCGATGCGGGAAGGGTCTACTTTCTCGCCAGGGTTGCGAAGGCGCTTGTCCGGGTAGTGCAAGATCGTGCGAATGGCCATGACCGAATCTCTTTAATAGTGCGCAAACCACCCCCTAGCCAGGTTTTCCGAATCAACATCCGGGCCAGCCGCCCAACCCGACTGTGCGCCAGGCATCCGAAGCTGGCTACGCCCAGCCGGTAAACCAGCCCCTACGGATAGACCAGCGGACCGAACACATGCGCGTCTTTGCCGCAGAGCTCCCAGGTGGGCTCGGCAATGTGCGGCGCATCGGCCGGGGTGGCCGGGCCCGCCCAGTCGACGGCGCCCGGACGCCCGCGCGGCCCGAGGAGGCTCGGCGCCAGAAACGCATGAAGCTCGTCGGCCAAGCGCGACGCGAGAAAGCTCCCCGCGAGCTCGGCGCCGCCCTCGACCATCAAGGTGACGATGCCGCGCGCGGCGAGCAAACGAAGGGCGCCCGCCACGTCGATGCGGCCCTCCGCGGAGCTCGGGGCCCGCAAAATCTCCACGCCGCGGGTGGTCAGCGTCTCTTCGGCCGCGCCGGATGCGTCGGCGTTGCAGATGACCCACGTGGGGACCTCGATGGCGGTCTCCACCAGCCGGCTCGCCGGCGGAAGGCGAAGCTTCGTATCGAACACGATGCGCACCGGGCTCTCACCGACCGCGTCGCGCACGGTGAGCCGCGGATCGTCGGCCAGCGCGGTGCCGATGCCGATGGCCACCGCGTCGTGCTGCGAGCGCAGCGCGTGCACCCGGGCGCGCGCGTCGGGGCCCGTGACCCACTTGGACGCGCCCGAGCGGGTGGCGATGCGGCCGTCGAGCGAGAGCGCCAGCTTCAACGAGACGTGCGGGAGCCCTTGTGTGACGTATTTGGACCACGGTGCGATCAGGCGCAGGGCCTCGGCTTCGCAAACGCCGGTGGTGACCTCCACACCGGCGGCCCGCAAACGATCGATGCCCCCGCCCGTGACGCTGGGGTTGGGATCGGCGCAGCCGATGACCACGCGCTTCACCTTGGAGGCGAGGATCGCGTCGGTGCACGGAGGTGTTTTGCCGAAGTGGTTGCACGGCTCCAACGTGATGTAGAGCGTGGCGCCTTCCGCGCTTTCGCCGGCCGCGGCCAGCGCGGCGCCCTCCGCGTGCACGTCGCCCGCGCGCGCATGAAAGCCGGTGGAGACCACGGCGCCGTCTTTGACGACCACGGCCCCGACGTGCGGGTTGGGGGAGGGGTGTCCCTTGCTGCCCTCTTCGAGCGCGCGACGCATCCACTTCTCGTCGTCGCGCTCGGCGGGGTCGCGCTCACTCGAACGCGGCGAAGGCGCCGTTCCGTTCTCCGGCGGCTCTTTCATTACGGCTCCTCGATCTGGCGTAATTTGGCGATTTTCTCGAGCTCGGCGCGGAATTCATCGAGGTCGCGAAACGAGCGGTAAACGCTGGCAAAACGAACGTAGGCAATGTCGTCGAGCGTGCGCAGGTGCTTCATGACGCGCTCCCCGACTTGCTGCGCGGGGATCTCTTTTTCGCCGGTGTCGATGAGCTCGCGCTCGATCTGATCGACGATGGCCTCGATGCGCGCCAGCGCGACATTGCGCTTCTCGCACGCCTTGCGCATCCCGCCGAGAATTTTCTGCCGATCGAAGTTCTCGCGCCGCCCGTCCTTCTTCACCACCAACGGGACGATTTCTTCCACCCGCTCGTAGGTCGTGAAGCGCCGGGCGCAGCTCTCGCACTCACGGCGGCGACGGGTAACGTCTCCGGCGGCAGACAGGCGCGAGTCGGTGACCTTGCTCTCGAGGTGCGCGCAGAACGGGCACTTCATTCGGACTCGATCTTGTTGACCCTGCGCACGTGGCGTTTGTCCCCGCCGAAGGGGGTGGTCAGCCACGTCTTGACGATTTCCCACGCCAGACCGAAGCCGACGACGCGCCCGCCGAGGCAAAGCACGTTCGAGTCGTTGTGCGCGCGGCTGTAGCGCGCGGTGAACACGTCCGAACAATTCACGGCGCGGATGCCGCGGTGGCGGTTGGCGGTCATGGCCATGCCGACCCCGGTGCCGCACACCAAAATGCCGCGATCGTAGCTGCCGGCCAGCATGCCGAGCACCGCCTGGCGCGCGTAATCCGGATAATCCGTCGACTCGGTGGTGTGCGTCCCGATGTCGAAGACGGTGTAGCCCCCCTCGCGCAACCCCTCGACGAGCTCTTTCTTCAGTTCGAGGCCGCCGTGATCCGAGGCCAAAACGATCCGCTCGCTCATGGTGTTCGCTACTTTCGGCTACCCCTCGAAGCGTGAGAACAGCAAGGAGCAATTCGTACCGCCGAAGCCGAACGAATTGTTCAACGCGTGCCGGATCCGCCGCTCGCGCGCGACGTTGGGCACATAATCGAGCGCGCACTCGGGATCGGGCTCGTCCAGGTTGATGGTCGGGGCCACGCGGCCCTCGGCCACCGTGAGGGCCACGATGGCGCTCTCCACCGCGCCCGCTGCGCCCAGGAGGTGACCGATCATCGACTTGGTGGAGCTGACCCAGAGCTTCTTGTCGGCCGCGTGCGCGCCGAAGACGCCCACGATGCCCTTCGACTCTTCGGCGTCGCCCGCCGGGGTCGAGGTCCCGTGCGCGTTGATGTAGTCGATGTGGTCGGGCGAGACGTTCGCGTCCTTCAGCGCCATGCGCATCGCGCGCTGCGCGCCCTCGGCGTTGGGGGCCGGGTGCGTGATGTGGTGCCCGTCGCTCGACGCGCCGTAGCCCGTGATCTCCGCGTAGATGCGGGCGCCGCGCTTCTTGGCGCGGGAGAGCGACTCGAGGATCAGAATGCCGCCTCCTTCGCCGCACACGAACCCATCCCGGCCCTTGTCGAAGGGGCGGCTGGCGCGCTTGGGCTCATCGTTGCGCTTGGAGAGCGCCATCATGGCCTCGAAGCCGCCGATGCCGACCGGGGTGATGGTCGCCTCCGAGCCGCCTGCCACCATGATCTGCGCCCGCCCGCGGCGGATCCACTCGACGGCCTCGCCGATGGCGTGCGCGCCGCTGGAGCATGCGCTGGTGGTGCAGTAGCTGGGGCCGCGCAGGCCGTGGGTGATGGAGACTTGTCCGGCCGCGAGGTTGGCGATGATGCCGGGGATGGAGTAGGGGCTGACCCGGCTGGGGCCCTTTTCCATCAAGGTTTGCTTCGTCTTTTCCAGCGTTTCCAGGCCGCCGAGGCCCACGCCGATAAAACAACCCGCCTCGTCGCGCTCCTCGTCGGTCAGCTCGAGCTGCGCGTCGGCGAAGGCCAAGTTGGCCGCCCCGAGGGCGAACTCGGTGAAGCGGTCCATCTCCTTGAGCTTCTTTTTCGGGACGAAGCGCGTCCCGTCCCATCCCTTGACCTCGCCCGCGATCCGCACGCGAAATGCAGCGGGATCGAACAGCGAGATCCGATCGATGCCGCTTTCGCCTGCGAGCAGGGCGCGCCAGGATTCCTGGGTTCCGATGCCGAGGGGTGTAACGAGGCCGATGCCGGTAATGACGACGCGTTCCATAGACGTTCCGAAGAGTAGGCGTTTACGGCAAAGTCTTTAGTACGGCCAGACGGCCTTGTCACGGCACCCACCGCACGGCAGATCCGTGGCGAAGTCGGGGCTCCTCATACCGTACTCCTCGGCGCTGAGTCTCCGTAAGGACCCGCGGCGCGGTAGGCCAAAGTGCCGCGTCCGCCGCAGCACCCTGCGCACGTTCGAGCACGCGACAAAACCAAAAATCGAGCTCGACCTGGTTTGCAGGCATGCGCCTCGCCGAGAAAAGGCGAGGCGACCTAGACGGTTGCCGACAAAATCACCCGGAAAGCTCGACTCTGGCTTGGCAGATGCGGCGCAAAAGAAGGGGTAGGTGCCGAGGCCGATGGGCCGGCAAGCTACCCGCGAAAACTACTTCTTCGCGTGCCGCTCGATGTAGTCGATCGCGTCCTGGACGGTGCGGATTTTTTCCGTGTCCTCGTCCGGAATGTCGATCTCGAAAGCTTCTTCGAACGCCAGCACCAGCTCGACCAGGCCGAGCGAGTCGGCGCCGAGGTCGTCGATGAACGTCGATTCGGGCTTGATGTCTTTCTCTTCGACATCGAGCTGCTCTCTGATGATGCGTTTGACCTCGGTGGGGATGTCCTGAGCCATGCGTGCCTCGTATCAGAAAAAGGGTGCGTCGTGGGGAAAGCTTCTACGAAGATCGCGCGAATCGGTCCGCGCGTCACCAGCGAGTCGCGTTCATCGCGCCAATCGCGCTGTCATACGTACATACCGCCATTGACCCGGAGGACTTGGCCGGTGACGTAACCTGCTTCGTCGCTCGCCAGGTAGACGGCGGCGGCGGCAATTTCCTCGGCTTTTCCAGTGCGCGCCAGCGGAACGAGCTTGTGGATCTGTTCGCGCTGCGCGTCGGTCATCCCGGCGGTCATGTCGGTGTCGATAAAGCCCGGGGAGATGACGTTCACCGTCACGTTTCGGGACGCGTACTCCCGCGCGATCGAGCGGGCCGCGCCGATGAGGGCCGCCTTGCTGGCCGCGTAGGCGGTCTGCCCGACGTTGCCCATCTCGCCGACGACGCTCGAGAGGAACACGATACGGCCCGATTTCGTGCGCATCATGCTCTTGGTGGCCGCGCGCGCGCACGTCAACGCACCGCGTACATTGATGTTGAAAAGCTTGTCGAGATCCTCGTTTTTGAGGCGCAGAAGCAGCCCGTCGATGGCGACGCCGGCGCTTGCAACCAGGATGTCGATCCGACCATGGCGCTTGATGATGGCTTCGATCTGCGCTTCGGTGGCCTCTGTATCGGCCACGTCGAACCGCGCGATTTCGGCTTTACCACCGGAGGCAACGATGGCCGATTCGACCTCGCGCGCGGCGCCTTCGCCGTTGACGTAGTTGATGATGACCGTCGCGCCTTGACGCGCGAGTGCTTCGGCGCAGGCCCGTCCGATGCCGCGCGAGCCGCCAGTGACGAGAGCAATTTTGGAATCGAGGCGAAACATCTTGTTGGGCGCTTTCTCTCACGCCTTTCGGCACTTGTCACTAGGGCCGGGGCGCTTCCGGTCTGCCGCTCGAGGCGGCCGGAATCCCATGGCCCCGCGGTCTGCCGCTCGAGGCGCCCGAATTCAGGAGGTTCCGGCGGCCGAAAGAAATGCCGGGACTTCGTCGAACGACTTGGGATCGCAGACGCTCAACACCTTGAGATCTTTGACCACGCGGCGACTCAACCCTGCCAGGACCTTGCCTGGCCCGATCTCCAGGGCATGCGTGATCCCCTGCTCGTGCATGAAACGAATGGTCTCCTCCCAGCGCACCGCGCCGTCGACCTGACGCACGAGGAGCTCTTTGACGCGCCCTTCGTCCCGATTCGGCCGGGCATCGACGTTCGCGACCACGGGGAAGGCGAGGGGGGCGATGGTGACCTGCGCGAGCTGCTTTTCCAGCGCCCGGGCGGCCGGTGCCATCAACGGGGAGTGAAAAGGTGCGCTCACGTTGAGCACTTTGGCCTTTCCTCCGCGGGTGCCCGCGACCGCCACGGCACGCGCCACCGCCTTGGCATGTCCAGCGATGACGATCTGCCCGGGGGAGTTGAAGTTGGCCGGGCGAACCACCTCCCCGGAGGTGGCCTGTTCCTCTTCTTCGACCTGCTGGCAGACCGCGGTCACGGCGTCGGCATCGAGCCCCATGACGGCGGCCATGGCGCCGACCCCGGGGGGCACCGCTTCCTGCATCGCCAAGCCGCGCGCGCGCACCAAGCGCACACCGTCTTCCACGCTCAGCGCGCCTGCGGAGAGGAGCGCGGAGTATTCACCCAGCGAGTGCCCGGCGCCGAGGCCGGGGAGCGGAAGATCGGGAAAGCGCTCGCGCAAGGCGGCGAGCACCGCGGCGCTCGTGGCCAAAATGGCGGGTTGCGCGTTCGCGGTGAGGGTGAGCGACTCCTCGGGCCCGTTCATCACGAGCTCTTGGAGGGGTTCGCCGAGGGCGCGATCGACCCGGGCCCAGACGTCGCGTGCGGCGGCCGAGGCAAGGAGGGTCTCCTTGGCCATGCCAACCGACTGCGACCCTTGACCAGGGAACAGCCACGCCGTTCTGCCCGCTTCTTTGGAGATCGACGCCGGGCTCAGCATCTATTTGGTGCGCCTTTCGCGCTCAGTCCGGCTTTTTCGCGACGGCGGTTACCTGGCGACCATTGTAGAACCCACACGCCGAGCAGGCGCGGTGGGGGACGCTCGGCTCCCCGCAATTCGGGCAGGCAATGAGCTGGATGGCCGTCACTTTGTCGTGATTGGCGCGGCGCATGTTGCGCTTGGAACGGCTGGTTCGTCGTTTGGGGACGGCCACGGCGGCTACTCCTTCTTGAGATTCTTGAAACGCAGCAAAGGCAAAAGGCGCGGGTCGAGCGATTCTTGGGGAACCTCCGAGCTCGCGCCGGAAATGCTACCGGCGCTCATACCCGGGCAATCCTCCGAACACAAGGGGATCATCGGGATTTGCAAAACGAGCTCATCCCGAACGACCTCGTCCAGGACGACATTTTCTCCGTCGAAGGGCACGACATCGGCTTCTTCGGCGGAAAATTCATATTCCTCCGCGTCCGGCGCTTTGGAGCGGGCGGCGGGGACCATGAGAAAGCTCAGCTTCTCGTCGATGGGGATGCGCGCCGGCTCGAGGCAGCGCGCGCAGGGCGCGACCAGCTCGAACTGCAAGCGCCCCAGCACCACCACGTCGGTGCCGCTTCGCGAGAGGCGCACGTCGAGCTTTCCGTCTTCGCCCACGGGGCCGGCCTCGTTCCCCTCGAGCACGCCGCGGACCCAGCTGACGCGCACGGGGAAGTGGTACTCCTTGCCCGCCGTGTCGAGCTCGGACACGGGGACTCGGAATTCGGGCGAACGGGTAAGGGGTTCTGCCATGGCGAAGGGCGCGCGAATCTTCCACGCGAAGCGCCCTCGCGCAAGCACTGGGTTACGTTTTTCGTGTTTTGGTTTGCGATTATTTCGGCGGTCTAGAACCGCGTCTCGTAGCCCGCGAGCCAGCCGCCGCCGCGGGTGGGGGTGACCACGGTGTGCCCAAGGGCGTGCTGGATGAGATGCGGGCGGCCCTGCGACGTCGTGACGCGGGGCGCCTCGTCGGAGCGGTGCGTGAGAAAGAGGTATGTCGCCACCCCAAGGGCCGCGACGCCGACCCCCAGGGAGATATCGGCCACCAGGAACTTCGTCTTCACGGCGTCGGCGTCGGACTTGTTGCAGTTCGGCTCGCACGTGTCCTTCAAGTCGTTGTAGTCGCTGCGGCCCTTGATGCCGAAAAACGCAAAGCTGCCCAGCGCGAGCAGGCCGGCGCCGCCCACGACGTACGCCGCCACGGGGGCGCTGCGGGTGGTTTTGGGCGGCGGGGCAGGCTCCGGGACGGGGGACGGGAGCATCGCTTCCGTGCGGGGATTCACGTTTGGAAAGGGCACCTGGAGCACCCGCCCTTTTTGCCGCTCGGAGATGACGACCTTCTCGTCGACGACGAAGGGGCCTTCGCCGCCGCGGCTGTATTCGAAGCGCATGTCGTGCGGGCCGGGATCGATGGGCACCTGGGTGCCGGTGAGCTTGTCGAGGAAGGGCTGGCCATCGACCGAGACGCGGACGTCGACCAGATCGATGTCGTGGCCGTCCCTGGCGGTGATCACCACCGTGGGCAGCCGCTCCTCGACGTCGGCGAGCCATGCGCTGCACTCTTTGGTGACCACGCCGGGGCAGGTGGAGCTCGCGCAGCCGACGAAGCGGGTGCGCGCGTCGAGCAGCTTGCCGCCGTCGCGCAAGGATTGCCCTTCGTCGGCGTCGGCGATGCACTTGTCCTTGATGATCTGCGCTTCGCTCTTGGAGGGCGCGGGCTTGGGGGCCGCGGGTTGCGGCTTCGAGGGCGCGGGCTTGGGTGCGGCGTGCAGCGCGCTCGACCAGCCGAGGACCAGCAGCGCGCCAGAGACGCGCCAATGCATGTAGGTTACAGGCATTCGGGCTTGAACTTCTTTCTTCCGCTGGAGTCGACGGAATAAGGGGGATCGCAGTTCTTGCGGGGTGCGGGCGCGGCGGTGGGGCGCGGTGGCGGCGGCGGTTTCGTGCTGGCCGTGGGCGCGGTGGCGGTCGAACTCGATGACGCTTCGGGCCTGGTCGTCGCGGAAGGAACCGGCTCGATCGTGCGAACCGGCGGTTCGCGCGTGGTCGGGGGCGCCGTTGCCGTGGGGGCCGGGGGCGGCTTCGTCCCACCGCGCCCGGGGCCCGTGAAGGCGGCGATGAGCGATCCCAGGAGCACGCAGGCGATGACGAGCAGCGCCATGAGCGCGGGCTTTGCGAAGCGCCTCGAGGCGCCGGTCTTTGGGCTTGCGAACGAGGGCGGAGAGAGCGGAGCGCTTTGCGATGGCCCCGAGCCGTCGAGGCCGAGCATCCGGTGATCGGGCGAAGCGCTCGCCGGGCCGCCGAGGGAGGACGCGCTGACCGCGCCGGTCGTCCGAGGCGCTTTGCGCATCGACGAAATCTCGTGGAGCAGCTGCTCGGAGCTCGGCGCGTCGGTCTGCAGCTCGATGGCGGCCACCGTGCGGTACCGGGCGGCCAGGGGTGCTCCGGCGACGCTCTCCATCCAGTCGGCCACCTCGGCGGAGCTCGCGGTGCGGGAGACCGCGCGCTCCAACGCCACGGCCATCTCCCGCGCGGTCGCGAAGCGCTTGTCCGGCTGCCGTGAGAGGCCGCGCATCACCACCTGGTCGAGCGCGAGGGAGATGTCGGGTGCAAAGCGGCTCGGTGGCTCGACCGCCATGCTCAGGAGCTGCGCGAGGATCATCGCTTCGTTCTCGCCGCTGAAGAGCCGCTTTCCGGTCAGCGCCTCCCAGAGGCAGACCGAGGCCGCATACACGTCGATGACGCGCGTGACGGTGCCGTCGGGCGAGAGCTGCTCCGGGGCCATGTAGGGGAGCTTCCCTTTGATCTGGCCTTGCTGCGTGGTGTGGATCCGCCCGGCGGCCTTGGCGACGCCGAAGTCGAGGACGCGCGCGACCCCGTCGGAGCCCACCAGGATGTTCTGCGGCGACACGTCGCGGTGCACGATGGAGAGCGGCGCCCCGCGCTCGTTGCGCGCCTCGTGGGCGGCGTGCAGACCCTGCAAGGAGCCCGATAGAATGCTGGCCGCGATGGGCGGTGGGATCAGCCGGCCCGCCCGCACCTCTTGGCGAATGAGCCGCGCGAGCGACTCGCCGTGGACATACTCCATGACCACGAAAAGCTCGCCGTCCGTGGCCACCACGTCGAGGGTCGGCACCACGTTGGGGTGACGGATGCGCGCCGCCAGCCTCGCCTCGTCGAGGAACATGGAGACGAACTCCGGATCGCGCGCAAACTGCGCGTGCAGCCGCTTGATGGCCACCGTGCGCGAGAACCCAATGGCGCCGTGAAGGCGGCCAAAATGAACGGTGGCCATCCCCCCGACGGCGATTTCACCGTGCAACGCATAACGGCCGAGCAGTCGTACGGGATTTTCGGGCACCACCGCGCCGCCCATCATCGATGACGTAGCCTAGCGCAGCTAACTCGGCCACGGCGTTCCAAACGATGGCCTTCGGTCTACACTCGTCTCGTTCGGCGTCTCGTTCAGGCGTCTCGTCCGGCGCATCGTAGGGGCGCCTCGTCCGGCGCGTTATTCGCGTTTTGTTCGCGGCTCATTCGGCTCTCGTTCGCGCCCTGGTGACGATCGGGTTCGCGTTGCGTTGCCCCCCTAGAGCTTCTTTGCAAATGTGCGCTTGAAAAGCGCTTGACGTCCCGTGAAGTATGGGGTCCCGCTCGATTGACGGACCACCCTTTCGCGTCTAAACCTTTCGTATACGAAATGTTTCGTTGCCCGCCATGAAACGATCCCCGCAAGCCGCCACTGCCTCGACCGCCTCCACCCCCGACTCGCGCCACGAGATCGACGAGCTGCTCAAGATGCTCATCTATCTCTATACGGAGAACCGCCGGGTCACCAAGGCGCTGGCCGCGCGCGCGAGCCTCACGGGCCCGCAGCTGACGGTGGTCAAGATGCTCGAGCACATGGGCGATCTCTCCCTCTCGGAGCTGTCCGACGCCATCCGGGCGCAGAACAGCACGGTCACGGGCATCATCGACCGCATGGAGCGCGAGGGCATCGTCGAGCGCGTGCGCTCCACCGACGATCGCCGCGTGGTGCGGATTCACCTGACCGAAAAGGGCTCCAAGCTGGCTCGGGAGATCCCCATCGAGCCCATCGGCATTTTCCATAGCGCCATGGAGACCTTGAACCCCCAAGAGATCCGCGACGCGGTCCGGTTCGCGGCCAAGGTCACCGCTCGGTTTCGGGCCATCATCAAGCGCGATTTCCCCAACTTGGGGGAGGAAGGGAAGGAAGAGGAGCCATGAGCACCCGCGCAGAGAGTCGGGCCCCGCACGCAGCGCACCCCCCGGACGCGGGCCGCCGCCCGGAACGCGATCCCGATCTCTGCGTCATCACGTGCGCCGTGACCGGTGTTCTGGCCAACCGCAACCAGTGTCCCGCCATCCCTTACACCCCGGTGGAGATCGCCGAGGAGTGCAAGCGCGCGTACGATGCCGGCGCCTCCGTGGTGCACATCCATGCGCGGAGCGACGATGGCTCCCCCACCTTCAGCCCCGCGACCTTCGCGCGCATCAAAGACGAAGTTCGAACGCGCTGCCCGATCCTCCTCAATTTTTCGACGGGCACCATCTTCGACGACGTCACCGAACAATGCGCATACATCCGGGAGAGCCGGCCCGAGATTGCCGCATTGAACATGGGGACGATGAATTATTCGAAGTATTCGGAGAAGCGGAAAGAGTTCGCGTTCGACATGGTCTTTCCGAATACGTATGAAAAGATCATCAAGCTCCTCTCGGCCATGAACGAGAGCGGCGTCAAACCGGAGCTCGAGTGCTTCGATACCGGGCATACGCAGGGTATTTGGCCGCTCCTCGATATGGGTGTTCTGCGCCCGCCGCTCCAATTTTCATTTATCGTCAATGTGCTGGGGGGCATCCCGCCACTGGTGGAGAGCCTGCAGCTTCAAACGAAGATCATGCCGCCCGGGAGCGAGTGGGAGGTCATCGGTATCAGCCGCTGTCAATGGAAGATGCTCGCCACTGCCCTGGTCCTCGGCGGCAATGTCCGCGCGGGCCTGGAGGACAATTTGTATCTCCCCAATGGCGCGATGGCCCGCTCCAACGGTGAGCTCGTCGAGGTCGCCGCCCGCATGGTCCGCGACGTCGGCCGCAAGGTCGCCACCGTGGACGAGGCGCGCACCATTTTGGGCCTCGCGGGACGCGCCTAGCGACGCCGACCCGCGCCATTGCCGCTACGTTGCGCTGTGGCGGGCGCCGCGGAGGACGATGCAGGCGGTGATGCCGCCGATGCCGAGCATCAGCTTTACGCCGATTTCGCCCTCCAACGGTGTTTCGGCCATCACGATGGAGGACTTGCGCTGCACGCGCGGATGCAAATCGGGGCCGGTGACCCCCGTGGGGTAGGCGGTGCCGCGCGAGAGGCTGAGCGCGAGCTCGGTCAGCTCCCAGCCGCCCGAGTTGGCCATGCCATGTCCGAGCTGCCCTTTGCGCGCGGTGATGCGCGTGCGGTCGGTGACGTATTCGTCGATGAGCGCGAGCTCGTTCAAGTCACCGGGGGTGCCGGTGGCGTGGAGGTCGATGACGGCGACGTCGAGCGGCTCGATGCCCGCCTCGGCGTAGGCGCGGGAGATGGCGCGCTTGGGGCCCGACTGCGACGGGGTGATGATGTGCTCCGCGTCGGAGGAGAGAGCGATGGACTCCACATAGCCACCGATGGGGCGCAGCTCGCGGGCCTCGCAGTAGTCGGCGTCGCCGATGATCCAGACGCAAGCTCCCCCCGACACGTGCGTGCCGCGCAACGACGTAAAGGGGAGGTTGACGTCGGGGATGCCCGGCATGACCCGCGCTTGGTGAAACGCGGCCACCAGCGCCGGATCGGGGCGCGGATCGGTGGTGCCCACGATGGCCATTTTGGCCTCGCCGCGCAGGATGGCGTCGCGGCCGCACTTGAGCGCCACGCCGAAGGTCGAGCAGGCTCCGACGGGGGCCCACGCAGCGCCGTGCACATCGAGCAGCATGGTGATCTGCGCCGCCGGCCCGTTTTGGATATTCCAAATCAGGTTGGGGCTCACCGCGGTCCACGGGGGCGGCGGGCAGCCAAACTCGTCGACCAGCGCCCGATGCGCGCGCAGGCGCTTGCGCATCGCGCTCATGTGCGCCTTCTCTTGGTTCTCGTCGTCGGCGTCCAGCCGCTCGATGGCGGCGAAGCGCTCCAAAAAGGCGCGGAGCGGCTGCGAATAGCGCGACCAGTACGCATCCCATGCCGTGAGCGCCGAGAGGCGCGCCTCGCTGTCGACGGGCAAGGTGGTGGGATCGACGGGGGGCGGCGGCCCGTCGGGGTGCTTGCCGTCGGTTTCGAATTGGCGACGCGCTGCGCAGTGCTCGGCCTGCGCCCAAAAGTGATTCCACTCGCGCGTTGCGCGCTCGAGCGAGGCGGCGGCCCGGTAGCTCTCGGGCAACTCGCCCACGCCCGAGCCGACATAGACATGGCAGCCTTCATCGGCCTCGCGCACCAGCGCTTCCAGGTTGGGATCGCA
The DNA here is from genome assembly GCA_037157815.1 of Sorangiineae bacterium MSr11954. Classification (NCBI taxonomy): domain Bacteria; kingdom Pseudomonadati; phylum Myxococcota; class Myxococcia; order Myxococcales; family Pendulisporaceae; genus Pendulispora; species Pendulispora albinea. Next base: position 2,110,266 of record CP089984.1, read on the forward strand.
GCGGAGCGCTTGGATCGTCGCCCCCACGGCGAACTGGACGTTGTCCGCCATCTTGGCCTGCATGCGGGTGACATAAGCATCGCCATGACGCTCCGCGATCCACCCGGCGTAGTCGTCGAACGAAAAATCGGGGTCCCCGACGGCGAAGAGCCCATATCCGAGCTCGGGTTTGGCGCTCGGCCCCAGCGCGGTGGCCCCGCGCTGCAGAAGTGCCTCGAGGGCGGCCACATTGCGTCCCCCAGGGGCGACGACTCCGATTCCATAGACGCCAATGCGCCGTCGAGAGGGACGATCCGATGAGTGAGGCGATGCCATCCGAGAGCTCTCCTAGTACGTACCGCGCGAAAGACGAGCGGTCAGGAAGCTAGCGGTTTGGATCTTCTTGTACAAGTACGCCCATGCGGGGAGCGCGCGTGCGGTGCGCGCGATGCGTGGGGACGCGCGCGGGCCGGCGCCGGTCACGCGAGTGCAGGGCACGAGCCGAGCACCGTCCGCTCGGTGGCACATGGCCTTTTCAGGTTACGCTTGGGCCGCACGAAGGCTTATTTTCGCGGGTCCGTGGTGTCGTAATGACCAACGACGTCGGCCACCAGCTGCCCGAGTCGGTCTCCCGCGTTGATCGCCCACGAGTAGTCGGTGGGGAAGTTGTTACGCACGTGCGTACGGCCGCGGGCGGGGAACTGGGTCTCGTCGCGAAGGATGTCTTGGGGCCGCAGGTTCCGGCCGCCGTGCTGATGGCAGCCTACGCAGTTGGTCCCCGCGTTGCCCGCCCCGCGCTCGATGTACGGGTTGGAGCACCACGAGGGCCTGCCGCGCGAGGGGTCGGTCGCGCGCGCGGTCCGCTCGGACACGGCCGCGAGCGCTTCTGCGAGGGTGGGGAGGTCCTCTCCAAATCCGCCCTTGGGGTCGGGATCCGCTTCGTCGAAGCCCACCACCGTGCACATCTTGTAGTTCCGCCAGACCGTGCCCAGCGCCTCGATGGAGCTCGGGCGGTCCGCCCCGAAGTCCTCGTCCGGCGCTCCGGACCACCAGAGCGTGGTCCAGAGCCAGTGATCGAGCTCCTTGCTCATGATGTGCAGGCCCGCGAGCCGGTACACATGGCCCGTCTCGGGGAGCTTGATCGTATGAATGCTCTCGGGGCCCGGGCTCGCCTCCCCATCGGCCTTCTCCCAAGATACGGCGCCATCGGGCGCGAGCCGCCTTCGAAGCCCCGCCGCCGACGTATCGTACGTGCGGAGCTTTCGACCGAAGTCCGCGCGCTGCCAATCCGCCTTGATCACCACGGCGTCGATGGGAAATGTGCCCGCCACGCAGGTCGCCCACTCCGGATTGCGCTTGTCGTAGTCGAGTAAAACGGCGCCCTCGAAGCCGTCGGGCCCCGCCGAGACGGTGGCCGTGAGCTCCGGATGGGCGTGGTAGCGAAGGACGGCGGCGCCGTCGTGTGTCTCCAGGGCGCCGCGCGATGCTTCGCCCTCGTGCGGGAGAATCGCAAAGGGGCCGAGGGTTCGCTGCTCGCGCGCCCCCAGGTGAAGGCGTTCGCGCACCAGCGGGCGCGCTTCGGTTTCGGGCCCCACCGCGTTCGGCGCCGGGACGCCTTTGGCGATGCACCCGAGCAGCTGCGGGTAGCTGCGGAGCAGATGGCGCACGCTCTCCGAGCCGTAGCCCACACGGTCGATGCCGCCCACCCCGTCCACGTCTTCGGCCGTCTCCAGCGCGGCGAGGTAGGCGCGCCAGCGCGGCTCCGGCCAATTTCCGGATTCGTCCGCCGCGCGCAGGTTCCACGCGAACGCCTCGTCGATTTTGCGGTGCGAAAACACCTCGCGGCGCTTTCGTCCTTCCGCGCCCAATTTTTCGTAGAGGCGCCCGAAGAGCCGGTACACGTCGTCGCGCCCGTACCACGTGTGAAAGGCTGGGATGCGATGCGGCGCCCCAGCGTCCAAGGGGAGGCTCTCGGCCAGCGCGACGGGCGCGAGCACCTTCTCCACCGTCCGCCATCCCACGGCGCGCCGCATCCGCTGGGAGCGCAGAAGCTCGCCCTCGCGGCCGCGGAGCATCCCGTCGGCCTCGTACTTCGCGGCCAGCCCGAGGATCTTGCGATCCACGGGCCGCACCGCGTCCTCGCGCGCATCCGGGGGACCATCGCCCGCGACTTCGCCGCGGGTGATGCGGCACGCAGAGACGAGCATGGCCAGCGCGATGAGGGAGCACTTCATTCGGGCATCAAGGCTGCGTCGCTCGCCACCAAGTACTCGGTGGCCGTGGGCGATGGCTCTCCCCGCCGCGGCGCCGTTCGGACGATGAAGTGCATCCATCCATCGGCGCGGAAATGCGGATAGAGCGCATATTGGCCCGGCTGCATGGCGGTGATCCGCCGAAGCTTGCCCGAGACGAGATCCATCAAATACACGTTCGACGCTCCTTTGGCGCGGTACGGCGCGAACTTGGGATCGCTCCGGCCCGTGAACCCGAGATCGCGCGCGTCCTCGTCGTTGTCGTCCACGTAGTGGTGAATCACCGCCCAGCGCTCGTCGTACGAGAACGTGGCCTTGGCTCCCTTGGCGCAGTAGCGGGCGATCTCCGGGGTCGAGAGCTCGTATCCGGTGCCGGTGCGTTTGGCGACCAGCTTTCGCAGCGCATACCCGAGGGAGCGATGGTCGGGCCCTTCGATGCGCGTCATGACCAGGCCCGCCCCCGGCGAAAGGATGGCGTCGCCCTCGTAGGGGAGGGACCGATCGATGCTCGCGCCGGGCTCGAAGGCGCTGCCGTTGTGGATCATGGGCGTGAACCGAACCGGATCGCTGCCGAATCGTGCGTCGGGATCGCGGCGGATGTCGTAGCCGCCTTGATCGTTTTGAAAGCGCCCGCCCGCGACCCAGTAATCGCCGCCGCCGAGCGCCGCGCCCACGCTCTGGTAGAGGCCCAGATCGCCGGCGTTGATGCACTCCGGCTCATCGAATTTAATGGATTGGGGCGATGTGCCGAGCAGGCTCTGATTGCAAAACAGCACATCGCTCCCCGAGATGAACGTAAATCCGGAGTTGTCGGGGGTGAATCCGGAGTCGTAGCTGGCATTGGCCGGGATCTGCCGGCCGTCGCCGCGTAGGTCGAAGATGCTGGCGGACATGTTGAATACTGCGTCCGCGTTCCTGCGCCCGTGCGCGACGAAGCGGCCATCGGGCGAGGAGCGCGTCCAAAAGCTGGACGGATACGCATACTCCCGCAAAATCCGGAGCGCCGCGCCGGGCAGATGCTCCCACCCTTGCCCATAAGGCTTTTCGGAGGCGCGCGGATAGGCCGTCAAGCATGCACGGCCGCTCGCCCCCGCCGGACAGCCGTGCATGAGCAAACCTTTTTCCTTATTGACGGCCGCCCAACCCTTGGTGGCCATTTCCCGCACATGCGCGGCCACCTCGGGTGAAATGAAGGGCTCGCACGCGCCCGACCGTGGGGCCGCTGCGGTCTCGAGGGAGGAAGCGCGGGATGCGGGCTCTTCGCCGCCATCCATGGTGCTGCTGCAGCCCAAGCCATAGAACGTGCCGACGACCAAAAGCCCGCAAGGGGCCAATCGACCTAGCGAATTCATATGCGTTCGTCTCCTTGCTCAAGAGACGCTCGCCGCGTCGGGCGCGCGCACGAAATCATGAAAATTCCATGACGCTGCGTTTGCCATCGCGCCCGACGCCGTCCGCTCGGTGAAAGCCGTGTCCCGGCTCGACGGCGAGCTCTCCGTGCACGTATCGTGCGAAAACGAAGCTACGAAACGGGGCTGCGGGATTGCGAGGTGGTGTCATGGCCGAGTACACGAAAATTCGGATTCGAAATGAAGGCGCGGTGACGACGATTCGTCTGGCGTATCCCGAACGTCGCAATGCCATTGGGCCGCAGATGGTCAACGAGCTTCTTTACGCGTTGGAAGAAGCTCATGCGGATCCGAACATTCACGTCATCGTCCTTGCGGGCGAGGGAAAGGCCTTTTGCGCAGGAGGTGATTTTGCGCAAATGACCAGCGGGACGGACGATGTGCAACTTGCGCCAAAAGGCGACTATGCGGATTTGTTGCTTGCCATGGCCCGCACGCAAAAGCCCATTGTCGCCAAGGTGCACGGCCCCGCCATGGGCGGCGGGCTTGGGTTGGTGGCGGCTAGCACGTTGGTGGTGGCATCCAGCGATGCCGAGCTCGGAACACCGGAAATTTTGGTGGGGCTCTTCCCCATGATGATCATGGCGGTGCTCGCGCGCCTGGTGCCGCGCCGGCGGCTTTTGGAGATGATGCTCCTCGGCGAGAAGCTGAGCGCGGAGGAGGCAAAGGCCATCGGGCTGGTGAACCATGTGGTCCCGCCCGATGCGCTCGATGGCGCCATCGAGACCCTCTGCCACAAGCTGGCGGCCAAGAGCCCCATCGCGCTTCGCCTGGGGTTGCGCGCGTTCTCGGCGCAGGACGAGCAGCCGCTCGAGGAGGCGCTCCCCATGTTGCGGGAGCGCTTGGCGGAGATCCTCTCCACCGACGATGCGCGCGAAGGGTTGATGGCCTTTTTGGAGAAGCGCGCGCCGAAGTTTACGGGCCGCTGAGCGATTCGGCGTTTGCGCCGGCGTGCGGTGAGCTACTCGGCGCGCGGGGGCGGCCGGTCGCTGACCCGGAGCAAAAGCGTCTTTACGGCTTGGTACAAGTGCGGATAGGGCTCGAGGGACGCGACGCAGGCGGTCAAGCGCGCCGCGCTCGAGGTGTGCGGATCCGGACCGATCGGGGCGACGGCGCCATCGGTGGGGAGCATCGCCTCGAGCCAGGCGCGCAGCACGCTGGGGAGCTCGGGGGCGCTGCAGACGCTGAGCGCGCGGGCGGCCACCGGGGGATCGGAGGCGATGGCAAAGTGGGTGACGAGCCGGATGACGTCGCGCGGGCGGCCGCTGCGCGCCAGGATTTCGGCGAACATGACATTGGCGACCGGGTGATGGGTCGCCCGCAACATCTCGGCGCCGATGGCGTCGAGCGCGGGCTCCCCGCCGCGGCCCACCAAGTTGCGCAGGCGCGCGAGCGACGTTTGTCCGGCCTCGATCGACTCGGCGATGCTCTCGGCCAGGCTCGGCTGCGACCAATCGAGCGGGATGTTGGAGGGCCGGTCCGAAGGCGGGCTGCTCGGCACCGGCGGATCGACCTCGGGATCGATGACCGGCACGGCCAGAACGAGCGCCCCGCGGTGTTGAAGGAGGCTCGAAAGATCCGCGAGGAACGTGTCGAGCCGCACGCGCGAGCGCGGAGAGTCGGGTCCGGAAGGGGAGCGCTCGGCCCGGGCGATGGCGCCCGCGAGCTCGCGCGGATCGCGGGCAACCAAGGGGTCGAGCGAGGTGCGATCGAGCCGGACCATGCGCGCGTGCTCGGGGCCCGCGTGAAAATCGACGGGAAAGAGGCACTGCTCGGCGGCCTTCCACTGGATGCCCAGCTCCGTGGCGGCCACCTGCGAGGCGGCGTCCAGCATGCGGTCGTGCGACCAGGGGCCCGCCGAGGCCACGGTGGCCAGGCGGATGCACGCCTCCAGCATGGGCACGCGCACATCGCCTCCGGTGGCCAGACGCCCATCGTAGAAGGCGCAGGCCCGCACCAGGTGCTCGCGGGGGCCTCGAATCTTCCGGCCGAAGGTCTCGGCGAGGGAGGCATCGTCGCTCTCGTTCGAGAAAAATCCGAAGAGGAGCGCGGCCACCGTGGTGTTCTCGGCCTCGATGGGGCCCTCGTCGAGCGCCTGCCGCGCGTGGCGGGCGATGGCGCGCTGAAGCCGCTCCAAGTCCTCGCCGCCCGAGATGGTGCGCGCGAGCCACGCGTCCCACGCGGCCTGATCGGACTCGTCGCGTGCGAGTTGGACGCGGGAGAGGAGCCTCGCGGCGGGGACGCCCTCGAAGAGCGCGCGGGCCAGGGAGACATCGGCGACGAGGAGCTCGACGTGGTGCTCCTCGGAGAGCGCGACCCCGAAATCGAACGTGACCTTGTGCATCAAGGATTCCGCCGCGTCATGGGCGCCCGCTCAGGACAGACTAGCCCCCCCATTTCTAAGCAAGGGTCGCGCCGTGATACTTTCGGACGCGAAGGCGACGACATCCCACTGGTAACGGCTCGGTCCATCGAGAACCCTCAAACACTTGGGAAGCTTTGGGGTAGGGGGGTATCCCGTTGGATGCCGCGGGTCACTCGATGATCGGCGGCGGGCGCAAAATACCCTGCTTGCCTACTCGGATGCGCACGAGCGCCGGTGTGCCCATCACTTCGCCCTCGAAGGGCGGCGATCCCGCGACCGCCGCTGGGCTCCCCACGATGTGCCTCGTATCGAGCCTCGGGCGGACCTCGTAAAGTCCAGGGATGTCGAACGAATGATCCGGGCACGAGCTGCCCGCCAGCACACTCAAACTCGCGCGTCCGCGCGGCGCCAAGGTGGTGAATAGCTCGCGGATGGCCGCTGCACCCCCGGCCGAGCAGGCAAACTCGCCGCCCGGCCCCGTGACATCGAAGGCCACCGATTGCGGCCGAAAATAGATAGCAGCGCGTCGCGGGCCGATGTTGGTCAGGGTCACGCGCAGGTTCATATCGGAGGCCCGGGCTCCGTCGGTTCGCGCGGGAAGCGCGATGGAGAGACCCGGCTCCGAGGTATCATTTTCCGCCGTGCTCGCCCCGCTGACCGGAGCGGTCGTTCGAGTTGCCACGGCGTCTTTGGTGGTGTTGTCGGTGCTCGACGTACCTGCGACGGCGTCGCCCGATAGCTCGATGGCCGTGCCACCTATGATCTCGTTGACAGGTGCGAGGGTGGGGCGCGCTGTAGGGTCGGTATCCGGAATGGGCGCGACCACGAAGGGCGGTGTGGGCGCCTTGGGCTTCGATGCGGCGCGCTTGGGGCGGGTGAGGGACGCAAACCCGTAGTGGGGAATGATCCGGGCCCCGCGCACCAGCCCTGCGCTCTCCTTCGCCCCGAAGCAGTACATGCGCGGATCGAACGACTCGCTGTACGCCTTGCCCGGGTTGAGCACCAGGTTGCGCGCCGAATCCGTCGAGGGCCGCATGTCCGCCGGGAGCACGCAGCGCACCTCGCGTGCCTTTGCGGGCTTCTTCGCCGCGGCGCCTTCGCCGGCCGGCACCATGATTTCGAGCGACAAAAGATACGGATCCGCGACGATGCGCACGGGCACGTCGCCCGTGTTCTCGAGGCGCATCGTCCAGCGCTTGGACGAAACCGTGGAAACGGTGAGCGCCACCTTGGGCGGCGGAAGCGCGGCCGCGGCGTCTTTGACGCTGGCCGCGCCGGTCGCATTTTTCTGTGCGGCCGCCGCCGGCGACGATGGCGCGAAGACCGAAAAAAACGACGCAAACCACGCAAACCGCGCAAACCAAAAAGGCGAAAGAACCGCCAGGCCGCCCGCGGAACGCCGTTTCGGCGTTCCGTCCGTGCTGCCTTGGGGGCGGTTCTTTTCGTCGGTCATTAGCCGCGCAAGGTTTCGAACAGCTCGAGATCCGGGATGGTGATGGAGAAGCGCGTCCGGATGACGCCCACGTCACCCTCCTCGAGGAGCTTGCAGAACGCAAGCCCGTCGTACAGCGCGACCGGCGGGGCGTTGGGCGCGCCTGCTTCTTCGCGTGCGCCCGAGAGCACCTGCCCGGTGGTGATGAGCCAACCGGCGGCGGCCGGCCCGTAGTGGTGCAGCGCCCCGCGCAGATCGCTCACCCGCTCGCGACCGAGCTCGCGCCCGTCCTTGCGGATCACGATGGCGGTGCGGATCTCGTCGCTGCCGGTGCGGTGGATCGCGCTGAAGTGCGCTTCGCCGCCCGGCGAGCCCGCGCGGCGCACGGGGCGCAGCTGCGACATGCCGGCGCGCTCGAGCGCCAAGAGCGCGAGCTCGTTGAAGGCGTGGCCGGGGAGCTCCTGAACGCGGCGGAGCAGCACGCGGCGGGTGGCCTCGCGGTAGCGGTCGATCGCGATGTTCACCTCTTGCTCGAGGCGGATCAGATCGGAGCCGAGCACCCAGTCCGTGGGGGCCACGCGCGAGCCTGCGGCAAAGCGAAAGCGCGGACGCTGGCCCAGCGCCGTGCGGCGCAGGTTGTCGGCGCGGAGCGAGGCGCTGACTTGGATGACCGCCAGCGACGGATCGCCCGAGAGCCGCCCGCGGCGCATGAACGCATCGACGATGGCGCGCACGGGAACGGGGCCCGCGTTGCGATCGAACGAGGCCATCACGGTGAGCGCGGCGTCGGCGAGATCGCGGCCGAAGAGCTCTTCGCCCTCGCCGAGGGGGACCTCGATGCCGCTCGGCGCGCCGCCGGCCATGATCTGGTGCCGATCGCGCACTTGCGGGCGCGGCGCGGGGGCCAGCGGATCGCGGGGCGCGTCGGTGCCGGCTTCGCCCTCGCTCGCGGTGCCCGCGCCGGCCGCATTGACGGCTGCGGCGAGCGCCGGATCGAAGCGCGGGGTGGTGCCCGGCCCGGGATCGAAGCGCGACGAGCTGGGGCCCGCGTGCCCGGCCCCCGCGGCGCCTGCGCCCTCGAGGCGCGGCGAGGAGAGTCCATCGCTGCTGATGTCCGTTGCACCACTGCCCCCACGACCGCGGCGGCGGCGGCGACGGCGACGGCGGCCGCCCTCGGTGAGGGGCTCACCGACTTGAGCGGGCGGTCCACCTGCCACACCGGACACGCCTGCCAACCCTGCCAAACCTGATTGGTTCTGCGGGGCGAAAATCGGCTGATCGTCGTCGTCCTCGTCGTCGAAAAGCTCGGCCCCCTGGGCTGCGAGATCGGCGCGAAGCGCATCTTCACCCGAGACGATGGGACGGTCGTCTTCGTCCTGCTCTTCCTCGAGCGCCGGAGGCGTGGGCGGAGGGACGGATTCACGCGTGGTTGCAGCCTCGACCTCGAGCGCGTTGATCTCGTCGCCCGAGTCGGTCTCTTCGACTTCGGGGGCGGGCTCGCTCTTCTTCTTCTTGCTCTTGCCATCCCACTCGCGGAGGGCAAAAACGCCGGGCTTGACGCGAACGATGGGGTTCGTTTTGTCCTCTTTCTTCAACAGCGCCGCGAGCCGGGCACCCATGGTGACCTCGGGGCTCTTACCAACGTGCGACAAGAGGTTTTTCTCGATCGCGAGCTCGGTGATTTCCTTGTAATGAAGCGGTTTGCCGGCGAGTCGCAGGACCTCTGCAGCGGCTTCAGTGAACGTCATTGTCGTGTTTTCCGTTTGTCTGGTGTCGATGCCTCGTGGCATCCCGGCTCACGCCTGTCTCGGAGGGCCCCCCGTGCCGACCTCCAGGTGAATCTCTTGCCGAGAATCATCCCAGGTTTCGTTCTGTCGGGCTCTCCACCACGCTCCGTTCCCCGGTAGCGGTGGCCTGCGCAGCCCGTGACCTCACAAAGCTACGCCTGAGTGGCTATAACTCGACGAAAGCACGCCGTCAAATCCGGAAATTCTCTCTTTGCAACCTTTCTGTGCACGAAACGTCGCATACTGCGGGCCGCCCCTGCTCCGCGGCGACGAGCGCGCTCGCTCCCGCTCCAACCCCTCCAACCCTTCCATACTCGAGACGTTTCCTTTCGACTCATGCCTCGCGTTTCGGTCCCTTCGCATCTGCTCCTGGTCCTGGTGGTGCTCGGCGTTGCCATCCCGGCCTTTTTCGGTTGGCAAATTCAGCACGCCGGCACCTTCACGTTCTGGTTGCTCGTCGTCGTCCCCACGCTGATTTTGGCCCTGCTCGGCGCGATTCGCGCACAGCGTCACGGCGAGCTGCGCGATTGGATCAAGCCGCGCTGGGGGGATGCGACCGTAGGGGTCCTTAGCGGCGTCGTGCTGGTAGCGGCAGCGTACGCGTTTACGCGCATGGTTTCGCCCACCGGGGGCGCGCGCGAGGCGTGGCTGGCGCGCATTTACATGCAAATCGGCGGTTTGGCCGATTTGAGGCCCCACACCACATGGCTCGCGGCTGGGATCATCGTCGCGTCGATGGCCGAGGAGCTCGTCTGGCGCGGGCTGGTGACGACCGTGATCGCCGAACAGTGGGGCTCGCGCCGCGCGTGGGTCGTCTCCGCCGTGCTGTACGCGGTGGCCCATCTGCCCGCCGCGTGGTCGCTGGCCGATCCCTCGGCGGGGCCCAATTTGCTGCTACCGGCGGGGGCTTTGGGCGCGGGACTCGTGTGGGGCGCGCTGGTACGGTTGAAGGGGGGAAGTCTGGTGTCCGCGATCATTGCACATGCATTCTTCGACTGGTGCGTGGTGGTGATGTTCCGCTTGTGGGGGAACGGCCTCTGATCGTCGGTCCCCGCCGCGACCCGGTCGATCTGGCGCACTGGCTGGAGGCGGCCTATCCCGCGCTCGCGCCCGCGATCCAAAGCCGGCCCGAGGACGTGGCCTACATCGCCAGCTCCGGCCGCGGCGCCCGCGACGCGCGCACCTACCGAAAGCTCCTCCTCCCCTCGCTCGATCTGCGCGATCCGGCGGGCGTGCGCCGCAAATTGCGGAGGTTCGCGGCGCGCGAGCGGCTCCGCATCGCCGCGCGCGAGCTCGAGACCACCGCCGCCGACGTCGACGTAACGGCCAAAGAGCTCGCCGATCTGGCCGACGTTTGCGTGGAGGTGGCGCTGAACGAGGCCCTGCTCTGGGCCGATCTCCGCTACGGCATCCCCACGAAGACCGACGGCTCGCGCAACGGCTTCTGCGTGATCGGTATGGGGAAGCTCGGGGGCCGCGAGCTCAACGCCGGCAGCGACATCGATTTGCTTCTCTTCTACGACACCGACGAGGGCGCCGTGGTCAAGGACGGCGTGGTGCAAGAGGTGTCGCTGCACGAGTATTTCACGCGCGTGGCGCAGAGGCTCACGTCGACCCTCGACGAGCCCACCGAGGACGGCTTGGTGTGGCGCGTGGACCTGAGGCTGCGCCCGGAGGGCTCGCGCGGTCCGCTGGTGAACGCGCTGGCCGCCGCCGAGCGCTATTACGAGTCGTGGGGGCGGACGTGGGAGCGGGCCGCGTTGGTGCGGGCGCGCCCCTCGGCCGGCGATCTGGCGGTGGGCGAGCAGGTGCTCGGCGCCCTCGCGCCCTTCGTCTGGCGCCGCGAGGTGAACCCGCAGGTGGCCGATGAAATGGCGGCCATGCTCCTGCGCGCCCGCGCGGAGATCGGGGAGGCGGAGCCGCGGCGCGATTTGAAGCTCGGCCCCGGCGGCATCCGCGAGGCGGAGTTCTTCGTGCAGTCGCTGCAGCTCGTGTGGGGCGGGCGCGAGCCCACCGTGCGCAGCACCAACACGCTCGATGCGCTGCGGCGGCTGCGGGCGCGCGGGTTCGTGACCGAGCGGGAGGCGCGCGAGGTCGGCGATGGCTACCTGGCGCTCCGCCGCTTGGAGCATCGCGTGCAGTTTGCGACCGGTCTGCAGACCCACGCCGTCCCCGAGGACCCGGTGCTCTTGGGGCGCATCGCGCGCTCGCTCGGCTTTCGCGGCGCGCTGCAGCTCGAAAAGGACCTGGACCGGGTGCGCAAGCGCATCGGCGCGCGCATGGCCTCGCTCACGCGCCACGGCTTGGTGGAGAAGGGCGAGCCTTCGCACTCGCTGGAGCGGCTCCTCTCGGCCCTCGACGCGCGGGACGAGCCGCGCCTCTTGGCGAGCCTGGAGGAGCGCTTCGATCCCATCCGCGCGCCCGATCTGGCGCGCCACCTGCTCACCCTCGCCAAGAGGCCCGACGGCCCGCTCGGCGCCCGCTCGCGCGACCAATACCCGGAGCTGGCCGCGACCTTGATCGACGCGCTGGCCGACGCCGCCGATCCCGAGCAAGCGGCGCGCTTGATGGCCACCTTCTTCGCCCGCATGGTCACCCCCAGCCTCTACGTGCGCGCCATGGCCGAAGACCAACTGGGCACGCGCCGGCTGGCGGGGCTCTTCGGGGCCAGCGCATTTCTGGGCGAGGCGGCCGCGCTCCACCCCGATCTGGTCGACCGCCTCCTCTTTCGCGCCATGGCCGGCCCCATCGACGCGGCGCGCACGGTGGACGTGGAGCTCGAGCAGCTGGGCGATCTGGACGCCATACCGGATCCGGTGGCCCGCCTGGACAGCTTCGTGGGGGCCCTCCGGCGCGCCAAGCGCGGGGTGACCATGGAGGTCGGCGTGGCCGATCTGGCGGGGGAGCTCGATACGCGCAAGTGCACCCTCACCTTGAGCATCTTCGCGGACTTCGTTCTGCAGCACACGACCCGCTTCGCGCTCGCCAGCGGGAACGGTGGCGCGCGCGCCGAGGGGCAGCCGGCCCCGAAGATCGCGGTCATCGCCATGGGCAAGCTGGGGGGGCGCGAGATCGGGTACGGATCGGACCTCGATTTGATCTTCGTCTACGATCCGGCGGGCCAGGACGAGGACGAGGCGCAGGAGCAATCGATCCGCGCCGCGCAGCGGGTGCTGCGGATTTTGAGCATGCCGCACGTGGATGGCCCGGGCTACGAGCTCGATACGCGCCTGCGGCCGTCGGGCAACCACGGGCTCTTGGTGGTGTCCATCGAGGCGTTTGCGCGCTACCAGGAGACGCAGGCGGCCGCGTGGGAGCGGCAGGCGCTCATCAAGGCGCGCGCGTGCGCGGGCGACGAGGCGCTCGGCGCGCGGGTGATGGCCATCGCGGCGGAGGCGGCCTACGAGCGGGGCGCGGCGCCGGCGGCCGAGGTGCATCGCCTTCGCATGCGCATGGAGCGCGAGCTGGCGGGCGAGCGGCGAGGGGGGGCGAGGGCCCGCTACGATATGAAGCTCGGCTACGGCGGCTTGGTCGACGTGGAGTTTGCCGTGCAGTACCTGCAAATGGTGCACGGGCGCGATCGGCGGGTGCGCACGCAGGATACCGAGGCGGCGCTGGGGGCGCTCGAAGCGTGTGGGTACATGGATTCGACGGTGGCGGCGTCCTTGCGCGAGGGGTATCGGTTGCTCCGGCAACTGGAGCAGCGCGCGCGGGTGCACCATGGGAGCACCAATCCCTTCATCGAGGAGGGCGCGCCGGGGTTGACCTTGCTCGCGCGCCGCATGGGGATGCGCGATGGGCGGCCGCGTGGATCGGCCGCGGAGGCGCTGCTCGCGCGCTACGTTCATGTCACGCACGAGGTGCGGGCGGCGTATCTGACGGTGTTGGGGATCGCCAGCGAAGGGTGAACCTGCGCGGGCCTCTGCGAGGTTCACGCGGTCGCCGTAAACGAATGGCGCCAGATCGCGTGCAAACGCGTAAGGTGGCGCGCGGCGCGTGGGGGCTTACGCAGTCGAGTTTGCTTGTTTTTAGCGGAAATAACCGGGCAAACTAGCTAGCCCAAGCATTGGTATGTGCCTCGCAGTGTCGCGCGATTCGAGGGGAATCGAAGGCGGGGGAGGGTGGAGGGAACATGCGCGGAACGTGGCTCTGGGCGGTCGTGTCGACCGGCGGGATCATCTCGGCTTGCGCGGCGGACGCGCCACCGTATCAAGATTTGAAACTACGCGACGCGCTGGGGGCCGATCCCACGGTGCTCGCCGGCCTACCGAGCGATGCGCGCGAAATGCTCTTGCATCGCATGCTGGCGACCCGCGATTTGCAGACCGAGCGCGAGGCGCTCCCCAACGAAAAGGGTCGATCGCCGGCCGCCGAGGTGAACGCCATCGACCATGCGCGGGCGGAGCGGGACGAGGATTCGCTGCTGGTCTGGAAAGCGCGCGCGGAGGGCGGGAGCATCATCGCCGAGCCGCAGCCCGATCCGCGCGCGGTCGACGGCAAAGATGGCGGCGACGGCTCGCGGCTCGAGCCCTTGCCCGAGCTCCCCGCGCTCGAGGGCACGCCGCCCGACGCGACCTCGAATGCGGAGTCGCGCGCGCTGGCTGGCGAAGGCGGACGGACGGTTCGGGAGCTGATGAAGATCACCGGCGCCAAGCGGGTGAGCCGGGTGGTGGGGTGGCCCGCGGCGGTGGCGGCCATCGACGATACGGTCTATGTCAACGCGGGTTGGCTGGTCCTTTTGGCCGACAACGAGCCGGACGCCGGCGCCGCGCCGGGCATCTCGTTCGCGGTGAAGCCGGCCGCGCTGCGCGGCAACCCGTATCGCCTTTACGCGACCTTGGCGGAGTGCCGCAACGACGTGACCTCGCGGTGCCAAAGTTGCCTGAGCAGCGGTTCGTGCGACGAAGACGCCACCTTGGAGGACTTCGCCGACGGGCGGCAAGAGTGCGCGTACCTCCTCGAGCCGCGCGCGCCGTCCGACGGCGGGCCAGACGCCGCCGCGCCCGTATCTCGAATCGACGAGCTTTGCGCGATGTCGCTGCTCAGCGTCTCCACGGTCGCCGAGTGCGTGCGCGACGAGCGGTGCGCCGTGCCGACCGGCTCCCGCAAGTCCACGAGCCTCCCGGCCGCCGATGCGTTCTTGCGCGACGATCGATGCGTGCGGGCGCTCAACCTATGCCTCTCCGGCTCGGACGAGGGCAGCGACGCAGGCCCGCGGCCCTTCACGCTCATCGACGTCAAAGTCTCCGGGTGCTCCGATCCCTTCGCCGCGTGCTCCTCCTCGTGCAAAGGCTGCGATAACGCATGCAGCTCCGGGAAATGCTCCGGCGGCAGCGGGCCCTCGTGCAAATCGTGCAGCTCGTGCGCGACCTGCTCGGGGTGCGGCTCGTCGACCCGCGGGGGCGATTCGTCCGGCTACGGCAGCGGGGGCTCCGGCAATCCGGCGCCGGTGCCCACCGGATCGTCCGGGGGCGGTGGCAGCGGCGGCGGTGGCAGCGGCGGCGGTGGCAGCGGCGGCGGATCGTCGGACTCGTCCGGCGGGTGCGGCAAGTCGAAGTCGGGGGGCTCGTCGTCGGATTCGAAGTCGTGCAAATCCGCGTCGTGCAACGCGTGCTCGTCCAGCGGCAGCTCGTCCAGTGGCTCGAGCTCGAGCAACTGCGGCTCGTGCAAGAGCAGCGGCGGCAGCGGTAGCGGCAACTGCCGTTGCGAGACGGCGGGCGTCGGGGGTACAGGAGGCGCAGGCGGCGGGGCTCCGCCGATGTTGGCGGGCGGATCCGGACCCTCGTCACCGAGCGCCTACCCGACCTCGGCGACCACGATGCCGGCACCGTCCTCGCCTTTGGCCCCGGCGTCGACCTTCTTTTGGCTCGGTCTTCCGCTGGCGTACCTCGCGAAGCACGCGCGTGCGCGCAAGGACGCTCCGAAGCGCTCGTTCCAAGGTGGGGTGGGCACATGAGGCCGATCCTGGTGATGTGGCTCGCCGCCCACGGTGTTCCCGGTTGGCTCGCGCCCGACTACGCGACCATGTGCGGCGTGGCGACCCTCTTGGGCGCCATCGTCGCGCTGCGGCTCGCGGCACGCGACGGGGCGTCGATCCCCACCCAAGCGAGGGCCCTCGCCCTGGCGTATCTGGCCGCGCTGCTCGGCGGCTACGTCTTCGAGTGGGTGCGCGCGATCCCCGGCGCCCTCGCCGCGGGCTCCTGGGATCCGATCCTCACGAGCGGCCGCGCCGCCTACGGCGGTCTGCTCGCCGGCATCGCCGTCCCTGCGATCTATCTTCGCGTGCGCAGCGGGGCAGGGGAGCCCTCGCCGTGGATGCCCGCGCGCGCCTTCCTCGATCGCGCCACCCCCGGTATGGGCTTCGCGTTTGCGCTGGTGCGCATCGGATGCTTCCTCGAGGGGTGCGACTACGGCCGGCCCACCTCGAGCCTCCTCGGCGTTCGCTTCCCGGCCGGGAGCATCGCGGCCGACGAGCACGCGCTGCGCGGGTGGATCCCCCTGGGCGTACCGAGCCTGCCCGTCCATGCAACGGAGCTCTATGAATCCTTGGTGGGCGTGGCCGCGTCCCTTTACGCGTGGCGCTGGCTCCGCCGCGTGAACCCCGAGCACCCCGAACGAAGCACCCGCGATGGCGGCGCCTTCCTCGCCTGGATGGCCATCTACGCCTCGGGGCGGTTCCTCCTCGAGCTTCTACGCGGCGACGAGGACCGCGGCGTCTATCTGGGCTGGAGCTCGGCGCAAATCGTATCGATCGCGCTTCTCGCCGCCACCTTCGCCCTTTCGCGCCGTTGGAAGCTCGCGACCTTCGGACCTCGCGCCCTCCACCGCGATCGCACGGGTCGCGTCATGGGCGCCGGGCGCACCGCGCTCCTCGCCTTTTTCCTAGCCTCCGCCGCGATGCCGCGCCCCGCGCACGCCCAAGGCGCCGACGCCATCGTCCTTCGAACGGGCGAGCGCGTCCCCGGAACGATCACCGAGGTCTCCCCTGGCGATCACGTGAGCATCCGCCTCGCGAGCGGCCAAGTCTCCACCATCCCGTGGATGGTCATCACCCGCCTCGAGCGCAACGGCCGCGCCGAAACCCTCTCCGCGCCCCCGCCTCCCAGCGCACCCCCAAGTCCCGCATCCCCCAGCCCCCCAAGCGCCAACCCGCCAAGCGCCAACCCGCCAAGCGCCAACGCCCCCAGCCCCGCCTCCTCCAGCCCCGTACCCGCACCCAAAGCCCCGCAACGCAGCGTCCAACACGCCCGCCACATCACCCTCCAAATCTCCGTCGCCCCCGCCCTGACCCTCGCGCGCCCCGACGTCCCCTCCGGCGCAACCTCCGAGCTCGACGTCCTCTACCGCCTCCGCCTGGGCGACCAAGCCCGGCTCGACGTGGGCCTCGAAGGCCGCCTCTACGGCAACGACGTTGCATGGCACTACGGCCTGGGCGTCCCGTTTCAGTTCGCCTTGGAGGCCGGACGCCACTTCGAGGTGCGCGGCATCTTCGTCCCCACGCACACCTGGCTGGTGTGGGACACGAAGGCCTTCGCCAATGTCAACGTGTGGGCGCTGCGCATGGGGGCCGAGGTCGCGTGGGCGGTGAGCTCCCACGTGACGTTCGGCCTTTCTCCCATCGGGTTCAATGTGATCAGCGCCGAGAGCGTCGGCGTCATCACCACATACGAGCCGCGCCTCTCGTTCGGCCTCGTCTTCTAATTGCCCATGACGGCGCCGACGCCGCCGAGGACGAACCAAGCCACGTTCGCGAGGATGCCGACGGCAAACGCCACCACGGCCAGGGTGAGCGACAGCTTTGCCTTGGCCCGCGCCGTCTCGATGTCGCCCGTCTTCAGCGCGTTCCCGGCTTGGACGGCGATCACGATGCCTGGAATGGCCACGAGGCAAAAGCAGAACAGCGCCACGATGTTGAGGATGAGCGGCAACGTCGTGTTGACGTCTCCACCTTGCCCCGGAACCATCGGCCCGCCGGGCGGCGGAAAGCCCCCACCGGGCGGACCAAATCCCTGCGGCGCCCCGCCGGGCGTTCCATAGCCCTGCGGAGGTCCGCCGTAACCCCCGCCAGGGGGCCCACCACCGTAGCCGCCGGGCGGCCCGCCGCCAAAGCCGCCAGGACCTCCACCGCCGGGCGGTCCACCACCAAAGCCGCCGCCGCCAGGAGGCGCGCCGCCGGGCGGGCCATAGCCGCCAGGGGGCCCACCGTAGCCCCCGCCTCCAGGCGGTCCGCCGTAGCCCCCGCCGCCGGGGGGCTGCCCTCCACCGGGCGGAGGAGGATAACCGCCGCCGCCACCGCCGGGCGGAGGAGGAGGAAAGCCGCCCCCACCACCCGGAGGCGGACCGCCGGGCGGAAATCCGCCGCCACCACCACCAGGCGGATACCCGCCTCCGCCTGGGGGACCGTAGCCGCCGGCCGCGTGCCGTGTGGAGTTTGCGCTCATCGGTTCGTAAACCATCATGGATTCTTTTCTCCTCGCGATACCGAGTCTTTCGAGGTCCACTCCACGGTATCCCACCCCAGGCGGCGTGCTGGTACGTCCCGCTTGCCCTAGCTCGTCCCTAGCCCGTCAACTCCTCGGTTCGGCGGAGCATCGCACACATCGCCGAGTCTTGTCATCGCGCTTCGAGGCGCGGGCCGGGCAAAGCAAGACCCGCGCAATGGTCAAGCGAGACCAAGAAAGACCGGGACCGATCCAGGACTGATGTAGAAAGAATGCATGCGGATTTGCCCGCGGTGCTCGGAGCTCTTTCAGGATGACGCAGGATTTTGCCCCCTCGACGGCAGCCCGCTGACCAAAAGCAACGATCCCCTCCTGGGTCGCACCATCGCGGGACGCTTTCGGCTCATCAAGCGCCTTGGCGCCGGCGGCATGTCGAGCGTCTACCTCGCGCGCCATGTGATGATCGAGCGCCTCAACGCCATCAAGATCCTGCGGCAGGAGCTCTCGCTCAACCCCAGCCACCGCGAACGGTTCTTGCGTGAAGCGCGCGCCGTCAATCGGATCAATCACCACAACATCGTGGAGATTACCGACTTCGGCGACTCCGACAATCTGGCCTACCTCGTCATGGAGTACATCGAGGGCGAGTCGCTCATCACCCATATGCGCGTGGGCCGCTTTCCCTGGCGGCGTGCGGCGCACATCGCGGCCCAGGTGGCCTCGGCCCTTGGACGCGCGCACCAGATGGGGATCATCCACCGCGATCTCAAGCCGGAGAACATCATGCTGGTGACCCGGCCCGACGCCCCCGACACGGTGAAGCTCACCGACTTCGGCATCGCCAAGATCCTCGACGCGCCCGCGCTCACCTTTCACGAGCAAATGTTCGGGACGCCCGGCTACATCGCCCCGGAGTACCTCGAAGGGCTCGCCCCCGACGGCCGCGCCGATCTCTATGCGCTCGGCGTGGTGATGTACGAAATGCTCGCGGGCACCTTGCCCTACGATGCGCGCGGTCAATCGGAGCTGCTCTTTTCACCCCTGAAATCGAACCCCGTGCCGCTGCGTGAGCGCGGGGTCGACATCCCGCCGGACATCGAGCTGCTCGTTCACGCGCTCCTCGCCAAGCGCCGCGACGATCGCCCCGCCGATGCGTTCTCCGTGCACGACGCCCTGCTCGCCGCCATCCGCCGCCCCATCGCCTCGATCACCGAGGACGAAGAGACGGTCACCGCCCACCTCGACGCCGCCGCCATGGACGCCGCCATCCGCGACAGCGAGGTGACCCCGCTGGCCATCGACGCCGCCATCGCCAGCATGGCCGCCCGCGACGACGCGCTCCCCGACGAGCCGCTCCCCGGCGCCGCAGCCATCGCCGAGCCCCCGCCGAGCCTCCGCACACCGCCCGCCCACGACCCCCGCAGCACGCACGCTACGCACACGTCCGATGCGCCCGACGCGCCCGACGCGAAAGCCCTCACCGCGCCCTGGGTCGAGGCCGTCGAGGAGCTCGAGCGCGCCATCGAACGCACGCGAACCGCGCACGATGGCCCCGCCGATCGCGCCGAACGCGAAGAGCGCGCGCGGCGGGCGGCCGAGGAAGTGGACGGCATCCGCGACCTGATCGCGTCCGTCGAACGCGCCAGCGTCCGCGCCGCCGATTACCAGCGCCGGGTCGATCGCCTGGCCGCCAAGGGACGCGAGTTTCGCTCCGAGATCGGCCGCGCCATCGATGATCTGTCGCAGCAGCGGGCCCGCGAAAGGATGCATCTTGCATCGATTCGGGCGCGCCGCCAGGAGCTCGAGGAGCTGCTTTTGCGGCACGCGCAAAAGGAACAAACGGACGACGAGCCCCCGCCCGAGGCCACCTGGGAAGAGGAGCCCCTGCGCGCGGCGGATGAGCGCTCTGTCGCCATCGATGCCGATTTGACCTCACGGCTCGAGCTTCGCAAGCGTCAGCTCGAGGAACAGAACGAACAGCTCGACCTGGAATTTTCCGAGGCAACCGGTTTGCTGGAAGGGGCCATTTCTGCGGTGCGTCGGCTCACGCGTGAGCTGGTGCAGGCCCTCGACGATGCGGCTGCGCTGGTGACGTTCGACCGCGAGAAAAGATGACTCTTTTCGCTATTATGTGCCTCGGGGGAGCGGCACAAGAAGGACTCTCCCTGCATCCTATGTAGTGAAGCAAGCGACGGCGCTGGCCGTCTTCTTTACAGCTCATCGTGTGGGGCACCTTTGCGCGCATTCGCGTGATGGGAGCGTCTGCGACGAGTGTCGCCTGGGCTTCGCATTTTCAATGGGGTGGGACTTCCGCTGTGGGGAGTGGAGGGACCGAAGGCTGTTGGGGGGACGCGCATCGCCCGTAAGCGGCGGCGCGCTGTCGAAGGCTGCCTGTTGCCTCGTTTCGTCGGGGCGCGGGCCGAGAGACGTGCCATGGGTAAGTTCGAATCGAAGAAAACATCGCGGTCGCTGATGGCGGTCGCGACGATCGCGCTGCTCGCCACGGCGAGCTGCCGCGCGGGGGGATGGGTGGCCAGCATCGTCGGCGACGTCGTGGGAAGTAAAGGCGACGCCGCATGCGACCGCCGCTACGTTAGCGACGTGAACGAAGAGCCTTCGGGCTTTTGCCAGGAGGTGATCGACACGGTGGCCGTCTCCCAGATCCAGGACGACTGCAACGACAAGCACCACTCGCGCGCAATGGAAGGGCGCTGCCCGCGCGAAGGGATCATCGGCGGGTGCAAGCTGTCGATCACCAACGACGATGGCTCCGAAGTCTACGATTGGTACTACGACGTTCGCGATCTCGAGAGCTCGACCGGCGCCACGTTCAAGAGCCGGGTCGCCACACAAGACGACGTGCGCGCCCAGTGCGCCGATGCACGACGCTACGAAGAGGGCGCCGAGTTCGTCTTGCCGTGACGCCATCCTTGCCGGGGTGCCGGGCGCCGGGATCGAGCGCCGGTCGATCTCGTGCTCGGCGCCTCACACCTCGTGATCGCGCAGGAACCGCAGGTTCACGGCGTTGATGGCGACGTGAGCCGCGATGGGGCCGGCCAGGTTTCCGGTCAGCCCGAAGACGGAGCCGAGGAGAAAGCCCATGAGGGTCGCCCACAGCGCCCACACCCATCGTGCGCCACCGCGCACCTGATGCAGAGCACCGAACGCCACCGACGAGAGCACGAGCCCCCAAAGCCCGCCAAGGCCTTGGAGCAGGGCGCCGCGAAAGAGCATCTCTTCCGCAATGCCCCCGGCGAGGGCGATGGCCACGAGCGCATGGCTGCGCGTCCCTCGAACCACGGGGCGGAGCTCGCCGTGAAGCTCGCGCGCCCAGGAAAAACGCCCCACCAGGAAGCGGGTGGCCACGATGGTCGCGCCCGCGAGGCAGGCGCCCATGGCGAGGCTCGCCCAGATACCGGTCTCGGGGCCGATGGGCAGCCAAGGGGGCATGGTCACCGGGCTCTGACCCAGCGCGAGCGATGCCCCGGCGCCCAAAAGGCCGAGGACGAGATAAACGAGCCCGAGGAGGTATTTTTCCGTCGCGTCGCCGGCGCCGTCAAAAAGAACCCGCATGCTCAATGCGCTCCCCCCGATGCTGCGTGATCCAAGGTAGAATCGTACGCTCGATGGGTCAGCCTTTGCACGATGAGCGTCCGCGTGTGCTCATTGTCGACGACGAAAAATTCATTCGCGACATCCTGGCAGATTTCCTCGGCATGGAAGGGTACGTGGTGCGCACGGCCGAGGATGGGGCGGCCGCGCTCACGGAGCTCACGGCCGCGCCCTACGATATGGTCATCAGCGATTTGAAGATGCCCCGCATGGGCGGCATCGAGTTGCTCGATGCGATCGCGACCACCGCGCCCAATGCGCTCACCGTCATCATGACCGGCTTCGGCACGGTGGAGACGGCCATCGATGCCATGAAGCGCGGCGCCTACGACTACATCTTGAAGCCCTTCAAGGTGGAGGAGGTGATCCACGTCGTTCAGCGCGGTCTGGAGAAGCAGCGCCTGTCGGCCGAGAACCTGCGCCTGCGCGAGGCCCTCAGCCTCTACAAAGTGAGCGAGGCCATCGCCGCGAGCCTGTCGCTCGACGAGGTGCTCTCCACGGTGAGCGAAACCGCCCTGCACGAGATCCGGGGCGATCTGGTCTCGACCTGGCTCGAAGATGGGGAGGGCGGCTACTTCGAGCGCCAGCGCCTCACGCAAGCCGGTGCGCTGGCGGCAGCGTCCCTCGAGGCCGACCTCGGACAGCTCTCCCCCAAGGCGTTCATCGATCACTTCGCCAATGATTCTACCCTGCTCGAGCAGGGGACCCGTGGAAGCGTTTTCTTTGCGAGCGCGTCCGAGCTCCCGCTGAAGTCGCTGCTCGCGGTGCCCCTTCGCATGAAGACCCGGCTGCTCGGTTGGATCGCGGTGGCCAGCTTTACGCGCACCCGCAAGTTCGACGAGGGCCAGCGAAAGCTCCTCTCCATCGTGGCCTCCCGCGCGGCGGCGGCCATCGAGAACGCCCGCCTCTACGAGGATCTTCGGGCCACCTTTCAGCAGACCATCGAGGGGCTCGCCCGCGCCATCGACAAGATGGATCGCTACACGTCCGGCCACTCGGAACGGGTGGCCCTCTACGCCGTGTACCTCGCGACCCGACTGGGGCTCGCGCCCGACGTGATCGAGATCGTGCGCCAGAGCGCGCTCATGCACGATATCGGGAAAATCGGCTGCGTCATGAATTTGAACAAGCCGGGCAAGCTCACGCAAGACGAGTACGAGATCTTCAAACGGCACCCCGGCTACGGGCGTGACATTCTCGATCCGATCAAGTTCCTGCACCCGCTCATCCCCGGGGTGCACCTTCACCACGAACGCTGGGACGGTCGAGGCTATCCGCTACGCCTCAAGGGAAACGACGTGCCGCTCATCGCCCGCATCATCGCGGTGGCCGACACCTACGACGCCATGACCAGCGATCGCGCCTACCGCCGCGCGCTTCCGCACGAGGTCGCCGTCAACGAGATCGAGCTCTGCTCCGGCACGCAGTTCGACCCGGAGGTCGCGGCCGTTTTCTGCCAGCACCTCGACGATTACCGCGAGGAGCGCCGCGGCGCGGGCGAAAAAGTCCCCGAGTAGCCCACGTAAAGCCGGCGAAATACCGGATGGACGGGGAAATGAAGGTGGCGCGCCGTTGACGAATCGGTTTGGCGGCGTCAAAACTCGCCACCAACATGCTGGACGATACCCTGCGCGAAGCGCTGACGTTCGACGACGTTCTCTTGCTCCCCGCCTACAGCGAGATTCTGCCGAAGGACGCCGATGTGCGCACGCGTCTGACGAAGAAGATCGAGCTGAATATCCCGCTGCTCAGCGCGGCGATGGACTCGGTCACCGAAGCGCGCACGGCCATCGCCATGGCGCGTCAAGGTGGCATCGGTATCCTTCACAAGAACCTGGGGGTGGAGCAGCAGGCCGCCGAGGTCGAACGGGTCAAGCGCGCCGAGAGCGGCATGGTGAGCAAGCCGGTCACCGTTCGCCCTTCGCAGTCGCTCCGCGAGGTCCTCGCCATCATGCGCGAGCACGACATCTCCGGCGTGCCGGTGACCGAGGGTGACCACCCGGTGGGCATCCTCACCGCGCGCGACATCCGCTTCGAGCGCAACCTCGATCAACCGGTGTCCGCGCTCATGACGAAGGAGCTGGTCACGGTGCCGCCGGGCACCTCCCTCGACCACGCCAAACAGCTCCTGCACCAGCACCGCATCGAGAAGCTCCTGGTGGTCGACGGCGGCCGCTTGGCCGGGCTCATCACCATCAAGGACATTCTGCAGGCCGACAAAAACCCGCTCGCCATCAAGGACGCGCGCGGCCGCCTGCGCGTCGGCGCCGCCATCGGACCGGGCACCGACCGCAAAGAGCGCGCGGCCGCGTTGGTCGCGGCCGGGGTCGACGTGCTGGTCATCGACACCGCGCACGGCCACTCCAAGGGCGTGATCGACGCCGTGTCCATCACCAAGTCCGAGCACCCCAACGTTCAGGTCATCGCCGGCAACGTCGCCACCGCCGAGGCCACCGAGGCGCTCATCGGCGCGGGGGTCGACGCGGTGAAGGTCGGCATCGGGCCGGGCAGCATCTGCACCACCCGCGTCGTCGCCGGCATCGGCGTGCCGCAGGTGACCGCGGTGTCCGACTGCGCGCGGGTGGCCGATCGCTACGACGTCCCCATCATCTCCGACGGCGGCGTGAAGTTCTCGGGCGACGTCACCAAGGCCATCGCCGCCGGCGCCAGCTCCGTCATGATCGGATCGCTCTTCGCGGGCACCGACGAGTCGCCCGGCGATCTCGTGCTCCTGCAAGGCCGCAGCTACAAGGTGTACCGCGGGATGGGCTCCCTCGGCGCCATGCGCAAAGGCTCGCGCGACCGCTACGGCCAGGCCGGCACCTCCGACGAAAAGCTGGTGCCCGAGGGCATCGAAGGCCGGGTGCCGCACCGCGGATCCCTGGCGTCGATCCTGTACCAGCTGGTGGGCGGTCTCCGCAGCGGCATGGGCTACACCGGCTGCCGCACCATCAGCGAGCTGCGCAAGAACACCCGCTTCGTGCGCATCACGTCGCAAGGGCTCCGCGAGAGCCACGTCCACGACGTGATCGTCACCGAGGAGGCGCCGAATTACCGGAGCTAGTTCGCCAAACGCACCGCCCGCGCCGTCCTGGTTCGCAAATATAAGGACGGCGCTGCGGGGGAGCTTCGAACATACGCCGCCCACCCTGGCGCTGGTCTTTCGCTCGTCGCCGGCGGGGACCCTCGCCATCGGCGCGCTCACCTTGGCCAGCGCCGTGTTGCCGTTGGGCATCGCGTACGTGGGCAAGCGCATCGTCGACGCGGTGGTGGCCCGCGACTCGGGCGGAGCATGGCGCTGGGTCGCCGCGGAGCTTTTGCTGGTGGCGGCGCTCACGGGGGCCACGCAGGCGCTGTCGCTCGTGCGGCGCATCGTCGGGGCGCGCCTGGGGCTTGATATCAATGTGGCCATTCTGGAGAAGGCCACGGCGCTCGAGCTCCGCTATTTCGAAGATTCGGAGTTTTACGATCGACTGAACAAAGCGCGCCGCGAGGCGTCCTCGCGCCCGCTCTCCGTGATCGCGCGGAGCTTTCAAATTTTGCAAAGCATCGTATCGCTCCTCGGATATGCCGCTTTGCTTTTACGCTTCAGCGGCTGGGCCGTCGCCGCGCTCCTTCTGGCGGCCATCCCCGCGACGGTGGCCGAAATGCGCTTTTCGTCGCAGGCCTTTCGACTGCGCAATTGGCGATCGCCCGAGTCGCGAAAGCTGCTTTATCTCGAGCACGTGCTCTCCAACGACGAGCACGCAAAAGAGGTGAAGCTATTCGGTTTGGGCGAGCATCTCCTGGCGCGCTACCGCGATATCGGCGAGCTCTTTTACCGCGAGGACTCCGCCCTGGCCGTCCGCGCGGCCAAGTGGGCCTACGCCCTCTCGCTCCTGGCCACCCTGACCTTCTACGGCTGCTACGCCACCATGGCCCTCTCGGCCGCCCGCGGCGCGCTCTCCCTGGGCGATCTCACCTTGGGGATGGTGGCCTTTCGCCAGGGGCAACAGGCCTTTCAGTCGCTGCTCGGCGCCTTCGGCGGCATGGTGGAGGACAACCTCTACATGTCGAACTTGTTCGGGTACCTCGCGGTCACCCCGCCCAGCGCGCAGGCGCGCGCCGCCGAGCCGGCCCTCGCGGACGCGCCCGCGCCCGCGGCCCTCGCGAACGCGGCGAACGCGGCCCTCGCGCCTGCCCTGAAATCGCCGCCCGGCATCCGCTTCGAGGACGTCGGGTTTCGCTACCCGGGCCGCGACGAATGGGCCCTTCGCCACATCGACGTGTTCATTCCCCAGGGCGAGAGCTTGGCCATCGTGGGCCAAAACGGCGCGGGCAAGACCACGTTCATCAAATTGCTCACCCGCCTTTACGAGCCCACCGAGGGCCGCATTTGGCTCGATGGAAGGGATCTCCGCGACTGGGACGAGGCGTTGCTCCGCCGGCGCATCGGCGTGGTGTTCCAGGATTTCGCGCAATATCAATTCACGGCGCGCGAGAACGTGGGCCTCGGCAGCGTGGACGATCTCGGGGACACGGCGCAGATCGGCCGCGCCATCTCCAAAGGCGGCGCCGAGGAGGTGGTGTCGGCTTTGAAAGAGGGCCTGGAGACGCCGCTCGGCCGATGGTTCCGCGACGGGGTCGAGCTCTCGGGCGGGCAGTGGCAGAAGATCGCGCTGTCCCGCGCCTTCATGCGCGAGGGCGCCGACATCCTCGTACTCGACGAGCCCACCGCCGCGCTCGATGCCGTGGCCGAGCACGCCGTGTTCGAGCGCTTTCGCGAGCTCACCCGCGACAAGACGAGCATCCTCATTTCGCACCGTTTTCCCACGGTTCGCATGGCCGATCGCATCCTGGTGATCGAGCACGGGCGCGTGGTGGAGCAGGGGACCCACGCCTCCTTGGTCGAGCAAAACGGACGCTACGCGCACCTGTTCGCGCTGCAGGCCCAGGGCTACCTCTAGAGCGCCGAACCGATGGGCGCTCGAAACGCGCTATAACGCTCTTCAACTCCGATGCCGACGCCGACGCAAGACCCTCCCCGCTCGCGAACCATCACCGCTCACTGGCTGGGACGGATCCCCTACGGCGAGGCGCACGCGCTGCAGCAAGAGCTCCTCGCGGCCCGCATCGCAGGTGCCATCGGCGACACCTTGCTCTTGCTCGAGCACCCGCCCGTCATCACCATGGGCCGCGGCGCCAAGATGCACAATGTCTTGGTCGACCCCGCCGCCCGCGCGCAGCTCGGCATCGACTTTCACGAGACCGGCCGCGGCGGCGATGTCACCTTTCACGGCCCCGGGCAGCTCGTCGCATACCCCATCCTCGACTTGAAGCCCGATCGCTGCGACGTCCGCCGCTACGTGTACGATCTCGCGCGCGTGATGATCGGCCTCGCCGCCGAGTTCGATCTGGCCGCCGGCCGCCTCGATGGCAAATACTTGGGCGTGTGGGTCGATTTGAACCGCCCCGACGTGTGGGCGGACGATCCCTTCGCGCGGCGCGCCACCATCGGAAAGATCGGCGCCATCGGGGTTCGCCTCTCGCGCTGGGTCACCATGCACGGCTTCGCCTTCAACGCCTCCACCGACATGCGTTACTTCGGCTTCATCGTCCCGTGCGCCATCGACGAGTATGGCGCCACCTCGCTGGCCGCGCTGGGCAAGGTGGCCCCGCCGGTGGAGGAGCTCGCCCGCCGCGTGCTTCCGCACTTCGGCCAGGTGTTCGACGCCGCGGTGACCCTCGCGCCGCGCGAGCAGCTCTACGAAAAGCTCAGCGCCTTCTCGCCACCACCAGCACATTCGCGAACGGAGTCCCCTGCCAGCACGGGGTGACCTCGGTGCGAAAGCCGTGCGCCTCGAGCGCGCGCGTGATGGCGGAGATCGGGCGGATGTGAAGGCGCGCCCCGCGGTTGATGCCGAGGCCCGTGGTGATCGTCTCCTGCAGCCGCGTGACGCGGCTGCGCCAGCCGCGCTCCGGATCGAGATCGCGCACCACGATGCACGATCGCGAAAGGCGCGCGATCCGGTCCAACATGGCGTCCTGCTCGTGCTCCGTAAAGTAGTGCAGGACGTCGATCAAGAGCGCCGTGTCGCACGGGGTGCGCGGCTCCTCGCGGATGTCGCCCACCGTGAAGGTCACCGGCAGCCCCTCGCCCGCGCGGGCGGCCTCTTGGACTTTTTTCGAGTCCCAATCGACGCCCGCAACGCTCCGTGCACCCCTGGACTCGAGGAGCGCAATGCCCAGCTGCCCGCGCCCGCAGCCCACGTCCGCTACATCGCCGAGGCCCGCGTCGCCGCCGCCGTCGCCGTCGCGCCCTTCGCCCTGGCCCAGCGCGAGCACCGCCCGAACGACGGGATCGCGGCGCATCTTGGACTGCACATAGCCGCGCGTAAACTTGCGCCCGCGCGCGTAGCGCTCGGCCACGCGCAGGGCCACGGCTTCGAACGCATCGGCGCGATCGTCGTCCTTGGTCCAGCCCCGCGAAGCGCGCACCATGACGTACGTGATCCCCCCGCCCAGCGCGGCCATCATCGGTGAAAAGAGGAGCGTGCCCACGGCGATCTCCTTCAAGAACGGCGTGACGCCGTGCGCGAGCATCGCCTCGCGCGACAAGAGCGGCAGAAACTCGCCGGTGAGGACGCGCGCGCCGATTTCAATCTCCGCGATCGTCAAGAAGGGCGCGATGAAGGGCAGCGAAATATTGGCCGCCACGTACGCGATGGGCACATCGAGCCGCAGCGGCATGCAGATGGCGAAGACCAGAACGAGGTGCGTTCCCCAGAGCGGCGTCACGCCGATGGCGAGCCCGATCGCCACGCTGGCCGCGGCGCGCGCCGGCGTGAGCTCCCCGCCTCGAAGCCGCCTCCACGCTGTGTGAAACGACGTCCTCCACGACCCCGCGGGCGCGTCGATCATTCTTTGTTCGAGGGCGGCGCCGCGCGCATTCGCAGCGAATCTTGCGAGCGCGTTTGCTGGAGCATCCGCAGGTACATCTTGGCTTGCGTGTTCTCCGGATCGATGGAGAGCGCCCTTTGCCAAGCCTCCTCCGCGTCGTTGGGCAACCCGAGCGCGAGGAGCGTGACGCCGAGCTGCACCCGCGCAGGCACGTACTCGGGGCGCGCGGCCACCGCCGCCTCGTATTGCACGCGCGCGGCGGCGAGATCGTCCTCGTGGCGAAGCAGGTTGCCGAGTCGTGTGCGCAAATCAGCGAAGGTGGGGCAGAGGGTCACACCTTTTTCGAGCTCGCCGATCGCCTCGCGGGTGAGCCCCAGATCGGCGTAGGCCTGCGCGAGATCGGCGTGCATGTTGGCGAGCTTGCCGCGCGCGAAGGGATCGAGCGTCTGCACGGCGCCCGTGGGGTTCCCCTTGATCCGTTTGTAAACTTCGCGCGCCGCTTCGTACTTTCCACGATCGTTGTAGGTGACCGCGAGGTTGAGCGCCGCCTCCGTGTACGCGGGATTGATCGCGAGCGCGCGCTCGAAGTGCCGCTCTGCTTGAATAAAATTACCGCGAGAATGCGCGATCACACCGAGCATATCGTGCACGTCGGCGAAGCGATCTTCGGCGTCCAGAACTTGGCGCAAGAGCAGTTCGGCTTTGTCGAATTCGCGATTCGCGTAATGTTCCCGCCCGAGAAGCAGGATCTGCTTGAGCCGATCATCCATGTGCACCACCCCCAAGCTTACACCGCTTTCAGGGCCAAGGACCTCCGAACACGGGGACTTGGGAATGAAATCCAGACTTGCGAATCGTCTCTACCGAGGCTAAGGCGCGCTAAGTGGAGGAAGCTCAAAAGCCCAAGGAGGACGAAGCACCCGTTGCTCCTGAAGCGCCCGTTGCTCCTGAAGCGTCCGACGTGGAGAACGCGAACGGTTCGAACGGCGCGGGCGACACCCACGGCTCATCATCGGCGACCCATGACGATGGCAACGGTCGCGGCGAGCCGGGCGATGCGAGCGAAGAGCTCGAGGCCTCCGACCCCGAGCACGCGCCGCACGACGATGCTCCGCCGTCGCAGCACGACGCGTCTTCGCGCGAGGCGCACGACGGCCGTGATGACGAGCCTCCGCAGGAGACGTACGACGATCGGGCGAACGGCGTGCCGCGCGAGGGACCACTCTCGCTCTTGCGCAGCCAGCGCGCGCCACGAGAGCCCGAAGGGGCCAGCGCCGGCGCATCGCGCCCGCCTTGGTGGCGAAGGATCCCCATCGACAAGCCGACCCTCGCGGCCATGGTCGCGCTGGTGGCCGCGGCGTCGTACTTCCTCTTCGTCGCGCCGTTTCGCGCGCACGCGCCCGACGCCAGCTTGAGCACCGTCGCCCCGCGCGGATCGGCGAGCGCGCTTCCTCCGCTGCCCGAGTCCACGGTGAGCTCGCCCACGTCGCAGCGCCCGCTCGCGCCGCGCGAGCCGCAGTGGCGGATCGCCCGGCTCGCGCAGGACAAATCGATCGAGGTGGTGGAGGCGGCCGTCGGCAAGCGCCCCCTGGTGGTGGCCCTCGGCGCATCGGGCGTCGGCCGCAACGATGCGCAGCGCATCTTCAACGCGTTCCGCGCGGTTCGGAATTTCAATCGCGCGCAGCCCGCGCACACCTACGTGGTGGCGCGCAAAAAGGGCAGGGGCGGGCACATCGTGGCGTTCGAGTACATCGAGTCGCCCTCGCAGGTGTGGCAAGCGCGCGAGAACGAGCTCGGGGTGCTCGAGGGCAAGAAGCTCGAGCTCGCGGTCGAAGATCATCGGGTCACCGCCGGGTTCCCGGTCGAGGGCGATCTGCGCGATTCGGTGAAGAAAGCCGGCTTCGATCCGGTGCTGCTCGAGTCGCTCGACGACGCGCTCGACGGCCACGCGGAGCTCGCGGAGGTCCGCCCGGGCGCGCGCCTGCGGGTCATCGCCACCGAGGAGCGCATCGACGGCGTGTTCACGCGCTACACGGACATCAACGCGGTCGAATATTATCCCTCGAACGCGCCCAACTCGCCCATCCGCGTCTACCACTACATGGGCGACCGCCGCGCGCGCGGCTACTACGACGCCTCCGGCAAGCGCCCTTACCGCGGCGGCTGGCGTGCGCCGCTACCGGGGGCGCGCATCTCCTCGCGCTTCAACCCGAGGCGCAAGCACCCGGTGCTGCACGTCATCATCCCGCACAACGGGGTCGACTTTGCCGCGCCCTCGGGAACCCCCGTCTACGCCAGCGCCGACGGCATCATCAAGCACGCGGGCGACGGTGGTCCTTGCGGCAACATGGTGCAAGTCGAGCACAAAAATGGGCTCATCACCGCATACTGTCACCTCTCGCGCTTCGCGGCCGGCTTGCACGTCGGCGAGAGCGTGGAGGCGCGCCAGCTCGTGGGCTATGTGGGTCAAACCGGCCGCGCCACCGGGCCACACCTTCACTTTGCCGTCAAGCGCAAGGGGAGCTTCATCGATCCCCTCTCGCTCAAGCTCGATGGCGTCCGCGTGCTCCCGTCCTTTGCGCGCGCCGAATTCGACGAAGATCGCAAGCGCCTCGACGCCGAGCTCGACGGCATCGCGCTCCCCAACAGCGGCAGCAGCGGCAGCGAGCCGGCCGCCGGACCCGATGCGGGCGCGCCCAAGCCCGAGGAGACCGAAGAGATCCTCGACGATCTGGAACAGGCTCACTAGCTCGTCTCCCGTACACGTGCCCGTTCCCGACTCTTCGGCGAAAGCAACCCTCGGGCACGGGAACGGGAGCGACCGTAGGCGCGCTCACTCCCCCCGCGCTGGCGCATCCCGCGGCATGGCCTACCTTTAAGGGCATGTCCGGTACCGATCTCCACCGTCCTCCGATCAAGTGCCGCGAGCAGGCGCGGTCGCTGATCCACAAGTACGCGCTCTTTGGTACCGCGTGGGCGGTGCTGCCGGTCCCCATCGCGACCAGCACCGGACTTTGTGCCCTCGAAGCGCACATGATCTACTGGATCGGGCGCGTCTACGGGGAGGAGCTCTCCCGGCCCGACATCCTGATGCTGGGCACGGGCCTGGAGCTCGCGAGCGTGGGGCTCAAGGCCGTGGCCACCGAGGGGGCGAACCTCATTCCGGTCATCGGGTGGGGGGTCAAAGGCGTGATCGCGGGCACCACCATCGAGGGGCTCGGGGAGCTGGTGATCCGGCACTTCGAACAGAAGTACCCCGGCAAGCTCTATTTCGGTTAGCTCGGTTAGCTCGGTTAGCTCGGTTAGCTCGGTTAGCTCGGTTAGCTCGGTTAGCTCGGTCGTTTGCGCGCGTTTGGCTGCGCCGTCTACTCCACTTCCCGTTGGAAGGCTGGTAGCCTGCGCGCTCGATGGCGAAACTCACGCAAGCGGCGAAGGTCGGAGCGTTCGTCGTCTTGGCTGGTACCGCGTCCTTCTTGGTCTATCGCACTGTCAGCAAGGACGTCGCAGGCGGCGGAAACTACATCGTCTTTGCCAAGCTCAAGGACGCGACCGGGCTCGCGAACCACTCCCGCGTGGCCATCGCCGGCATCCCCATCGGGACCATCCACCGCATCAAGCTGGAAGATGGCATGGCGCGTATCGACGTTCGCGTCAACGGCGATGTCGTCCTCCATGACAACGCCACCATCGGCAAGAAGAACGCGTCCCTCCTGGGCGAGAGCGTCATCGTGCTCACCCCGGGCACCGAGGACCACCCGCGGTTGAAGGACGGCGACGAGATCAAGATCATCGTCGAGCAGGCGTCGACGGACCAGATCATGAACGACGTCGCCGACATCGCCAAGCAGGTCAAGCGGGTCGCCGAGCAGCTCGCGAACTCGGTCGGCACCGAGCAGGGAGGGCAGAACATCCGCCTGATCCTCCAGAACCTCGCCGAGGCCACCGACGCGTTGAACCAGACCGTGCGCGAGAACCGCACCGTCATCCGCGAGACCTTGCAGCACGTGGGCGCCATCGCCGCCAACGGCGAGCCGCAGGTGGCCAGGATCCTGGAGAACGTTCGGGTCATCACGGAGGACGTCAAGCAGATCACCGCGCAGACCGGCCAGGGCAGCACCGGCAGCGAGCTTCGCGAGACCATCACGCACCTCAACGAGTCGAGCAAACGGCTCGAGAGCGCGCTCGGGCACATCGACAGCGTGGCCGGTCGCGCCGATCGCGGCGAGGGGACCTTGGGGCGCCTCTCCAAGGACGAGACCCTCATCAACGAGGTGCAGGGCGTGGCCGAAGGTGTCAACGACTATGTCGGCGGCATCTCGCGTCTGCAGACGGTGGTGGGGCTTCGCGCCGACTACAACTTCCTCGCCAACACCATCAAAAACTACGTGCAGCTGCGGCTCCAGCCGCGCGAGGACAAATACTACCTCATCGAGTTGATCAACGATCCGCGCGGCCGCACCACCATCACGCAGACCGACGTCGACACCACCAACCCGCGCGATCCGGCCCACTACCGCACGGTCACCACCACCACCACCGACGCCTTCCGCTTCTCGCTCCAGTTCGCGCGCAAGCTCGGTCCGTTCACCGGCCGCTTCGGCATCAAAGAGTCGACGGGCGGCATCGGCCTCGACGTGCACCTTCTGCAAGACCGCTTCGAGCTGTCGCAAGATCTCTTCGGCTTCGGCGAGGAGATCCAGCCGCGCTACCGCGTGTACGTCGGCTACGAGTTCATCCACCGCCTCTGGCTGCTCGGCGGCATCGACCACATGTTCCTGCCGCAGCGCCGCGACTACTTCATCGGCCTGCAGCTCCGCTTCACCGACGACGATCTCAAGACGATCCTCCCCTTCGCCGGCAGCGCCACCCCGAGCCGGTAGCGTTGCGCCGAGCCGGCCGCGCTACACCTTCCAACCCACGAACCCCGCGGCCAGCAGGATCTCCACCGCGCGCAGCACGTCGCCGGAGCCGAGCACGCCGCCGCACGTCTTTTGCAAGAGATCGCGCACGGTGACCCCCTCGGGGGCCGCGCACAACGTCAGCACGCCGCCGACGAGGGGCGGCCACTTGACGCCTTTGGCCAGGGCGCGGCGCGTGGGCTCGGTGCGCGTGAGCACGTCGTCGAAGCGGCTCTCGTAGCGCTCGAGCGGGGAGTCGTCGGGCCAGGAGGCCTCCAGGCCGGCGATCATCAGATCGGGCAGCTCCACGTCGAGCGGGAACTCCACATGGGGAGGCGTTTGGCCGCGGTAGAAGGAGACGGTCCCGTACTGCCAGCGGAAGATGTCGGCCACGCGGTCGCGGCCTTGCTCGCGGATGGCGCGGAAGATCTCCACCGGGCCCACGAGCCCCAGCGCGATCAACGTATCGCCCATGCGGCCGCCATAGCGGGGGAGGACATTGAGCGCCACCTCGAGCTGCTCGCGCCGCAGCGCACCGCGCCGGACCAGGTACTCGCCAAACAGCTCGCTCGCGTTGGTCGACGAGACATGGAGCAGCTTGCCGTTCTTGAAGTACAGCTCCTTGCGGCTGCTGGCCGCCTTGCCAAAGCTGGCGCCGTCGGCAAACAGCACGCCCGTGTCCTGCGTCTCCAGGATGCGCAAGAGCACGTCGAGCATGTTCGTCGAGTGCAGATCGTCGTGGAAGTCGGGCGCGCCCGGCCCGCGCATGCGGTTCGTGGTGGTGGTCGTCTTGGCGGGGAGGAAGCGCACCAGATCGTCGACGTCCTCGATGTGCTGCAGCCCGCGCCCCATGTACGAGACTTGATCGCGCGCCCCCAGCTCGCCGGTGGCGATGGCCTCCACCAGCCGCGCAAAGGCCCATGGCCCATGACGCTCGCCGTTCACCGTGATGACCAACGATGGAAGCGGCGCATACTGCGCGGTCGTGGCCTCGTTGGCGTTGTGCGCGTCGCCCGTGCGATCCGCGTGGCCCACGGGATCGGCGTGGCTCACCCGGCCGGCGTGGTCCGCGGGATCGGCGTGCCCCGCGAGGCTCGCGTGGAGCGCGTGCTCGTCGAGGTCGTCGCCCGCGCCGGTCTTGAGCTGGCTCTCGCTCACCCGCCCGCTGCTCGGCGCCTCGGCCAGGCTCACCGGCCCCTCGCCGAGGCTCGCCAGCACATCGCTGATCTGCGACGAGTCGATCTTCGGTTCGCCGTCGGCGTCGGGCTCGGACGCGCGCGCCTCGGGGATCACGCGCGGGTGCGCGCCGGCGTCGTCGCTGTTGAACGGCGTGGGCAGCGGCGGCGGTGTGCGCTTGCGCGTAGCGGGCAGGGGAGGCGGGGTGCCGATGGTCCTCGACGAGCGCGGCCCTCCACCGTCCGAGCTGGCGGCGAGCTCGCTGCCGGTCTGCGCGCGGGTGACATACGTGCCGAGCTGCTTGGCGGTGACGTCGGGGGTCGGGTCGAGATCCTTGATGGAGCTCGCGAACTGCGCGGCCGATTGAAAGCGCGCCTTGGGATCGCGGCTGAGGGCGCAGATCAAGCTGTCGAACAGCACCTTCGGCAGCCGCTCCTTCGCTTCACGCAAGGGATCGATGCGGCAGTCGCGGATAGCCAAGAGGATCGCGAGCTGCCCGCCGCCCGGAAAGAGCGGCTTTCCAATGACCATCTCCGTGAGCACCGTGGCCACGCTGAACAGATCGGCGCGGTAGTCGAAGGGCTCGCCCGCCACCTGCTCGGGGGCCAAGTACGCGATCTTTCCCTTCAACATGGCGCTGGCCGCGTTGCGCATGGTGGCGCGTTGCGTGGAGCGCGCGATGCCGAAGTCGCCCAGCTTCACCCTCCCGTCTTTGGACAAATAGAGGTTCGACGGGGTCACGTCGCGGTGGATGATGCCGAGCGGTGTCCCTTGGTCGTCGGTTGCAGAGTGCACGCTCTCCAGGGCCGCCAGCACCTTGCTGATGATGTGCACGGCCACATGGTTGGGCAGCGCGCGCCCCTCGTTGCGAAAGCGACGGAGCAGGCGGTAGGCGTCGACCCCATCGACGTACTCCATGGCCAGGTACGGCTCGCCGGTGTCGCTCAGGCCGGAGCCATAGACTTGGACCACATTTTCGTGGTGAACCGCCGTGTGGAGCGCCGCCTCGCGCTCGAACATGGTGCGGCCCTCCGGATCGATCAAAAAATGCGGTAGGAGTCGCTTGATGATCAGGCGCGGGGCTTCGGTGGCGGCGACGTGGACGACTCCGGCGTCTTTGGTGCCGGCCTCGTCCTCCGGCGGGAGGGGCCGCGCCAGATACACTTCCGCCGTTCCACCCACGGCAATGCGAGCCTCCAGGAGGTATCGGCCAAATTTGATCGGGCCTCCTCGAATGGGCTGGGGCACCCCTCGTTTGGGCACACTCTCGCCTTGCACGATGGATAGACTACCTTTCGCCCTCACGTTCACAAATGAAACCTATTTTCTCTTCCCTTCTTGCTGCTAGGGGCCGCACGGCGCGCGGCGTGCCGCGTCCGACTTCCACTGCGGAGGCGCGTGGCGTGCCGCGCCCGACTTTCCCAAACGTCCTCGCTTCCACGTTCGTCCGGTCGCTCCTTCGGGGGCTGCTGCCTATGATGGCCGTCTCCTTCGGAGGGGTTGCCGCCTGCGAAGGCTGTCGTGGGACGACGAGCGGAACGGCCATGTCACCCCACGACGAGCCGGCGTCACCCACGCTTCGTATCTATATCGTGTCCGATCTCGCCGGCGCACTCGAACCGTGTGGGTGCGTGAAAGATCAGCTCGGAGGGATGGATCACTTTGCAGCATGGGTCACCTCGGAAAAATCGAAGGCTCCAGCAAATGTCTTGGTGTCGGCTGGTCCGCTATTTTTTCTTGATCCAATTCTGAAAGACGACAAACGCGCACAAGATGTGGCCAAGGCCTCCACCATCGCCTCTTGCCTGGCCGATCTCGGGCTCGCGGGCTTTACGCCGGGCAAAAATGACTTCGTGGCGGGCCTCCCCGAGCTCGAGCGATTTCGCACGGAGAGCAAAGGCTCGCTCCTGATGGCCAACGTGGCCGGCCAAGGCGTGCTGCCCGCGTGGCGCGGTCCTCAGATGCGCGAGATCAACGGGGTGAAGCTCGGCTTGATCGGCGTGACGTCCCCCGATCGCGCGGAGGGCGGCGCGCCCGCGGGGCTGGACGTGGCCTCGCCCATCGACGCGGTGAAGGCCGATGTGGCCACCTTGCGGGCGCAAGGCGCTCGCGTCCTCGTGGTCCTCGCGGCCGTGGGTCGCGGCGAGGCCAAGCGCATCGCCGATGCCGTGCCCGATCTGACGGCCATCGTCGTCGGCTCCCCCGGCGGCTCGGGCGACGCCAACTCGGAGACCCCGCCGCCCGAGCGCATTGGAAATGTGCTCATCGCCGAGACGGGCAACCACCTCACCACCGCGGCGGCGCTCGACCTCTACGTGCGCGATGGCTCCTACGCGTTCGCCGACGGCACCGGGCTCGATCTGGCGCGCAAGCGCGCCGACGTCATGCGCCGCATCGACGAGATGCGCGGCAAGATCGCGCAATGGGAGGGCGATCCCAAGGTGTCGAAGGCCGACATCGAGGCCCGCCGCGCCGATCTCGCCGTGCTCGAGAAGGAGCGCGCGGAGCTCGACAAGGCGCCCACGCCCGCCAAGGGGAGCTTCTTCCGCTACCGCGTCCAAGAGATGCGCGACTCGCTCGGCAAGGACAACGCCGTCAGCGCGCGTTTGCTTGCATATTACAAACAAGTGAACGAGGCGAACAAGAAGGCGTTCGCCGACAAGAAGCCCAAAGCCGCGGCCAAAGGGGAGGCCTCCTACGCGGGCGTGGAGACGTGCACCACCTGCCACGACGACGCGCGCAAGGTCTGGGACAAGACGGCACACGCGCACGCGTACGCCACGCTCTCGAACCAGTTCAAGGAGTACAACCTCGACTGCGTCAGCTGCCACGTCACCGGCTACGACATGCCCAGCGGCAGCACCGTCACCCACGTGGAGAACCTCAAAGACGTGCAGTGCGAGGTGTGCCACGGACCCGGCTCCAAGCACGCAGCGGCCCCCTCCAAGGTGAAGGTGCCCATCCCGCGTCCGAAGCCCGAGAGCTGCCTATCGTGCCATCACCCGCCGCACGTTCACGAGTTCGACGCCGTCCGCAAAATGGAAGACATCCTCGGACCCGGTCACGGCCGATAGCGAGCGAATGCTCTCTTGTTCGGAGCTCGTCGAGAGCTCGTCGGGAGAGCGCGCGCGCAGTCGCGGAGCCCGCGAGGCTCGCCGTCGCGAAGCCCGGGCAGGCCCGCGTCAGCTCGCGCCGTGGCCGAGCTTCTTCGTGCCGTCTTGGAAGAGGATCTCGACCCGATTCGCTTCGACGAAGGTGACGACTCCCTTGCCGAACTTGGGGTGGGTCACCAGCTGCCCTTTGTCGAACCGGGACGTGAGCGCATACGGGGTGAACGCATCGTCGGGCTTGTTGCCAGTGAGCTCCTCCCAGCTCTTTTCCGGTGCCTTGGGCTTGGCGAAGTAATCGCCGTCTTCGGACTGTGAGTCTTGGCTCTTGCCGCTCGAGCGCGGCTTGGATCGCTTCATGGACATGGGGCCCATGTCCAATGGCTCAGGCACGTGCATTTTTCAAGAGGGGACGGCTTTTTTGGAGGTGATTACACGGAGAAGAGAACCGGAACCACCTCACCAGCTCTGCCCAACCGGCACTCATCGAAGTGTGCCGCGTTGTCCGGCCGCTCGGGCCCCACGTAAATTTTTCGGGCGCGACCGTGGGAGCGCACCTCCTCGACGAACCCAGCCGCCGGATAGACGGCCCCGGAGCTTCCGATGGTGATGAACCAGTCGCATCGGGCGAGCTCGCGGGCGATGCGATCCATGTCGAAGGGCATCTCGCCGAACCAGCAGATGTGCGGACGCAGCCGCGCGTCGCACTCTCCGCAGCGCGGGATCTCCTCCTTGGTCATGTACACGCCGTGGTCCTCGCGCGGCGACGTGGAGCAGTACGCGTTCTCGCAGCGGGTCTTGAACAGCTCTCCGTGCATGTGCAAAACGCGCCGCGAGCCCGCGCGCTCGTGCAGCGGATCGACGTTTTGCGTGCAGAGAAAGAGCCGGTTTTCGAGCCGCTGTTCGAGCTCCGCCAAGGCCACGTGCGCGGCGTTGGGGAGCACCGTCTCCGCTTGCGCGCGCCGCTCGGAGTAGAAGCGCCACACGACGCCGGCGTCGGCGTGCCATCCCCCGGGCGAGGCCACGTCCTCGATGCGATGGCGCTCCCAGAGCCCGTCCTTGTCTCGGAAGGTCGAGATGCCGCTCTCGGCGCTGATGCCCGCGCCGGTCAGCACGAACACGCGCTCATGGGGTCCAATCGTCAGCGGCGGGAGCTTGTCGTACGTCACAACGACCATCGCGGGGAGCGTATCATGCAATCCGCGCCGCGACGGCGCGGCGCCACTTGCCGCGGCCGTAGACGACGGCGTAGACGAGGGCGCTGACCACGTTGGTCGCGCCCACGCAGCGGAACAGCGTCTCGAGCGAGGCATCGAAGACGGCCACGGCGAGGATGGAGAGCGGGGTTTGCAGCCCCAAGATGACGGCCACGTCGATCCACATGGAGGTGCGGGTCGCGCCGGCGCCCGCCATGGCGTTGCCGAGCACGATGCCGACCCCCAGGCCGATGTAGGTGGGCGTGACGATGCTCAAATAGTGCATGGCGACGGCGACGGGCGCGGGGTCGTCGTCGAAGAAGCGCAGGATGGTCTCCCCGTGCAGCAGCAGAAGCGCGATGAGCCCGACATTGGTGATGCCGTCGTAGATGGCGGTGAGCCAGCCGCTGTAGCTGGCGCGCGCCTCCTGCGAGGCGCCCATGTTTTGCCCCACGAACGTCTGCGCGGCGCTGCCCCAGCCCATGGCGATGAACAGCGCCATGGTGTCCACGCGGAAGACCAGGCCGAGCCCCGTGGTCGCCACCTGATCGTCTTCGCTGGTGAAGAACCGAGCGACCAGGGAGTTCACGAGCAGCATGGCCGCGATGCGGATCACCATCTGCGCGCTGGACGGCCAGGCCACCCCGAGGATGCGGGCGATCTCTTCCCGATCGAGACCGCGCGCGCCGCGCTTGGGGATGACCACCTCGAAGCGCCGCGCCAAGATGATGACGTTCGGCACCAGCACCAGCCCGCGCGCGATGATCGTGGCCCACGCGGCGCCGATCATGCCCATGCGCGGGATGTGGAGGGCTTTGGCCAGCGGCGCCGCCCATGCGAAGGCGGCCGGGGAGGGACCCTCGCCGAAGATCATCAGAATGGCGAGGACGACGTTGAGGACGTTGCCCGCCAGCATCAGCGACACGGGGGTCTTGGCCGAGCCGAGCGCCCGCTGGATGCTCGCCAGCTGCAGCAGCAGAAAAATCGTAAAGCTGCCGCCCACCACCACGCGCAGGTAACGCGTCGCGAAGATGGCCACGCCGCCTTTGGCGCCGATGATGTCGCGGACGATGGTCCCCGCGAACGCGATGCCCAGAAACCCAAAGAGCACGCCCAGCGCGGTCACGATGAGGATCGACTGCCACGCCGCCTTCTGAACGCCCTGCGTATCGCCCGAGCCCACCCGGTTCGAAATGATGGAGCTCGTGGCGGTGGAGACCCCGTAGCTCAAAATGGTGCCGAGGGCGGCGACCTGATCGCAGATGCCGAGGGCGCCGATGGCGGAGCCCACCTCCTCGCGCGGTAGCTGCGCCACCATGTAGGCGTCGACCAAATTGAAGGTCGTTTGCAGCGCCATGCCCAGCGCCAGCGGAATGCCAAAGCGCGCGACCTCCTTGGCGAGGGGGCCTTCGAGGATTCGACGCGTGGCCCGGTCGACCATGAGCGGCCCGAGCCTAACCGGCCCATGCGCTGCACGACAAGTTCATGCGTCGCGGCGCCCTGGCGCGCCGCCGTCGAGCACGCCCCGGTGCGGTATCGTGCGGGCGCCGCACGCGATCGCGCCACAAGTTGCCGCGACCGTAAAAAAGGCGCTAAGAGAAAGGCGTGAAACCGAAGTCGGAAGTCAAGCCCGCCCCCGAGCGCGCAAAGGACGCCGGCCCCCGAGCCGGAGCGCCCGATCCGCGTGCTTCGGCCGGAGGACAGCCGTCCCGCCGCGAAATGCTCGTGCGCGCGGGCGCGGCCCTCGGGGTGCTTGCGGGCTCGGCCGCCATCGGGCGCGCGGTGTGGGACAAGGGAGGCTTCGGCGTCGGCAGCGCGGAGGGCGCCCGTCAGGTCCGCGACTTCCGCATCGCGTCGCTCCGCAAGGAGACGCAGTTTGCCGAGCTGGCGATCGCCCGCTCACCGCTGGCCAAGACGGCGGGCGAGCCGCCGCTCACCCCTGCGCAGCTGGTTCGAAATGCGCTCGATGCGCTGGGCGGCATGGGGCGCTTCATCAGCCGGGGCGACATCGTGGTGGTGAAGCCGAACATCGGCTGGGATCGCATGCCCGTGCACGCGGCCAACACCAACCCCGACGTGGTCGCGGCGGTGGTGCAGCAAGCTTACGACGCCGGGGCCAAGCGGGTGGTGGTGGCCGACGGATCGTGCAACGATCCGAATCGGTGCTTTCAGCGCTCGGGCATCTGGCGCAAGGCGTACGCG